>JADGAT010000020.1 GCA_015231885.1 SAR324 cluster bacterium
ACCCTGCCTGTCTGACCAGTTAATAATAAGAACAGAACAAAAAATCATCTTAACGTATGGTGGAGAAAACAAATGATTATCAATTTTACATTTACGCCCCCAAAGATGACCCCTTCCTCAGGAGGAAATGGGAAGAGCGCTGGCCTGATGAAAAATCAGAAAAAATCAAAGAACTGGCAGATCATTATCACCAGGCAGGACTTCGTTTTGGTATTGGCTTGAGCCCTTATGAAATTTATATCGACTATGGCCCTCGTACCAAAACAAAACTGTACAAAAAGATCCAGGAATTGAATGAAATTAGCTGTGATATCTTATGCATTCTGTTTGATGACATGCGTGGAGATGTCGCCAGCCTGGCAGAAACCCAGGCCGAGATTGTTCACGTGATTGCAGAAGCTACTGATGCTTACATGATTTTGATGTGTCCCACCTACTATTCTCATGACCCCATTTTGACTAAAGTGTTTGGCCAAATGCCCAAGAACTATCTAAAAGACCTGGGCCGCATATTATCATCACAGGTTCAAATTTTATGGACTGGGCCCCAGGTTTGTTCGCAGGAGTATCCGGAAGCGCACCTGGAAGAAGTGACCTTTCTTTTTCGACGAGAGCCTTTTTTATGGGACAATTATCCAGTGAACGACAGTGCCAACATGTCAAAGTACCTTCATTTACGAGCGTTCGAACACAAAACGGCCCCACTCTGGGAGTGGACCAAAGGTCATGCCGTCAATCCCATGAATCAATCCTGGCTTTCACGGATTCCGCTGCACACGCTCCCCAAGTGTTATCAAAAAGGAAACCAGTACCAGCCTCTCGATGCATTTTCGAAAGCATGTTATGACTTGTGCGGAGAGGAACTTGCCCGTCACATCATTGATGATCTTGAGAACTTCCAGGATCTCGGATTGGATGGTTTATCGGCAGAAGTTCGCCAGAACCTCATTAGCAAGTATCAAAAATATGGAAATAGCCCTTATGCGCTTGAAATTATAGCCTGGCTTCATGGAAAATATAAATTTGACCCTGCCTGTCTGACCAGTTAATAATAAGAACAGAACAAAAAATCATCTTAACGTATGGTGGAGAAAACAAATGATGAAAGTAATTTTTCATGAAGATTTTTATCAGGTATACACATCCGATCCGGCAGCAGCCAAAGGACGCATAGAAGCTGTCGTGGAAGTCATTGAATCCAAAGTCGACTTCATTACAGCCGCATCTGCGACTGAAGATCAAATTGCTGCAATTCATTCTCGCCCCCATATCGAGCATATCAAAGAAGCGGGCCTGTATCCCATTTCAGCATTAGCCGCAGGTGCTGCCATTCAGGCCGCTGAAATTGGGATGACGGAGCCTTGCTTTGGTTTGCTTCGCCCACCCGGGCATCATGCTTCTTCGGGATCGGCGTGGGGTTTTTGTTTTTTCAACAACATGGCTATTGCTATCGAAGTGCTGAAGCAGGCCAGTCGCATCGAAACAGCTTATGTACTGGATTTTGATCTGCATTATGGAGACGGCAATGTCAACATTATGGAGCACAAAGGCTATATCACCGTATGCAATGTGGATACTCCAGATCGTCGTTCCTACATTGACTACGTCACACGGGAAATGGAAAATTGTAATGCGGACGTGATTGGCATTTCTGCAGGGTTTGACAACCATGAAGACGACTGGGGAGGTCTCCTCACAACAGAAGATTATCACACCATGGGAACGTTGGTGAAATCAGCCGCTGAGCGAAACAAAGGAGGATGCTTTGCCATCCTGGAAGGAGGATACAATCACGATGTTTTAGGGCGCAACGTCATGGCTTTGATTGATGGGATGTCCTACTGAAGATTATTATGGTCTGTCTTCCATTTGCCTCAGAAACCAAAAAACATTCAACTTCCGTCTGGCAACTTCTTGCTGGTCATATTAATGGGGCAATCTCCTCCATAATATAAAGGACATGCCCCTGCTCTTCCTGAATGAGCTGCTCAATTTGTCCTTTCCCCAATTCTTCAGGAACAATTTCTTTCATACCTAAAAAATACATGATCGAATCTTTTTCAAAACGAATTGCCATATCTAGAATTTCTTGAGGGGAGTTGTGTTCATTGAGGATCTCATGAACATCAATATCGGTTGAAAAGACGTGTGAATTGGCAATGGCTTTCAAATACAAACCCTGTTGTCCTTCCGGATCAAAATGGAAAGATCCCATGAGTTCTTTTTCCAGAGTTTTGTCAAGTTTTCTAAAAATTCCTCCATGTTCTGATTCCATGGCCCGTAATCTTTGCAAGGCCTTCTTCAGTTGAGGATCTGCCGCAATTTCAGCCGCCCTTGCATAAAATTGTTCTCCATTTTTTTCAATCTGGATCGCAATCTCAAAAATTTCTTTTGCATTAAAAATGGTGTCATTCATGATGATGCGCTTCTTTTTTATAAAATGATGTTTTGATATTGCTTTTTGTCATCTGGTCTATCGAGGGATCAGGAAAATAGCTTATTTATTTTGCAGTTCCTGTTAAAATTTAAGCACCTTCTATAAAATAGTATATTATAATTATATTTGAAATATTCTAAGTGGCTGATAATATTATTTTTTTAATAAACTTGAATTTTGGTTCAAATATTGAAATAGCTATAACCTGCTATAGCAATATGTTTTCCTTTCCCAACGATAAATCAAGTGAACGGCATTTTACGGACACATTTACTTGTTCTACAGGAATGTCTGTTGCCGGACAAAACTAACCCAATTTCTCACTTTTACCATTAACCATAAAAGGTTCGCTTATGTTAGATAGCCACATGGAATCATTCAATGATTCAATAGAAAAAACAGAGAAACAAGTTTTTTCTATTGAAGAACATATCGTTGAAATTGTTAGTGATTCTGGAGAAGGTGCTCAAAAATGCGGGCAAAGTTTTGGCTCTATTTCTGCCAAGATGAACAATGGTGTATGGACCGTCGAAATCATTCCTGCAGAGATTCAGCCTCCCGCCCGATCCAGGGCTGGTGCTTCAGGGAACCGCATTCGTATTGGCTCTCATACGATCACCAATATGGGTGATGAAGCAGATCTGGTGGTTGCGTTCAATGAGCAGGTTTTATACAGCCGTATTGATCAAAAAGCCTTTAAAAAAGGAACCATCATTTTATTGGAAAACAAATGGATTGAGAGCAATATACCAGAAATCCGTCAACAGTATTCTGAAACATTGGAAGAACTGAGGGCAAATGGGTACGATGTCTATGAAATCCCGATGGAAAAGGAATGCCTGAAGCTGTCGGAAAACCCGCATCAAGGCAAAAACATGTGGGTGCTGGGGATGCTTTGTTTTATTTACAGTAGAGACTTGGAAAAAGCTGATGCTCAGGTTCTTCAAACATTCTACAAAAAATCACAGAAGATCATTGACAGTAATTTAGGTTTAATGCATGCGGGGTACTCCTGGGCTAAAAAGTATCTTGGATTTCAGTTCCATGTCCCTCCTCGCCAAGAAACAGAGCCTATGGTGGTCATGAATGGTAATCAGGCATTAGGTATGGGTACCATAGCAGCAGGAATTGAAGTTTGTTCCATGTATCCGATTACTCCAGCAACGTCTGTTTCTCACTATCTGGCAGAAACATTTGAATCGGCTGGAGGCGTTGTCCATCAGGCCGAAGATGAAATTGCAGCAATCGCTTTTGCCATTGGTGCCTCTTATGCGGGAAAAACGGCACTCACTGTGACCTCAGGCCCGGGTGTTGCGCTAAAAACAGAATGTATTGCACTTGCCGTCATGGCAGAAATCCCGCTGGTCATTCTGGATGTACAACGAGGAGGGCCCTCAACAGGATTGCCCACCAAAGTGGAGCAGGGAGATCTGTTGGCGACCATTTTTGGACAACCGGGGGATGCTCCTAAAATTGTGATGGCCGCATCGACTATCGAAGAGTGCTTTCATTTTGTGGTCCTGGCTCGTAAGCTGGCAGAGACTTTTACTATGCCGGTCTTTGTGCTTTCTGATGCCAACCTGGCAACAGGGGTTCAGCCTTTTCCCAGGCCCAACTTCAGTCCCGACTGGCTTTCTCCTCCAGTAGACCAGAGCCCTTGGAAAAAAGGAGTGCGGCCCTACGAATGGGATGAAGAAACAGGCATTTCGCAACGACCTATTCCTGGACAAGAGGATGGCATGTTTGTTTTAACAGGTTTGGCTCATGATGAAGAAAGCCATGTCGCTTACGAGTCATCGATCAATCAGAGAGCGAGTAATCGAAGGAGTCGTAAACTGGCTGCGTTCCATCAGACCTTAAACCCCCCTGTCATTAATGGCCAAGCAGAAGGGGATTTACTGATAGTTGGCTGGGGGTCGACCCGTGGCTCTATTGAAGAGGCCGTCAAGCGAGTGCAAAAAGCGGGAGGCAAAGTATCGTCTCTCCACCTGCGCTTTTTATCTCCCCTGGAACCAAACCTAAAAGAGATATTTAAAAAATTTAAAAAAGTAATGACCGTTGAAATCAATTATGGGGATGAGCCCCACGACCCATTGATCACATCCGATACGCGACGTTATTCCCAACTGGCCTGGTATCTGCGTGCTCATACTTTAACCGAAGTGGATTATTTCTCAAATGTACATGGGAGACCTATCAACCCAGGATCGATTGAAAACCGAATCAGAAAAGAACTTGACCTGTAAGACCTGCAAGCACCCATTTACCACTCACTGAGAAAGGAGTAGCGACATGTTTGGACTGAGCTCTGATTGCATTGTACATGTTCCAGAAAAATATTACACTCTGTCTGATTACGAAGGAAATGTTCCCCGCTGGTGTCCCAGTTGCGGAGATCATGCCGTTTTGACTGCTGCACAAAAAGTCTGTCGTGACAAACAGCTGCCGCCGGAAAAAACGGTGTTTACTTCTGGAATCGGCTGTTCCAGTCGTTTTCCTCATTATATGGGTTCTTATGGTTTTCATGGATTGCACGGAAGAGCCTTTCCGATTGCCTGCGGAATCAAATTCCGCCGTCCCGATCTGCATGTTTTTGTTGCGACAGGAGATGGAGACTGTTGTTCCATTGGGACCGCTCACTGGATTCATGCCATTCGCTACAACATAGACATGACCGTCATGCTGCTGGATAATGAAATTTATGGTTTGACCAAATGTCAAACGTCTCCAACCTCACAAAAAGGTACGCATTCCAATACGCATCCAAGGGGATCGATCCTGCCTCCAATCAATCCCATTTCTACTTCCCTAGGTGTTGCCAATGTTTCTTTTGTGGCACAGACAGTCGATTGGAATCCGGCTCACTTGTACTCCACGTTGTTGGCCGCTCATGAACACCCTGGTTTTGCATTTGTTCGGATTCTTCAACGCTGTCCTCATTTCAGCGCAGACGTCTTTGAAGCAGCCGCCGCAGATGCGGACCAACTTCTGCTCATGACACATGAAAATGGACTCCAGTTGGAAAAGCATGTTGCCCGGATGTACAAAAATACCATTGAGCACGATCCTCTTGATATGCATGAAGCTCGGGCACTTGCGGGAACGGAGGAAAGAATCCCCATCGGTA
Organism: SAR324 cluster bacterium; assembly: GCA_015231885.1. Lineage (GTDB taxonomy): Bacteria > SAR324 > SAR324 > SAR324 > NAC60-12. The sequence goes on from JADGAT010000020.1 coordinate 5,565, forward strand.
TTTTTTATCAAAATAAAGAAAATGAACGTTACGATGAGTTTGGCATGCACAATCTGGGGTTCACACCAGAACAAAAAGAAGCAGCTCTGAATGCAGAACTGGATCGGTATGCTGTCTAACCAGATCAGTGAATATTTATTATGTCCCAGAAAACCAGTGTTGTTCCTGTTGATATTGAAATTAGCCCGAAAACCGGCAGTTATTTGGCAGGCAGTTTACCAAAGTTCAAGAACTCCAGTGAAGTTTCTTCTTTTGAAAAACCAAGAACCCTCCCCCTGATTCCTCCAGCAGCTGCTGCTTCAGTTGAGGATATGCAGAAATTCTGGCAAGAGGCCTTCCATTTCTTCAAAACAGAAGAAAATGGAGGCATTGTCGATTCAGACCAGGAACCCATTGCCTATCCCGCACTCATGGCTCCTTATCGAGACATGAAGACCGTTCGCCATGATTACCCCCTTTGGATCACAAGTCAGGAAGAAAATTTACCAGATTCCTTATTTGCTGAATTATCTGAGCTGATTGCCAAGGCGGCTTCATCCGTTGATGAGGGAAAAATATTAAAAGATAACCTGCCAAGACTGGAAAATATCGTTCGTCAACAAGTTTCTTCAAAAATCGCCATCCCTTCATTTCGTGACGTCATGGAAAAGGCTGTAGAAGAATTACGCAAAGGTCTCTCTCTTGTTGACAATGACGAAAAAATTTTAGGAGACAGCACAGCCAAACTGCTTGATCAAATGCCTCAAGAAGGCTCATTAGTCGCGTTCTCTGAAGAAACACCATTTTATTTGCTAGCTCATGTCTTGCGAGTACACGCTTTAAAAAAACAGAAGCATTTCAAAAAGAAAGTGTATGATTTACGCACCAGACTTCACAACTTACTAGCCAACGAAAAGGCAAAAAAAAAGGAAGAACGCTCTCCTGAACGCGTTCAGTCTTCCCTTGGATTGAGTTCGTCTTTCATCAATTCGGATGCCTTCTCAAAAATCATTCCTGAACGCTCTTCGGTGCCTATGTCAGAAGAACGTATTCAGCGAATACAGAAAACAATCACGACCTTGCAGACATTTGAAACAATTTTTACGGAACACAACTCTATTCTGCTGGTTCCTGAAAATTGGAGCAGCGAACATTCATTTCCATGGAACACCCTTTTTCCCTCTTCTTCTATTATTTCATTCCAAAAAGGGAAAGGTTGTTCGGTAACCAGGCAGGCCTTTGAAGCACAAACGGAAAAGATAGTGGGATTGTTTTCAGCAGTCCGTGTGGCAACTCTTGAGCTTGAGAATGCGTACCAATCTGAGATTCATGACAGTGTTTTCAGATATTTTGATTGGCAGTCGGTGACAAAAGAAGAAATCGCACTTTGTCCGCCTGTATTCATGATCAACGATGCGTTGGATTTGCTGGAATCAGAATATTCTGACTTATCGAACCTGCTGCTCTCTGCAAATCCAATCAATGTACTGGTCGTCAAACGTCATTCTGTTTCTACACAAAAGTCCTCCCTGGAATTAGGACACTTGGCCATTTCTCATCGCCAGGCATGTGTTGCTCAATCATCTCCCGGGAATCCGAAACACCTCCTGCAAGCATTTGTTGACGGGATTGAATCGACTCGCCCCTCCTTGTTTTACGTGCTGTCTCCTATTGCTGATGAGCATCCAGTCACCAATCCCTATCTATGGTCAGGTGCGGCTTTAGAAAGTCGTTATTTCCCTGTTTTTAATTACAACATACAAGGTGGGACACAATGGGATAGTTGTTTCGACATCAGCCATAATCCAGATCCTGAATCTGACTGGCCGGTACATGAATTAAAAATACTGCAAACTCCTCAGCAGGAGTCGTCATTGTCTCTTGCTTTCACGTTTGCGGATTTTGCAGCACAAAACCCAAGATTCTATCAACGTTTTTTCTTAATTCCTCCCTGCTACTGGCGGGACGAGATGATACCATTGTCGGATTATCTGAAATTATCTGCCGATGAATCCTATGCCAAAATTCCTTTCATCTGGATGATTGATAAAGAGAATCTGCTCCAAAAAGTGATGGTGTCCCAGTCCATTGTAAAGACTTGCCAGGAAAGGCTGGACCATTGGCATGTTCTGCAGGATCTTGGCGGAATTAATAATTATCACATAAAACGTGCTGTCGAGAAAACGCTTGCCGAAACAAAGGAAGAAGCGGCAGCCAAGATAGAAAAAATCAGAGAAGTATACGAGCAAGAGTTGGCACGTACAAAAAAAGAGACAGCCAGAGAGTCCATGAAAAAACTATCAGCCATTTTACTGGATATTGATGCGATTCCAATCATTCAAGACTCCACTGGTAGTGCAGCCACAATCATTCATGAAGAAAAACCTTCTTCAGCGCCAGTAGAATTGTCTGCTCCTGCAGCAGAGGATTCGGAAGAAGAACCTCTTTCGTTTGATGAGCCATGGATTGATTCTATTCTCTGCACAACATGTAATGAATGCACAACGCTGAACCCGATCATGTTTCAATACAATGAAAACAAGCAAGCGTATATTGCTGATGCGAGTGCAGGGACCTTTGAACAACTCGCTGCTGCTGCAGAAAAATGTCCTGTGAAATGTATCCATCCTGGTAAACCATCAATAAATTGATCCAGACCAACAATTAGCCGAACACAGTCGGGCGTTACTACTCTTAAAAGGAATCGAAAAACTAATGATAGCAGATATTGTATCGGCTGTTGTGATCCTGGGCGGACTGGGTTTGCTTTTTGCCACCATCCTGGCAATTGCCTACAAAAAATTGCATGTGGATGAAGACCCTCGGATTGGCCAGGTGGAAGACCTGCTGCCTGGGACTAACTGTGGAGCATGTGGAGAACCAGGATGTCGAGCATTTGCAGAGCAGCTTGTGATTTCGGCATCCATCCCGGGGGCTTGCACGGTGAGTTCGGTAGAAGCAGTAGAAAGCATTGCTTCTTTCCTTGGAGTGGATCCGGGGATTGTCGAAAAACGTGTTGCCCGCCTGTTGTGTGCTGGAGGCAGGGCTGAAGTTAAAGAACTGGTCTCTTATCAAGGAGTCCAGAGAACCTGCCGCATGGTGACTGTGGTGACAGGAGGCAATAAAGAATGTACCTGGGGCTGCCTGGGGCTTGGCGATTGTGCGGATGTCTGCACTTTTGATGCAATTGCCATGAACGCGAATGGCCTGCCGGTTGTTGATATTGATCAATGTACCGCCTGCGGGGATTGTGTTGAGATCTGTCCGAAACAACTTTTTATGATCATGCCGCTCAGTCAAAAACTGATTGTCCAGTGTCGTTCTCTGTTAGAAGGAGAAACGGCTGAGAAAATATGTTCTGTGGCCTGTAATGCCTGTGGACGGTGTGTTGTTGATTCACCTCCTGGTTTAATTGAAATGCGAAATAATCTCCCCGTCATCCAATATGAAAAAAATGAATTTGCCCGTCCGGACTCTGCAAAACGCTGTCCCACAAAAGCCATACGCTGGATTGATGGGTTTCAGTTTGGAAACAAAGCATCCATTTCATTCCCTCTAGGAAGAGTCGACGTTTCACAAAGTGATCAGAAGCTATGAAAAATTTATTTAAATCCTCTCCAAAAATGACAAGGATTGAAGCACTACATCGCTTGGAATCGCAGATAACTGAGGGAATGGATTCTTCTGCAAAATTGCTTTTTGACGAGACCCGCATACTAAACAATCTTTTTGGAAGAAGCCTGGTGACTCCTGAAAGAACATCACGAAACCTTTCTTTCACGGTAGGTCTTTCCCTGACAGGGCTTCGTGCATCAGCATTTACAGGAGGAGCAGGTCTGGTGAAAAGCCGAGATCAGATCATTTCTTCGGTAAGACGTCATTTGAGCTACCTGATACATCTTCACGTTTCAGACGCCGATCATCCAGAGACAACAAACACAGGACATACTTCGTATCATGCCGTGTCGGATACCGGGTGTTTTCAGGTCTTTGCCTGCAATCCCCAGGAATCCATTGACTTGTGCCTCATTGCCCACAAAATTGCAGAGCTTTCTTTAATTCCAGGCATCACTGCCATGGATGGAGAACCGGCTGAAGCACAATCCATCCTGTTTCCTGAGCAGGAAATGATCAGAACATTTCTGGGTGATTCCGATGATCAAATCGCCTCTCCCACGCCATCTCAACAAATGATATTTGGTGAAAAGCGGCGCCGTATCCCAAACTGGTTCAGCTTTGATTACCCTACTTTGAATGGTGCCCTGAAAGATAGCAGGGCCCTGGCTTTTGAGATTGCGGCACAAACACCTTATTTTTATGATCATCTTCCGGCACTGGCAAAGCAGGTGATGTCAGAGTACTCCCAATTGTCAGGAAGGTCTTATGCTTCGGTGTCAGGCTACCGAACCGAGGATGCTGATTATGTGATTCTGGCTCAGGGGTCTGCAATCCAGCAGATTCGGTCAGTAGTGGAGGAACTTCGATCCAAACGAAAGTTAAAAGTGGGCTGTATCCAACTGACCATGTTGCGTCCGTTTCCTGAAGAATTGTTGTCTCAGCTGGTCGATAGAAAGAAAGTTGTGACGATCCTGGAGCAGGTCAATGAACCGATGGGAGGAGATTCTCCATTATTCCGTGAATTGTCCTCCGCTCTTGGAAAAAGAAAAGAACAAAAAGCGAACCCACTGCTCTATTCGGGTTATTACGGAATGAAAGGAGCGGCATTAACAAAAAATGAAATCATCATTTGTTTCGAAAATATGTTGTCTGGAGGACAAAACAAGGAACGTTTTTTCCTTGGAGTGGATTTTGTGCAGAAAGCTTCGATTTACCCCAAACAAGAAATCTTGTTTCAAAGCATCCAACGAAACTATCCCAAAGTGAAGAAACTGTCTTTGTCAACAGTAGATCCTGCAAATGACACTCCCTCGCAACCCTTCGATTCAAATACCATTCCCCTAGCTGTCCGTCAATACAGAGATCAGGGGCCCCCGTATTCGAGACTGTCTCACTTTTTTGATCAAGTCAGTTTCTTTTATCAAACAAAGCAGCAAAACATGCTGATGGCTGACCCGTTTCAGGCGACCCCTGTGCTGCCAGCACTTTCAGCGAGCTGCGATGACATGTCTCATGGGCGTACTGAGATTCCAAAATTCATTCCCCATGATTGTACAGGCTGTGGTCAATGTTTCATTTATTGTCCTCATTCCGCAATACCGGCCCTGGTTATTCATGTAGAATCCCTGCTCGAAGAAGCCCTCCGGATCACGACAGCCCAAGGGATGAAAACGGCACCATTGACTCCAGCAATCAAAAATCTGGCAAAATTGGCCAATCAGATTATCACAAAACAAGAAGGAATGATTTCCAAGGCGCTTGATTTTTTACCAGCGGCTTTTGACACACTTGTTGAACAAATGAAGATTGAAGGAGAGCACCTGGCAGACTTGAAAATGGCGTTTGATGCCGTTTTAGAGCTGATTGGTGAAATTCCTCTGGCTGTGACTCACCTGTTTTTTATGGATTTTGAAAAACAAAAGAAAGGCTCAGGAGAAGTTTTTTCTTTGTTCATTGATCCCCATACTTGTACAGGCTGCCGTGTTTGTGTTGATGTGTGTCCAGAAGAAGCACTGCTCATGAAACGGCAAACTATTGAGGATCTTTCATATTTACGATCAAATTTTCATCTCTGGGAAGCATTGCCAGACATTTCAGCAGACACCCTTCAGCATGTGTATCAAAAATCAAACTATCCGTCTCTGGCCTCGATTCTTCTTAACCGTAATTTTTATATGACGATGGCGGGAGGCTGTCCTTCCAGCTCCAGGATCTCAGAAAAAACCATCCTGCATTTGATCACTGCAACAACCGAATCGGTCATTCAACCTCTGGTGATGGAGCAGGCCGAAAGAATAAAAGATTTGATTGAACAACTTTCATCACAAGGCAATCCTCAGGAACTGATTCTCTCACTTCAGGATTTATACTGGGCGCTGACAGAAGGGCCTACAGGAGTTGGGCGTGCACGGCTCGGCATGACTATGGCAAGTAATCCTTCAAGAAATTGGGACAGACAATTTCCCAACAATGCGTTTTGTTTCCCTTTAGTGATCCAGTGGGACAATGATGCCCTTGACTTAGTTTCAGGTTTGTTTCAGGGACATTTGCGCCATTTTTTGGATAACATACGCCTGATACGAAGAGCCCAATTGGAAGCCGAAGGAAAATATGATCCAGATTTTCATAATCCCCAGATTGCTTCTTTGGATTGGAAAGAACTCACAGAACAGGAATGGAACTTCCTGCCACCCCTCTTTCTAGTGGGCAGCAGTGATTCCCTGCTCAATCAAGACATGGCCAATCTCTCCACTTTGCTGAGCTCCAAATGGCCGGTCAATATTATCATTTTCAATACTTCAGGAGAGGAACACAATTCGCCTGGAGCCCATGCCGACGACATCTCGAAAATCACGCTACTGGCGATGGCACACCGCAATGCTTTTGTGTTACAGTCATCGATGGCGGCATTAGAGCATCTTTTTTCGGGAGTCGTGAAAGGGATTAAAAGCTGCAGACCAGCCCTTTTTTATCTGTATGCTCCAACATTTGAACAAACAGAAGATTCAGCCCACACCTGGTCTGTTCAGTCAGATTTGGCACTGCACTCAAGAACTTTTCCTGCCGTGTGCTTCAACCCTGAAGAGACAGGAGTGTTTGGTGCATCGATTCATTTAGGAGGCAATCCTCAACAGGAAAAAAACTGGGCTTCCCAGCAACTTCCATTTCTCAAAGATGAACAGGGAGAGCCTACTGTCTATTCAACGACTTTTGCAGATTGGGCATTCACTCAAAAAAGGTACCAACAGCACTTTATCCCAAGCTCTTCTCAAGGTACCAACGACATGCCTGTCGCTGAATATCTAGCCTTGGAAAAAAAAGAAAGGATGGGGAAAAAACCATTTATTTTTTGCTTGGATCCAGAAAAAATCCTACTGAAATATATAGTTTCTGAAGAAATGATTCGAGCATGTGAATCAATACAAGCGACCTGGAAAACGCTGCAGGAACTGGCAGGAGTCGTCACTCCATTCACACAAAAAGTCCGGCAGCAAGTGGAAAGTGAATTATTGTCTGAACACAAAGCCGAAATAGAGCAGATTAAGTTTGCATATGAGCAAAAATTAGAGCAGCAAAAAGAAGAACTGACACAAGATATTCAACAAAAATTGACCGACAAATTATTAGAAATTTCAGGATACAAGAGTTCCAATTAAACATGTTCTTTATATTCACACAGAAAAACGGGAAACAGCGCACGTTCAAACGCGGCAGTCATCCAGAGCATCACAAAGGGCGGACTGAATACCTTCCCATCGAACGCATGCCGTTTGTGGAAGAGTACACCCTGCCTTTGTCTCAGCACATCGGAGCACCTTCTTTGCCTATTGTGCAAAAGGGGCAGCAGGTTCAACGCGGAGAAGTGATTGCCAAACCAGGAGGATTTGTTTCGGTGTCTCTCCATTCCCCTGTCACAGGAATGGTTACGGCAGTAGAACTTTCGGAACATCCCAATGGGCAAATGCTTCCTGCAATCAAAATAAAAACAGATCCTTATTCCACGCAATGTTTTGGAAAAGCAGAGCCCCTCAGTGACCAAAAAAGGGACAAGGCCCATTTTATTTCATCAGTCCAATCATCAGGAATTGTCGGTATGGGTGGAGCTGCATTCCCTGCTCATGTAAAGTTTTTTATTCCTGAAGGAAAGCATTGCCAATTTCTGGTGATCAATGGCTGTGAATGCGAACCTTTTCTTACGGCAGATCACCGGGTGATGGTGGAGCAGGCACCTCAACTCATTGAGGGGATTGGGATTCTGGCAGAGTTTCTTGGTGCACAAAAAACATACATTGGCATTGAAGCCAATAAACCCGATGCGATTGTAATATTAAATGAGCTTGCTGTGCAGAAAAATATTTCCATAGAAGTGGTTCCGCTTCAGGTCAAGTACCCTCAAGGAGCAGAAAAGATGCTCATCACAGCCGTTCTCAAACAAGAAGTCCCTTCTGGCAAGCTTCCTCTTGATGTCGAAACGGTCGTTTCTAATGTGGGAACCGTGATTGCTCTGACAAACTATTTTACAAAGTCAGAGCCTTTGGTAGAGCGGGTTGTCACGGTCACAGGCTCTGGAATTAAAAGGCCTGCCAATCTCCTGGTTCCGATTGGTACGCCAATCCAGGAAATTATTAATGTTTGTGGAGGCTTGAATGAAGGCGCCACCAGGGTGCTTCTTGGAGGCCCTATGATGGGAGTGGCACAAAAAAACCTGGGGGGCCCTGTGCTCAAAGGAACATCCGGCATATTAGTACTGACCGATGAAGAAGTTCAAGAGATGCAGCTCTACAAATGCATTCGATGCGGACGTTGCTTGCAAGCCTGTCCCATCTTTTTGAACCCTTCTCACCTGGGGCTTTTGGCTAGAAAAGGATTGTATGACGACATGGCCCAAATCAACCTGATGGATTGTATGGAGTGCGCCTGTTGTTCGTTTGTTTGCCCCTCTGGTATTCCTCTTGTCCAAAGCTTCCGGGTTGCCAAAGCAATCCTCCGTGAGAAAGAGGTAAAACAATGATGAGCAGCAAAAACAAAATAATCCTGTCGACGGCTCCTTTCTTGCGTCAGGGAGAAACGACCCCTTGGATCATGTTCCAAGTTGTTTTTTCATTAATTCCTGTATTTTTAGCAGCATTCTATTTTTTTGGCCTCAGCGTCCTGTTGGTCACAGTCACCGCCATTGCGTCATGTCTGCTGACAGAATGGTTTTTTGACACAAACCGTCCCAGGGGAATCTCTCTCAAAGATGGAAGCACTTTGCTGACAGGAATGTTGTTTGCCCTGACACTCCCGCCAGGACTTCCACTGTGGATGGTGTTTTTAGGCGGCATCGCGGCCATTGGCATGGGGAAAGTGATCTGGGGAGGACTGGGACAGAACATATTCAATCCGGCATTAATCGGACGAGCTTTTTTGCAAGCGGCTTTCCCCATTGCCATCACAACCTGGTCTTCTCCGACCGGGAATTATTTTATACCACGAGGGACCAATTTAGCCTGGCCCTTCATGCAGGGTGAGGCTCTGGATACGATCACGACAGCAACACCACTGGCTCTGATGAAGTTCCAGCATCAGTCGACGGGTATCCTCAACTTGCTTTTGGGCAATACAGGCGGTTCTCTGGGAGAAACCAGCAGCATTGTGATTATTCTGGCAGGGATTTATCTGGCAGCAAAAAAAGTCATCAATTGGCAAATTCCTGCAGCCATTCTGCTCACAGTTATCCTATTTTCCGGTATTTTATACTCATTTGCTCCGGACCGTTATCCATCGCCTGTATTTATGGTACTGTCGGGAGGATTGCTGCTGGGCACAGTTTTTATGGCCACAGACCCTGTCACTTCTCCTATTACAACAAGAGGGTGCTGGGTATTTGGTTGCGGGATTGGGTTGCTGGTTGTCCTGATTCGTGTATTTGGAGGATTGCCCGAAGGCGTCATGTATGCCATTTTATTGATGAATGCCGTCACTCCACTGATTAACCGCATTACTCGAGAAAAGATTTATGGAGCTTAGCCAAGAATCGTCTCCAAGTCCATTGCGTTTGATCATGACTCTAGGAATTGCTGGTTTTTTTTCAGGCCTGGTGTTGGTTAGCGTTTATCTATCGACATTACCCATTATTGAGGCCAACAAAGCAGCAGCCTTGAAAGAAGCCGTTTTTCTGGTTGTTCCTGGATGCAAATCGTTTAAAACGCTGGTCATGCGGGGAAAAAAACTGGTGGTGCAAACCAATGAGGGCAACACAAAGCAGGAAAAAAAAAAGGATGCTGCTGAAAAGATTTTTGTTTGTTATGATGATACCGATAAAATAATAGGGTTTGCGATTCCAGGAGGAGAACCCGGGTTTCAAGATCTCATTAAGGGCATCTTGGGATACAATGCAGATCAAAAAATTATCATAGGATTTGAAGTATTAGAAAGTCGAGAAACGCCAGGCCTTGGGGACAAAATCATGAAAGATGATACGTTCCGTGCAAACTTCAAGGCACTCGCTGTGGAACCTGAGATCACTGTGGTCAAACCTGGAACCAGGGAAGCGAATCACGAGGTAGAAACCATTACCGGAGCTACGATTTCTTCGAAGGCGGTCATCCGGCTTTTACAAAAGTCAATGACTCGATGGCGTCCAGTCATTGCAGATTGGGTGGCTTCACAAAATTAAAAGAAAACCATGGAACACTTGAACGAATCAAAACGCTACCATGACGAGTTTGTCAAAGGGATCTGGAAGGAAAATCCGGTGTTCATTGCTGTACTGGGATTGTGTCCGGCACTGGCCGTGAGCAATACGGCCATCAACAGCCTAGCCATGGCAGCAGCCACCATGTTTGTTCTGATATGTTCCAGTATCCTAGTTTCTATCTTCCGCAACGTCATTCCCAAAGAAGTCCGTATTACTTCATTTGTCATCATCATTGCTACTTTTGTGACGGTTGCGGATTTTACTCTGCAGGCGTTTGTCCCTAAAATTCATAAAGATCTGGGAGCGTTCATCGCCTTGATTGTTGTCAATTGCCTCATCCTGGGTCGCCAGGAAGCATTTGCTTTCAAAAACAATGTCAAGTTGGCTGCCGTCGATGCCTTGGGCATGAGTTTGGGATTTGGGTTTGCCTTGTTTTGTCTTGGCGCGATCCGAGAGATTCTGGGAAATGGCTCGTTGTTTGATGTCCACCTCTTTGGCCCTCATTTTGAACCTTGGGTGATCATGATTCTGCCTCCGGGGGGATTTCTTTCATTGGGTTTTCTGCTGCTCTTTTTTAATTGGTTCAAAGTCCGTCAGCAGCAAGTCAAAGCCAAACAGGAGCATATTGAACAGTTCAACCCGATCATCTCGCTCAACAGTAAAGGATAGCAAGCATGGATAACTTGTTTTGGATTTTTATATCTGCCATGGTGATTAATAATTTCACCTTGTCTTATTTTCTGGGACTGTGTCCTTTTTTTGGCGTGTCCAACAAAATTGCCACTGCATTTCGGATGGGACTGGCCAATATCTTTGTCTTAGTCATTACGGCTTTATGCTCGTGGGTACTCAATACTTTTATTTTGCTTCATGCTCCATACTTGAGGCTGATCAGCTTTATCATTGTGATTGCCAGCAGCGTACAATTTGTGGAAATGGCTGTTAAAAAGCTCAGCCCGGCCTTATTCAAAGCACTGGGTATTTTTCTTCCTTTGATCACCACCAATTGTGCGATACTGGGTTTTGCGCTTTTTGCCACAAATAAAGGATACGGACTGATCGAAGGATTGATCTATGCCCTTGGTGCCGGTGCCGGTCTCACCCTGGCTCTTGTGATCATGGCTGGGATTCGGGAAGAAACAAAAATTCTGGATATTCCCGAAGTGATTCAGGGAACCGCTTTGAATATGATCATTGCTGGCATATTGTCCATGGCATTTATGGGCTTTGCCGGACTTTTCATTACCAGTTGAACCAATGGAATTATTAACTCATGCAAGTGCTGTTTTGGGCCTGACGCTGCTTTGTGCAGGCTGGGTCATGGTCCAATTGCTGGCACGTGCTGTAAAAACTAAAAATCACTTGAATTATGAAAAAAAAGGCTGTGGGCACTGTGCACAGCATCGGGAGAGACAGGAATGTCAAATAGCATGTAAGGAAGAATCGTCATTGTAGGCTTTAACACAACTCATGGGGGCATAGAAATGTTACTTTATTGGAAAAATTCACGTTTAGTGTTTAAACAAACCTTTGCTTTTTCCAGCATTGGTCTGGTGATCATCATCGTATTGGGCTCTATCAGCTACACCATCTGTCGAAATGCTTTAGAAACAGAAGCATTCAACAAGTTAGTCGCTATTCGTGAAATGAAAGCGTCTCACATTGAAGAGTATTTTCAGCAAATAAGAAATCAAGTGGTTACTTTCTCTGAAGACCAAATGATTATTGATGCCATGAAGGCCTTTAAACCGGCGTTTCATGGCATTACACAGGAAACGGGTATCTCCAGTACTCAATTGGACGAAATGGATCAAAAGCTGAGAGATTATTATCAAAACGAATATTTAAAGCGGTTGGCTCCGAACCTCAAGCAAAGAGTTTCCGTTTCAGATTACTGGCCTGAAGGAAAAAATACCCGGATTTTGCAACATCGCTATATTGCCGCTAATTCCAATCCTGTAGGAAGTAAGGATACTCTGGATGCTGCCGCAGATAGCAGCACCTACAGCAAAGTGCATCAACAGTTCCATCCCATCATCAGAAACTATCTCAAAAAGTTTGGGTATTATGACATTTTTCTAGTAGACCCAGAGACGGGGCATATTGTTTATACCGTTTTCAAGGAGGTTGATTATGGAACGTCATTGCTCACAGGGCCTTACCGTGACACCAATTTTGCTGAAGTTTTCCGTGCCGCCCGTCAGGCAAGTGATAAAGATTTCACCAAACTCATTGACTTCCAACCTTATCATCCCTCTTACAATGCACCTGCCTCTTTCATTGCTTCCCCCATTTATGATGGAAGTGAATTGATTGGGGTTTTGATATTTCAGATGCCCATTGATCAAATAAATAACATCATGACCAACTTTCAAAAGTGGGCTGATGTCGGTTTGGGAGAGAGTGGCGAAACGTATCTCGTTGGTGGTGATTATACCCTCCGCAACCAATCACGTTTTTTGATAGAGGATCAGGAAAATTATTTTAAAATGATTAAACAAATCGGATTGCCCCAGGATAAGATTGATACGATACGCAGTACACAAAGTGCCATTGGCATTCAAGAAATAAACACGCAGGGCGTCAAGGCGGCAATCAAAGGAATAAGAGCCAAGGATATTTTTCCTGATTACCGAGGGATTCCTGTATTGTCTGCCTACAAACCGTTAAAAATCGAAGACGTTCAGTGGGTCATCATGAGTGAAATTGATGAAGCCGAAGCATTTGAGAGCATCTATTCATTGAGAAATCAGATTTTTCTATGGGCGATCGGCTTGATTCTTTTGACCATTGTGATTGGAATTTCTTTTGCACGATTGATTACCAACTCCATTAAGCCGATCATCGTACGACTCAATGAAAGCACATCTCAATTAGCATCGACTTCCGATCAATTGTCTCATAATTCTGAAAAACTGGCAGAAGGTGCTGTTGAACAAGCTGCAGGATTGGAAGAAACTTCCAGTTCCATGGAAGAGATATCGAGCCAAACAAAAGAAAATGCTGAAAATGCGGCTTTAGTGGCTTCTTCTGCGGAGGAAATGACCCACATGGTAAAAGAATCAAAAGCAAATGCTGAAAATGCATCTAAACTCTCAGACGACGCACGACAGTCTGCAAAAAATGGAGCAGATGCCATGAATAAAATTTCTCTTGCCATGGAAGAAATTGGAGATGCCAGTCAACAAATCAATAAAATCATTGAAGTCATGAATGAAATTTCCACCCAAACCAATCTGCTTTCATTGAATGCCGCCATTGAAGCGGCAAAGGCTGGAGATCATGGAAAAGGTTTTGCCGTAGTTGCCGATGAAGTCCGTAAATTAGCAGAACGGTCTCAGCAGGCAGCCGGCAATATTTCCACTCTGATTCATGAAAGTGCTCAAAAAGCGCATGCCGGCATGGATTTGGTCAAACAAGGAAATGAAATTCTACAGGATATTCTGGCCAAATCAGAAAATACCGCAGATTTGGTGAATTCTATCTCTGTCAATACTTCTGAAGAAGTACAAAAGATCGAATCGGTCGAAAATTTGATTGAAAACATTAAAATTGCTTCCGAGGAGCAAGCCTATGGTATTGATGAAGCGACCCGAGCCATTGCTGAGATGACCACCGTCACAGAAACGACGGCCATGATTGCTGAAGAATCCGCCAGCTCCTCCGATGAACTTTCATCTCAATCACAGCTTCTCCAAAAATTAGTGACCGAAATGTCCATGCTGGTTTAAAAACAAATAATATGGAGGTGAAGATGATTATCAAACCAATTGATCGACGCACATTGATAAAACGAGGGAGCGTCCTGCTGCTTGTTTGTGCTGGAGCCGGGTTGGGGCCCCTGTTGGCAAGAAATCGAAAAGTTTTTCGAAAAGCTATTATTGTGATGGGAACTATTGCTGAAATCCAGATTGTCCATGACGATGCTCAAAAAGCCCATGCCATCATGGCTCAAGCCTTTGCCGAAATCCAAAGGATCGAACAGTCGATGAGCCGTTTCCGAAACGATAGTGAGGTCAGCCGTGCCAATTCACAGGCTTTTCACCATCCGATTGCCATCTCACAAGAAACCGCAGGAGTTCTCAGTCGAGCATTTCATTGGGCTCGTGCAACCCGTGGGATGTTTGATCCCGGGATTGGTAAATTATCAAAAATATGGAATATTAAACACCGCAATGAACCTCCTGAAGGCAAGCGGTTGTCTCGTTTAGCAAACCGCCAATTTTATCAGCAGCTGCGACTGGATAGAGAAGGAGGTAAATGCTTTCTGCAATTTTCCAGCAAGGATGTCCAATTGGATTTAGGTGGTATTGCGAAAGGGTATGCGGCAGATCGGGCTATTGACGTATTGGCTCATGCTGGTATTGAACAGGCGTTGGTCAATCTTGGGGGTGATGTAGTAGCTTTGGGAGGGAAAAACAAAAATCATGGATGGAAAGTGGGGGTTAAAGACCCAAACCATCCTCATCAAATCGCAAAAATCCTGGAGTTAAAAAACCAGGCAGTGGCCACATCCGGAAATTATGAACAATATTTCATTTCACAATCTTCGCTTTATCACCACTTGATTGATCCCCGTCTTGCTCGACCAGGACGATCGATATTTCATGGTTTGACCGTGATTGGCCCCAATGGGTGTGATGCAGATGCGCTGGCCACTGGGCTTTTCTTTTTTTCTAAAGAGAAAACCCAGCAGTTGCTGGAATCTCACACCGAAGGCTTTACGGCAGTGCGATTTGGCTAAATTACCAATTTATCTTTTTTTAAATCTCATTTTTGGGGTCGTAACATCAGTGAGCCTTGAGCTTAATCAAATTGATGTTTACGCCAACGATACGGACTATCAATGATCGTTCCTGGTTCGTTAGCAGATTCCAGAATATCCAGACAATCCTGAAAAATCTGCATTTGCTGCTTTTCTTGGAATGGTTCTCCGAGGGCATGTCCAAAAGGATACTTAAGAAAATAGGTTCGGGGGGGTTTGACGGCTTCACTGATTTTTCTAACCAGCGAAATTCCTATTGTGGTGATTCCCTGGCTTTCGATTTCCCGCTGAATCAAACCGACCGTTTGATTGCATATGCCTCATGCGGGCACCAGAAACACAATGTCTGCCTCTTGCTCTTTCAGCTGAGCAGTCACTTCTTTTGCGGTATGCTCGATCAGGGTAGACAAGTGGGGTTCTTCAATGTGCCCCATGAAGCCATAAAAAAATTCCGTAGATGGACCGATCCGGTTCTTTTGCTGATACTGTCGCAGAACATCTATTGGAAAAACCAGATTGATATCCTGATCGGCATCCTGGTGATTATAATAATCATGAGTGATCATTAACTCACTGGGGCTGATATTGGAAGGAATTTTACGATAGGAAGGATCTCCAGAAGTATCCTCCATATCGAATGGATAATCTGTTCTTAAATGAACGCCCCCCGTCGTAATTAAGGCAACTTTACATTGAGCCAATGGTTTGGAAAGAGGAACCCAGGGAATCCTCTCTGACTCAACGGTCTTAAAATTGTCAGCCCAGCGTTTCTTGATCCAGGGGATCTGGAATAACAGCACAAATAAATACTTGATGATTTTTTTCATTACTCTTCTTCGTCTTTTTTACCTTCTTCAACAACCTTTTGCTCGATCTCATGAGGCATTTCATTGTAATGACTGAAATCTTCGGAATGAATACCCCTTCCACCTGTCATAGAGCGAAGAGTCGTGGAATACTGGTGCAGTTCCATTTGAGGAACCTGAGCTTTTACCACTTGAAAACGCCCTTCCGAATCCATCCCTAAAATTTTACCTCGGCGGGAAGAAATATCCCCCATCACATCCCCCATGCATTCTTCAGGAACCTTAACCGTAATTTCGTAAATAGGTTCCAGCAAACAGGGTTTTGCTTCTCGAAATGCCTGCCTCAATGCATGTTTGCCCGCAATTTGGAATGCCACATCTTTGGAATCAACCGGATGCTGCTTGCCGTCATAAAAATCGACTTTCACATCCACCACTTTGTATCCTGCAATCACACCCTCTTCACAAGCGGCCATCACTCCTTTTTCCACAGACGGAACAAAAACCCGATCCACATTTTGACCAACCAGCGACTGTGTGAACTCAACTCCTTCCCCCCTTGTTTTGGGTTCAATCCTCATCCACACTTCGGCAAATTGACCCGCACCGCCCGATTGTTTTTTATGGCGATACTTCGACTCCCCCTTACCTCGGATGGTTTCACGGAAAGGCACCTTGGGTTTCAGCAGTTCGATTTCTACTTTGAAACGATTTTTCAGACGATCAGAAATGACCTGTAAATGAAGTTCCCCCTGCCCGGAAAGTACCGTTTGGTGTAATTCAGAATCTACTTTATAAAGAAACGTGGGATCTTCTTCATGAAGTGTAGCAAGGCCGGTAGCAATTTTTTCTTCTTCTCCTTTGGATTTGGGTTTCAGTGCTGTATGGATATTGGGTTTAGGGTATTCCACTCGTTCCAACTTCACCAGTTCCTTGGGGTGGCAAAGTGTGTCGTTGGTGTGGGTATCTTTCAGTTTGACCACAGCCGCAATATCTCCGCCATGTAGGACTTTCACCGAATCACGGGATTTGCCATTGAGTAAGTAGATTTGCCCGATTCGTTCAGAAACTTTTTTTTCACTATTATAAAGATCCGTTCCTGTTTCTAAAGTTCCTGAGTATAATCGAAAAAAGGACATTTCACCAAGGTGTGCTTCACTGAGAGTTTTGAAAATATAGGCCGTCGGATTTTTATGGGAAAGCTCTATTTCAATGTCTGCACCACTCGCATCTACGGCTTTTGCTGCGCCTCGGTCCAGGGGAGATGCTCCGTATTTGGAAATAAAATCCATCAAGCGGCTCACACCGACATTGTTTTCTGCAGACGTACAGAATAAAGGAATGAATGTTTGCCTCTGGACAGCTGAATGGAGCCCTGCACGCATTTCTTCCTCCGACAGAGTGCCTTCTTCAAAAAATTTTTCTAACAACGCATCATCGGATTCTGCAATATATTCAATTAATTCTTCATGCAGTTTCTCAGACTTTTCTTTCCATTCTCCTGTCGCAGTAGATTCTTCATACTTCCCCATACCATCCGTTTGGTAAGTAATGAATTCAGCTCGCAGTACATCAACAATCTGGTTGAACCCTGGACCAGGGTTCACTGGAATGGTGAGAGGAAAAACGCGTTCCCCAAAAATCTCTCTGGCTTGTTCCAGTGCTTGGTCAAAGCTGGTTTCTTCTTTGTCCACGGCATTGATGACAATGACCTTGGGAATATTGTAGATGTTTGCATACTCCCACACTTGTTCAGTTCCCACTTGCACTCCATCTTTGACATGAAGCACCACAACAGCAGAGTCACTGACACGAAGCGCACCCAAACTTTCGCTAATGAAATCAGAATATCCTGGAGTATCAATAATATTCAGTTTTTTCCCTTGCCATTCTGCATGCAGTAAAGAAGCATGAATTGAAATTTGCCGCTTTTGCTCGTCTTCATGATAATCCGACACAGTACTCCCATTAGCAACACTGCCTAGTCGGCTAATGGAACCACTGCACGCCAACATGGCTTCACTGAGCATTGTTTTACCAGATGCTCCATGACCCACAATAGCAAAATTTCTAATATCTCCAGATTGATATTCTTTCATGATGCAAACCCTTTATCTTAAATTATCTTAGAAAATCAGGAAGTGAGACAAAAACCCTTTTCATGCCTCGTTTCCTTAAATATTGAAAAAAAAGCACATCCTACACAAAAAAACCTGCGATTTATCGTATTAAGGTAACTGAAGTTTGCGAACAAATTCAAGTGCTAAAGTATAAATTATACTTGTGGGGGGGAGATGATCAATTTTTGAAAGGCCCTTAATTCTTCCGGCTCATCCAAATTGTTCCAGGTTTGTAATTGTTTGACAGAGACACGGTATTTTCTAGCCAGGCGAGATAATGTTTCACCCGGCCTAACCGTAATAATGCGAGATTTGGAGGAAGATGTATTGGAAGCTACCAGAGTCTCCCTAGTCAGCATGGAATAAACTTTCCAGGTGGGCAAATAAATTTTAAGCCGTTGGTTGACTCTTATCAAATTATTGGTTTTGATTTGGTTCCAACTGCGTAAACGCTCCACGGAAGTATTGTGCCTTTTGGAAAGTTGCCAAAGATTATCTCCTTCTTTCACCCGAAAATACACAGGGGTTCCATGTTGTTTAAGAAGACGAGCCATATAGAGCGATTTATCCGCAAGCACCACTTGTTCTTTCCATTGTATGCTTGCATCAGGATTTCTTTGCAACGATGCCATTAAAGCGCCCCTGTGCTCTGCGGGAACATAAAGCTGATAGGTATCTTGATGGATTGGCGGTACACCACGGAGTAAAAAAGCATTAAGAACCAACAATTTTTTGAACGATACATTACTGCGTTTGGCAACTTCCTGCAGGGAAAAATCAGTGGATAATTCGACTTTATTTCCATCCAAAGGCGGAGACATGGTGACTTGGTCCAAACCATATTTTCCCAAATTTTTAGAAATAACAGTAATTGCCATAAAATCAGCAACATACCGTTTGGTTTCCCGTGGTAAATGCAAAGTCCAATAACTGACAGGGCGTTTTCTTGCTTTTGCAATGCGGATTCCTTTGCGAACACGCCCTTCGCCGGCATTATAAGCAGCAAGAGCCAGTTCCCATGAATCGAAGGTTTCATATAAATTTTTCAAGAGCCTAGCTGCAGCATGGGTGGACTTGACAATATCCAGCCGTTCGTCAACCCAACGGTCTTTTTTCAGCCCATAAAGTCTACCTGTTGCCGGCATAAACTGCCACAATCCCGCAGCCCCTGCATGCGAATAAGCCCTATGATTGTAGTTACTTTCCGTGGCAACCAGATATGCTAGATCTTGGGGCACTCCTTCTTCTTTTAAAATACCTTTGATCAGATTCAGGTATTTACCTGATCTTCGGACTCCTGCTTTCAAGGAGCTTCTACGTTTTGTCAGGTAGTAATTCAATGCCTGTTTGACCCGTTTGTTCAGAACAATCGGGATATCATAAATCACTTTTTCGGTGATAGTTTTCTTCTGAGGTGTAACTATATTTTCATTTTCGTATGAATTGTCGGTCTTTTGCCGTTCCAGATCTGCGGTTTCTGTTTGTTCTGTTAAAGGTTCTCTCCAGAAGGATATGTCTTCTTTCAGGTAATGCTCTGGATTCTGAAATGAGGTATGTATTCGGGTCCGTTCAGTTTCAGACTGTAAACTGCGGCTTGAGTTGTATCGGAAAAGCTTTTTCTTTGCAGACAAAGAATTTCTGTCAGTAGAGGCGCTCAGGGCTTGGTCATTCAGAGGCTCTGCTAAATCTCCTTCATTTGGAGAAGACGTTGGTGTTTGGGAAAAAACACGTTTGCCTGAAAAATTGGATTGGTATTTGGATAGGTTTTGTTGGGGAACGGTACAGGCAGCTATCAAAAAATTGATAGCTACCCATCCCAGCCAACAGTATTTCAATTGACACATTGTCTGACATCCATGTCTGACTGAGTACAAATTACCACTCTAGCATCATGCTAAAGTATGATGACCACGGCAATAAATGGAATCGGCAAAAATGAACCTTTTCCTAATAACCATCACAT
Organism: SAR324 cluster bacterium; assembly: GCA_015231885.1. GTDB lineage: Bacteria > SAR324 > SAR324 > SAR324 > NAC60-12. The sequence goes on from JADGAT010000020.1 coordinate 25,495, forward strand.
AGAAACCTCATGCAATTCAATTGCCATAAACAATTTATTTTTTAAAAAATAAAATAAATTTATGGAAAAATGAAAATTATGATAAAATATATATAAAAAAATCAAGTACTTAATCGTTTATAAAATATTTTTCGAAAAAAGTTTTTTTGAAGTGGGCATAATTACCCCCATCAATTGCCTGGCGCGCCTGCTTGACCAACTGGAGGTAGAAATGTAAATTATGGTAAGTATTCAACCGCATCGAAAGAATTTCTTTGGAAATGAAAAGATGCCTCAGATAAGCACGGGAGTAATTTTGGCAAACATGGCAATGGCAATCCGGATCCAGAGGTTGTGAATCTTTACGATATTTTGCCTGCTTGATGGATACTTTTCCATGGGAAGTAAAAAGACTGCCGTTTCTTGCGTTCCGGGTTGGCAAGACACAATCAAACATATCAATTCCTGAGTCAATGGCTTCTAATAAATCTTCGGGTTCCCCAACCCCCATCAAATAACGGGGATGGGTGTCAGGAAGTTGATGAGCAAATTGTTCCAGAAGTTCATACATATCTTGTGGGGACTCTCCAACACTCAATCCACCAATGGCATATCCATCAAAGCCAATATTAACCAATTCTTCCAAACTGCGCTTTCGTAAATCGAAATACAATCCCCCCTGGATGATGCCAAACAAAGCCTGTTCTGAAGTGCGCGCGTCTTTACTACGTTTTGCCCAACGCGTGGTCAAGGCAACAGATTTTTCCATCCTTTGATGAGTTGCTGGTAATTTGGGACATTCATCAAAGCACATCATGATATCCGGGCCTAAATTCTGTTGGACTTGTATGGATTTTTCCGGAGAAAGCATAAAAGAGTCTCCATTGATATGACTTTGAAACACAACTCCTTCTTCTGTTTTTTTTGTTAGCTTGGCCAATGAGAAGATTTGAAATCCTCCACTATCCGTCAAAATAGGCAAATGCCAATTCATGAATTGGTGTAATCCGCCCAGCTGGTGGATCAATGCATCCCCTGGACGTAAATGCAAATGGTAGGTGTTGCCTAAAATAATTTCTGCTCCCAACGCCTGTACTTCTTCTGGAGTCATGGCCTTGACCGTGCCTAGAGTGCCTACTGGCATAAAGATAGGAGTATGAATCGTTCCTCGGGGAGTTCTAATACAACCCGCTCTAGCCGATCCAGACTGTGCTTGTTTTTCAAAAGTGATCATTAGTATTGTTCTGTTGTTATTGGAGCTTTAAAACGATGTGTCTGCTCTCAATTCTTGTTTTCGGCTCACAGCCGCTGTTCTTGTTTTGTTTGTATGCTACAGAAAGAATCGGTTTTCGGCGACATCAAAAGAAATATGATCATGGAGAGCATCAATGGGCTGCCACTGGTTGTTAATCAATATTTGTGTGGGTCGGTAATCGGCTTTGTAATTCATTTTAGGTGAATCTTCCACCCAATATCCTAGATACAGCCAGGAACGATTTTGTTTTTGGCAATATTCAATTTCATATAAAATAGAATAAACTCCCAAACGACGAGAAGCATACTCTGGATCAAAAATAAAATAAACCGAGCTGATCAGGGAGGGCAAACAGTCAATCCAGCCCACTCCAACAAGTACATCATCCTGATAATACTGAACCATTTCTGTATTGACAGGAGTATTGATCAGAAAGTTATGGAATTCCCATACATCCGGAAGTTGCTCGGCATGATGCCAGTCTGTCTGGTATTTTTGATACAGTTCAAAAATTTCTTGTGAAAAAAAAACAGGCTGGTGAGTGATATGAAGATCCTGATTTTTACGCCAGACACGACGTTGACTTTTAGTAGGCCTGAATGATTGAGCCTCGATACGAATGGGGATACAGCGTTTACAATTGCTACAGACAGGATGATATATAGAACAACCGCTGCGCCGGTATCCATGGTCGAGTAATTGTTCGTACATTTCTCCTGGCAGCGATTCAACCTGAAAGGACAAGTTTTCCCAAACGCCCTCATTTCGATAAGGACAGGGACCATTATTGGTTCGATATAGCTGAACAGCTTGTGCCATACATCCAGATTATTTAATCAGGAATACCAGTTGCAATAATGGTTACGGAGACTTCTTGGTCATTGGATTCCAATGCCGTTGCTCCAAAAATAAGATTCACTTCGTCATCCGCCATCTCTTCGATGGTACTGACGGCAGCATTGATCTCAAATAAGGTAATGTCTTTGCTTCCAACCACATGAATGAGAATACCTTTCGCTCCACGGATGTCCGTATCGCGCATCAATGGGCTTTCAATGGCATTTTGTGCCGCGCGCACCATCCGATCCTCCCCTGAGGAAGTTCCTTTACCAATGACAGCATCTCCCATGCCTTCCATAATTGTTTTGACATCAGCAAAATCCACATTGATTTCCCCAACATTATTGATCAAATCCGTAATGCCCTGAATGGCATTGATCAAGACCTCATCGGCCAAATGAAATGCATCCAGCAGACTGGTGGATGAGGAAGTGGCATCCAGTAATTTATCATTGGGAATGACCAGCAGCGTGTCGGTATTTTGACGAAGAAGTTCAATGCCTTCCTTGGCGGTACGCATTCGTTTACGGCCTTCAAAGGAAAATGGAGTTGTCACCACACCAACCGTCAAAATACCTAGTTTTTTCGCAGCTTCCGCAATCAGAGGAAGCGCGCCAGTTCCCGTACCACCTCCCATACCAGCTGCAATGAAAAGCATATTAGCATCCGTAATACTACTTTTAATTTCTGACATACTTTCTTCGGTGGCTTGTGCACCCACTGCAGGATTGGCCCCGGCTCCCAAACCGCGAGTTGAGGTTTTTCCCAGCTCAATCTTTGTATGCGCAAGGCTACTGTTTAAGGCTTTGAGGTCTGTGTTGCACGCAATGAAATCCACATATTGTATTTTGAGATTGACCATTTTGGTCACTACATTACAACCGCCACCACCTGCTCCTAAAACCATAATTTTGGGGGTGAAATTTTCCGGTGTTGCAATAAATGCATTTCCTTCAGTTACATCTGCCATAATATTTTCCCATCTCACATAAAGATGTCAATTAAGAACCCTCACTCAAAAGAAAACTTGCCATGCCTTACACTAAAATTAGTCTTTTGCATCATGCCACGAAAGATGATATCCTTAAATAATTGCTGATGCAGTAACTTTAGCATGTTATTATTTTCGCATTGCTTATAAAAAGAGATAACGAATTTGACTGATTTCAGACAAAGTAAAAACATGGCTGATAATACTATTGTTGAACCAAAAACAAAACAGAAACTGGAACATCCAAAGCAATATAAAGTGTTACTGCATAACGATGATTACACTCCAATGGAATTTGTGGTCCTGGTGTTAGCTGTTGTTTTTCAGATGGATGAAACACAAGCGATCCAGTTGATGTTGCATGTTCACAATTATGGTGTTGGAGTGTGTGGAATTTACAGCTATGAAGTTGCAGAGAGCAAAATCCACAAAGTTCACGAACTTGCTGAAGAAAATAACTATCCTCTATTATGCAGCATGGAAGAAGAATAACATGTGTCCTTCCGCATCCGGACTATTCAAGTCGAGTCAAGTTCAACTCTTGTGATGCTATGTCTGCAGCCACTGCCATTATCTCTTTGGGGAATTCAGCAAAATGAACTTTCCCATCATGGATCCACTGGGTTTCTTCGAAAGTAAATCCATGAGACGTTACTTTTTTAAAATCATACCATTCGCCTTGAAACAGATGCTGAAGTTTATCTGTTATCAAGTAATTTTTATCGGCATCCTGGAAACATAATTTTTTCTTTGCTAATGCCTCACTCTGTTCTATTTGCCGAAAAAACAGACGAAAATCAAACTTACCCCATAAAAAATACACCATATGGCAGGAAGATTCCTGATCAAAGATAAAATAGCTATTGCCATCAACCATATATTTATTCACAATGCTTGCTCCTTTTTCATTCAATATATAATTAACAGATATCAATAAAAGAGTCACAAACGAGTGTCAAACTATTTTCCTTTTTTTCTCGTTTGAACGACGGACACTTTCGTTGAGAATTCTTTTGCGAAGCCGGATACTTTGGGGAGTGACCTCCACCAGTTCATCATCAGCAATAAATTCCAGAGCTTGTTCCAGGCTCAATTGCTTATGCGGAATGACTCTCACGGCTTCATCGCGTCCCGATGCTCGTATATTGGTCAGCTGCTTTTTAGCACACACATTGGTCACCAGATCATTTTCACGAGAATTGGCACCAACAATCATTCCCTCATAAACTGGAACATTGGGAGGAATGATAAAATATCCACGATCCTGCAATTTCCAAATAGCATAAGGAATAGCGGTTCCCTGCTCTTTGGCAACCAGCACTCCGTGGGTACGGATCACGGTATCCCCTCGGAATGGTTCGTAGCCGGCCACCGTGTGATTCATGATCCCTTCTCCTTTTGTCAGGGTCAAGTAAAGAGATCGGAAACCAATCAAGCCTCTGGTGGGAATACGGACATGGAGCCGGTTGTTGATGCTGGAAAGGTGTTCCACCTGTTGAATATCTCCTTTCCGTCGCCCCAACTCTTCCATGACGGGTCCCATGAATTCGTCCGGTAATTCAAGTACCAGATCCTCAATAGGCTCACATCGTTTGCCATTGATTTCTTTAAAAATCACCTGAGGGCGGGAAACACCAAATTCGTAGCCGTCCCGACGCATATTTTCAATCAAAATACTCAAATGCAATTCCCCGCGTCCTGATACCTTGAATTCATCCATCGAACTTGTATCCTCGACCCTCAATGAAATATTGGAAAGCAGCTCCCTCTCCAAACGAGCACGGAGATGACGGCTCGTCACATATTTGCCTTCCTGCCCGGCAAAAGGACTGTTATTGACGCAGAAGTTCATGGAAATTGTTGGAGCATCCACTTGAATAGCAGGCAACGCCTCCGGATTTTCGGCGCAGGTTAAGGTGTCTCCAACCATCCCATCAGTAAAGCCTGCCACCATGACAATGTCACCCGCCTTAGCGCCATCTACTTCTTCACGCTTCAGCCCTTCAAAGAAAAAAATTTTGCTCAGCTGACCATATTGAAACTTCCCTTCATGATTGATGTGAACCACCCGTTCACTGCTTTTTACCTGGCCCTGGTTGATTCGTCCCAACAGCAGCCTTCCCAAATAATTGTCATATTGGATATTGGAAACCAGCATCTGAAACGGTTTATCGATTTGAACATCGACGATTGGAATTTGTGCTAAAATCAGGTCGAGCAAGGGTTTCATGCTCTCCTGCTGATCCGTCAAATGCTCCACAGCAAATCCTTCTTTTGCTGAAGCAAACACATATGAAAAATCCAACTGATCTTCATTGGCATGCAGTTCCACAAATAAGTCAAAAATCTTATTGAGAGCATTTTCAGGGTCTGCCCCCTGACGATCTATTTTGTTAATCACCACAGTGGGCTTCAACCCTAATTCCAATGCTTTACGCAAAACAAACTTAGTCTGCGGCATTGGCCCCTCTGCAGCATCTACCAGCAGCAGCACGCCATCCACCATATTCAGAATGCGCTCCACTTCTCCTCCAAAATCCGCATGCCCCGGAGTATCTACAATATTGACGCGTACTCCCTGGTAGTGAAGCGCAGTCGCTTTTGCCAGAATCGTGATACCTCTTTCACGCTCCAATGGGTCCGAATCCATGACGCATTCTCGAAGTTCTTTGTGTTCAGACAGTATCCCCGATTGCTCCAGGAGTTTATCAACTAAAGTGGTTTTCCCATGATCAACATGAGCAATAATGGCAAGGTTGCGTAAATCAGAACGTTTCATTTAGATAGGGTTTCGTAGAAAAATTTATGATACTTGGATGGCTAAACTTCAATTTTTGGGGGAGCTTAGGAACAAAGGATTGAATATTACTACTACTGCCGAATAAAATCAATATAGATATGCGAATCCGGAGTTAAAATTTATTTTATAAAAACAATGCTTTACAAAAAATGATTTGTCATGCCGGACTTGATCCGGCATTGAGAAAAATCTGGGAATTCTTTTGGATTCCGGATTGAGTCCGGAATGACATCGTTTTCAACTCCGGATTCATATTCTCGGCTTTTCGAAAAATAGTTGAGATTCTTTTTTTAATCATCAGCCATGAGCTGGACTGATTAAGAAATCTCACTGCTTCAAGCATGTTTTATTGGTTGATCTCATCGGTTTTTATTAGTTCGAGCATTGTATGCCTTCCGTTCATAGATGTTTTCGAAAGATAATGAAGATTATTGAACCCTCATCTCTGAAAATATCAAAAATTTCCCGACATTACAGCATGATTAGGAAGGCGAAATAATAACATGTGAAAGTTACGCAGGATTTTCATCGAGGTTCAAGGCATTTTATCGGGCGCATAGCTTGTTATGTGACTGGTAAAGCAACGCAGAAGATCGATGAAAAGACAAGTAGATTTGCTAAGTTATTGTTTGAGCACTCCTTAACAAATCAGAGAAATTTTTTACATTTGAACTGAACATCTATCGAAGCCATCTCCAGAAATAAAAAACTGCAATCATTTCAACCTAGCTTTACTCTCCATGACGACCATTCGGCAATAATCATCCACACTCTTGCCAAACAGTTGTGCTTTGGCATGAATCTGCTCATACTGAGAAGTAGAGAGCTCCAATTTCACATTCCGTTGATCAGAACATTCCACGGAGGTGTCAGCACGCCACTGTTGATTTTTTGATTTGCGAAACAGGCGAATTAGATTCAGATTAATATGCAGCAAAGCCGTTAGCCCATAGCAAACCACTCCCAAAGCCCCCCACCATATCAAATCCACCCAGGGGTTTTTGGAAAGAAGCATCAAAAGAATTCCTGCAGCCATCACAGACAAAGCCCCCAGTGTATTCACCCCCACGGCCTTGGATAAACTGTTGCCGCGAATAGCTTTTTTGATACTGGCCAGATGGTTCCGTTCACCAAGTCCCCGGGTTAATGAAGCATTGGTCAACGTATTTCCTGCCACTAAAAAGCTGAGCACAATCATGGTCAATGAAAAACCCGGGTGGAAATAAGGAAGTGTGAGCAAAGGTAAATTGATCAAAAAAATACTGGGCCACTTGACCTTTCTCATCGCCGGATTCGCTTCCAAAGTCATTTTGGGTGTAACCAGCCAGGTACTCAGCATATCGAGACCTCGACTGATAAACATAAGCATACAGAATAAGTGAGGGAGAATCGCTTCTGGCATGATTTTACCTTAGTTGCTGTCTTCAATCATCAGGAAAGATTTTAATATCGCACCCAATAGTATCCTTTTATCTCCGAAAAAAATAAAGAAAATATTTACATCACTATATTTACATTTAGTGATTTATAGTATATTTTAAGATAGAATTTACAACAAATCGCTCAGACATCCATGGAAAAAATCACCCAGGCTTTGCGTGTTCTTGGTGACGAAACACGCTTACGAATCGTAAACCTTATTTCACAAGTCCCGCTCAATGTAAGTGAGTTGACCTCTATATTGGGGTTGGCGCAATCCGGGGTTTCACGACATTTGAGTCACTTAAAACAATTGGGATTGTTGTATGAACGCAAGGAAGGGGTCTGGAGCTATTACAAATTAACAGACCCTGAGAATTTAGATACGGAATTACAATTATTATGGAATTATCTTCAAGAACAGCTCTCCGCATTAGAGGACCCTTTCCGTGATCAAGTCCGATTGAAAGAAATATTACGTCAACGAGAAGACCGTACTTCCGGTTTAAACGAGCGGCTACTGGAGCCGGGACAATCCTGGCTGACATGGTCCCGGGCCTTGGGCTTTTTTCTACCAAACCTGGATGTGGCCGATTTAGGATGTGGCGATGGCACCATCACTATGGAAATTGCTCGATTTGCCCGATCCGTCGTGGGAGTGGAGCACAACCAGAAAGTCTTAGACATGGCAAAAGAACGGGCTGCCCGGATGAATCTCCAGCATGTCACTTTCAAAACCGATCGTATTGAAGAGCTGAGTCTTCCTAACATGTCTACGGATTTTGTACTTTTTTCCCAATCATTACATCATTTGCCCAGACCAGAGTTGGGTCTGCAGGAAGCATCACGCATCCTCCGACCAGGAGGGCGGATGATTATCATGGAACTCGCACCACACCAGGAAGAGTGGGTTCGTGAAAAACTAGGACACATGTGGATGGGGTTCGAAACAGACACTCTGACACAAATGATGAATGATGCAGGGCTTCAATCAATTCAGATTGAGGCAAATCCTCCACGCTGGGGCGAATCCTTTCGTGTCATACTGGCCAGTGGAATTAAAAAAACAACAGGACATAAACGACTATGAATTTTCTAGAAGCTTTACAAAATCATATCATCGTCCTTGATGGAGCGATGGGGACCATGGTACAAAACCTGGAATTGAGCGATGAAGATTTTGGGGGGTCCTCCTTCAAAATGCTGACAGATTTGCTCAATCTTTCTCACCCGGACAAAGTCAAAGAAATTCACCTGGCCTATTACCGTGCTGGTGCCAACGCCGTTGAAACCAATACATTTGGAGCAACACCACTGAGAATGCAGGATTTTGATTTCACAAAGATCAATACCAATGCCTTCCAGCAGCTTCCTGACAACTTGGACCTCCGCACCCTCAGTTACGAGGAAATCGCCTATCATGTCAGTCGGGCTGGCGCAGCAATAGGAAAAAGAGCGCGGCGGGAATATGAGGATTCAGCTGAATATGATGGACGCCCTTTATTTGTCATCGGCTCGATTGGCCCTTCTAATTGGGTGCTCTCCAGTACCACGGCCAACTTGAACAAAACCACCTGGGATCAAATGGAAGCTAATTTTTATCACCAGGTTCTTGGTTTACTGGATGGAGAAGCCGATGTGCTTTTATATGAAACCCAGCAAGATATTCTAGAAGTCAAAGCTGCTGTGGCAGGAGGTCGGCGTGCGATGCAGGAGAGAGGAGTTTTTCTGCCGATTATGGCACAAGTGACAGTGAATGAATTTGCCAAAATGCAAATTTTTAACACCGATATTCATGCGGCACTCACAACCGTACAGGATATTGGAATCGATGCTTTTGGGATCAATTGTTCCATTGGTCCCGACCTGATGATTCCCTCTGTTGAAAAAATGTCCCGCTACTGCAAACTGCCCATTTCCGTCATCCCCAATGCGGGCCTTCCTGTCTCAGAAAATGGCCACACCGTTTACAAAGTCAGCCCACAGGCACTTGCTAATCAACTGCTGTCTTTTGTGGAAAACCATGGAGTGAATATTGTGGGAGGGTGCTGTGGCACCACCCCGGCCCATATTCAGGCAATTGCCGAAACCATGCGCAATACATCACCGGCTCCTCGAAAAATTGATGAAAGCACTTATATTTCAGGTCCCCAAGATGCAGTTGCCATTGATAGCTCAAAAGATTTGCTGCGCATTGGAGAGCGATTGAATGTAAGGGGTTCCAAAAAAGTCAGGGAAGCGGTTGAAAATGAAGAGCAGATCATCAACTATGATGCGCTGGAAGAGGTGGTCAATGAACAGATTAAAGATTTAGGACTTTCCGTCATTGACATTTGTATGGACTCCAATTTGGTCAATACCTCAGAAACCCTGCCCCGTGTCATCCAACACCTGACATCCGATTTTCAGGGAGCCATATGCATCGATTCTTTTGATGTAGAAGCATTGGAAGCCGCTATTCAAGTCTACCCGGGCAGACCCATCATCAATTCCATTTCTATGGAAGAATATGAAAAAGGCATCAGCAAAGTCGACACTCTGGTTCCACTCACACAATTCCACCACCCCCTGTACATAGCCCTGGCCACAGGTCCTAAAGGGCCAGGAGTCACAGCACAAGAAAAATATGAATTGGCAAAACAAATTGTAGAAAGCTGCGATAAGCACAAAGTGACACCCGATCAATTGCTGATAGATGTCAATGCATTCCCCATCGGTGCTGAATCAGTGGAAGGTATGAATTTTTCCAAAGAATCCCTGCAAGCCATCCCAATGATCAAGTCCATCCATCCCGACCTTCGCACGACTATCGGAGTGGGTAATTTGACTAATGGACTGGCCAAGAAACCTTATATGCGGGTGGTTTTGACTTCCACGTTCCTGGATGAGGCTCGCAAAGCAGGTCTGGATGCCGCAATCGTCAATCCCAATCACTACGTCCCCGTAGAAAGCCTGAATGCCCATGATTACGAACTGGGAAAACGAATCATTCTGGAACGTGACATGGAGGCCTTTGAAGAATTGGAAGCAATTGCACAAAGGAAACGAGGCAATAAAGTGGAACGCCGCAGCTCTTATGACGGATTACCGCTGACAACAGTGGTTTGTGAAAAAATCAAAGATGGCTTCAAAGAACGTGAAGCAGGAACTGTCGAGGTCGATGACCTCACGTTTACCTACCAAGATAAAATTATTCTACAAGTGAAAGAAATTATTCAAAGCACAAAACCGCTTGAACTCATCAATGACCACCTGATGGTGGCCATGCAAGAGCTGGGTGACCAATTTGGACGCGGAGAAGTCTCTTTGCCTCATCTGTTAAAGTCAGCCGATGTGATGAAACAAGTCATGGGATTTTTGGAATCCTATATGAAACAATCCACGGGTGCAGATGCTGCTGACTCGATCTCTTATAAAGGAACTATCGTCCTTGGCACCGTTTTCCAGGATGTCCACAGCATCGGAAAAGATCTGGTCAAAACCTTGTTGGAAAATTACGGATACCGTGTCATCGACCTGGGAGTACAAGTGGATCTGGAAAAATACATCACAACAGCCCAAAAAGAAAATGCCGATGCTATCGGCATGAGCGCTCTGCTCGTCCAAACATCGAATCATATGATTACCGTGTCAAAGATGATGGAAGAAGCTCAATGTGACATTCCTGTTCTTATTGGAGGGGCTCCAGTCAATCAAAGGCATGCAGGGTATGTGGCCATGTGGGGGCAGGACGATTTAACAAAAATCAGAGACAATGTGTTCTACTGTGCTTCTGCCATGGATGCCGTGAATGTTATGAACGCATTACAATCAGAAAACAAACACGCTCTGACTGCAAAAAATAAAGAAGAATTGGAAAAGTATTATTTACGAGCAAAAAAACACACCGAAAAAACAGAGAAACTCCTGGCCACATTGCCACGTCGCCAGGTGAATATGGATGAATATACACCTCCAACGGTATCCTATGCCGTCCAAACAATTCGTATTCCCCTGCTCGATTTACCATTGGATACCAAAACACTCTATGCACTGAACTGGAAATTAGGGCGAAAAAGTTCCTGGGAGAACAAGGAATACACTGCTGAAGCGATAGAGGCATTAAAAGAAAAATGGATTCACGAAGCAAACCACAATCAGTGGATTGAACCCCTGGGAAAAATAGGATTATTTCCTTGTCAGGCAACCGGAGACAAAGTCATTTTATATGATCCTGATAATCTGGAAAACGAATTGGCACGGATTGACTTCACTGTCGTTGTCGGGAAAGGAAGCCTGGATATTTTTTCTGCAGCACAGTTCTTCCTTCCTCAATCCAGCGGCAAAATGGATGTCATTGGCTTGCAAATATCCACAGGAGGGACTGCATCACCAGCCGCCGTAGAACAATTCAAGAACTCTGGAGACAGTGAATCCGCTTTATTTCTGCAAGGTCTTTCAGATCGTGCTGCAGAAGACATGGCATCCTACCTTCATCAACAATTGCGTACCATCGTTCGAGTGGGTAAAGATACAGGAACCCGTTACAGTCCTGCTTATCCTGGGTTACAAGATATCGCAGCCAATCAAATCATCTATGAATTACTGGGTGCTAAAGAAGATGGTATTGAACTAACGGACGCCTGTGAGTTTGTACCGACCAGTACCACTGCTGCAGTCGTGTGCTTCAATCCTGCTGCGTCTTATGGATAAAATGTATGATCCGTATGTCGCTTTCTCCCTCATTATAATTAATTCAATGTCTGCAACATGACATTCATGGCATATTGATTTGGAGCAGTTTCAATAATAGAAACAATTGTATAGGGGTGGTCTTCTATTGAAATCATTTTTCCAGTAACCAGTTCCTCCTTCGATATCTCCATTTCCATAAAGTTACAATGCCACAAAGCACCATAAACCTTAACAGCAATGTCTTTACTGATTTCTATCATTTTCACCCTCCGATGATTTAGAAGAACTTATTTCTTGGCCATTTCAATTTATCCGCTCAAACAAGCTTAGGAACGCCGTTAGCGAATTTGCGAAAATCTAAATTATTGAACTGAACCCAAGAACTTATGACTTCGAGTTCCTAAGGAATGCTCAAACAATAACTTACAAATCTACTAGTCTTTTCAACGATCTTCTGCGTCGCTTTACCGGTTACATAGCAACAAGCTATGAGCCCGATAAAACGCCTTGAATCTCGATGAAAACCCTGCATAACTTTCGCATGTTATTATTTTCGTCTTCCTAAGGGAGGCGACAGAAATAACTTACTTAAATTTGTACAGATTTTTTTACTCATCAAGGCGATGAAGCTTTTGCGTAGTTGGTCTACGTGGGCGCTTTATCAACGCAGGGGAGTGAGAAAAAGGCCAACAAATGAGAAAGTTATTTTTGGAGCATTCCTAAGCGGATTTGTCTCGAACTGATATTCATGTAACATTTTTTCCAATGTTATAATAGGCACAATCAAACCATTCTGTATATGCGGGAAATTACGTAGAAACTATAGTTTTTTCTAAAATATTTACGGTTTTTCCTGAACTTATTGACGAAACACCCCCTGCATCAAATAAAATTTTATTTGCTTTGCAACTATTTTAGATAAATTGGTTTGGAAAATGCAATTCTTATCAAAAACCTTAAACAAACCATACACCATCTCAACAGGAGACAACATGTCCGCACTCAATGAAACCGTCATATCCATTATCGATGACAATACAATTGAACAATTATGGGAAGAAGAAAGGTTCCAGCTGAGATATGCCTGCAATGAAATAAACTTATTTGATGTTTTGAAAGAAGGCTTTATCGCTGGTGCGCATTATATGAAGAACCAGACGACAGCCGATACACGATTACAACATTAAGGAATGCTCAAACAATAACTTAGCCAATCTACTTGTCTTTTCAACGATCTTCTGCGTTGCTTTACCAGTTACATAGCAAGCTATGCGCCCGATAAAATGCATTGAAACTCGATGAAAATCCTGCGTAACTTTCACATGTTATTATTTTCGCCTTCCTAAACATCATTATCGGGAGAGGACTTGTTCATCTGTAGCGGCCCCAACCACCGTGTATCTCTGCTAAAAAACCAGTTTCAATAGAATACCTCCAACGACGATCGTCAGGCCATTCACCATCCAGACATTTTTTTGAAAATGCCGTTCCATCACATCCCACTTTTCTTTTGGACTCATATTCACCTCTCCATCTTGGATTTTGTTTTTGAATTCGTGTGAAGCACAAGTTACTGCAACATCAATACCCTGTAAAAAAACTCCATGATTTTAAGAAATGAAAGCAAGATCAATCCTTATTAAAAGAGGCTTTGGCTTTTATTATATATTTTAAAAACAATCGAAAAAAAAATTATTCAGGGAATGCCCATCAGAAATACTTTTTTAAAACAAAATTATTTTGTTAAAATCTCATTTGCCAATCTGGCGTAAGAAACGTCTCATGTTGCCTGATGATCAAAGAGAAAGCCTAAAAAAATTTGACAATAAAATCTTGTCTTGTTAGCAAGAAACAGTAATAGAATAATATATAGACCTGAGAAATGAGGACGTCGTTGATAAAAAAATAATGGATCTGTCGCACAACGAAGAGCAAAATATCTATATTGTAACCGTTGAAGGTGCCTTGGCAGGCAGTGAAATACTGAAACTAAGGCCTTATGTCACGAAACTAATTGAAGCAGGCACTCCAAAAGCAATTATCCTCAATTTACAAGATACTATAAAAATTGATTCTGCAGGATTGGGGGCCATTACCAATATTTTTCAAATCACCAGGCAGAGGGAAATAGGCTTTGCCTTGATCGAACCAGACGCACATATCAATCAAACCTTGGCAGACACCCTGCTGGGCTCTGTCATTCCCACCCATAAAACCAAGGAAGAAGCCCTTGTTTTTCTTGAAGTATAACAAAGCCAACCTATTTTTCACCAACTGAATCACCTATGTTGACCGATGATCAAGTGAAAGAACACCCTCTATATGAGCATGTCAATAAATGGGTTTCTATCCGCAACCCCAAGCTATTCCGACGTCTTCAAGGACAAATGAAATTAAATGATTATCTGCTGAAAAAAACGAGACAAACGATTGCGATAGAAAATTATAGAAATAAATTACTCAACAAGGATCCACAGACGCACCCATGAAAATCATTGAGACCACCCAACAGATTGCCCAAGAGTTGAATATACAATTATTACAGATCCAAAGTACCGTTGAACTGCTCAATGCAGGGAATACCATTCCCTTTATTGCACGTTACAGAAAAGAGATGACCGGTAATCTGGACGAGACCCAAATTGAAGCCATTCAAGACCGCTGGCAATATTTGGAGGAATTGGAAGAACGCCGCCAAGCCATCTTTCAATCCATTGAGAAGCAAGGCAAATTAACAGATGCTCTGAAACGGAAATTACAGGAAACCTCCTCTAAACAACAGTTGGAAGACTTGTATCTTCCATACAAGCCAAAGCGCCGAACACGTGCAATGATTGCCAAAGAAAAGGGACTAGAACCTCTGGCACAACTGCTGCTGAACACAAAAACCCATAAAACAGAAATTGATCAATGGATCGGACTGTTTCTTGCCAACACAGAATTCCCGGCAGAAGACCCCCCGCTGTCTCCTGAACAGGTGATGCGGCATGCACAGGATATTATCGCTGAAATGATCACAGAGCATGCAGAATCCCGTGATATTGTCCGCAAATTGACCTTCCAAAAAGGACAGTTTGTTTCAAAAGCCAAACCCGATTATGTGGATCAACCCAGCAAATTTGAAATGTACTATGACTTTCAGGAAGCCGTTCGTCAAATTCCTGCCCATCGTTACATGGCACTGCGGCGTGGAGAAAAAGAAAACATTTTAAAATTATCCCTTGAGGTTGCGGAAGATAAAATCTACCAAGCACTGCATCCGCATTGGCTGGCAGATGCCTCTCCCGACGCACTCCCTTATCTGGAACAGGCATTGCAAGATGCTTATCACCGTCTTCTTTCTATCAGTATCGAAACTGACATTCGCCTTGAAGTCAGACAACAGGCCGAAGAGTCGTCTATTGAACTTTTTTCGAAAAACCTGCGTCAATTGTTACTTCAGCCACCAGGAGGACAATGCATGGTATTGGGACTGGATCCTGGATACCGCACCGGCACCAAATGGGCATTGGTCGATACGACGGGGAAATTTATTGACCATGGGGTGATTTACCCTGCTCCCCCCCAAAAGAAAATTGAGAACTCGGAGAAAGTATTGCGTCAGATCATCCAAACTCATTCTGTCAAAATCATTGCAATCGGCAATGGTACAGCCTCACGGGAAGTCCAGCGCTTTGTGCAAAACTTCCTGAAATCCGAGAAGTCCTCTATCATTTGTGTGATCGTCAATGAGTCAGGAGCTTCCATTTATTCAGCCTCTGAAGTTGGCCGTGAGGAATTCCCAGACTTGGATTTGACCGTGCGTGGTGCAATTTCAATCGCACGCCGATACCAGGATCCATTAGCCGAATTAGTAAAAATTGATCCAAAGTCCATTGGAGTGGGACAATACCAGCACGATGTCAATGCGTCTAAACTCCAACGGTCACTCTCCCGTACTGTCGAATCGTGTGTGAATTATGTAGGGGTCGATCTGAATACCGCATCAGTACAGCTACTCACTTATGTAGCCGGAATCACTCCATCAGTTGCCCGTCATGTCGTAAAACACCGCAACCAGCATGGTTCCTTCCAAAAGCGCACAGAACTTCACAAGGTCGATGGCATTGGCCCTAGAATTTTTGAACAATCTGCAGGATTTTTACGCATCCCGACCAGTAACAACCCTTTGGATCGTTCTGCGGTACACCCTGAATCCTATTCTGTTGTTGAACAAATGGCAAAAGACCACAACATCTCAGTAGATGAACTGGTTGGCAATACCCCTGTACTCCAGTCCATCTCATTAGAAGATTATGTTTCTTCACAGGCAGGACAATACACGCTTAAGGATATTCTGGAAGAATTAAAAAAACCTGGGCGCGACCCACGCTCTGACCATCAAGCTGTCCAATTCAATGACGGCATTGAAACCATCAATGATCTCCAAATAGGTATGAAACTCAGTGGGGTCGTCACCAACATGACTCATTTTGGCGCATTTGTTGATGTTGGTGTCCATCAGGATGGTCTGGTACATATTTCTGAAATGTCCACGCGATTTATCAAAAATCCTATGGAAATATGCTCGATTGGTCAACAAGTGGCCGTCTATGTGAAACAGGCTGATACCGTACGGCAACGAATTGCTCTCTCGATGATCGCACCAAAACAGGAAAAAACACCACCAAATAAAAAATCAAACCGACGATCGCATAAAGCAGAATCGTTTTCTTCATCAGATGATTTTCGGGCAACTCTTGCAAAATTGGAAGAAAATTGGCAACATTCCAAATGAACAATAGATAAGGATCTCTGTTATGAAGTTAACACATTGTATCAAAAGTAAAATAATCATCATACATCCCATGGGGGAACTGGTCATCAACCATACCAGACCGTTTAAATCATACATCACCGCATTGCTGAATGATCACCAGCCTCTGGCACTCATCATCAATTGCAAAGATATCGAATGCGTGGATTCTGCGGGAATCGGAGCCATGTTGTCTATCTCGAAAGAAACAAAAATGCGGAATATTGGTTTTGCATGCTTTCAGATGCACGATAACCTTTATGGTGTTTTCGATGCCGTTGGCCTGATACAAATGATACCCATTTATCGTACAGAAGAAGAAGCACTTGCATTTTTTCAAGCAAGTCTTTAAACATCTTAGAGTATTCCCACTCACATCATGCCTGAGGGCTTCTTTCACAACTCAATTAAGAGAAAATTTTGACGCAACAATTAAATACCAAAATAGAATCATTAGGCAAGCGGAGCATACCCAATCCGTCCGGATACGACCATTATCTTTCTGAAAATGCGGTGGTTACCTTTGAATCCATGTTCCCGGATGCCAAAAGTGTCGGTGATCATTTTCAGAAGCAGCCCATCCTATTAGAACAAGCCGGGGCTTTGGAAAAAATATATTTTGATCCCAAATGGACATCGGCTGGTATTGTGACTTGCGGAGGCTTATGTCCTGGAATCAATGATGTGATCCATGTCTTGATCATGGAGCTTCACTACCGCTATGGTGTGCCGCGAATTCTAGGATTTCGTTACGGCTATCAGGGATTGATCAAATCTTATGGGCATCTTCCCAGAGAATTAGCCCCTGATTCTGTTGATAACATCCAGCACATGGGAGGCACCATTCTTTCTTCTTCCCGCGGTCCGCAAGACCCTGGAGAAATGCTTGACTATCTGCAGGAATGCGGCATCAATATTTTATTTTGCATTGGAGGCGATGGGACATTACGAGGTGCCCTGGCCATTCATGAAGAAGCCAGGCGCAGAGGCCAAAAAATCGCTGTTATAGGGATCCCTAAAACCATTGATAATGACATTTATATGGTTCAGAAAACTTTTGGATTTTCCACCGCCTTTTCTGAAGCCCTAGAAGCCGTAACATGCGCCCATACTGAAGCCAAAGGCACTTACAATGGCATTGGGCTGGTCAAGCTGATGGGACGTCACTCCGGCTTTATTGCAGCCAATACAGCCTTGGCTTCAGGAGATGCAAATTTTGTATTGATTCCGGAACAAGATTTTGATTTAGAAGGAGAAGGAGCGTTCCTGCCCCTCTTAAAACAGAGAATTTTGAATCGCAAGCACGCTGTGGTTATTGTCGCAGAAGGAGCAGGGCAACGATATGTTACCACAAACGGTACCGATGCTTCTGGAAATCAAAGGCTGGGTGATATTGGTCTGTTTATCAAAGAGACCATTATAGAGTATTTTAAAAAAGAAAAAGTGCCTGCCAGCCTAAAATACATTGATCCCAGTTACATTATCCGCAGTGTCCCGGCGAATGCTGATGATTCCGTCTTTTGCAGGTTTCTGGCACAATATGCGGTGCATGCCGGAATGGCGGGAAAAACAGGAATGCTGGTTGGAATCTGGAACAATATATTTACCCATTTACCCATTGAACTGGCAACGTCACAAAGAAAAGTACTGAATCCGGAAACCAATAAATTGTGGCAGGCTGTTGTTGAATCAACAGGACAACCTTTTTCCATGAAGGCTCGTTCTAGCTAATCGATACGATCTCCAACACAAAAACATTATGAATCTTTCCTATCGCATTGAAGATAACATTTGCATTATATCCATTGCTGGAGATTGTATCTACAAACGCACTTTTGAGCTCGTTGTCTATGCCAGCAAACTCCTGGATGATTTTTCGCCCAGGGCATTGATCCTCAATCTCAGCGATACCGAAAGCATGGATTCCACCGGATTAGGATCCATCTCTTCCGCATTCAAAACTGCCCAAAAAAAACAAATGGGTTTTGCTATTTGCCACATGAATTCTCTGGTTCTTGAAATGTTTGAGGCAATCAGCCTCGATAAGATTATTCCCAATTACGCTACAGAGGCCGAAGCCATTGCGTCGCTGGAGTCCTAACCCAAAACAAGCGCACTGAATAAGCCGATTACCGCCCCAAAGACCCCACCCCAAACAACAAGCCAGCCTAAATGCTCACGAATCATCTGGTCAATAATTTCTTTCACCTGCTGTGGGGTAAGCTCTTCTAAACGCTTGTCAATCATCACCTCTACCTTGGGTCGGAACTGTTCAAAATCAGTTCCTGCTGTGAGCATTGTACCAAAATCCAGATGAGACAGAATCTGACCCAATTGTTTTTGAAATTCATCTTCAAAAGGAGCACGGAGCGGTTCCAGCACTTGAACCCCGCCAAGCATCTCCAACATTCCCCCAAAAGAAGAATTCGTAATGACAGAGACAAACCCATCAAACAATTGGTTGAAATCAATTTGCCCGGTCATGGCTTCCACAGAAATGTCTTCAGAAAAGGTTTCCTGGGTCATCTGCGCAAAATTTTCCTCTGTAAAAAAGTTATCCATAATCAAAGTACGGATTCCAGATTTAAATTCCTCAAAATGATTAGGAATGATACCAGAACCATACAATCCCGGAATTTTTTCAAACAGCATATGAACTGCCAGCCAATTTGTCAAAGCACCGGACAGTGCAAAAAGGCTGGCTTGTACAAGGTACGGTTGACCAAGAAATGGAGGGAACGCATATGCGATCAGGAACACTCCTCCTGCAATGAGATTGGTGCACAGACTTTTATTTATTGCCATAACTACTACTTAATGGATAACACAAGAATATATTAGAGGACAAAAGGCAGGACACTACAAACACAAGCTCCTCCATATCATGCCGATAAGACAGGCTCCAGCCATCGAAAGGGATCTTCTACTTTCCCATATTGAATGCCAACAATTTCATCAAAAAATCGACGAGCACACGGCCCTGTTTTTCCATCTTTGATGATATATTTTTTTCCATGATAATGCAATTCGCCAACGGGAGAAATAACCGCAGCGGTACCAGAACCAAATATTTCAGTCAACGCACCATTTTCTACGGCTTCCATGACTTCCTCAATAGAAATTCTACGTTCTGTCATTGTCAACCCCCAGTGCTTTCCAACCTGCAAAACAGAATCACGAGTAATTCCAGGCAAGATTGTTCCTGTCAATTGAGGAGTGATGATTTCGTCGTCAATCACAAAGAAGATATTCATCGACCCCACTTCTTCCACGTAGCGCCGCTCCACAGCATCGAGCCACAACACCTGGGTGAATCCATGTTCTTTTGCTTTTTTTTCTGCCAAATTACTGGCAGCATAATTCCCTGCGGTTTTTGCTTCGCCTACTCCTCCAGGAGCAGCACGCGTATATTCTTCTGAAACAATAATTTTCACAGGATTGAAACCTTCTGAGTAATAAGGCCCCACCGGACAGAGGATAATGAAAAATAAAAAGCTGGCTGATTGTTTCAGGCCAAGCGCCGGCTCTGTTGCAATAATGGTAGGTCTAATATAAAGCGAAGTTCCTTCTGCTTTGGGAATCCACTCAATATCCTGCTCCAGAAGCCGTTTGAGCGCTCTCAAAGCAAAGGCTTGATCCAACTCGGGCAGGCACATCCGTCGTGCTGTTTTATTAAAACGCGCAAAGTTCTGTTCAGGACGAAACAATACGTATTTTCCATCAACTGTACAGTATGCTTTCAGCCCTTCAAAAGCTTCCTGTCCATAGTGGAAAATAATCGCAGAAGGCTCTAACGTCAGGGAATGGTATTTTTCAATTCGCGCATCATGCCAGCCCACGTTTTTGTCCCATTCCATCAAAAACATATGGTTGGTAAACTGGGAACCAAATACGATGTTTGATATGTCCTCTGGAGGAATTTGACGTTCTTCTGGAGCAACCGGTGTGATTTTTATTTCCATAATGTGTTCCTAAGAAAATAACTCATGATTCCGCAGGGCCATTATCACTGACCCGAATCTTTTGAGTTGAAATACTGGAGAGTCCTGTAAAATTGTTCTTCTTGGATTTCATCAAAATTGATTAACATGTATGCAATCAAACTGCCCATCATCAGAATAATGAATAATCCAATGCCTGTTGCAAATTTCTCTCCCCGCTGCATATGCAATTCTTTCAAAGCTTTTGTGCCTGCTGATTACTTGGTCTGGAAACCAAAGAGTTCGCAATTCTCCATCAATCATTACATCGATGGACAAGATCATACGAAAATTGAATATGATAGAGAAAATGATGGGTACAAGTCAAGATGTCTCTGATTGCAAATCCGTTTGCAGATCAAAGAAAAACTCTAGACCAGAGGCAGGCACTCATGCATTATAAAATGCACAAAGAACCATGCATGAAGAAATAGCCAGGCTGGAGACACATTATGAAAGAGAAAAAAGAATCAATGGCAGCTTCTCAATGCTTCTTCTTCGGTAGGAAAAATATTGATCATCGCGTTGATTCCCACCAATTTGAACATCTTATTAATCTCTTTGTTCACTTGAAATAGAGCCAGATTCTTCTGCTGTTCCTTCAAATCCCGGTACCAGGCCACAAGCATTCCGACTCCTGAGGAATCAACATATTCGATGTTCTTAAAATCAACGACAATCCCTTCGAGATCGGAATTTTCCATAAAGGGATCCATGTATTTTCGAATTTGCTTCAGTTTATTTTCTGCTAAAATACCGTTAATCAAAAAAACACCGATTTTGTCTTTAATTTGATGTGTAATTTCCACTTTTCTCCTTTACTGCTGGTATTTATATTGCCATGATTTAATGAAATGCAATTCAAACTAGTATTGCTGTTACCAAATATTAAGGAGTTTGTCTATGGGGACGAGGTACCTATTTTTCCGGGGAAACACGAAAAAGTCCATTTTTTATGGAAAAAACGACCAATTGGAGCAATTTTTGAGAGATTAAGGAAGGCGAAAATAATAACATGCGAAAGTCG
The DNA here is from genome assembly GCA_015231885.1 of SAR324 cluster bacterium. Taxonomy (GTDB): domain Bacteria; phylum SAR324; class SAR324; order SAR324; family NAC60-12. Next base: position 47,255 of record JADGAT010000020.1, read on the forward strand.
CGCAGGATTTTCATCGAGATTCAAGGCGTTTTATCGGGCGCATAGCTTGCTATGTAACCGGAAAAGCAACACAGAAGATCGTTGAAAAGACAAGAAGGTTGGGTAAGTTATTGTTTGAGCACTCCTAAATAGAACTTCCAGGTCAAATGATCGGTAAGAGGTCAATGAAGGATATGGAGAAGGTTTAGTAATGCTTTTTTGCCCAACGTCGGCGAAATGATGCGGCATGCCTGTCAATCCAGCGATGGGCCACAACATTAGGATCGTCATTAGGATATCGTTCAATATATTGACGAATCTCAAGCAACTGAGCTTCCAAATAACGCTTTTCCTCCATCACAGTTGGCATACATTCTTCCGCCAATTTCTTTCCAGGCCACATGTCAATCAACAACACCCAGTATTTATGCCAGAATAACATATTCATGCCTCCATATAGTTTAGAAACCATTTCGTTATACAGTCGCATGCTATGCCAGAAATAATTCATTGCTGAAAGATCCATAAATCCGTAGCCAGGAGTGTGCATTATCAATAATAAAATTTAAACAAAGTTTAAACATAATTTAAATAAAAGTCAATAGATAATTAAAGTAATTTCACCCTACGGATTACCCCGCAAGTGGGGGGATGGGATGATCTCTAAATTCGATACGAGAACATATCAAAATCGGTTGACTATGAAAGCATAACCATTATACTCAAATACCATTTTAGCACCGTTGCCCCGTGCACAACATATTTGAGGTTCTTATTTAAAGATTCAAGAAAGAGGCATTTTTTATGAAATCATTCATCATTGCATGGTCTGAATTTGTTGTTGAGAAAAGGATGCTCATTTTTTTAGGCACATTTCTCAGCAGTTTGATTACGATTTACCCCATCTACAAGACCTTTGAGTACCAAAGTTTGAAAGCGGAACAAGCCGCAAAACACGCAGAAATTGAAGAAGAATTTAAAGACAATACCTCCTCTGAAGACAGTACTGACAAACGTTGGCTGTATTTTGACAACTCCAATGAGATGTGGTTCCTGCCCAATGACCCAGCCCTGGTTCAGTATGATTTACTGAAAGAGAGATTTGGCGATAATGAATACCTGCTGGTTGGCCTGGAAACACGTGCCCAGGATAAGAACCTGTTCAATAAGGAAACACTGGAAGTCATCCACAAGATCACTGAGTTTTTAGAAAATCATGAATTTTCCACCAAAGTGGTTTCTCTTTCCAAATATCAGTACATGCATTCCGAAGATGACACATTGGCCATTGATGATCTGGTTGAAGATTTTGACGACCTCGATGACAACCCTGAAACTTACCAAAGGATGGCCGATATCATGGCAAAAGAGGACATTGTCCATGGATTTTTAATCACAGAGGATCTGCGCCATAGTATCATTTCAGCACGCGTCCTGAAAATTAAAAACAACAGTGATCATCTGGTTAAAATTGTCCAGGACACCCGCAATTTTTTAGAAGAAAATTTTGAGGGTCAGGGGTTTAAATTCCGTCTGATGGGAAATCCATTAATCACCGAGCAATTCCTGACTTACACGCAAAAGGATAGCGCCACAACGCTGCCTTTGATGCTCCTGCTGATATTTCTCTTTTTAATCACTTCGTTCCGGACATTTCCAGGAGTCGTGTTGCCGTATTTTGTGATATTTGGATCAATCTTCACAGTGGTTGGGGCGCTGGGATATCTGGGATTCGCCGTCAATGCTCTTAATATCAGCATCATGACTTTGATGGTTGCCGTTGGCATTGGGGACTCCATCCACATCATCATGGATTTTTATCAATTGCGTGCTAAGGGAAAGTCGGCAAAGGACTCTGCCAAAGAATCCATCCAGGCCTTGTGGATTCCATGCTTCAATACGTCATTAACAACATCCATTGGATTTTTGGCCATTTCTGTCAGTGATCTGAAACCATTGCGAGAATACGGATACATCGCAGCCATTGGGGTGACCATCGCCTTCCTGGTATCAGTAACTACAATCCCCGCTCTGCTGTCTTTTGTCAAAGGTGGTGCCAAAACTCCAAAGCGTTTGGCAGAATCAGGAATCATCGCAAAAATGACAGCAAACCTGACCCCTTTCACCTTTCAATATAGAAGACCCATCACAATCCTGGGCCTTCTCTTGATGGGGGCCTCGTTGCTGGTGGCCATGCAGCTGAAAGTCGATGCCAACTTTGTCAATTACTTCAAAGAAGGCACGGACATGCGGAACGATATTATGTATTTTGACAAAGAGTTTGGAGGAGGCCTCAACCTGGAGCTGATGCTCGACACAGGCAGGGAAAATGGAGTGAAAGATTTGCCATTCCTGCAAAGGGCCTTGGAATTTCAAAACTACCTGGAGTCTCTGGAAGAAACAGGGAAAGCCAATTCCATTTTGAATTATATCCGTAAAATGAACCAAGCCATGCATAATGATGATCCAACCACCTACACCATCCCAGACGATCAGGGAGAATTGACCCGGGGCCTGGTAGCCCAGTATCTGCTGCTTTATGAAAACAGCGGTCCCGAAGAAGACCTGACTGATTTGAAAACCAGCGATTTCCGGTACATGCGAATCTCCATCCGGGTTCGTAATATGTCGACGGCCAACATGAAAGACTTCATAGACAGGGTTTTTGCGTATCAGCAACAGCATTTTTCTGATTTGAAGATGGAAGCCACTGGGAATCTGGTTTTGTTCAACAACATGGACACTTATATTCAGCAGGGGCTGGTCAAATCCTTTTCACTGGCCATCGGATTGATCATCATCTGTTTTTTTCTGCTCCTGCGGTCGGTCAAATATGGATTGTTGTCTTTAATTCCAAGTATTTTCCCCATTCTGTTTGCGGGTGGAGTGATGTATCTAATGGGAATCACCCTGGATTTTGGAAGCATGATTGTGGCCGCCGTCACCTTTGGTATCGCCGTTGATGATACCATTCATATGATGTCTCGGTACATGAAGGGACGGCGAGAAGGCCATGAGAGAAAAGAAGCCATGCATCTGGCGATCACAGAATCTGGTCGGGCTATTGTCTTTACTTCCATTATTCTGTATTGTGGATTTACCGTACTGGTACTGTCTAGTTTTGTGCCCAATATTTACTTTGGACTATTTGGAGGGATCATCATTCTGGTCGCTGCAGTGGCCGATTTGTTGATTCTGCCGGCTGTGCTTTTCTTTATAGATGATTTTTCTGAAAAGCCGACATGATACCGAGCCACCTTTCAGCAGGATTCTAAACTATGGTTATTCTTGAGGAAAAAAGAAAATTAAGAAATCAGCAAAAAATCAAACTGACCTGTGAAAAAAACATCTTTGATTTTTTTGATTCGGCCCAGGGCACTATACTCAGCATGTTTCCGAAGACAAAGCTGGTTGCAGACAACAAAACATCCGAAACGGATTCCTTTTCCCTGGAAACGGAAGTCATTCAACAATTTAAACGCCGCAAACAATGGATTGGTGAAGTTTTCAACAACGCCATCCAAATCAGCGTCTCTGAAACATATGAAGAATTGCCCATTGACTCCATCCATTTCATTCCTAAAATATCCCACCGGCTCGTGCGAGACCTTCTCAAAATTTTATCAGAAGGAGGCAATCTTTCCGATAACGGTTTGCTTTATATTGGTGATATAGGAAACGCCTTGGGATTAGAGACTCAGGAAATAGATATTTTGATTGAACAGGTTCAGTATGAACGGAGAAAAGAGTTCACCCAACGTCTGCTGGAACTTTTGACGGAAGACCAAAGCTTCTGGGTCGCCCTGATGCTTTGGAAAGCCATTCACATTGATGAAAAAGTGGACTATCGCGAATACAAATACTTTGAAAACATCATCCACCTGCTGAGCTATGAGCAAAAAAAACTAACCTCCCTTAAAGAAAATCATCACAAACCCATTGAGCTGCCAGATCCTTTTTTTGATGCCAGGCTGTGTGTTCAAATTTATCGGTACATTGTTGAAATTGTGATGATTGATGAAGAATATACCCCCAAAGAAGCAGAATTTATTCAGCAGATTGGAAATTTGTTTGGTTACGATAAAATGCAGCAGGATGAAATTATTCAACCTGTTGCATCCGCTATCATGCTCAGGAAATCTTTGTTTTCTTACTAAAATCAGAATTAAATAACAGTCCTATTTTTTAACAATTTCCCTTGCATCTTTTGCTAAAGAGGGAATTGTTGCTGGAAGTTATTTTATCTTCAGCCCTAACGTGAACAAGATTTCCATTGAACTAAGGGCTCGTACATAAACAACCTTTACAGATGACTTGTCTTTTTCCTCGTCTACGGTGTTGTCTTCAAAGGCACATACTCCAGTATGCACAATTGAAGACGCCTTGTAGCCAAGAAAAAATACTTCCTCATCTTTGTCAACGTTATTTCTGCACGAACCCTAACTACCAATTCAATCAGAAACAATCTGAATTTTTACGGTTCACCATAACACATTTTCCTAATTTCCATTTCGCTGAGTCCTCTCTCCCGCAATCGTTTGATCTTAAAAATAGGAGCTTCCGGACATACTGCATTGGGATTCAGTACAACGGGTGCTTTTTCAATTCGACTGACGGTACGTTGCTTAGATGTCATTGGGGCAGAATCTTTGTGTTTCTCCGTCCTTGGTTGTGAAACCTTTTTTGTGGTATTCAGATCCTGTTTGGATTCTTCACGCAATTCATTATTTTCACTGTCCAGAACGGATTCTTTCACGTCCGATGCTTCTGGAGCAGGCTTGGCAATTTTTAAATCATTACTGGAAATACGATAGTATGGCTCACCATTTTGCCATTTTGCCAACTTACTTTTGCTGCCTGCATAAAGCTTCAAGTCCACATAAGGAACATCTGCAGCTGTATCAAATTCTAAAAAACCAAAATTATGTTTACCCCTGACGTTCAGGAGCTGGGTAACCTCTTCTGTCTCGACCCGATTCTTTTTCTTTGGTTCAACCGCCATTGCACTGCTGGTGAACTCAATAAGGGGATAGCTTTTATTTTTTAAGCTTGGCACAAGCTGGTAGGCCGCTCCATGGTGTGCATCTCCTGAAAGCAGGAATACACCATTGATCCTATTTTCAAAAATAAATTCAAAGAGTTCATTGCGCTCTGCAAGAAAACCACCCCAGCTGTCTTTGCCACTTTTTTCATGCCATTGCACACTGGAAACCAGGATTTTAAACGTAGCTTGACTGGTCAAAAGCTGCTTGTGCAGCCATTCGTTTTGCTGTTTACCCAGCATTTGCTTTTTATTTTTGCTACGAAACCACCGGGTATCCAGCATCAAAAAGTCCACATCGCCCAATGACCATTTAAAATAAATTCCTTCTCCATTCTCTCCATAGGATCCATTTGGGAAAATGGAAGTAAACAACTCTCTGGACCATTGGAGGTTTTCCGAAGACACACTTTTTCTATCGGCATTGTTCTCCCAAAAATCATGATCATCCCATATGGCATAAAGAGGTACCTGCGAATAAAAGCTCTTAAATCGACGAATTGCCAACTGACGATTGTATTTCACATCCAACTGCATACGAGTTGTGTCCATGAATGAGCTGGGCAGATCATTATATACGGCATCACCAATCAGCATGAAGGCATGAGGTGCCTGTTTGCGGACATTATTAAAAATCTTCTGCTTCGGGTCCAAGTCTTCACGAAGGCAGCTGCCGAAGCCCACTCGGTATTTCCCTGCCTGTCCTGGCTGGGGCCAACGAGATGCTGCCACTTCCTCCTTGAAGTAATGAAGGCCTTCAAACCCATCCAGTTCTTCAGCTAACTCTTCGTACCAGGGCCCAATAACACGATTAACCCCGACTGCTAGATAGAGAACTTCTCCTTCCTCTGATTCCTCAGGCTCCCACCTCAATGAATCTGACATTTCCAGCCCAAAGGAAACCCATAACTCCTGATTTTTCCCATAGCTGTAAAGGGGACCATAAATCAACTTGCCCCGCTTTTCTAACCGATCAAAAAAAGAATTCTTTTTCTCTGATTGAAATACCGCTCTCAGTTGTTCTGTTGATATTTTGTGCACTTTCGGAGAATCCGAATGGGCGAATGATGTGCAGCAGGCAAGCGCTACTGCTAAAAAAAGAAGATATTTCATGATTCCATTGGGGGTCAGCTAGCCATTTGTATTGAATCTCTATCGTTTAAAAACTGCGTCCCTGTCTGTTTATCACACATTAAAATCGTTTTCAATAGCCGAATAGCACAGCTCGATTCCATATTTTCAAGCTGCCACGGTACTCCAACCAGGCGTTCATATAAATTTTGATGCCTGCTCATACGCGTTCTGGATTTTAACGAATTGTTCAGGAGTTCCCCCCATATCAGGATGATGAATAAATGCCAATCGACGATACGCCATCTTCACATCGATCTTAGACGCAGAGCGATCCAAACCCAAAGTTCTAAGATAAGGAGAAGCCAGACGTTCTGTGGCTGTCAATTCCGCTTTTTTTTGAAATTTACTAAAAATATTTATCATGGGATCCGGCCTTTCAATGTTTCCAAGATTGCTGTGCTTTGTGACGGAAAATTTCCATATTTGCAATAAACGCGTCCCTGGTTTTTTCCAGTAAAGAAATCATGCTGTCAACATGCTCAGAAGGTTGATTCTCAAGCAACTCTACTTTGTTTTCTAACTGCTGAAAACGTTGGACCATAGCGGCATGAAGCTGCTGCTCCTGATCCAGTGCGTGTTGTGCGTCTTTCACCTGCTCTCGCAAAAAAATAATTTCTTCTAAATGAGATTGGGTTCCACTGGTTTCACCAGTTGCAGTGCTATGGGTTTCACGTGGTTGATAATTTTTTGGCAAATCGGCATTCAGACCTTCTATTTGCGCAAAATCGGTTTCTGTGATGAACGAAAATTTGCCTCTCACATCTTTGGAAATGCCTAGTTTTCTAATACGTTTATTGACTGCCGCTCTGGATATGTTCAATTTTTTGGCAGCATCACTAACATTGATCATAATCGTCCTTGATTGTAGATATTAGGTTTCAGTTAGTTTCATCGGTTTCAGTTCCATCTGTTCCAAACGGTTCCACCAGTTTCAGTTTCAGTTCCACATGCAGGAAAAATACCGTTTTTTCATTTTTTCGGAAAAATTAGTAGTTCCATCCCATGTACAAACGGTTTAAATTATGCCATGATCTTGCTGTTTCATGTCCTCGAGAACCATTCAAGAGATCAAAGATCTATCCATGAAAAAACGTATTTCTAAAAAATGGTCAGGCGGCCTGATTTGTTTGGTCCTGACGGTCCTCATCATTGTGATCAGTTACCAAAAAATTCCCCAGTTGGAGTCCTGGCGACAATTGCCTTCCGATGTCAAATGGTTGATGCTGGAGTTGGAAACAGAGCGTTTATTTTTCCGCATCTTCCCTCCTGATCCGCACCCGGAGCAGTACGCACACCTCCATCCTGAGGTTTTAAAAAAAGCAGTCGTTCTGGGAGCAGACTGGATTCTATCCATGCAGGAACCCTCGGGTCGTTTTCAATATTGGTATGATCCGGTGTCTAATCGTTTCAGTGAAGCCCATGACGACAATTTCCTGCGCCAGGCCGGCACAGGATTCTCTCTGATGATGGTTTACGAATTAACAGGAGACCCGCGCTACCTTAACAGTTCGAAACAGAACCTGCAGCACTTGCAGAAGTTTTTAAAAAATCTGCCTCCCGACAAAGCTTATTATTTGTATAACCAAAAAGCCAAGCTCGGTGGGATCAGCTTGCCCATGTTGACCATGTTGAAACTCCGAGAGTTCACGGGAAGCCAAGAATATGACATACTTTTGAAAAAATTGGCAAACATGATCCTGACACTTCAGGAACAATACCAGACTGGTCAGTATAAAAGTACTTACGTCTATCGTGGAGACTATGAATACGAAAAAAAGAAAGGCTGGGAATCGAAAATTTATCCAGGAGAAGCCATGCTGGCACTCGCCGGAATGTACCAGGCTTTTCAAGACCCTCGCTACAAAAACAGTATCGACCAGGCCCTTGGTTTTTATGCAAAGAATGCCGAGTTTGAAAACAGCCAGGCTTTTCTGCCCTGGACGATTTCGGCATTCACGTCTCTTTATCTGCAAACCAGGGAAGCTCACTATGCCAAGTATGTCATCAAGTTGACCAATCTGATGCTCCGTGAACAAAACCTGGATCACAAAGACAAGGTCTATGGCAGTTTTCATGGGGTTCCTGCCATCAATACGTCCGCTTATCTGGAAGGATTAGCAGATGCTTTTCTCCTGGCACAAACAGCAGGAAACACCCATCACCAACAACTCTATGCTGATCGTCTCAAAATGGGATATCGCTGGATTCTTTTGCTGCAGCATACAAAAGACAGCCCTCAACTCCCCAATCCCCAGCAAGCCATTGGTGGCTTCCAGGGGAGTTTACACCAAGCAAGGCAACGCATTGACAATACGCAGCATTCCATCGTTGCTCTAACAAAAGGGTTGCGTTACCTCTATAACACGCCCCCTGCTGTTAGTCCCGCTCCATCCGATCAGTCATCTCCTTCGGGTCTACAATAAATAATTTTCGACAACAATATTATTTTTCTACTTCCAGGTTCTGACAAATTGGCTGCTCTGTAGAAAACGATAAATAAAACCAATCGTGAATGAGCGGGACTGTTGAGAAATGACAAGTGGGCTGTTGCGGACAATAGAATGCTTCAGGTCATTGATGAAATACCCCAATCCTATTGCAAATTCTTCCGTCAGGTTAAAAAAACCGCCAAAGCCATAAGTCAGTGCAACAAGCCCAGGATTTGCTCTATATTCAGAACGTCCCTCAATCGCATCGGCTTCCTTCACTCCATAATAATAATTATTATAGTTTTCATCACCATGCCTCCAGGAAACACTTAGCCCCATGCTGTCATTGCTGTCTCTGCCAAAAAAGTCATAACTCAATTCAGGAGTATAAATATTACCCACATGACCAAATCCGCCTCCTACGGTAAATCCATTCAACACCGGCAGTTCCAGAAGCAGGTGATCGGTAAAATAGACTTTGGTCCGGACTCCTCCAAAAAAAGTCAAAGGCAGATCCTCCATACCCCGGCGAGTATAATTTTCTATTTGAATGATTTCAGCCCCTGAATTGTTTGCCCCTGTGGGCGAGTTTGCATCAATTGGCGCACTCTCCACAGGAAGCCTGCCACTCAAGCCGATATCAATTACCACTCTGTCACCATCCCATAAAAGCAATTTGCTTCCCTGCCCCAACTCGGCCACATCAAAACGATAAATAAACACAGGGAAAGGGACAGTGAGTCGGTAGTAATGATTTGACCCCAGGTAGTGTGGCAACTGAGCATGAAAAACCCCAATTCCAGCTTCCCATTTTGGTTGGTTTCCTGCCCATACGGAAAAAGGAAACAGCGACACCAGCAAGCCTGCCAAAATCCATATAATGCACATTAATCGGTGAGTCATGCCCTTGCTATTGTAATTTATTTGTTATTTTTTTAATCTGTATATTGTAAATATCCGACAAAATGGTACTCTGCCAGTTTTTTAGGAAGGCGAAAATAATAACATGTGAAAGTTACGCAGGATTTTCATCGAGGTTCAAGGCGTTTTATCGGGTGCATAGCTCTTGCTATGTCACTGTTAAAGCAACGCAGAAGATCGATGAAAAGACAAGTAGATTTGCTAAGTTATTGTTTGAGCATTCCCTAGTGCGTTCTGCTGATAATAGTGAAAAAGCATCCTCATTTTTTCATTCTAAAGAATAGATTTATGAAATGTTTAACAAACACCATGCTCTTCATGGTTTTTATAATGAGTCATTCCATTGCATCAGGACATCAAAAGTATGAAGACATGATAATTCAGCAGTCCAATTTAAAATGTATCGATTACAATCTAGCCCTTGCCATCGTTGAAGCAGAAAGTAATTTCCGACCAAAAGTCATCAGCTACAAAGGGGCCTTGGGCCTCGGGCAGGTAACCATCCTTGTGGCAAAAGACCGTCTTGGTTATTCACAAAAAGATAAAACCACCAATGAAAAGGTTCGCCGCATGTTACTTGATCCACATCAGAATATTAGGATCATGCTCATGCACCTGGAATGGATCAATAAACACCTTTCTTCTTTTTTCGAAGGAGTTTCGCGAATTCAGATGATAGCTGCCGTTTACAATGCGGGTTATATAGGATTTGTCAATAGCAAAAAGCGATTACCTCAAATTGGAGAAGGACACAAACCTCTGGAACCGGCCAAAAAAAGAGAACGTGACGGCTATATCAAAAAAGTCGTCAAAGCCTACCATCGATTTGTTAAAAAAAATAACCTTTCTGATTGCAGTCTCTCGAAAATCTAAAGAAATACTATTCTGATAAAGAGGTCTTTTCTTTTATTCAAGCTTGCCTTTCAGTTCCTGGATTTTTGCTTTCTTTTGTTGCCCATTCTGCAATACTTCTTCACGAATCTGATTCAGGGTTGAATCCATCTGCATTTGATCAGGCGCATGAAAAGCATCATTCAGCCCTTCAAACAGGGAGTCTGAGCCCTTGGAACCCTTGATAGGATGCAGAGCTTCAGGATTGCCCGCTCCACGAAACTGTGTCACAAATGCCTGCAAAAAATCGTGATTGGCCAGCAATGATTCATCTTCAGGAGCATCTGAAAGTAAGGATTTACTGCTCTTACCCGCTGCTTCCAATAGCAGATTCCCCAAACTCGTCGGGTCACTGAAATCTTCTGTCAGAAACGTTTCCGGCAAAATATTAGGGTTTCCTTCGTTATTGGCGCCAAACCGATTGAACATCATAAGCTCGGAAATTCGATTAAAATTTTCCTCAGAATGCTCACCTCTAGCTATAAATTCTTCATGAATACTGGTAGTGATGTCGTTGATATTGGCTGTGATGGTATCCGCCAAGCTGACAATTGCTGAGCGGTACTGTTGCTTCCCTACTTTCCCTTGAAGCGTGAGGGGAAGATCATTTTCGCTGAATTGTACTTGAAATTGAAACGATCCTTGACGCGTGGTCGTTGTCCTATCGAGTAAACCCCCTGTGTTTGTCATAAGCTGAATAGCGCTTCCTTCCACTACCCTAAGCTGTCTGCTCTGTTGTGTCGAATAAGATTCAGCAACCGCAAAAATCCCACTAATGGCTATTTGTTCTTCCGATTCTTCTTCTGTTTGAGGATTGGGAATACGGATTCCGGCTGTATCATCAGATTCACTGCTACAGCCGAACAAAATCATCATCCCCACTACATAGAGAGCCCATAAGAAAAACCTTTGTTTGGATCGCGATACAAAAGTCATGGCATCACTCAGGAATACTGGCTAAATTGAATAACTGAAACGAGAAAGACGCCACCATGGTCCCTTCCCCATTTGGTGTTTCAAGAGCTCGAAATTGCGAATCCCAAAATTCTTTTAAATTCTTTTTCATCTCCAAAAATTTTTCGGGAGTTGTTGCAATAGCAAACGCACCGAATTCACGATTTTTAGACGGATCTTTCAAGAATTTCAAGGACAACTCAATAATCTCTTTATATAAATATTGAATTCTGGGGTCTTTGGGATCCATTTCCTTCAAAGGATCCGGAATTTCAAATCCATTTTCTGATTCCTGCAGCAGTTCCACCTTCTTCAGAAGCTCCAGGGCTTCTACAATTTCAGGAATATTTTTCTCCAGCAATGGATTCATACATTTTTTAAACCACAATGGATTGTAATGAGCCCCCTCTAAAGAGGCAATTTCTCTCACAAGCCAAATGAACCATGACGTGATGCAGTCATATTGGGCATCGACCAGACTCACTGGCTGCCGAAAACGCAGATTCCGAAAACGTTCATAATATTTTTTATGCAGCGATGTGCCTTCTGGATACTGCTCAAGGCGGAAAAGGGCTTCAAAATAATCAAACTGATCGCCATCGAGTGCCATCAATTCAGTGATAATGGTAAACAGTTCTTCGGATATTTTTTGTTTTCCATCCAGAATGGTTTTAATGAAGCTGGGATTTTTGCTGCCAAATCGATAAGAAAAATAACGCAGTGAGTAACGTTTGTCTTTCTCCTTGCATGCTTGAAGATATCCAGACAGTAATGTTTTGAATTCCACGAAATGATAAATGTTCAAATTTAATTCATCAAATCGAAGGTCTTTCATGCGGCGATACCGTTTTTCCACAGATTCATTCTTTTCTGAAGGATGTTTTTCCATATTCATCACTCCCAACTTCTAATACCTGCATCAATTTTTACCTCAACCGTCTTTAAAAGTATTCTACACCTCTTGCTGAATCAAATCACTGCAATATTGCAGATCAATTCATCATAATTGTATTTAATTTTAATACACTAAAATAGAAAATAAGCAATTATTAAAATGAAGTATTATTTTTAATCTTTTACAATAAAGGTGATTGGATGATTAATAATCAAAAGCAATTGTATTTTTAATATCAATAAATTTATTTTAATAAATACATTTTAACTAACACCAAGCAGGAGAATAGCAATGAAAAAGAAACAAATATTTCAAAGCCTCATGACCGCGACAACAGGTTTATTCATCATTTCTTGTGCTGCTGGAGAGGTTTCAGAAGATGGTGCGTCTTCAGAGCCTTTATCAACATCGGATTACCTGGCATCAGAGGATCAGCTAATGAGAGAAGCATCGAGCGGTATTCTGGAAGCAACAGGTGATTCTAAAGAGAACCAGTTTGAAACCTTGGACATCAATAGTGATAGTGTGGTGAGCTTTGATGAGTTTATAGAGGTACACATGGCAAAGCACACCGAGTTGGACACGAATGACGATGGGGTTGTTTCCATGGAAGAAATTTCAAATATGGAACAGGAAAAACGCAAAGAACACTTTACTGCTCTGGACACGAATGAAGATGGAGTACTGAGTTCTGATGAATTGCCAGTGAGGGAGCAGAAAGGATTGACAAACCTTGATGTTGATGGAGATGGAAATATATCTGTTGACGAATGGAATTCAGTGAAAAACTCTGTAGAAGGCTTTGAAAAGTTGGATGCCAATGAAGATGGATTCGTTGACGAAGACGAGTTGGCGGTATTGAAAGAAGAAAGAGGTGAAAAACAAGGAAAGGGTCATCCTGGCGGCAGGCCACAGAGGGAAGTGACGAATCTCGATGTTGATGGTGACGAAGTCATCTCACAAGAAGAATTTCTGGCCACAGACACCAGGTTAGAAGAACACTTTGGCATTCTCGATACCAATAGTGATGGGATGCTGGATTCGGATGAAATGTCGGCAGCCTTTATCAGAAAATTTGAACACCTGGATGCCAATGGAGATGGAGAGTTGACTCAGGATGAGTTTTCCGACGATAAAAATAAAAATGAAAAAAGGTAACCTTTTTTCTGATTCTGAAGACCGGACACATCGTCCGGTCTTGCACATTCAAAAGTGACTTCCTCAGGCCCATGAGTGTTCTCCTACCGTCTCCAGAAAACCTGCCATTCCCTGTCGCAAAGATTCCATACTTTCCTGATCCTGCAGCTCATCGGGCAAGCTGTTCATAACTGTGATCAAATGCCGAAACAGCAAAGGGCGTGTGATGTTTGGCGTGTCAAAACATTCCATCTCATACTCCTCATCATCTATTTTGCGGCTGAACCACAGCGCGGTTTCTCCCTCAACAGGAGCCGTCGGCTCTTTTTGAAATAACTGAAAATACCGAATGGTTTTAGACGCTGCAGAAAACTCCGCCTGACCGAAGGCCAGCACCACCCCTTCGGCAAACTCAATACAGCCTCAAAAGATCAATCCAAGCACAAAATTGCCATGATGGTTGAGCAGCTT
>JADGAT010000210.1 GCA_015231885.1 SAR324 cluster bacterium
GCCTGATTGAAAATTTAACAGGCATCGTTTCTATACCGAAATATGCCCTATTTACTCGGGCTTATTGAGAACTTACAGAAATTCTTCAACCACCATTGACTTTCAATGATATTTTCACCAACAAATATGTTACAAGTTACACGAAATCAGTTCTAGTTATTCACAATCATCACTATAAAGAGCAAATGGCAAAACTTGGTCGCAATGCACCCTGCCTCTGTGGCAGTGGCAAAAAATTTAAAAAATGTTGTCTGTCCAAAGTTGACCCGTTTTTATCTTCTGCAGCAGAAAAAAGAAATAAACACTGGAGTTTCCGAGAAATCGAGTTGTTTTCTACTACAGAAATCATCAAAAAACTTCAAATTTTTGGCATTGCTTTTGAGCAGAAACAGTTTTTACAAGATGTAGAAACATATTATTCTGGTGAGGATATCGCAAAACATTGGCATGAAACCCATTCTATCACCGCACAAGGCTTTGACTTGGATTTTATTTGGATGAGTATCGTTGTGCTTTGGAATAGATTGGCACCCAATATACCGAATTCAGAAACGGCATATGACTTGATAGAGCATGGGTACGATCTTTTAAAAGAAAAACAAAACAAGAGTAGATCATCAAAAGAAATGGACGCTTGCAAAGTATGGTTAAAAGCATGGGATTACCTGAAGCCACGTTTTTCAAAAGATTTAACATCAATTGAAGATGCTGAGAAGATTATTTTTAATGATATGCCATCCCTTTGCAATATGTGCCAGGATTTGGAAATGGAACTTCATAACGCTGGCATTGAGGACTTTGTGTTTATTGAAAAACGCATTCAATTTACTCAGGAATTCTGTCAGCATTTCCCAAATTCTAGTGAGTTGACTCTTCATAATATGAGACGAGGGGAGGCTGAATCATACTTTTTCTTGGGCAGGGTTGAGGAAGGAAACCAGGCATTTGAAAAGTTAATTCAAGATTATCCCAATAATATTTGGGGGTATATTGGATGGGCAGATATGTATCACTGGCCTTTGGGTAAAGCTTATAATAGAGACTATGATAGAGCTGAGAAAATATACAAAATGGCTTTACAAGTCGAGGTTGATGATAGAGAAGATGTGCTGGAGCGCTTAAAGGATTTAGAAAAAAGTAAGTCGAAAGAATGAGAGGAACAATGAAAACAAATTATGCAGCTGAAGTGGATCAACTTTTTCAGTTAGGAGAGCCAAAAGAAACATTGGTAGAAGATTGGCTGGATTATTCACTCATGGGCATTAATAAACAGCATGTTTCACAACTCATGAAGTTGATTGAGGAGAATGATTCATCGACAAATCCAGAAATGTGGGCTCCTGTTCACGCATGGAGAGCTCTTGGACAATTAAAAGCAGAAGAGTCCATCCTGACACTTTTAAATGCGATGGATACAGATAACGATTGGGCTATGACTGAAATTCCTTTCGTTTTGAGCTTCATTGGAGAGGGGAGTATTCCTGCATTAAAAGAATTTATTTCAGATTCATCAAAAGATCCGTTTGCTCGTTCAAACGCTGCGGAAGCTTTAGAAAAAATTGCTAAATTATTTCCTCATCGATATGAAGAATGCGTATCGATTATTGGAGATCAATTCAACCAATATCAAGAGAATAGCCTGGAATTAAATTCTCTTCTTATTTGGAGTTTGCAAAATATAGGAGTGGGGCAGAGATACATTGAAACTATCGAAAAAGCTTTTGAAGAAGGTCGAGTGGATGAGAGCGTTATTGGAGACTTTGAAGATGTGCAAATTGAGCTAGGGTTGTTAGAAGAACGAATTACCCCAAAGAGAAACTATATTCTTGAAAAACACCCTGAATTATCTCCATTTGTAGAGCGTCTTAACCGCCGATTAGATCTTGATGCAAATGAAAATAATTCTCCAAAAAAAATAGGACGTAATGATCCTTGTCCCTGCGGTAGTAGAAAAAAATACAAAAAGTGCTGTCTCATAAAAGATCGTGAAAACATTATGTAGATCATTACTATATGACGGATAAAAGATGGTAAAAAAACGATCAAAACGAAAAATTTCAATCACTCGCAAACAAAAGACCAATAAAAATCCTCCCGAAATAAAGATTTCAGAGGCTATTTGGAAATTGTCTGACCCCTTGATCAGACAATACAGAGAAACCCATCGTATCCAATCAATCATTTCAATTACGATAATTGCGTGGAATTTTTCTCTTTTTCACGAAGATGAGCATGATCGCCTCCAAGGACTAATATCGAATGCTTATGCAAAAGCTATTCATGGTGACGATACCGAAGTTTTAGTCAAGTGCATTGATACTCTTATCAAACGGAAAAAAACAATGTATCCCAATATCAACGAATATATTGTTGAATATGATCTGTCATTCACAGACGAAGGTGCCCATTTATCTGTTGGGACATCTTCTGTAGATGAAAAAATTAATAAAAAAGCTAAATAAACCCATGGCATTCCTGAGGAAATATTGACCCATTAAAACAGTGTTTGTTTTGCCAGTACACTGGCGATGACCTGAATATTTACAAAGATACTAAAAAACAGCCATTAGGGGAGCACTATATCCAGGAGTGCCTTCAATGCGGTAAAATGTCAAAATTTTACTTCGACAATCACCATAGCCGTTGGTATTGCCAGGTTTTTAGGACGGTGGATATCATCAAGGAACAAGAAATTGAAATGGAAAAACAGAATCCGAGTAATGTAAACTAGCAGCTGCAGTACTTATGACCTTTACTGAAATTTACGATTTTATAGAAAACCGCATGAGGATGTCACACATCTACCAGCCAGTGATGCTGATGACGCTTTTGAAAAATAAGGGAATGGCTTCTGTCACCAAAATTGCAGAGTCCTTATTGATGTATGATCATGCCCAGGTCGAATATTACGAAAACATCACAAAAAATATGGTTGGTCGAGTTTTAAGAAACCATAAAATCGTTAGTAAAGAAGGAAAGAATTTTGTGCTTTCTGGGTTTAAATCCTTAACAGAATCACAAATTGAAGAGTTGAACCTGCTTTGTCAGGAAAAGTTAAATGACCACCAG
>JADGAT010000211.1 GCA_015231885.1 SAR324 cluster bacterium
TTGGAGAGAATTGAATTTGATGTTTTTGTAGTCTGATATATTGATCATAAAGCTCAATAGTTAAAGTTATGGGATTTTTTTATTATATCTGCCTGAGGCTTAAAATTCAATTGGATTTACGAAGAAGAGTTCAAAACTAATTCAATGGTTTTCCAAAATTATTTTTCGACCATATCCATTGGAATAGAACTTAGCTTTTTCACAAAAGATATCCTTGCCAAAATCCATAATTTTTATATAATCCTTCTGTACCAATATGACCCGCCAGACAGGTTGTCCAAAACCAATGTGTTTGCCAACAAATCCATCAAGGTTGAATAGTAAGCATTCTGCTTGGGCCTGATCTTTAAGGTGAAATAATCCAATTTTACCAGGAAGCCAGTTGTTCTGCTCTTTTCCTTCCATTTTAAGGGTGAAATGGGCTGATGTAGAGCGGAAGATATTACGCTGTTCCGGGAGTGGTGTGTAAAGATAAGTACCGGGGTCTTTGATCAAATCTTGACCATCTATATTCAACTCAATGCTCAATTGATCATTATGGGCATGTCCCCCGTTTCCATATTGGCCAACACTGCCGCAGCGTACGGCAAGGTACAGCCTAGGGGAACGATACAAATACAAACCAAAGTCAGGAAACACAATTGTGTGCAGCTTTCTTGTTAAGCGAGGGGTTGTTTCAGGAGGCTGGAAGGTAGAAACAAGTGGATTACTATATTGTGTGCTCAGTAAATGAATCCATTCTTCCAAGGAATGATCACTTTGCACGGTTTTGCCACTTGCAATAGGAATAGCAGAGTTGTCCATTCTAGTTTTTTTAAAATCCCCCTGGCCCCCTTTGAACAAAAGGGGGGATTTGAGGGGGTAATTTTTTTGGGCATTTACAGAATCAGACCTTGAATGATAGGACGATACAGTCCTGTGTTGAAACCACAATTTGGCTAGACTCAATTCTGGAGTTTCTTCTTTTAAAGTGGCCAAAAAATCAGAACGTCCAAATACAATACCCGCAAATCCTGTCAAATGGGTGTGATCCAGACTATTTTCATCCCAGTAGATTTGCTCAGAGGGTGGTATAGAAAAGGAAGTGAGGTCTTGATACATATGAAGTGCCTGTTCCATCGTCTTTTTGGTATAAGCAGGCCAGGTTTTTAAAAAACGTCCACTGTCATTGTCTCCAATTTGAGGAATTTCACCGGTCGGCTTGGTAATCAGCATGGTGAATTCTGCTGCTTTTTCCAGGCGCTCCCAAAACCATGGTGGAAAGAACTCAGAAGAGCTGGGATTATATTCTTGCTCATGGTTTGGTTTTAGACGAGGAAGATTCACTAAGCGAGATTGAAATAAATTATCTTTTTTAGCTTTGGGAAAAGTGAAGCATATTGCAGAGCAGTACAGCATGATTTCTGTGGAAAGACGATGATAACTCGTTGATGCTTCAAAGTTGCTGCCATCTGGATGGAATTGATACTCCATTTCAGACAAAAGCTCTTGAATTGCAAAAGCCAACCATCCATCAATTTCTGGGGTGCTTGGTAAATAAGCCGCAACGAACAATAAACCTGCGATATCAGACAGGTAATGATTGGTACGAAACTTGGGGGAATATTCGAGATTCTTCAGACAATGCTGTCCATGTTCATGAATGGATCGTTGAAAGATTTTGAGAAATTCAGAGTCAAAGGTCACCCCAAATGCACGGAACAGATCATAGCCAATCAGCCAGTTAGCTGCTCGAATTCCCACATCCATGGTACATGCCCAATTCACTCCAAAGCGAGGTGGATTGGTGGCAATAAAATCGAGTATTTGATTGCGGAATTCCTGGATATATTTCTCTGGTGAAGCAAATCCATCTACTCCGTGATTGGCCAGTACATAAGCCCAGGAAAGCATCGGGAGATGCTGCATCCTGGCAAGCTCCCAGGGAACTTTGATATCAACTCCAGGTTTTTGAGCATAACGAATATCAAGGTACCATGTCCTTTCTTCCCAACGATATCCTGATTTAAAGTCGAGATGCCAGTCAATGGGAGTATAGTCTGGACTAATTAAGCTCCAGATACGTTGAGATTCTTCCAAATTGGCAGAATTGATTCGATCTCCCAGCCATTTTCCTCCGCGATCTACTGTTACTGAATTCCCCATGGGATAGCAATACCCCTCCAACCCATCGCAAAGCATTCCATGTTTCGTCCGAGGTTCGTTTTTCCCTGCCAGGTTTTGAACCCTTTGAGGAATTCAACACACGTGACCAGAACTCCTTACGGTTTGGAGCAGGAATTGATTGGAAAATTGCAGAACAATGGCTATTTGATCTGTTTGTAGAAGGAACCAGAAAAATCGACCGCACTCCCCGAGTCCCGGAAAAAAATCGAAATAGCCCGGATCGTCGTGCGCCCGAAGACAATCGGGTGGCCCGCACCGATTTATTTTACTATTATTCTCCTGATCTGATTTTCAGTGTTTCTGCCCATTATTACCACCAGTTCTTTACTGGGGAAATCCCTTTTCTGCTCAATGACAAAACATTTGGAGTGTTTGATGAGCCCTATGGTTACGTAGGATTGGGAGTGCTTTACAAAGTCGATTACGCCGCTGTTTCTTCCTACCCTTTCTTTGTTCCTCCGGATTCAGAATACAAAAATCCCCGTACACAGTCTGCCCCGGCTTCCTTTGAAGAAAATGGAGAAAAAAATGGATTATGCAGCTATTTCTTATTATCCCTTTTTTGTTCCTCTGATTAAAAACAAGGACGAGATCAATAATGGGATCGTATGAATCATGCCAAATATCCAAGGAATAAAAATCGAGCATCATGGAGCAGTGGATGGTGTAACAGGCTCTTGCCATCAACTTTTCTGGAACAATGGACAAGATTCATTTCTGGTCGATTGTGGATTGTTTCAAGGAGCTGAAGTTTCCCCTCAAGGAAATGAATTCGAGCAGCTTAAAATTCATTTTGACATTAGTGCCATTCATGCCCTACTGATCACTCACTGCCATATCGACCATGTCGGT
>JADGAT010000212.1 GCA_015231885.1 SAR324 cluster bacterium
CGCCAATTTTGATGTAGGGTAAGCAGCAAAAAATGATAAAAGAATAACCTGAAACATGAGGAAGCACCTGATAGTTTGTGTGTTGCAAAACAGAACAAACCCTTCAGAGCGAGTTCCCCATGTTAGAGATCATTTCATATTTATCGTGTTTAGAGCCAATATTATCAAGTTCATTAGTGAGACAACTTTCGGTCATTTCGACGGCGATGTTATGTTGTCGCGGTCGAGTCAGCATGTTAAATTTGAGTCGCTGGAGCGGCCAGGGCGGCAGTTACCGAAGTATTCAACGCTTTTATAATTCAACCCTCTGCTGGTTAGAAGTGAATTGGACATTATTCCATTGGCGCCAGTTGAAAGAAGACGAGGTCTATTTGTTGGCCGGTGATGAGACGACCGTCACCAAATCAGGGAAATCGACCTATGGATTAGGCCGGTTTTTTTCCTCGATTCACTCCCGTGCGGTGAAAGGGATCGGCTTTTTCAGTATATGCTTGGTGGGGGTTTCTTCCAGACAAGCGTCTCCTTTACTGATGGAGCAATTGGATCCTGAAATGAAGAGACAGACCAAAGTCAAAAAAGAAAAATCGGAAGGAACGGGTAAACGAGGACGTCCCCAAGGCAGTCACAAGAAAAATCGTCAAAACGTTGAACTGACCGACTATCTGAAATGGATTCAGGAAAATATTCAAAAAACGCTGAAGGTCATTGGGGATCGTATTCAGATCACCTATTTTGTCTATGACGGAGCATTTGGAAACAATGAATGTTTACAAATGGTGAAGGGTTGCGGATTACAATTGATCTCCAAACTTCAATGTAACTCCGCTTTGTGGTTTCCTTATGAGGGAGAGTACCAAGGACAAGGCGCTCCCAAAAAATATGGAGACAAAGTCGATTATGCTAATCTTTCCAATGAATTCTTGATGAAAACGACTTTAGACCAGGGATGTGAAGAGAAAACCTATCAAATTAAAGTCTGGCATCGAGATTTCGCGGATCTACTCAATGTGACCATTATCCAACGAAGACGTGTTTCTGATGGGAAAGGCGCTCAGGTTATTTTGTTCAGTAATGATCTGGAGTTGTCTTTCGAAAAGATGATTCTCTATTATCGTTTGAGATTCCAAATTGAGTTTACTTTTCGGGATGCTAAACAATTTTGGGGGCTGGAAGATTTTATGAATATCAAACAAACCCCAGTAGAAAACGCCGCCAATTTATCCATGTTTATGGTCAACTTATCACACATTCTCGCACAACAAATACAAGAGACCCATCCTTCGATATTAGATCTAAAGGCTCGCTCCCAGGCCGCATTTTACCTGGAAAAGATATTAAAAATCGACCCTCAAATTCAAAAGATCATTTCTTTTGAAAAGCTACAAAACACCATGGCCGACATTGGATGTATTCATCCCACTCAAAAAACGACTATCATCCAAGACAAAATACTTGTCAATTCTCCCTTACATCACCAAGAAAATGAGGAAAAAGATATGAAAAGTCCAGAGGGGGACAAAGGGGTCAGAAAATCTTTGCGTTCAGTCGCGTCTTTTTTTAAATTCGTAACCCGAAAAGCATCATAAATGGCGAAGGTATTGTATGTGTTTGTGTCAAACAAGTTGAAATAGCCATTTTGAATGAAGAAAAATCTTCATAATATTTTGAGTAGAGGCATTTCTTTTTGACAAATTTCCAAAGTCGTTCGATGAGATTAAGATTTGGAGAGTAGGAAGGTAAATATAAAAGTTCAATCCCAAGAGATTCTGCTAATCTCCAAACCAGATGACATTTTTGATAACGAGCATTATCGAGAATCAAGGTGATTGGGGTTTCCAGGTTCATGCGGTGTAATTTCCAAAGAAGATCGCAAACACTTTGAGCATTAATGTATGAATCATTCGTGACTGTAATGAGTTGATGAGTAATCGCGTTGAGTGCTCCCAGGACATTAAATCGTTTTCTACCAGCAGGGGCTTTGATCAATAACCGACTAAAACACCACAGATACCCTAAAAACGGACTCAATACAAAGTGAGCCGCATCGACGAAAAATACCGTCCTTTGACCAGCTTTAGCCTCTTCTAATCGAGGCTCCAGCTCTTTTTTTTAAAGGCTTCCTGTTTATCAGGGTCTGCTTTTGAAGGAATCATTCCGACTTTGCGAAGTTTCATCCCCATGGATTTCAAGAAGGTACGAATTTGGGTTTCGCTTCGCTTAATTCCGGTTAATTCTTCAATCTTGGCCATCGCTTCTTTGATACTGAAAGGAGGATGTTGTTGGAAATATTCTTCTAACGTCGCTTGATGTTGTTTTAGTTCACTTTCGGGAGTACGGAAATTAATAGTTTTAAGCTTTTCTATTCCGCCTTCCTGATATTCTGAAAGATAGTTGGTTACTGTATTCACCGTAACGCCTGATAGTCTAGCAATTTCTTTGTGAGGTAGTTCCTGGCTTTTAAACCACACGACTTGCATCTTGCGTTGAACGCGCGGATGGGGATGGTGAAATCGCTGATAGGCGAGTTCATTAATTTCATCTGGACTAAACTGAATTTTAATCATATCCAGCCTCAATTCGGGTTAAATGTTCAAAATTGAGGCTGGACTATATCAAATTTTGTCTTCATTTTAAATCAAAAATTGTAACCTATCACAGTATAAAACAGATTGATGCGATTTGCCCAGGATTGTGCATGGATGTTTCAACGCTCCTCTTCATCAGTAGAGGGACGCAACGCCCATTTGTCGATGTTTGTGGCCATTCACAAGAGGATGACCCCCGAAAAGCTCAAAGCCAAAACGGTGATCAAAAACTATTGGATCCGACGCTTCGATCAAACGACGGCGGCTGAGCGATTCTTTGAGCAAAAACCT
>JADGAT010000213.1 GCA_015231885.1 SAR324 cluster bacterium
CAGGTGGTGCTGCCCGCTGATTTTGAAATAGAATGATAATGGTACGTAAATGCTCCATCAAGGGCAAACCTTGTTGCTTTGTGCGGTTTCAAAATTCTTGCATACTCCTAATTCACAGGCGCGTTTAAAGTTCTGGCACGCATCAATTTGCTTCTGCAATCCTATCAGATAGACATACCCTCTCAAATCATAAGCTTCTGCAACATCATTTTTCAAGGCCAGAACTTTATCTAAATCTTGTAATGCCCTCTCGTATTCTTTTTCTGCAATGAGCAATTTGCTTCGATTAAAATAGGTGAGAATATTATTGGGGTTGAATTTTATGGCCTTCGTAAAGTCTTCTATTGCGTAATCGCTTTTTCCTTCAATTTGGGATAGGTGACCTCTTATGTTATAAGCTTCACCCTTAAACCAATTGACTTTTGCGGGTTCGATATTACTGGAAGAAAGATTGTTTTGATATTCAATTATTTTGTTTAAATCTTGATAAGCGAGTTCAATTTGTTTGACGTCTATAAGGATTTTTGCTCGATTGAGATAGGAAAGAAAATCGTTGGGAACAATTTGTATTGTGATTGAGAAGTCTTTATATGCCTCTTCAAGTTTATTCAAATTCAAATAGAGCAAGCCACGATTTCTATAGGCGTCTGATAAGTCAGGTCGATTTTGAATCGCTTTCGTATAGTTCTCAATTGCTATCTCATGTTGTCCCAGGTTTTGATATAGACGCCCTAGGTTCAAAAAATTAATTGAGCTGTTTGGGTTAAATTCAGTTGCCTTGGAAAAATTTAGAATGGCTTGGTCATTTTGCTCTAGGTTCAAGTTTCCCTGGGCTTTCCAATGATAGACGTTCGCAATTTGTTCCTTGGGTTTTCCAATGAGTTTTCTAATGAATAAAGATTTGTCAAGGTCTGAAATCATTTGAGTGTAGTGCTTATTATAGTAGTTATCAATTCCCTGGAAGTAATAAAGAGAATCAATGACGGTCCCCCAGGCGAAAATTCCTATTGCGATCAAACCCAATCCTTCGCAGATTCCAGGGGCCAAGGCGTTGTATTTAAATGAGAATCCAGGAGGTTTGGTATAGAAAATTGGTTCACTTTCATTGATTTCAAAGGGTATATTTTTATCTTGCCGAGCAGTAGAGTTTAGATCATTTCTTAGAACCCTTATTTGATTAGAGAAGAAATTAAGTGTCACTTTAAGGAGTTCAATCAAGGTATTCAGCCCAAAAATACATAGAAATGTGTATGAAAATTGCACGAGCTTAAATGATACATTTGCATGTCTGTTGAGCGACCCGGGGGCATCTCCAATTAAAGCAATAAAATGGTCTAAAAAGACTACACTGAACATTCCGGCAAATAAAAATAGGAACCGGGAAGATTTTTTGATTCTAAATAAAGAAACTAACAACATAAACAACATAAATGCTGTCAATATTGGATGAAGAAAATTTGATTTTAGAAATCCAAAAACTAATTTGAAAAAGAAACTCAAATGAGTGAGAACATAGTGTATCCACACTGTCTTAATGTTCTTTGTTTGCCACATTAAATAAGGGGTTGTATGAGCACCTAATTCTTTGATTTCAGGATAGTTCTTAAAAAACCATTCTCGATCTCCTGTTTGGTAAACATTGGTTGTCACTTTTCTTGGCCAATACTCTTTTCCTAGGTGATAATCCATGTTCATTCTAAATGTCCACTCATAGCGATAGGTATAGTTGAGTGAATAATTAGAAGAGGCCAGGATAAACAGGCTGATTAATAAATGGAGAAAAATTGGTCTTTTAGAAAGAAGTGTATTTTTTTTTGGAAAAAATATGAAGATATATAAATAGACTAAAGAGAGATAGGCGACGGCCAATGTGAAATTGGAATCTCTAATAAAAACCAAAGAGAATATGCAGAGATTTAGAGAGGACAAAAGGAGATGAATTCTCTTTTTTGAATTTTTACCATATAATATTTTGATGAAAATTGAAAAACTTAGTATCCAAAAAGAGAGGGTCGTATCTTCAGACAATAGGGAATTATTGTAATTCAAATTGTTAAAATAATGAATTAGAACTGTGCCATGAAGAAAAATCTTAGTCGCCAACCGAAAATTAAATAAAAAAACTGAAAAACTTAGGGAAACCCAGGCGAAAACTTTGACTAGATTCTGAAAAACGTTAAAAAGTTCAGGACCCAACATTTTAATCAACAACGGCAGTAGAAATGGTCTATGCATAAAGAAGAAGCATTTTCCTATTTTATGTCGTCCTGAAATAATAATCCGTCGATCATCGTTGTCCCTGGGGTTAAGTTCACGGTCTTCGGTTGGTTGATAAAAACATTCGGAGAGAGTCATCCTGTTTCCTAATCCCTCATAGTCCTGTGAGTCCCCACCCATATATTCTGGGTTCGGTTTATAGGACACCGAAAAAAGTACAATAGCTAAGATTAGAAAATAAACTATTTTCAGTTTTTTTAGATTATCTTGTGTTAAAGCATTTTCAAATAGCATTAGGTTTTTCTCCAAAAAATACATTTCGCAATTTTAAAAAATTTGGCGGTGAGGCTGACTTTCTTCATTTTTGTTTTTGTAGCGAACAAAAAATATTTCCATTCTTTGTTAATAACCTGTTCCTGGAGGCCAAAGGGTTTCGCCAATATCGAGGCGATAGTAACTGCCAAGGCAATGAATTTTTTTTATATTCTGATAGGCTTCCTGGATCGCGTCTTCCAGATTATTTGAGTAGGCGTTGCATTCGGCAATGCGGTGACCCATGATGGGAAGTTTGTGATGAGCGGTGTAAAGTTGAT
>JADGAT010000214.1 GCA_015231885.1 SAR324 cluster bacterium
ACTTATGAACCCCACTCGATTTGTCCTGTCTCCCTATACTCCTTTGCTGCCGGAAAAATCCTGAGGCCTGCACGTCTTAGAATTTTGTCCAATCCCTGAAAATCACCCCTCAGATCAAATCATAACAATTCATAGATACTTGTCCACGTGTCTACTCATCCTTTCCTGAAATTCTGCTGATCTGTTCTTCACTACTGAGCAATACAGACAAGCACCAATTTGCTTCAAGCATCGATTTCGATGCGGGAAGGAACGAAAACAGTGCTAGTTGCTCGCCCAAAGGACAGGTTTCGACCAGCAAATACATCTTCCAGTCCATAGCAATTCCTATCTTTTTACTTGAATCATAATTGCATTGAAGAATTTGTTCACTTCAAAAATGACCCTGATGATCCCAACAGTTTGAGCCGCAATCAAATTAAATTAATGGATGCTGATCCAACAGGAACCCTCTGGATTGGCACCGAAGGTGGAGGGGTGAACCGGTTTGACCCGAATACAGAGCAGTTTACACGATACAGAGCAGAGAAAGACGACGATGGGGAAGAAGAGAGCAAAGACGACAAAACTGAAGAAAATTTAAAGGGCGAGGAGGAAAAATACCGACCAGGACAAACCGCCAACGAAGATACTAAAGTGAAGGAAGATGAACACAACCGTTTGAGCAGTAATAAAATTTTAAGTATTCTTGAGGATCACGCGGGTACATTGTGGGTGGGCACAGGAGCAGGATTGAACCAATGGATTCAGGATAAAGAAAGTTTCAAAAACTAACGGGAAAAAGATGGACTCGCGAATGATGTGATCTACGCCATTGAAGAAGACTCACAGCGACGACTTTGGCTCAGCAGCAACAGAGGATTGACTAGATTTGACCCGGTCAGAAAATCATTCAAAAATTACAGCCTCAAAGATGGACTCCAAAGCAGCAAGTTTGAAAGAGGATCTTCTCACATCAGTAAAAATGGAGAATTCTTTTTTGGGGGTGTTCGAGGAATCAACACTTTTTTTCCCGAACAAGTCAAGGACAACAATTATATTCCCGAAATCGTAATTACTGATTTTCTCCTATTCAACAAAGCAGTCCGAATTGCTGACGATTCTATTCTCCAATCCGACATTTCAGCAACGAAAGCTCTGGAGTTATCCCACCGCGATTATATTTTTTCATTCGAATTTGCTGCATTGGATTTTACAATACCTGAAAAAAACCAGTATGCATATACAATGGAGGGGTTTGACAAAGAGTGGAATTTTGTCGGCGCTCGCCGATTTGCCACTTACACCAGCCTGCCCGCAGGACAGTACATCTTCCGGGTGAAAGGCTCCAATAACGATGGTAGCTGGAATGAGGAAGGAGCCTCAATTGCCATTACCGTGACAGCACCTCCCTGGAAAACCTGGTGGGCCTATTCCTTCTATGTGCTCCTTTTATGTTCTGCAGTGCTTGGATACATCCGTTTTAAAACCCGCACTCATGCAGAGGAATTGATGCAGCAAAAAGAAAAACTGGCGCAGCAAAAAATGATCAATGAACGTCTCCTTCAAGTCGACAAACTGAAAGACGAATTTTTGGCCAATACATCTCATGAACTGAAGACTCCGCTGCACGGAATTATTGGTTTGGCAGAATCTCTGATTGATGGAGCAGCAGGTGCCCCCACTGAAAAAATGCGTGCAAACATCTCAATGATCGTCTCATCTGGAAAAAGATTGGCCCATTTGATCAATGATATTCTCGATTTTTCAACATTGAAAACAAAAGCAATGGAAATCCAAAGAAAACCGGTGGATCTCAAAGCACTGACTGATGTTGTTCTTATCCTCAATCAACCGATGACTGTTGGAAAAAACCTTGTCTTGAAAAATGAATTTGTTCCCGGTATTCCCCCAGTTGAAGGCGACGAAAACCGATTGCAGCAGGTGATGTACAATTTGATAGGGAACGCCGTAAAATTTACAGAATCAGGTTCCGTCACCGTGACTGCCAAACAGCATGATGCTGTTTTGATAGTTTCGGTAACAGACACCGGAATCGGCATTTCAAAAGACAAGTTTGAAACTATTTTCCACTCCTTTGAACAGGCTGACAATTCAATTGCCAGAGATTACAGCGGAGTGGGTCTGGGGCTGAACATCACCAAGCAGCTGGTTGAATTGCATGGCGGAAAAATCTGGGTGGAATCGGAACTGGGCAAAGGATCCAGTTTTCGCATGACCTTGCCCATCTCCCCTGAACCGCTGGCCGCGGAGCAAGATGACGGTTTTAATCAAGAGATTGGATTGGTTGAGGAAGGCATGCAGGAACCCTCCGCAACTCTTGTCGAAACTTTTCCTCTGGAAAAACACATCTCCTGATCGTTGATGACGAACCCGTCAATTTACAGATTCTGGACAACTACCTCAGTTTGAATCAATATTCTGTTGCTCAAGCGTTCAACGGTCAGGATGCCTTGCTCGAATTGAATCGGCATAAACCCGACTTGATCCTGCTGGATGTGATGATGCCGAAAATGTCCGGTTATGAAGTTTGTCAAAAAATTCTGGAGCTCTATCCTGCCAATGAATTGCCGATTATTTTCTCAACAGCAAAAAATCAGGTGTCAGATCTTGGGGAGGGGTTGGGATGTGGAGGCATCGGCGTCAATACCGGGGAACTGATGTTGGGCACGCTTGGAGAAGAAGACCGAATGTAAAGCACTGTGATCAGTGATGCCGTCAATCTGGCTGCTCGATTGGAGGGTCTAACAAAGACTTTTGGTGTTTCTATTCTGATCAGCGACTATGTTTTTAAGGAAAT
>JADGAT010000215.1 GCA_015231885.1 SAR324 cluster bacterium
TGAAGGCATCCGCCAATCTGTACGGCCTGATAGAGACTGCCAAGGCAAACGGGTTGGAGCCCTTTACCTACCTACATCACCTGTTCCAATCCATTCCATCCGCAACGTCCGTTGGTCACTTTGAAACTCTGTTGCCTTGGAATCTCAACCTTGATATGACGTCCAAAGTCCCGCCCTCTGGCTGATGCACTTTATTGATCGCTTACAGATAAAATAACGATAATTGACATATTTCAGGAATTATCTAGAATGTAAGGAGGATTAATCTTTAAATAAAGGTGTTTACAATGAACGTGTCCTTGTCTGAAGAAGTGGGATGATTTTGTGAAACAGCAAGTTGATAGTGGTAACTATTCGTCCAATAGTGAGGTAAATAGAGCAGGGCTTCGGTTACTGGAAAATGAGCAAGTACAGTCTCTCAACGAAGTGAGTCGGCTAAATAGCTACCTGGTAAAGCTGGCTACAACAAATAAGGAAAATTTCGTTGATACCAATATCCAAGAGATTATTAAAAAAGAAAAATTAAAATCAGAGTGACTGTCCCTGAAATTATAAGAGTGACTGTCCCTGAAATTATATATAGTTTTATATTTAAACCCCAAAAATTGTCCTTCCCCTGATTATTAATACATATTTTTGTCTACAGTACTCACCTCTTTTTGGGGTAGTATGTGCAACTCATTCATAGATTTGTAAGGAAGTATTTAATGCATATCGAAGCGATAAAACTAAAAAATTTCAAAAGTTTTCGTGATGCTAAAATGCTAAACATCCCAAAATTCTGCGTAATTGTTGGCGCTAACGGCAGTGGGAAGTCAACATTGTTCAGTGTGTTTGAATTTTTACGTGAGGCACTTGCCAACAACGTGCGCGTAGCCCTTGCAAAAGTTGGCGGTAGCAAGGGTTTTCAAGAAGTGAAAAGTCGGGAATCAAGTGGCGATATTGAGATAGAAATTAAGTTCCGTGAAAAAGAGACCTCACCCTTAATAACCTATTATGTTTCTATCGGAGCAAAAGACAATCGACCTGTAGTTGTACGTGAAATTTTGAAATACCGAAGGGGCAGCGGTGGTCAACCTTGGCATTTTTTAGATTTTGCATATGGTGAAGGTGAGGCTGTTACCAATGAAATTGATCAAGTATCGGATGTTAAAGAATTAAAACGTGAGAAGCAGAAACTCAAGTCACCTGAAATATTAGCTGTAAAAGGTTTGGCGCAATTTGAACGGTTTCCCGCAGTGGTCGCTCTAGGAAGATTAATAGAAGATTGGCATATTTCAGATTTTCACATAAACCGTGCTAGACCAGAACAAGATGCTGGTTATGCAGAACATCTATCTAGGGAGGGAGAAAACCTCTCTCTAGTTACAGAATTTTTGCATAAACATCATCCAAAAATATTCGCCGACATTTTAGAAAAACTTGAAGTACGTGTACCGGGTATTTCTTCAGTTGATGCCAAAACTACGGAAGAAGGACGCGTATTGCTACGTTTTCAAGATGGTGCCTTTGAAGATCCATTTTTAGCTCGATATGTATCAGATGGTACTATCAAAATGTTTGCTTATTTGCTGCTTTTATATGACCCAAATCCGCATCCATTATTATGTGTCGAAGAACCTGAAAATCAACTTTACCACTCTTTACTTTGGGAGTTAGCCGAAGAATTTCGATCTTATGCAAATCGCGGTGGACAGGTATTCGTGTCTACTCATTCACCAGATTTTTTAAATTCAGTCAATATTGACGAAGTTTATTGGTTAATTAAAGAGCAAGGATACACGGAGATAAAACGTGCGAGAGACGATGAGCAAATAAGCGCGTTTATTAAAGAAGGTGATCAGATGGGGTATCTATGGAAAGAGGGTTTTTTTCAGGGAGTTAACCCTTAATGACAAACTTAGTTTTTTTCCTAGAAGAACCTTCGATAAGAGAAATGCTAAAAGCAGTACTTATTAAAATTTTACCAGAAGATATAACAGTGATTTATGTAGTATTCGAAGGAAAGCAAGATTTGGAAAAGCAATTACCTCTCAAGCTAAAAGCATGGGAATGCCCAAATAGTTTATTTGTTGTGATCAGGGACCAAGACAGCGGTAATTGCCTCAACATAAAAAATAATCTTATTCGAATTGTCAACAGTTCTGGAAAGTCAGGTGTCTTAGTACGGGTTGCCTGTCATGAATTAGAGTCTTTTTATTTGGGTGATCTTGCCGCTGTTTCCCAATCAATTGGACCCCGTAATATAGTGAGCAAACAAAACTCTAGAAAATTTCGCAACCCAGATCGCTTGGCGAACCCAAAGCAGGAACTTAAAAAAATTGCCCCAAACTATGAACCTATGACCGGTTCACGAGCTATTGGTCCGCATTTAGATATCAATAATAACCGCTCAACTAGTTTCAACAAATTATTCGATGGTGTTCGAAAATTATTAAGGCCTCCTAAGAAAGTTTAACATATTGAAAGTACATGGAATTCTTTGGACATATATGCTCAACTTTCGCAGTTCGCCAACTCCAAGGATTGGGCGGAAATCTTCAACAACGACTCAACCCTCACGTCCGCTATCCTGGACCGACTGCTACATCATGCTGAACCTATTGTAATCGAAGGGAAAAGCGACCGAACGAAAGAAAAGGACGGTT
This sequence comes from SAR324 cluster bacterium, assembly GCA_015231885.1. Classification (GTDB taxonomy): domain Bacteria; phylum SAR324; class SAR324; order SAR324; family NAC60-12. The sequence continues at coordinate 2,649 of JADGAT010000215.1, forward strand.
AACGTAGTCTTGGCGCAATTTCAAACCGGCCTTTTTTTTACATATTTCAGGCCGGTGCTCACACTTGGAATCAATACACACCCAGGCGGGGTGAAAAAGATGATCATCTAAGCACAAAAAACAAAGAATTGCACAT
>JADGAT010000216.1 GCA_015231885.1 SAR324 cluster bacterium
ATGAAAAGAAAGGCTGTTTGGTGCTCAGTAGGAGGGCGAGTCATCCAGAGCATGACTTGATCCACACCCACAAAGTATGCAAGAAACGTATTGGCCACAACAGCAGCAATCAGTAAAAAAATAATATGCTTGAATCCTTTCCGAGCAATTTTCCCCATAGTCCAGGGAGCTTTATCAAATGCAATCTGAGCGTTTCGCTCCCCTTCCAGCCAGGTTTCAATTTTACGGAAAGCAAATTCTAAAAACACTGTTTGCGGACAAGCCCACCCACACCATATTCTTCCTGCAATGGAAGTGAAGAAAAACAGGGAGATTCCTGCTGCGATCACAAGAAATGCCAAATATTTGACATCTTGCGGCCAGTAGATGTTCCCAAAGAGGGTAAACTGCCGAGCTCCAACATCCAGCTGAATCATAGGCAGACCATTGATTGTGATCCAGGGCATTACCAGATAAATGACAATCAAAAGTGCACTGGCTATCATCCGCCGCTTCGTAAAATAGCCCCACACCGCTTGTGGATAGAGCCAAAGACGATTTCCTGTTTTGTCAAGAGTAGTCAGTGATGTTGGAGTTTCGTATTTGAACATATTTCCTCAATTATAGAGTCCCGTTGGCAGCATGAATCATATTATATTAATATATGAATATTGTCAAACTGTTTGTAATAAAATATTGCTGTAAATTTCTCTTATTTATGAGGAGCTTCCAAGACGCTATTGATCTGCCTCTCGGAAGCTTTTTTGATTGTCGTGACTCCACACAGGTTATGGAGCCACACAGGTTAGAACTTCAAGGATCATTCGGCATCCTTTTCAGTTGTTGAATTCTTGTTCATTAGGTAACATCCGGCTAAACCAGCTGCTGCGAGAAGGCCAACAGGTCCAAGCAGTATGGAGCCCAAGCCAGCGCCAAGTCCTGCGCCCACACCAGCGCCACCAGCCCCTGCTCCCATGCAAGCACCACCAAGTCCTGCACCTATACCGGCAGCTCCAGCTCTTCCAGCAAATCGAGAGCCTGTGGCAGCCATTCCGTTTTTCCCAACACGCCTTAGAAGCGAACGAGCCTTTGAAGACTTGAGTCCTTTTGTCTTAATTTTGCTAATTTTGATTTTTTTAGACATAGTTCCTCCTTCAGTGTTTGATGATTATAAACTGAACGTTTTGATTTTTCACGTCCTTATTATTTATATTGCGACGATTATGCCAAAGTCTAAATTTAAAACTTAACTTTAAATATCAATAACTTATATTAAATCCAGTGAAACCATTATTAGGTACTGTAGCAGTCTTGCGAAAATAAGAATGATAGAGTCGCATTTATGCTACTCTTTTCGGCAGTGCTGCTAAATAATCGTTAGAGTAGCAGATTATCCTACTGGATAAAAAGTAGATTTGTGGTATATTCATTGATGGTAAATTTAACCCGTGTTGAGTATACATTGTATTAATCGGTGATATGAAAAAGAAAGAAAAACAGAAGGATTCTCAGATAAAGCTCGAAACAAACACAGATTCCATTCTTGAGAGCATTTCCGACGGTGTTTTTACCGTGGACCCCGAATGGAAAATCACTTCCTTCAATCGAGCCGCCGAAATGATTACCGGCGTTTCTCGTGAGGAAGCCATTGGGAAAACCTGTCGTGAAGTGTTTCAGTCCAACATGTGCGATAATGAATGTGCTCTCCGACTGACGCTCAACACTGGCCAACCCATTATTGGAAAATCAGGATTCATTAGTAATTCAAAAGGAAAGCGGACTCCTATCAGCCTTTCCACTGCCGTTCTGCAGGACCAGGCAGGACAGGTGATGGGGGGGGCAGAGACGTTTCGGGACCTGAGTGAAGTAGAAGCGTTGCGGAAACAATTGAAAGGTCGTTTTCGCCTGGGAGATCTGATCAGTCACAGCCCGGCGATGCAACAAATTTTTGAATTTTCGACTTCTGTGGCTGCCAGTTCCAGTACAGTCGTGATACAGGGAGAAACGGGTACAGGCAAGGAGCTGCTGGCTAAGGCTATTCACATGATGAGCCCTCGTGCCAAGGAACCTTTTGTCGCATTAAATTGTGCGGCTTTACCCGATACCTTATTGGAATCTGAACTGTTTGGTTATAAAAAAGGTGCATTTACCGGAGCCGATCGAGACAAACCGGGACGGTTTGCCATGGCAGGGAAAGGCACACTGTTTCTTGATGAAATCGGAGAAATAACACCAGCACTTCAAGTTCGGTTATTGCGAGTACTGCAGGAACGCTGCTATGAACCGCTCGGCGACACGGCTTCAAAAAAAATGAGAGCACGAATCATCACAGCCACCCACCAGAATCTATCAGATATGGTAGAAAAGGGAGATTTCCGTCAGGATCTCTTCTATCGAATCAATGTTGTCAACATTGAACTGCTTCCTCTGCGGCAGCGTAAGGAAGATATTCCTATTTTAGTGGATCACTTTATAGGACATTTCAATTTGCTGCAGGGAAAGAATATTTCCGGAGTCAGTTCAGATGTTGCATCGCTGCTCATGGCTCATGACTGGCCTGGGAATGTGCGGGAATTGGAAAATATCATTGAAAGAGCTTTTGTGATATGCACTGATGAATGGATTGGCATGGAGCACCTGCCTAAATCGTTACTGGGTTTCGACTCGACCGTTA
>JADGAT010000217.1 GCA_015231885.1 SAR324 cluster bacterium
ATCCGTAGTGCCAAAAAACTGCTTTTTTCAATATTTTAGAACTGATATCATTTACTAATTTTAATAAAGCTACGAACTTGGGATAGTGCAATTCTAAAATGAAGTTAATGACAAATTTGCTGTTTCGAATAGGTCAAATTTGATTCAATGTTCTCTGGTCTATCCCAATTGCTGTTTATCATCATTTTCAGTCGTTTCTGAAATCAGCAGCAATCGCAGTAGTCTGGAATTGATCTTCAAGGTTGGGATCAATTGAGACCCCCCAAATGATCGTTGCTTCTTCATGGGCATTCTCCTGAATAAAGGCTGCTGATTCATTGACCTCAGACATCTTTAAAGAATTGTCTCCCACAACACTGACAAGAATGGCCCGAACCTCTGAAAATTTCTGCTTTTTCAAAAATGGGCTTCCAATGGCCTTTTTAGCGCTTTCTATTGCACGATTTTCTCCGCTAGCCGCGCCATACCCTATCAATCCCTTGCCTCCATTTTCCATAAGAATTTTAATGTCTCTAAAATCGACATTTATCATTTTTTCTTTGCTTGATAAAAATGAAAAACACCGAACTGTTTGTCCGATCATTTCGTCAGCCAAAGTCAATGATTCAGCTTCATAAACTGCTTGATCGCCCGAATTCAGTAAACCATTTTTGTCAACAACTATTGTCGTATTCACACATTTTGTTATCTGCTCCAATTCCGATTCTGCTTTCTCTCTTGTTGCTTCAGAGACTAATGGTATTGTCACCACGCCAATGGTCAATGCTGCGGTTTCTTTTGCAATCCTCGCAATTTCTGGAGCTGCCGCCGTATCGGGACCTCCCAAATTTGCGACGATGAAAACTAAATCCGAACCGCTTAATTTTTCTCTAATTAGTACCTTTTCTTCAGGGAACCGGATAACTTCATGCTGCAGGCGTGTTGATTTTGGAATTTCTTGATGCTGCTTGACATTAGAAATTATGAACTCCACCGCATTTTTGTCCATAACGTGAGCCATACGATGGATATGTTTCAATGCACCATCACCAACTCCAACGATTTTGATTACTGGAACATCATTTTCACTTTGCTTGCTGTTGTTAGATAAATTCATATTAAACCACCTTTTGAAATGTTCGAACCGATTGTGGGTTCTATCAGCAAAAAATTTGACTTGGCTTCTTTTTATTGTTTAAAATATGACACTTCCTTCAATGGTGACATCAAAAATTTAGTGCAAATTTTTGATCATTTTCTACAGATCCGCTGCTACTCATCGGAAAATGACGAACTTTACAGCAATTGTAACCCTCTTATTATGAAGTTATGGTGAGAAAGTGATTGAAAATAATCGATACGAAAAAAAGTATTCGCATTTGCTGGTGTTAGATCTTGATGAAACTTTGATTTCGGCACAGAAGCAGCCCTCGTTGATCGAGTTCCTGATTTTATAGTGCAATCGTTATTTCAAGAAAAATCAGGACCTTGTTTTATTTGGGGTCGAGAACGCTATATCTATAAGACTGATTTTGAAACCCAAAAACAGTATTGGATTAAAAATATCGAGAAACTGAAACGAAGAGGATATAATAAAAATCACATCATATTTTTAGATGATAGCCACGAAAAGCTCGAGCGCAGTTATTAAAAATGTGAGAGATATTGATAAGAGAAATTGGAGGGGATCAAGCATTCAATTGGAAATCTGTATCTCAGCAAACATCGAATTTGGTGAAAAGCTTTCCAAAAAAAAAGTCCATTTCCACAAACAGGTTAATAGATTTTCAAGGTTTTACAAAATGGTAAAGATCAATAAAAAAGCTCAAAATTTTTTAGATCAAGTACCTGTTCCTTTCAATAATTCTGTTCAAGCAGATGATCGCGATGCAGTTGAAAAATTTATAAACAAAAAAAAGAATTTAAATTTGGGAGAACTGCTTTTGAACGCAGTTCACAATAACGCCGCAGCCGTAAGCAAATTTTTGATAGAAAACGGTGCAGATCCCAATACAACCGATGAATTTGGAGAAAGTCCTTTGCATAGCGCTTCTTTTAACAATAACTATGAAATCGCTTTTTCCCTTCTGCAAAAAGGTGCAGACCCAAACTGTCGAAGTAATTCTGGAACAGCGCCGCTACACAAATGTTTTTCAAAAAAAAATTTATTGCTTTTGTTAGAATTCGGTGCAGATCCGCTATTAAAAGATGATGAAGGATGGTTATCACTCCATGTGATGTGTTTAAACGATAAGGCTGACTTGATTCCATATCTAATAGATTCTATTGATCCTGCTGACGTTCCATTTTTTCTCAATTGCCAAGTAAAAGAAACTGGATGGACTCCCTTGCATTTCGCAATGGTTCTCAAAGGCATTCAAACTGCAAGAATTCTAAAAGAATATGGGGCCGATACCACCATTTGCGATTTCAAAGGAAAAACCTATTTGGAGGTAGATTTCTATATGTCGCCATCTTAAAACAAATCGCCATTCTTCTTCAGGAGAATACTTTCGTGGCCTGGAAGAATGCCTGACTGCTTCCCAATTTTTGGTTTCCTTCATCAATGAATGTCTTGGCAACTTCTATGTGGCGTGGCGAAGATTGACTGATCACGGGTTCCCTCTAAAGTTATTAA
>JADGAT010000218.1 GCA_015231885.1 SAR324 cluster bacterium
TCGTTAACACAAACCTTTAGCTTTTAGATTTGCCCATTATAATTTTTCATCATTACTCGGACTTATTGACAACTTACGAGAAATTACTTTTGGAATGTTGCTCATAATGGATTTTAAATCAGAAGGAGATATTGAAAAAACTTTTGAAAGTCCTGAGTATAAAGAACTGATCCCTTTTCGGGATAAAGGATTTAAGAAGATGGATGTCGTGATATTATCTTCTCTGTAAGCATCATTTATAGTAGACGGGTTTGCTATTCCTAACGCAAACCCATATATTTTATTCTCGTGATGGTGCCTCAACAAATTTATCAGTAATCCTATGTACGGGACAAAAAATTTATCAGTAGTAAAAATTCCTGATGTCTTGTTGAACATCCAGTAAAATAGACCGAATATAATCGAATCCATAGCGGAATATACTTTTGCGCTCTAAATCATTCAAATGAGTATCTTCAAATCGAAACCCCCGTGTCTTTAATGCGCCAAAAAGATTCTCTATTTCCCACCTAAAAGAATATTCTAAAAATGTTTTTTGGGGATTTCCATCGGTAATCACAAATAATTATAGCATTCGGTTTGTCCAGAAATCAGACATAGGCATTGGATTGATAAATCTTAACAAATTGATTTCCGAGTATTTAAATATTTCTTGCTTTAAGTAATCCATTGGCTTACATTTAAAATAAAATCCATCCACAACATCTCGTTGAGAAAATGTATATTACTGTTGTTGAAGTTCCTGAGTTTATCAAAAGAGTTGAAAAGCTTTTGGATGAAGAAGAAAGAAATCAGTTGATTGAATATCTTTCAACACATCCCAAGTCTGGACCGTGTTCAAACATATAGAGGTGCGAATGAATAGTTCTTTTCAATCAATTCAACAAGGGCTTAAAGAAGCAATTCAATATAGCCAAGGAAAAAATAAGGGTTTTAAGGCTTTTCAACCGAGTCAAGTGGATGTCAAAGCTGCTCGCAAGAAGGCAAATTTGACACAAGAAGAATTTTCTTCAACTTTTGGAATTAGTTTAGGAACATTGCGTCACTGGGAAAGAGGAGATAGAAAGCCAAGAGGTCCAGCCTTAGTTTTGCTCAATATGATTAATAAAGACCCTGAAACTGTGTTAGATATTCTTCATAACGAAAAAGTCGCCTAAACAAAAACCGAACAAATCAGTTCAACAGACCGCCTTCCCAAGCGCTTTGCTCCATATAAAGTGCAGTGGTATTAATCGACTAATTCAAACGTACATCAAAGGCAGTTGCTGACTTTGGCGTTGTGCGATCAAAATTCATTTCACCTTCCCCCCTTTCAAACTGATTCACTCCTTTACAATGGTTGCATATGTGGTATCATTTAAATTATGAGAGATTTGATAGTTATTGATACAAACGTATTCATATCTGCATTACTCAATCCATTTGGAGAGAGTGCCATAGTGCTAGAGTTATGCTTTCAGGGGCAATATCACCCACTTATGGGAACAGCATTATTTTTTGAGTACGAGGATGTACTTTCGAGAGATCCTCTTTTTAAGAAATGCCTTCTTGATTCCCAAGAAAGAGACCAAGCTCTAAACGACTTTATCAGCATCAGCAAATGGACAAGAGTTTATTACTCTTGGAGGCCAAATCTAAAAGATGAAGGAGACAATCATCTTATGGAATTAGCTATTGCGGGTGGGGCAAAATCTATTGTCACAAGGAATGTGAAAGATTTTAAACAGCCAGATCTTTCATTTCCGGATATTTCAATATTAACACCTAAACAATTTTTGGAGGATAGATGACAGCTTTTACGATACGTTTACCCGATGAAGCACATAGTCGATTAAGGGAAGTGGCCAAACAACGAAAAATAAGTATGAATAAAATCTTTGAAGAGATGACAACAATCATTCTCACTGAATTTGACGCTGAGGCTAGATTTCGTATGAGAGCATCCAAAGGCTCTGCAGAACATGGGCTAGAATTGCTCAATACCCTTAGGAAACGTCATAAGGAGTTAGATGAAGTAGGCGAATCCACAAACTCCAAAATCACACAACAATAACATTCAACAGACCTTGATCAAAGCGATTTTTACAAAGTTGTTCAGGCAGTTGAACATGAGCAAAACGATGAAGAATTGTCCAAAATGGTAATGCCCAGTAGCGAGAACTCCAGGGAACTGGAACAAAAGCGATGACTAACAGGCCAAACAAAATTTTTGCCGCTGCTAAGCTCGACCATTGAGCTCGACTGAGAACATTGTGGGAATTACGGAATTTTCGACTGTTTTCCAATCCAACGGTTCTCAATGCCAAAGATACGGTACGATTACCTTGGCATAGCAGGGTGCCCATGACTAAAATATGGGCAGAATTCCAAACCGATTTAGAAAAAAGTTGTTTAAATGCATTTAAAAATATTAAAAACTCAGAGGGAAGAGAAAACATAGCAAACTCCGGTAGTGTTTCATTTCTGGATATGGCTTTCATATTGGTATCCCAAATTCATAGCGATTGACAAAGATCCCAATAACAATGTCATGCATTTTTACCGTTTTTGAAAAACATATAGTTTTACGTGTGAGCCTTTTGATCCTTGTCCTAAGAGTAAGATGTTTGCGCTCA
>JADGAT010000219.1 GCA_015231885.1 SAR324 cluster bacterium
TTTACGACGATGAATCTCTGTTTCATCAAAACCTTTTTTGATGACATCTGTATGATAGCAGTGCGGACATTGAACACCATCTGGCCATCTAAGCTCTCGTACGGATGAATAACACTTGTCTGCGTCAAGTAGATTTTGTAATTGTAATCGTAACATGGGAAGCTCCTTACAGTGAGTGATTTTACCCAGTTGTAGTGCTTCCTAAATCATTTTTCAAGTCAGGCTCCCGGAATCCATAAAGAGCCAACAAAATATCCATGTTTATTTCCTTTCAGAGGATGAAGACGAAAACCTGGTAAAATGATGATGAGCGTGGTTTGCGCATCACGATTATAAGGAATGGCTGGAGAAGCTAGCTCTGCACTTATTCCTTGAAATATTGGCCAGGGGTGCTTCCCAGGTTTTTTCGGAACATGGCAATGAAAGCACTCAGGCTGTCATAGCCCAGGTTCAACGAAACCGTGGTCACCGACTCACCATTTCCCAACTGACGCAAGGCTTCTAGGATTCTAACCTGCTGCCTCCATTGGACAAAACTCATTCCTGTTTCCACACGAAAAAGTCGTGTCAGCGTACGGCTTGTTGTTCCTACCAATCTACTCCACTCTTCCAAACTCCGATTGTCACCTGGGTTTTGGGTAAGAACTTTGGAAATCTTTTGCAGACGTTTGTCTTCTGAAATGGGAAGGGACAAAGGAGTGACCTGGATTGTTTTAATCATATCCAAGATCACATTCATAATCCTATCTTCAGGACCATTCGGCTCATACAAGCGAGTGAGGGTAACGGCATGCAAAATCAACTCCCGCAACAAAGGTGGTACTGAAACAACACAGCACTGTTGCGGTAAATTGGGTGTAACACCGCATTGAACGTACAGCGTTCGCATGGATAACTCACCGGAACAGATAATCTGATGCTCCAAGAGTGCTGGTATCCAGACAGCCCGGAGAGGAGGTACAACCCACATCCCCTTTTTAGTTGTGACAGTCATCACCCCCGAGGAAGCATATAAAAACTGTGCTCTGCGATGGCAATGACAAGGAATCAAATGACCATGTGGGTAATCCACAGCATGAGCAACGATCAATCGAGGAATCTTTGTAATATCTTCAACAGGGTCTGTTAAATTCATTTTGTCTGTTTTGCGATAGTTTTTGTCTCTATAGCGCTAGCAGGATAAATCTTTTCTGAGATATAATCAAATTAAGATTACAAAATTTGGTTCTACTCAAATAAGAGGTTTCATATGACTACACAATTTAAAAAGTCCTCGGTAATGTTTGTTTTCCTCAGTATTGGTCATTTTCTTGACCATTTGCTCATGTTAATTTTTGCAACTGCTGCTGCCCTACGACTTGCTACAGAATGGAGTATGGAATACGCTTCACTAATTCCCTATGCAACGCCAGGATTCATTGCTTTTGCGGTCTGTGCTATACCAGCTGGATGGATTGCGGATAAATGGAGTCGCAATGGAATGATGGTAGTTTTCTTCATTGGACTTGGTGCAAGTTCAATATTCACTGCAATGGCTAACAGCCCCTTTCAAATAGCAGTCGGTTTGGTCTTCATTGGAGTATTCGCTGCTATCTATCACCCCGTTGGTCTTGCCATGGTTGTACAGGGGCGCCAGAAAACGGGCATTCCTCTAGCGATCAACGGAATTTTTGGCAACATGGGCGTAGCGAGTGCAACTATTCTAACTGGGTTCCTAATCGATACATCTGGTTGGCGCAACGCATTCATCCTTCCTGGCATATCATCTATTTTAATTGGCCTACTTTTTCTATGGTTTATCCGTACTCAATGGCCGGCAAAGGAAGATGACTACGGAACAATCCCTGCAAATAAGGCAACTGAATCGAGCAACGTTACGAGAACTATGTTGTTAAGGGTTTTCGGTGTTATTTTTTTCACTACAGCAATTGGAGGGATTATTTTTCAAAGTACCACTTTCGCACTTCCAAAAGTGTTCGATGAAAGACTGACAGACCTTGCAGGCACAGCGACGATGATTGGATGGTATGCTTTTTTGGTTTTCTCTGTGGCGGCCTTTGGGCAGTTGATTGTAGGTTATCTTGTCGACAATTATTCGATCCGTATCGTATTCGCTATTGTCGCTATCTTACAAGCTGTGTTTTTTTTCATTATGGGGGAGCTCAATGGAACGGCAGCACTTGTCATTGCCATTGCTTTTATGCTTGTGGTATTTGGGCAGATTCCCATTAACGATGTCCTGGTTGGGCGCATGGTGCATACAGAGTGGCGAAGTCGCGCTTATGCTATTCGGTACATTGTCACCTTTTCTGTTATGGCATTGGCTGTGCCACTAATCGCATGGATACACGGAACCTGGGGGTTCAATATACTATTTGAACTGCTTTCTATAGCAGCTTTTACCATCTTTGTTGCTGTACTAATGCTACCAAGATCAAAAAAAGTACTGCATCAATGATAGTGAATTAGCTAAAGAAATCATCAGCATCATCTGCCACATAGGAAAATCAAAAAATTACACAAGAGGATAGCACCTGGAAATATGGGGCTTGGTCGTAAGTTCGGCCACCCCCTTAGAATCTAGCTTGCCCATGCGACAGCATGATTTT
>JADGAT010000021.1 GCA_015231885.1 SAR324 cluster bacterium
TGGAAGACGCCTTGTAGCCAAGAAAAAATACTTCCTCATCTTTGTCAACGTTATTTCTGCACGAACCCTAAGGAATGTGGATAAAATAACTTCAAGCAACAATTCCCTCTTTAGCAAAGGAAGCAGGGGGGATTGTCAAAAAATAGGGAGGTTATTTAATTTTTCATTCCTAAAGGAGATGCGATATTTCAAAATATCTCTTATCTGCGATGTGTTATTGTCTGTGTGAAGACGGGCAGGATAGCGCAAAAACCCCATTTATTCGAATTTTCAAGCGAACTCGAGATGCTGAGTGCTTTGCAGGAGTACCTTGAGGCGTGTTGTCTATTTTTTGATTGATTTGAAAAGGAGTGGATATATGCTACAGAAGTTATCCATTGTGGCGGGAATATTGGTGATGCTTAGTGTAGTCTTGTGGTTTGTCGGGACTGATTCTTCCTCCACTGTTGGGCAGCCGAAGCAAAATGTGACCATTTTGTCCGAGTTGGATACACAAAAGCTTTTTCGTATTGACATCCAAGGTAGTAAAGACAAGGTTGGATTGGTAAAAGGAACTGACCTTCGTTGGAAAGTAGAAGGTATGAACTATGATGCTGATTCGAAGAAGATTCAGGAGCTTCTTGTGCAACTGCTCAAGGTAAAATTAGGAGATAAGGTCACAGAAAAGGTAGAGCACCATGCCCGGTTCCAGCTAATTCATTTAAAAGACAATAATAATCAGTGGGAGGAGCAGAAAACAGGGAAATTGCTGCATCTGAAAGGTCCTGAGGGAACGACTCTTTTAGAGATCTTATTGGGAAAAAATCGCAGTGAAAAAAGTGGATCCCAACAAGGGCAATATATCCGTTATGCTGATAAACCAGCGGTCTATCTCATTGCAGAAAATATTGACCTGGACGTGACGGGCGAGGATTGGCTGGATACGGAGATCATGGATTTGAAGGGGAGTGATCTTTTCAAAACCATAGAGTTGCAGCGTACCACGGAAATATTTCGTTTCATGCGGAAAACAGCACAAGACGAATGGTCTGCGGAAGGTTTGAAAAAAGAGAAGTTGAATCAAACAGCAATTCAATCTATGAGCAATGCCTTAGAAAATTTAACATTTGATAACATTGTTCCCATGAATACGCCTGTTGAAAAAACAGGCCGCCAAGAGCTTACCTACTATGTTGTTGAATTGTTTGATGGCCGAATTGTCCGCTTGAGTGTTGGCGAACGTGAAGCTGGGGAGGAAAAAAATTATTATGTTGCGGTTGAAATGGATCTTGGAAAGGATGTGAATGATGAGACCCTAAAAGGAGAAGTACAAGAGTTCAATCAGCGCTCCAAACCATGGTTGTATTCAGTCAGCTCTTGGGTAGGTCAGCGTTTTTTAAAACAGCGTTCCGATTTAATTACCGATGACAAGGAGGCAGAATGATTCAAGTGGATAAGTTGAGTAAGGTATTTGGCAGTTATCGGGCTGTCGATGATATTTCTTTTGAGGTAGGGCAAGGCGAAATTTTGGGCTTTTTAGGACCAAATGGGGCAGGCAAGTCCACAACCATGAAAATGATCACTTGCTTTCTTCCTCCTACTTCCGGAACTGCAAAAGTTTGTGGATATGATATTTTAGAGAACTCCATTCAGGTCCGTGAAAATATTGGCTACTTGCCAGAGAGTGCTCCATCGTACCACGAAATGCTTGTGGAAGAGTTTTTGCGGTTCACTGGTGAAGTGCGTGGACTTTCGGGAAATGATTTACAAAAGCACGTAGATCGTGTTTTGGAACAAACGGCTTTGCAGGATGTGAAGGATCAGTTGATTGATACACTTTCTAAAGGATACCGCCAACGTACTTGTCTGGCACAATCCCTCCTTTCGGATCCTCCTGTTTTGATTCTGGATGAGCCGACTGATGGATTAGACCCTAATCAAAAGCATGAAGTACGTACTTTGATTAAAAGAATCAGTGAAAAACGGACGATTCTGGTTTCCACTCATATTTTGGAGGAAGTGGAAGCTGTGTGCAGCCGAGCCATTATTATTGCAAAAGGCAAAATTGTTGCGGATGGGACTCCAAATCAACTACTGGCTCGTTCCAGCTACCATAATGCAATTTCTTTGCGGGTCAAAAGCTTAGAGTCGGAATCTCTTCTTGCTAAGCTGCAACAGATTGCAAACGTCCAAACGGTGCAGCTGCTAGATGCCGGTAAAAATGACACTGCTTCATTTCAACTGTTTCCCCAACAGGGAAAATCGATTCTGAATGAGGTAGAGCAATTTATTCAGAACGAACGACTGCATGTAGAACAGTTATATTCTGAAAAAGGCCGTCTGGATGAGGTCTTTCGCAAAGTGACTTTGAATGTATAGTGAGGAATTATGAAAGGTTTAATGCCCATTTTTAAACGTGAGCTTCGGGCATATTTTTATTCGCCAGTTGCCTATGTGTTTATTATCATTTTTTTAGTTTCTAACGTGGGATGTACATTCCTGTTAGGAAATTTTTATCGTGCCAATCAAGCCAGTCTGGAAACCTTTTTTCTTTTTCATCCATGGCTGTACCTGATTTTGATTCCAGCAGTTGGAATGCGGCTTTGGTCAGAAGAACGACGATCGGGAACAGTGGAATTGCTGCTGACTTTTCCGGTCACTCTGACAACGGTGGTCATGTCCAAGTTTTTGGCTGCCTGGACTTTTATTGCAATTGCTTTGTTTTTAACATTTCCTATGATCTTTACGGTGCATTATCTGGGGGATGCTGACAATGGACCTATTATTTCGGGCTACCTGGGTAGTTTATTGATGGCGGGTGCTTACTTGGCAATTACCAGTTGTACGTCTGCTTTAACAAAAAATCAGGTGATCAGTTTCATTTTGAGTGTGGTGATTTGTCTGGTCTTGGTTTTGTTGGGATGGGGGGTTTTGAGTAATATTCTCAATTCGTGGTTTCCTGTTTGGATTTCTGATTTGATTGCTCAATTTAGCTTTACCACCCATTTTAATGCATTGCGCCGAGGTGTGGTTGATCTGCGAGATTTAATCTACTTTGCCTCCGTCATTGTGTTCATGCTTATGGTCAACGTCGTTATTTTAGATTCTCACAAAGCCCTTTAGATTGAGGACTCTTATGAAGCATTATCAGTGGTCATATTCCGTAATCAGTATTGCTCTTTTAATTGTGTGTCTGGTTGGAGTCAATGTTGTTGGCAGTTTTCTTCCTCTGCGTGTTGATATTACGGATGACCGACTTTATACGATTTCAGAAGGCACAAAGAAAATTTTAGATGATCTCGAAGAAACCGTCACGATCAAGTATTATTTTTCTAAAAGCAACTCCGCGTTGCCAACTGAATTCAAAGCTTATGCACAAAGGATAAAAGAGCTGCTGGAAGAATATTCTTATTTGTCGTCTGGAAAAATTAAATTGGAAGTATTTGACCCAAAACCCGATACTGAAGAAGAAGAGTGGGCGGAGCAGTATGGTATTTCCCCCATTGCTCTGCCAAATGGAGACCATCTCTATCTCGGGATGATTGCTCTTCTTTTGGACCAGGAAGTGGTCATCCCATTTTTTGACATGCGGCGCGAGGAGTTTCTGGAATACGATATTTCTCAGGCAATTCTTACTGTCAATAATCCACAATCACCTAAAATTGGAATCATCAGTTCTCTTAATATGAATGGGGGTGGACCACCTGCTATGGGAGCACGCCGTCCTCCTAGTCAATGGGCTGTGGTGGCTGAATTGAAAAAGAATTTTGATGTGGAGATGTTGCTGCCCAGTACAGAGGAAATTTCTGATGACATCACGCTGCTGCTGTTGATACATCCAAAAGGATTTAGTGAGCGATTGCATTATGCTGTCGACCAGTATGTGCTGCGAGGCGGTCGCCTGGTTGTTTTGGTGGATCCTAGTTCTTATTTTGATGCACAGAATTCTCCTGGAGCGCAGTATGGGATGCCTCCTAATCCGAAAAGCGATCTTCCGAAATTGCTTAAACAATGGGGGGTCACATTTGATGCTGGGAAACTGGTTGGGGATTTCAGGTATGCTACTCCGATTAATGCCGGAGGAGGCCAGGTGGTGCGCTATCCATTGTGGATGAGCCTGGCAGATGAGGCCATGCCATCGGAACACCCCATTACCAGTCAACTTGAATCATTGCTTTTTGTGGACTCTGGGTATTTGAAGAAAGCAAAAGACAGCTCTGTAGAGTTCACGCCAATCCTGCAAACTTCTTTGGACAGTGCTGTTATTGATTCCATGAAAACACGATTCAGTAAGCCTGATCAAATTATCCGGGATTTGAGACCAGATAAAGAGGTGAAGGTCTTGGCCGCTTTTATTAAAAATCAATTTGAGACGGCTTTTCCTGAAGGCCAACCCCCTGAAGAAAAAACAGAGGAAGGCAAAGAGGCACAAAAAGAAAATGTCCCATTAAAACATGCTCACCTTAAAAAAGCTCAAGAGGCAAACACGATTTTGGTGATTGCCGATGTGGATTTTATTACCGATTCGTTTTCTGTACAAAAGTTGAATTTTTTGGGGCAGACCATTACACAACCTCTGAATGATAATTTGAATTTTATGCTGAATGCGGTAGAATTTATTTCTGGAAATGATGCTTTGATGAGCATACGTTCTAGAGGACGCTTCACCAGACCATTCACCCGTTTGATTGCACTGGAGCAAAAAGCGCAATTACGCTTCCAGGAGGAAGAAATTGCTTTGAAAAGTAAATTAAAAGAAGTGCAGGACAAACTTCGAAATTTAGAAGAACAAAAAGATTCAAAGCAAAAACGCCTGCTCACGTTGGAACAGCAACAGGAGATCAAGGAATTTCGTGTTGAAGAGCTGAAGACACGGAAACGGTTACGGGAAGTCCGTAAAATTTTACGTCAGGATATTGAATCACTTGGAAATTGGCTGCTTGGTTTGAATATTTTGTTAATTCCATCACTTGTTGCATTCATTGGTATTGTCTTTTATAGAAGACGTACGAGTAGTCGGCACAACCAATAATCAAAGGAGTGCATGCAATTTTATCAAAAGCTGAACAATGCCATTGAGAGTAAAAACAGCAGAGTCTGCATTGGATTGGACCCTGTATTGGAACGTCTTCCTCGACATTTGCAACAAGCCGCAAACCCGGTCTTAACATTTCTTGAACAGGTTGTGGAGGCAACTCAGGAATGGGCGGCTGCTTACAAGCCCAATTTTGCCTATTTTGAAGCACTGGGGCCGGAAGGCTTGAAAACATTGGAACAAATCATAGAAAAAATTCCTGCTGATTCAGTGATTATCGGGGATGCAAAACGAGGAGATGTTGGGCATTCTGCGGCAATGTATGCCAAAGCTGTTTTTGAAACTTTTTCCTGTGATGCCGTAACGGTAAGTCCTTATCAGGGAGAAGATGCGCTGCAGCCTTTTTTAGAGTACGAGGACAAAGGGACATTTGTTTTATGCTTGACCTCAAATCCGGGTGCCGATGATTTTCAGGTTCCCTATGACCTCTATTTGCGGGTTGCTGAAAAAGTAAAAAGCTGGAATGTCAGGAAAAACTGCGGGTTGGTGGTCGGGGCAACTCGGCCTGGTTTGATTCAAACGGTGCGGGAGGTGTCAGGACCCATGCCATTTTTAATTCCTGGGGTGGGGGCACAGGGCGGAGATTTGGAAGAGACCATCAAGTATGCCAGTGACGGTACTGCGATTCCCTATGTGATCAATGCGTCTCGAAGTGTCCTCTATGCTTCTAACGGAGAAGACTTTGCCCAGAATGCCGGAGAAGCTGCAAAACAACTTTGTCAGTCAATCAATGCCGCATACAAATCAAGCTAGAGCTTAAGAGATTCTTTTAGATTTTGCCAAAATGTTTTTTTTGTGACGCTTTTGGCTGCATGTAGATCGATGGTCTGGAGGATTTTATCATTGAGTTTGAGTTCGATATTGCCAAGAATTTTACCCTCTATGACTGGGGCTTCAATCGATTCAGGCAAGTTGATGCGCTGTTCTATTTTGTTATGATCGGATCTCTTTAAAAAAAACCGGGCTGTTTCCGCAAGTATAAGATCGACCGTTTCGCTTTGGCCTTTTTTGACACTGACTGACTGCTTAAAGGTTTCTCCTTTGTGGAGTACCGTTACGTACCCATATTTACTAAATCCCCGAGCCAATAGGCGAGCCGCAATTTTTGTTCGAATGGACGTCTTTTTGGCCCCCATCACAGCCGCAATCAATCTTGTGTCACCACGCTTGGCAGTTGCAACCACACTGAATCCTGCTTTTCGATGATATCCGGTTTTTAAACCATCCACTTCCGGCATTTTTTTCAGCAAATGACGATTGGTGTTTAACAGCTCGAACGTATTGTTGCGAAACATATCTCGCCTCACAGAAGACCATTTGATATATTGAGGATGCTTCAGCAATTCCTGACCAAGAAGAGCTTGATCGTAAGCAGTAGTAATGGTTTCCTGTTGTCCTCTGCCTGGGGGTAAACCATGGGGATTTTGGTAGATGGTATCTTTCATTTTTAATTTCTGAGCACGGCGATTCATCATTTCCACGAAGCCCTGTTGATCGCCACCAATATATTCAGCAACGGAGACGGCTGCATCATTTGCCGATCCAATGACGACTGCACGCATCAGCTCGCCTAATTCAAAAACTTCTCCTTGTTTCAAAAAAACCTGATGTCCTCCGATTTTACTGGCCCACTTAGAAACCGTTATCTGATCCGTCAGTTTTATTTGTTTTTCCTGCAGATGCTCTAAGACAATCAAGCTGACCATCATTTTCACAATGGAGGCAGGGTTGATTAATTTCTGCGAATTTTCGGCATGAAGTATAGTCCCAGTGGTGGGTTCCATCACAATTGCGGCTTTGTATAGCTCTTGGTTGTCTTTGATGAGAAGGGGTTGTGCCAAAAGGGATGGCGAAAGAACAACTTTGGAGAAAACAAAACTAAGGACCAAAATAAAAAATATTTGGTATGGTTTTTTTGTCATGCAGAATACGATTGTTTTGTAAAGGTGATGGAGTGATCCGGAAAATAAATAGATCAACTTGCCAATGAAAAGATATGTGCAAGCTGCTGTTTTCCTCTGGAAATGGTCTCTTCAATTTCTCCAGGACTGCATTTGAGATGCTTTCCTATTTCATAAATCATTTCTTGTTCTTTTTCGTGAAATTCAGCGTCTGCAATTGCCGCATCCACACAATCTTCGAGTATGGTAATGGATAGTTCGTGAGATAATCCTTTTACTGGCAGAATTTTCTCTGGTGAGGACCGCTGGCTCTGTTTCTTTAAGTCCGCAAGTCGTTTTGGAGAGTTTATAAATAGTTCAAATATGATTTGCATGTACTTTTGCTCAGAAGGATGAATATGACCATCTGCAAGTGCCATATTGACCATAGTACGAGCATACCAGAATTGTTGCTTTGGATCGAGTTGTGTAAATGTACTTTTGTTCATAGGTACCTATTTTTGTTAATAATACCATTTGATAAGAGATAAATGTCCAGTTATTTTAATAAGAGTTTGCACTCTTTGGCAAAACTCGATATTAATAATAAGTAATTTTTTTTTGTCACTTTTAACTGAACGTAAGAGGTTTTCTATGCATGAAATGGATACATTAGTTACTTTTTTTGTTATCTCCGGACTGTATGTTGCTTTGTTTTATCTATCGGAAGTCATTGCAATGCCAGAAAAATAAAAGAGCAGCCATCCCTCTGCCTGGGGTGGAAAGTTGAGTCTGAATGAAACATCTATGTCAATGGTTTTTTATTATAATATACAGTTCTTGTATTGCTGGATGTTTGACCACCCCTGAAGTAGTAATAGGCCCTCAAAACTTTCTCTCCACTCAGCCATTTCCAGGTTACCAGTCCTCTGGACGCATATTGTTAGCCAACGAAGATCAAAAATATGCAGGAGAACTGAAGTTTAATTTATCAAAAAATTTTGAACTTCATATACAAATTTTTGCTCCAATCATCGGCACTTTAGTATACGAAGTTCGTGCCAATCATGAGCAATTCATGATCCTGGACTTTGGAAATCAAAAATATTTATTAGAGGAAAATATTTCTCCTATCCGCCATGAATGGTTAGGCATTGATGTCTCTTTAGACGAGTTGAGTTGGATGATTTGGGGTCGTATACCCAACTCCAAGTTCCAACAGTATCATGGACAAATGATATCTCAAAATAAAATTCAGTTGTTTTCAGAGGACTCTGTATTGTTGATGACTCTTTCTCCAAATGGTCTTCTTCAAAGTGTGCAGAAAAAAAATGAAGATGCCACTATTTATGAAGCCTTCATTCGAAAATATCAGAATGTTGCAGGAAGGCTGTATCCTGAAAAAATTCAGATAACGCAACAGGAAAATCGAGGGAAGCTCTTGCTGGTAATGCTTGATATTGATTCTGGCACGCAAAATAGTCCTTTGTCTTTTCAACCAGCCGAGGGCATGACTACTTACTCTGAAGAGTAATCATGTTTTCATTGTTGAAACAATTATTGATCATTTGTCTAGCTGGGTTGGCAGCTTGCCAAACTCCTACTGCTTCTTATGTCTTCCCCTCTTCTTCTGTTATCTATCCTCCAGCTTCAAGAGAACCATCCCCTTTTTTATATCCTTCAGCGGATCAAATCGATATTCAGTTTCTTTGTAATCATATCTACAGTATTCCCAAGTTTGAAGCCAAACCATATACGGGTTCGTCAGTCCCACGGATGCTTGTTGTAACAGAAAGTACGGTTACGGTTTATTTCTCAAATAATTATACCCAGACTGCCGCAAAACCCGATTCCGTTGAATTGGGGCCTGGTTATTATCAGTGTTTATGAAAATGCGTAGGAATGCTCAAACAATAACTTACCAAGTCTACTCGTCTTTTCAACGATCTTCTGCGTTGCTTTGCCGGTTACATAGTAAACCATGCGCCTGATAAAATGCCTTGAATCTCGATGAAAATCCGGCCTCACGGTAGCATGTTCTTATTTTTGCAATAAAATGGCGAGTTTGTTTTCAAAAGGCAACGTCAATACAATGTCCTGTTTTTCATCATGGTTGATATCGATGACCTGGATGTAGCCTGGGCGATTGCCTGATGGGATGGAGCCTGCAACGATGTCGCCACGGGAGTATGCTTTTTGACCATTCTCCCCAGGTCTTTTTCCATCTCCGTTGCTCAATAAAATGACTAAATCCTGATCGGCCACATCACCAATTACAAAATCTTGTACTCCATCCTGGTTGAGATCTCCAGATGACAATTGTCCAGGTCCCTGACCCACTTTAATGTCTTTGCGTTCAAAACTTCCATCTCCGTGTCCATACAGCAACGAAATATCTTCATCCGTTTGATTGGTGGTGGCAACATCCATGTTTCCATCATTATCCCAGTCTCCTGCAATTAGAGCCTGAGGAAGTTCTCCGACTTTGTAATCTCGGATTTTTTGAAACACTTTATTTTGTGGGGTGTCTGGGTCGGAGCAAGGAGTGTTTTCGAAAAAATCAACACGGTTTTTGTTGCGGCTCAATACCGCTAAATCGACACAGCCATCATTATTCCAGTCTCCAGAGGCAACTTGAATCGGGTTTTTTCCAACTCCTTGATCGTAATCCAGGCTGATTTTTTCTAGTGAATTGAAGTCTAGAACAATCGAAATGTCGTCGTCTCCTCGATTGGCAATGGCAACTCCCATCTTGCCCTCCGATGCAAATGGAGCCGCTGTCATGAAAACAGGGAAATCTCCTACATCAATATCTTCAGGTGTGGCAGCAAGTAAAAACTTGTTGTTGGTGATCTGTCCTTCCCATACGCTCAGGGAATCCGTTTCTGTGCTGATTGTGAGCAAATCCTGTACACCATCCTCATTCACATCTTCAACGAGCAGATATTGAGGACGATCTGTGTTGGTGATGATGGTTCTTCCCGTTTCAAAGAAGTCCTCCGGATTATCAGATGAGTTGACAGAAGTGCGTATCAAGATGCGAATGGTTTGTTCTTCTTGTTTGGTGGCGGTGTTCAGGAGTATAATATCGTCCAATTGATCGTGATTGATGTCTTTGATAACAAATGCCAAAGGGTTTTTGCCAATATTGTCCAATTCCAGAGGATCATGAAATTTGAGCTCTTCGGTTGTATTATCTATACGGATAATACTGATCTCCGTCGAAGTTGCTGTTTCGTCATCGTCATCTAATTCTCGTTCTTTGAAACTGCAGGCAGTTGAAAGCAATAAGAAGCATGCCAGAGAGAATAATTGTATAAACAGGATGAAATTTTTCTGCATAGGAAATATGAAATAAAGGTATATGATTTATTGAACTGTTAAGTCTCCAATTAAAATACTGATATTATCTGGTTTGGGTAATAAAATTCCATCCCATGGCTCTCGGTGGGATTGTTGCATTTTTGTGATGGTTTTTTGCATGAGCATGTTGGTGCTTTCCTGGGGAGAATGATTTTTTGTCATTTCGGCAATCTCATCCATTGTAAAATTATCCGAAAGTCCATCTGTTGCGGCAATCATTCTATCTCCCGTCTCAAAAGATATATGATGTGAGTCTGGTTCTGGGGTGTCATTGCCTGTCAATGCTTTGGTGATGATATGCCGTTGTGGGTGATGAAGTGCTTTTTCTGGTGATAAATATCCTGAATCAATCCAGGAGTTGATTAAAGAGTGATCCCGACTCTCCCATTTTATATTTTGTGTATTGTCGAAAAGAGTTAATTTTACGTCTCCCAGGTAGTAAATATGCAAAAGGGAATTTTCCATCCAGCATATTAAATAACAAACGCCGGAGTTGGAAGTCATGCACTCTTGTTTGATCCTACTCGTAACCTGTTCCTGAATGCTCATCAGGGAATTCAGGGAGGGATGCTGAATGGTCATCAGTTCCTCGGTCAGTATGTCAGCGGCTTTTGCGCCATCTCCAGGCCCCCCCATTCCATCAATCACAGCAAATAAAGGCAATTGAGGCAGGATCACCAACCTGTCTTCATTGACATTTTTATATTTTGTTCCACGAGAGGATGCGGCTGCGAACATCCCAGTGGAAAGTCTGACCGAAAATACTTTTGGGCTTTCATCTGTTTCAGTGGAAGATTGACCAATGATCAGGGGTTTTGTAGATAAACCCATTTTTTTTTATCAGTCAAAGAGAGGTTTAAAATTACAGGCAACGATGCCGCTATAACATGCGTTTCCATAGCGTATATTATGGATTTTCTGATTCTGCAATCTGCTTCGCATGCAGGTAGCGTTTTTGGAAATGCAATTTCAAATGTTGATAGTCTGCATCGGATAAACGCCCCAACTGGAACTCTTCTTCTAACTCGGTTATGGCAGATAACAACGAGTCTTGTTCATTAAAACTGGATGATATCGTTTCTTCAGAAATATGTTTTGTTATTTTCTGAAAATAAAGAGGATAAATGATGACAATGACGGTAATAATGAATAAGAAAATGCTGAATAAAAGAGCCATGTGTTATTCTGAACTGGTGAGAGACGTCAAGTCAAGGACCAAATTTTCGAGTAAGTCTTTTTGTTGATCAATAATTTGGAGTTTCCCATTTAAAAAAAGCTGAACTCCTTTTGTGTTGCCAATGGTTAAGACGTACTGCTCTTTTGCTTCAGAGGAGAAGTCTTCTCCTGGTTGAAGATACACTTCAATGGGATTATCATTGTCGATGGTAATATCGAGCCAAGTCGTTTTACTGGCTTTGACGGACAATAACAGTTTCTCTGTTGCTGCAGTTGTTGCTGCTGTCTCAATTGTTGCAATTACGGGTAGTGTGGTTGAAGGGACTGTGATCGTCTCTTGAACAGGAACAGGTTTTTCAGGCTCTGTGCTTGAAGCTGCAACAGGCCTCTCAGGTTTTTCAGGCTCCGTGTTTGAATCGGCAACAGACTCCGGACTAGGTTTTGCAGAAGCCTCAGGGGGAATAATATTGGCTTGTGGTGTTCTTACGGATTGCTCATGGGCGTCTTCCTCCTTTTTAGACTCAAGAACAGGCTCAGATTTGGCAAGAGTTTCTTTGTTGATTTCAGAGGTGCTGAATGCATTATTGAATAAACCATGCATCTGATCGAAGTTTGTGAATGCCATATAGCCCACACCAACAATCAACAACAATATAATGAAGAAAAATAGTTTTTGACGCGAAGAAGACGAATCTATTGCTGATGGGATAAGAGGAGCATCACTGAGATCAGAATGTTCTTGAAGCTTTGGAATTTGATCAAACTCAGCTTGAAGTAACTCTTTGTCGAATCCTAACAGTGTGCCATAGGTTTTAATGAATCCTCGCATGAATACAGGCGCCGGGCCTTGTTCGAGATGGCCTTGTTCGATTTTCTTCAGGGTTTCTATATTGATACGGGTGGTTTCTGCAACATGTTCCAAAGATAATTTTTTTTGCTCGCGTGCGTCTTTTAATTTTTGGCCCAGCTGCTTGATTCCGTCATTATTTTGCTCAGTTGCCTCAGTCATTGATTCATTCATGGAAAGGATGAGTTGTATTTAGCCTGTGGATAAAAGTAACTGTACTAGAAAATCCCAGTTTGTTCCCTGCTTTTCAAGACAGGTATTTGCCAATGAGAATATCCAAGTCCGATCGGGTTTGCATCGGAATCAAATCAGGTTGCGTGATAATGCCATATTGCAGGGCTGAACCGCAGGAACATGGCCGTTCTGCAGGCAGAATCTCTAAAGTCCGGGCAAGAATTTTTTTCGATGTTTCAATATTATTACGCATCACTTCCAGTATTTGATCAATAGTGACTTCTTCTTCCGCGTGATGCCAGCAGTCATAATCCGTTGCAAGGGCAATGGTGGTAAAACACATTTCTGCTTCTCGGGCCAGTTTTGCTTCCTGAATATTGGTCATGCCGATGATTGATGCGTCCCAGGAACGATAAAGATTAGACTCTGCCCGTGTAGAAAATACAGGTCCTTCCATGCATACGTAGGTACCACCTTTGTGGTAAGTGGCTTTTGCGTCTTCTGCTGCCTGGGTCACAATACCCAGTAAATGGGAGCAGATCGGATCACCAAATTGAACATGAGCAACGATTCCCTTACCAAAAAATGTAGAGACCCGCTGTCGGGTGCGGTCAATGAACTGGTCGGGGAATACGATATGCCCGGGTGCTATTTCTTCTTTCAAACTTCCAACCGCACTGACTGAAATGAGATGGGTAACCCCCAGCTTTTTCATTCCCCAAATATTAGCACGGAATGGAATTTCTGTTGGTAACAAACGGTGTCCCTTGCCATGACGGGGCAGAAAAACGACAGGAGTCTCATGCAGTGTTCCCGTAATGAAGTTGTCTGATGCTGTTCCAAAAGGAGTTGATATCGGTTCTTCTTGGATATCCGTGAGACCTGGCAGATCATAGAGTCCGCTACCACCAATTACACCAACTTTCATAATTTGTCCTGACTTGTGTGTGAGGAAGGATAAAATTGCTGTCAAAAAACAAATATATGGACGGTTTTGTTCAAAAATCTCAAGTCAAATCCACTTTGCCTCAGAGGTATTCACTTGTCTGATGCACCTGACGGCATTTCCAGTTGATATCCATGGCGAGCTACAAAATCCGGAAAACTGATCTGATTTGCATAATTTTCCTGATACAGCAAATGCATAGCACTACTGATGATGGGAGGAGGATAATTTTTGATGGAAAATCCAGATGCTTCATCACCCAGATCTTTCACTATTCCCAGATAAGGATCAGAATCGTCCGGTTGTGTTTTTAATAGAGATATTAATTCTTCACAAATCCTATCGTACTCTTGGTCGGAAATTACGGATTCTCCTGACTGGTAATATAAAAAAGAGTGGACTAAAAACTGGCGAATACGTTGTCGGAGTAAAATTTGGCTCATGAGAAAACTTTCTTTTAAGTGGTGGATGAGTGATCTTGTATATGCTGATAGAACTCTTTGAAAGGCATTGGTAAAGTTCGTTTTTTATGGGTGATCAGATAAAATTTTCTATTCATCTTCAAGTTATTGATTCCAATTTCTTTGAGACTGCCTTCTTGCAGCTCTTTTTGAATAGCCACCCTGGAAAGAATTGATGCTCCTAAATCGGCTTTCAGCGCCTGCTTGACGGCCTCAGTAGAACCCATCGTGGCAATCACCCGTAGTTTTTTTCTATAGATTTCATGTTTTTCTAAAAAAAGATGAACAGTACTTTGGGTGCCTGATCCTTCTTCTCTGAATACAAAAGGGATATCGTATATTTCTTGAATAGTGATCGTCTCTTTTTTAAATAGCTTGTCTGAGCAGGCAAGAACCAGCTCATCCTCGATAAAAGGGAGGTGAGTCAATCTTTCTGGTTCCATTATGGCTCCTACAATGCCCAGCAGCAGTTCATGATTCAATACCATATCTGTAATTTTTCTGGAATCCTCTATAATGGTTTCTAAAAAAACTTTGGGATGCTGTTTGTGAAATTCCTGCAAGATATTGGGTAGAACATAAGTACCGGGGATCGTACTTGCCCCAATCATGAGCTTGCCATGAACTTCATTGATGGAAGAAGAGCCTGCTGCAATAAGATCTTCGATGTCTTCCAGAATTTTTAAAGCTTTCGGATAGATGATGTCAGCCTCTTTCGTTGGCATAATTGTGCGCCCCAATCTATCGAACAACTTGTATCCCAGTTCATTTTCCAAATTTTTCATGTGTTCACTGACTGTGGGCTGACTGATATAGAACTGTTCTGATGTCTTGGAAAAGCTCCTTTTTTTATAAACGGAGGCAAATATCTTTAAGTACTGTAACTTCATCAGCTGCTGTGAGGCCTAAAGTTATTGGATTTTTCTATGGAATGAATTGTTTGATCAAAATAATCTATTTGACATACCTATACTATATATTGGATAATTCTATCAATTGTTTTTTAAATTTTTAGATTATAATTTTTCTGCGGAGTGAAAATGAAAAAATGGATTTCAGGTTGTTTTGCAATTATACTGTTCAGTACGCTGGCTCAGGCACAAACACTCAGTTTTACGGCAATTCCGGACCAAAACACAGCCCGCTTGGAACAGCGTTTTGGCAAAGTTGCCCAGTATCTAGCAGACATTTTAAAGATTGATGTGAAGTATATCCCTGTCAAATCCTATAGTGCCTCCGTCAATGCGTTCAAGAATGATCAGGTGCAGCTGGCTTGGTTTGGTGGACTTTCTGGTGTCCAGGCACGTCGTGCGGTAGCTGGTTCTCAGGCAATTGCCCAAGGGGAGGAAGACCAGTATTTTGTGACCTATTTGATTGCACATGCCAGTACAGGACTTCAGCGCTCCGATGCCTTTCCTAAATCCATTGCTGGCAAAACATTCACTTTTGGTTCGAAGGGTTCTACTTCAGGACGTTTGATGCCCGAATATTACATCCGGCAGAGCTTCGACCAGGCTCCAAAATCAATTTTCAAACGGGTTGGTTTTAGTGGGGATCACTCCAAAACCATCGCGTTGGTACAGTCTGGTAGCTATCAAGTGGGTGCGGTGAACTTCAAAGTATGGGAACGTGAACTGAAAGAGGGGAAAATAGATACCAGTCAGGTTCAAGTCATCTGGAAAACTCCAACGTATGTGGACTATAACTGGACCGTTCGTGGAGATGTGGATAAAAAATTTGGCAAAGGATTCACCCGCAAGCTGCAGAATGCCTTAATCACCATGCACGATAAAACATTGCTCGATTCCTTTCCCCGCAAACAATTCATCAAAGCGGATAACTCCATGTACGCTCCTATTCTGGAAACGGCAATGAATATTGGCATCATAGAAAAATAGTATGCTGCGATTGGACAAAGTCAGTGTTTCTTATAAAGATACACTGGCTTTGAAAAACATAACCATTCATATTCAGGAGGGGCAAAAAGTTGCACTGATTGGACCGAGTGGTGCTGGAAAAACGACCCTGCTTTATACCCTGTATGAACTGGAGAAACAGCATGCTTCATTTGTCTACCAGGATTACGCTCTAGTCCCTCAATTATCTGTTTTCCACAATGTTTATATGGGCCGCCTGGATCATTACCATACGGCCTATAATCTGTTCAATCTTCTCAAGCCGCAAAAAAAAGAAATTGAAAAGGTAGCTCCTATTCTGGATTCCTTAGGAATGTTAGACACCATGTTCAAACGAGTGGGGGCTTTGTCTGGAGGGCAGCAGCAGCGGGCTGCTATTGCCAGGGCCATGTTTCGGAAGGTGGAAACCATGTTTGCTGATGAACCGGTGTCTTCCATTGATCCGCATCAGGCTGGAACTGTTTTGCGGCTGATCACCCATGCCACCAAAACTGTGATTTTCTCTTTGCACTCTGTGGACTTGGCTCTTCAGTTTGCGGAACGGATCATTGGCATGCGTCTTGGCCAGATCCTCTTTGACTTACCCTCCGATCAAGTCAATGATCATGTGCTTTCCCAATTATACAAGCCGTGTTAAAAACCAGTCTTCTTTTTGTCTCCATTGCTTTTATTCTATTGTTTGCCGCAGATCTGGAGGTAACCACTCTGAATCCATGGCAAGAACTGCAGCGCATGGCCATTGGTGCGGTGGTTCCTGATTTCATGGCGGTTTATGCGGTCAAAGAAGCATTTCTGAACACCGTGGTCTTTGCGTTTTGCGGAATTTTTCTTTCCATATTCATGGGCTCGGTTCTGGCATTTTTCTTTGAATGGAAACCAGTCCGATTGTTTTGTGCATTCATTCGTGCTGTCCATGAGTTATTCTGGGCGCTCATTTTTTTACCGGTTGTTGGACTCAATCCCCTCTGTGGCGTTTTTGCGATTGCTGTGCCGTATACTGGGATTTTTGCCAAGGTTTATGCAGAGATTCGGCAGGAATCGGATCACTCTCCACTGAAGGCGTTTCCTCCTCATTCCAGCCGGGTCAGTCAATTTTTTTATGGGGTGCTGCCGGCTATCTATGCCGATATCAAACACTATTCTGCATACCGTCTTGAATGTGCACTGCGCTCCAGTGCGATTCTTGGATTTGTGGGGCTGCCCACTTTGGGATTCCATTTGGAAACTGCTTTTCGGGAAGGACTGTATTCTGAGGTTTTTGCGATCCTGTACTGCTTTTATTTTTTGATTGCATCCCTCAAGTACTGGATCAAAGAAAAGGTGTCCTGGATCTATGTGGTTCTGGCTTTTGTTTTTATCTCCAAGGAAGTTTCCTTGTCCTGGCAAAATTTCACCCGGTTTTTTACGTATGAAATTTTACCCTGGCCCATGAGACGCAGGGGGGTGTTGGATGGAACCATGGATGTCTCTTTTTCCTCGGATTCTGTATGGAATTGGGGAAAAAATATTCTTCAGACAGAAGGTTTTGACGGGGTGTGGAATACCATTGTACTCACGCAGGTGGTGCTGGTGGGGACTGGTGTGATGACCCTGATTGTTTTTCCTCTGGTCTGTCAGCATTTTCAACAGGGCATTCCCAGGCGGTGTTCCCGTTATCTCCTGATAGTCATTCGGACCACTCCGGAGTATATACTGGCGTATGCATTCCTACAGCTTTGGGGACCTTCCATGCTGCCCGCTATTGTGGCAATTGGTCTACACAATGGAGCCATTCTTGGACATTTGACAGGACAAAATGCTGACTTGATCCAGCTGCGTGCAGATACCCCCAGAGGGAAGATCAACCGCTATTTCTTTGAGGTGCTGCCCAGGGTCTATGGACAGTTTCTCGCTTTCCTTTTTTACCGCTGGGAAGTGATGATGCGTGAATCTGCCATTTTGGGAATTCTGGGCATCTATACACTCGGGTTTTACATTGATAGTGCTATCTCTGATGACAAAATGGATAAGGCTGTTTTTTTGATTTTGATGACAGCCCTCCTCAATATGGTCATTGACACAACCTCCCAGGTCATTCGCAAACGATTGAAAATTTCAACCAAGCTGACCACATCTGGTTGACAAGGTTGCTGTTCATCTGTTGCCGAAATAACTTTCGATTTTTCCGTTTTTTCCAGGTTGATAAGAAAGGCGAAAATAATAACATGTGAAAGTTACGCAGAATTTTCATCGAGGTTCAAGGCGTTTTAGTGGAATTTATAAACAGTTTCAAGAAACGTGAAAGTAATCAAAAATCCTTATGAAAATTAAAGATTGCAAAAAGTTGCATGAGTTGAGAGACCTGGTCGAATGTTCCAAAGCACATCGATGTATTGATAGTACGAGCCAGGACCGTTGTAAGGCAAAATACTATGCTTTCAGCGACAGAATGGAATGTCTGGAGGAAGATCCAACGGTATGCGAATTTTCCGAACGGTTTTCGGGCCGGTCCTCTTTTATTTGTACCTGCCCTTTGAGAAAATACATTACCATTCACTTTGAAAAAGCGATTGATCCGGAGTAAAGGGCTGATGTGCACCAATTCGAGGTATTCGCTTTACACATTGATTGTATGCGTTTCTGGAAATTTCATCCATTCTTATTGAGCCATTCCGCAATTTGAAGGGCATTCAATGCTGCTCCTTTGTACAGTTGATCGGCGACTACCCAGAAGGCGATACCGTTTGGCGTAGAGATATCTTCTCGAATACGTCCTACATAAGTTTCATAAGTTTCAGTAACATCCCAGGGGAGTGGATAGCCTCCGGCTTCCTGGATATCTTTGACGACAATCCCGGGTGCTTTGGAGAACAGATCACGAGCCTCTGCTGCGGTAATCTTCTTTTCGGTTTCCACATTGACTGCCTCAGAATGAGATCGGAGGACAGGGACCCGCACACAGTTTGCTGCAATTTGCATATCAGGTGCCGACATGATTTTTTGTGTCTCATGGACCATCTTCATTTCTTCTTTGGTGTAGCCGTTATCCATGAATACATCAATATGGGGAATGACATTAAAGAGAAGTTGTGCTTGAAAAACTTCAGGGACCAGTGGTTCTCCCTGGTTATAGGCTTTTACCTGATTTAGCAACTCCTGCATGCCAGTGGCTCCTGCTCCAGATGCCGCCTGGTATGTGGAAACTATCACGCGTTTGATATGAGCGGCCTGGTGTATAGGGGCCAGGGCGACTACCATCTGGATAGTTGAGCAATTTGGATTGGCAATAATTCCCTGGTGTTGTTTGGCTGCTTCTGGATTCACTTCAGGTACCACGAGCGGAACATGGGGTTCCATGCGAAATGCACTGCTGTTGTCAATGACCAATGCACCGGCATCCACCGCATGTGAAGCAAATTCCTTGCTACGGTCTCCTCCTGCTGAAAAAAATGCTAAATCAATTCCTTGAAATGATGCTGGAGTGAGCTCTTCGACTTCCAGCATTTCCCCCCGAAAGGGAATTTTTTTTCCTGCTGATCTGGCAGAGGCTAGTAATTTTAGACTTTTCAGTGGGTAATTGCGAGCGTCCAGTAATTTCATAAATTCTGTGCCGACTGCACCAGTCGCACCGGCAATAGCAACATGCTGACTCATATATAAACCTGATCAATAAAAAAGTGGATAAGTTAGTATAATGATTTAAAGGATAGTCAAATTATCATTAAATAGTTCAAAATAAAAGATTTTCGAACGGACTTTTTGTTTTCCCAGGACAGTATCGACAAGATTTTTGAGCATGTGTTGGAAAACGGCTTGATATAGTCTGCCTCCTCATATATCATTAATAGTTTAGCATTGCTGAAAATTGCACCGCAATCAAAGATGATTTTTGTATTTTTGAGTAGGAGAGGTGACCGAGCTGGCCGAAGGTGCACGACTGGAAATCGTGTGTACGGCAACGTACCGAGGGTTCGAATCCCTCCCTCTCCGCCACAAACCAGTTGATGAGGGTACTATGCTTTTAGTCCTGAAACTGGTTACCCAAAATATGGTTGGGTTTCGCGCAATTGAAAGTTTTGAACCGTGTCAGGTCCTAACGGAAGCAGCACTAAGACTCTGGAGATGTGCCGCGGAACTCAGCCACCCCCATTTTAGATAGTGGTCTCCATGCCGTATGTTGTTTTGGCTCGCAAGCTAAGACCTACTCGATTTGATGATTTAGTTGGACAAGAGACCAGTGCTCAGGTACTCAAAAATGCCATCATGGCCAATCGAGTCAGTCATGCCTTTCTGTTCACAGGTTCTCGTGGAGTAGGCAAGACCAGTGCGGCCCGGATACTGACCAAAGCCATCAACTGTCTCAATCCCCAGGATGCCAATCCTTGCAATGATTGCCCGACTTGCAGAGAGATTACCGATAATGCCTCTCCAGACGTTTTTGAAATTGATGCTGCTTCCAATCGGGGCATTGACAACATTCGGGAGTTGAGGGAGAATATCAAGTACGCTCCTGCTAATTGCCGATACAAGGTCTACATCATTGACGAAGCACACATGCTGACGCTGGAATCGTTCAATGCCTTATTGAAGACATTGGAAGAGCCCCCTCCTCATGTGAAATTTATTCTTGCCACTACCGATCCTCACAAGATTCCGCAGACCATCATTTCTCGCTGTCAACGCTATGATTTTGTTCGTATTCCTCTTGGCAAGATAGTCGATTATTTAGAACAGGTGGTACGGGACGAAAAAATTGAGTTATCCCGGACGGCACTGGAAATGATTGCTAGGCATGCTGTTGGTGGAATGCGTGATTCTCTCACTGCTATTGATCAGGTGATCAGTTATGCTGGGATTTCTGCAACAGATGAGGAAGTGGCTAAAATTCTGGGGATGATAGACACCCAGGTCCGTTCTCGACTATTGAATGCCCTTCTCCAGAAAAATTCTGCAGACGCCATGGAAGCTTTTTATGCAATGCAGCAACATGGTCATGACTACCAGGATATTCTTTCCGAAATAATGCAGTCGGTCAAAAATATTTCTTTGGTTCGTACCTTAATGGACAGTTCAGGAAAAGTGTCACCCACACTATTTCTGGATATATCCAAAGATGAGCTGGCACAGTACCAGGAATTAAGCACTGTTGTTACAGTAGATGAACTGCAGCAAGTCTTTCATATTTTACTGGAATTGGAAGAACGTATCAAGCGCAGTACTCATGCTCAGATTTGCTTTGAAATGGCCTTGATGCAGATGACTGCGGTGCAGCCACTGGTCGGTATTCCAGAATTATTGAGCCAAGTGAAGAATTTGCGCGGCAATGAAGGGGAGCAGGGTGGACAACCTCCAGCAGCAAAGTCATCCACTCCTGTTTATCAACAACATTCGACACCTCCGAGTGTGGTGTCAGAGAGTGCTCCTGTCCTGAAGAAAGCGAAGCAGCAGGTGGTGAGAGAGCCAGAGCAGAAAGCAGCCAAGGATCCCTTGCTGGTCGAGGAACAAAATACGGAGTCTTCTGTTACTGAACAAAAGGATCCCTTGCTGGTCGAGGAACAAAATACGGAGTCTTCTGTTACTGAACAAAAGGTCAATAGTATCGAACGACTGTCACCGCCAAAGGAATGGGAAAACTTTGTTGCTCATGTTCAGCAGTCTTCTCCTAGAATAGGTGGTGTTTTAAAACATGCTGTGGTATTGGAGTTAAATGATCAGAAGATTCAAATAGGTTTCCGAGAAGTTCAGTTTGCTAAAATGCTGGCTGGCGAGCAGCAGAAATCCTTACATGGATTAGCCTCAGCGTTTTTTAAATCTTCGATAGAAGTAGTCCTGATTCAGGAATCTCCATTGTCTTCAATGTCTTTGACACTTGCAGAAAAACGGCAGCAGTTATTGGATGCAGAAAGAGAACGAAAACGAAATCTTGCAAAAGAGAATGGAACAACTCAAATGATTTTAAAAACCTTTCCTGGTAGTAAAATTACAGATATTCAAATCCAGGAACCCGAATTGTAATCACTTTGTCAAAAGGAAAATTATGTTTGATGGACCCATGGGAGATTTGTTGAAAAAAGCACAGGAAGTCTCCCAAAATATGCAAGAAAAACAGGAAGAATTAGCCAAAAAGCTGATTGATGTCTCTGTTGGTGGAGAAATGGTGAAAATGACCTTTAATGGTAAACAGGAAGCCATTTCTATCCAAATTGATCCGGAAGTGATCGATCCTGAAGATATTGATACCCTCCAGGATTTGATTTTATCTGCAGTCAACGAAGGTGTTCGCCAAAGCCAGAAGGTGGTGCAGGAAGAATTAGGGAAGCAGCTTGGCGGATTGGCCGGAATGAATATTCCGGGTATCAATATGTAGCGTGACGCAGCAAAGGGTTATTGTGATCCTTTGGTGTTATTGAGCCCGCTGGCCAAACAGTATTTTACGTGCATCATCGGTCATATTTTCTGGCTTGTGCTGATATTTTTTCCCCACGTCAAGTGCTTTTTTAACAGCTGGCCTTGCCTGAATTGATTCAAACCAACGTTTCAAGTTTGGGAATTCATTAAGGTCCTGGCCTTGCCGTTCGTGTGGAACTATCCATGGCCATGAAGCCATGTCTGCGATGGAATAAGCTCCAGCAAGAAAATCACGGCCTGCCAGACACTTGTCCATTACTCCGTAGAGTCGATTCACTTCGTTTGTGTAACGCGCAATACCGTATTCGATTTTTTCTGGTGCATACTGACGGAAATGATGTGCTTGTCCTGCCATTGGGCCCAGTCCTCCCATCTGCCAAAACAACCACTGCATGGTTTCTGCTTTTCCTCTGACATCCTTTGGAAGAAACTGGCTGTGTTTTTCTGCCAGGTATTGCATGATGGCCCCTGATTCAAAAATGCTAATGGGGTCTCCGCCATCTTTTGATTCATGATCCACAATAGCAGGCATGCGGTTATTGGGTGCTATTTTGAGAAAGTCTGGTTTGAATTGATCCCCTTGGGTGATGTTGACTGGAATCACACGATAGGGTAACTCCAATTCTTCCAGTAAAATGGTGATTTTGTGACCATTGGGGGTTGGCCAATAATAAAGATCAATGGATGCTGTCATAGTGTTCTCTGATTTAAGGGTCAAGGGGTCAAAATTTATTTTGAAGACTATGGTAAGATGTCATTCAACAGGATTTTTCCTTCATAGATGGCTTTGCCGACAATGACATGGTCTATGTTGGGTATTCCCAAGTTTTTGAGATGATCAATGTCTTCTTTGGCAGATACGCCGCCAGATGCTGTAATTTTGAGCTGTGTTCCTTCTGCAAAGTGACGAAGTGCTTCCAGGTTTGGGCCTGTTAACATTCCATCTCTGGCAATATCTGTAAAAATGATACGCTCAATCCCATGATTTTTCCAGTGCTTGCCAAATTCGGCGTCATTGATTTCTGTTTGTTCTTCCCAGCCTTGAACTGCTACTTTTCCTTGTCGTGAATCAACTCCCAGAATAATTTGCTCGCCAGGATATTTTTGCAACGCGGATTCGAGAATTTCTGGTTCTTTGACTGCCATAGTTCCTACGATAACCGAGGTAATTCCTAAATCCAGCATGCGTTTGATATCATCAAGGATTCGAATTCCCCCTCCTAACTCAATAGGAATGTCAATTGCCCGAGCAATCCTTTTGATAGTGTGAAGGTTTGCCGTCTTTCCTGCAAACGCACCGTCCAGATCAACCAGGTGCAAACGCTGTGCTCCTGCATCTTCAAAGGATTTTGCCATGGAGGCAGGATCATCGGAATAGATAGTTTCCTGGCTGGCTTTTCCTTGCAGTAATCGAACACATTTTCCATTTTTTAAATCGATTGCGGGTATGACAATCATGCTGTTTCCTTTTTTGAGTTGTTGTATGTGAAATTTGTAGAATTTTGCTTGTTTTCTTGTGTTGGAAAGGTCATGTTTAGGGTAAAGATTTAAGTTCTTGATATGAATTGTATGATCAGCAAGTGTATGGTCCTTAATAATAGCCTGATATCTCACATTTATCAATGGGGAAACAAGCAAGGGACTCTTTGTAAAGAATTGTACTTGATGCACCAAGTGGGAGGATGAATGCCAGAAGTTCAACAGATAACAGTTACAAAAGATCAATTATTATCTAATTTTTCGTCATTAACACAATGGCTGAGGGAATATTGGTTTTTTTTAGAGCAGTTTCCTTTAGATGTTTTTGCAGATGATGGGCAGATCATTGATCATTTGCGAACACAGCATCAAAGTTTGGTCAATACTCAAGTCAAACTACATGTATTTGATATGGTTGGTTCCGTATTAACATTTGCATTGCAGCGAATTAACCCCGAACAATTGACATTTCGTCTTCCTGTTGATGCTCCAGTGACTCCGGAAGAGTATCACGATGTAGTACATTTGTCGGAACAGGCTCACCACACAGAGCTTGCTTTGCAGAGGGTGGTTGACCAAGTTATGTATCTTTCCCGCCATCTGCCGGAAGATAGTGAAGAAAAATTTACAGCACTTCTCCAATCCATTGGTGCTCTTTTTAAAGCGGTCATTCGCCAGGATGGTGATGACATGAAGGTGCAGCTCAGCCAGATCAATTTGCTGACTTCCACAAAAGAAAGCTACCTGTTGATCCAGGAAGTTGGAAAAATTACACGGGAAATCTATAATTCTCTTCAGGTTTTTTCTGAGGATCTGGATGCCGAGCAAATTCGGAATGTGACCAATGAAATGCCGGATGCAGTGGATAAATTGAATTCGGTAATTTTAAAACTGGAAGAAGCTGCCAATGATAACCTGGAATTTTTGGAACAGTTGATTCAGCAAAGTGAACATAATGTTGGATTGGTAGAAGACTTGGATAATTCTTTCAAGCAGCTAGAGGAAATGTTGACCAATTTTGAGGAGCAGCATGGCGAATTCTCTGAAGACATAGACGCGATGAAGGATTTGGTGAACAAGGACATGCGTAGTAAGGCTGAAGCTTTATTGAATACCTTTCATGAGAATGAAAATTTATTTCTCACCATCATGACCAACCAGGGCTTTCAAGATTTGACAGGGCAGACTTTGAAAAAAATTGTTGACTTCATTGAACACCTGGAATTGCGGTTATTGGAGTTGATTCAAAAATTTTCAGAAGATATGCCAAAAGAGATGATGGAAGGTGCGTCTGAACCTAAGGAGAAAGGCAGTTTTCTGACAAAAATTGACCAGGGTGTTGAGGGAGAGGATATTGCGCTGCATGGGCCTGATGAAACAGAAAATAAAAAGAGTACACAAGGTGATGTGGACTCCTTATTGGCCGACCTTGGTTTTTAATTATTCCTTCGTTTCTTGTTTTTGTGAGAAATGACCAACTAACTTTTTAAGGAGTAAAGGCAGCACTCCCAATAGTGCAAAGGAAAGCAGTAATTGAGGAGATGCGATATCTCCCAGAGATTCAATTTTTCCTAACTCGGAACCGGCATTAACATAGACTATTGTACCCGCCAGCATACCCACCTGACTCACCCAGGCAAACGTGAAGACGCGCATGGGAGTCAGTCCCATCACCAAATTGATGACAAAAAATGGAAATGCGGGCACAAGCCGCATTGTGAATAAATAAAAGGAGCCTTCTTCTTCAATCTTTTTATTGATCACCTGGATTTGTTTGTGAAACTTCCCTTGTACATAATCTCTCATGAGCGTACGTGCGACAAGCATGGCAACAGTCGCTCCAATTGTACTGGCAAAGGAAACTGCAATGGTTCCTTTTACCAGTCCAAATAAGGTTCCGCCTGCAAGAGTCATTACTACTGCCCCTGGAAGGGACAGTGCAGTGACGGCCATATAGATAATTATGTAAATCCCGATGGTTAAAAAGGGATGTTCTGCATTTTGCTGTGCAAACAGTTCTTTGGAGTTGCGTAAATAGTCGAGTGTCAGGTATTGTTGCAGATCAAAAATAAAAAAGACAATAATTCCCGTGGAAATTGCCAGCAGAATACCAATTTTTATCCAATGTTGCTGAGAAAGCTTCATAGGGTCAGTTCATGCAGTGGAGGTGAAATACTTTTAAGTTACTGGGGTTATACCAATGCTCCACCGCAGCTGCTGCCCGATCCTGCAACGCACCCAAAGCAGTGTGTGCCAGTGGCAATACGATGTTCTTGATAGTCATCAATGGAGTCTATATCCCAAAGCGTCCTCTGTTCACCGGGAACAGGCACCTCAAGCATTTGATTGAAGTCACAGTCAAACAAATTTCCCTGCCAGTCCACAGAAACGAGATTGCGGCACATGACATTTTCTATGGTCGATGGATTAAAGGCTTGAATTAATAAAGTGATATAACTGTCC
This sequence comes from SAR324 cluster bacterium, assembly GCA_015231885.1. Taxonomy (GTDB): domain Bacteria; phylum SAR324; class SAR324; order SAR324; family NAC60-12. The sequence goes on from JADGAT010000021.1 coordinate 26,167, forward strand.
AATTGCCCGTTGCGTTTCAGCTGCTGGGCAAAGCGGCTAATGGGCATGTTGGTGATGGTGAACAAATTGTTGAATTCAATATCAAACAGTGTTTTCAACTGTTTTTTGTATTCTGCTTCCAAAGAAGGTTGTGGCGGGGGCAGAGCATTTCCTGTCGGATTATAAACTAAGTTCAGAACTCGTCCGCTCCCTGGTTTGCCATATCCCCCGTCATTTAATTTTTGCAAAGCGCGGATACTTTTATCAAACACGCCATCCCCCCGTTGTTTATCAACATTTTCCGAAAGATAACAAGGGAGAGAGGCCACAATCTCTACATGATGTGCGGCTAGAAAATCAGCTAATGTTTCCTGTCCGTTTTCCAGAATTACAGTCAGGTTGCAGCGATCCATGATGTGACGCTGCAGCCGGTGTGCTTCTTCGGTCAAATATCGAAAATGAGGATTGAGTTCCGGTGCACCTCCAGTGATATCGAGGGTGGTAATGGATAGTGAATTTTCTAATATAGTTAGAACACGATCTGCTGTCTGGCGCGTCATTTGTTCTGTACGATTTGGGCCTGCATTCACATGACAGTGATGGCAGGCTTGATTGCATAACTTGCCAAGGTTGACTTGTAGTGTTGTTAATTGTTCACGTGATAGAGAAAGACCGTGATGCTGCAGGTGGCTATGAAAATTGAATTTATTCAATGTTTTTAAATAAGGAAAAGCAAAATTCTCCATAAACTATATTTCCTGATTTTTGTGGAAAAAAATGATAATAATCTGGGAAATGCATGAGCGAGCTAATCTTTATTCAACATTCCGGATTTGTCAAATCATTAGTTTAAAGGGTGCAAAATTGGTCGTTTGTTGCTATACAATCTTACAATAAAAACGGAGATGCTGTCATGGCAAAGTGTATGTGCCCATAAATTATTTGTTTCCTGGGGAGGAGCATGGTAAGAAAGGTAAGATGCTATTAAATCGGTAAGGGACTGTGTTGATGATTCTTGTGAAGGGTGAAATTCATGATTAAAGAAATGTATACATTTGAAGATTTTTTGCGCCAACCCATTGGGGATCGGCTGCCTTATTATGAAAAAGATGAACGGCTGTACCATATTATGATTTCTCAGCAATTTTCCTATCCTTTCCTGGAAAAATTGTTTGATACGGCAGATTTGATTAAGTACATCACTCGTAAGCCGAATGGAATAGAATTTCTTACTTCTTTGCTGAAACATAAACGTGCGATGCTTTATTTCACCCAGCCTTCCACTCGCACCTTTTTGTCGTTTCTCAGTGCTTGCCAAATAGTAGGGATACATACAGGAGAAGTTCGAGATCCTACGCTTTCTTCAGAGATGAAAGGAGAAAGCCAGGAAGATGGATTACGTACGTTCAGCAGTTATTTTGATTTGATTATCATGCGTGACAGCAAAGCGGGATTTTGCGAATACATGTCTTATTTGCTGGATTTAACAGGCCGGAGTGTGCCCATTATCAATGGAGGCAGCGGCAAAGATCAGCATCCCACTCAAGCCCTGCTGGATGTTTATACTCTGCATCGTTCCTTCCAGGAACGCGGAGGAATTCCAGGAAAAGTCTATGGTTTTGTGGGAGATTTATTGAGAGGCCGGGCAGTGAGATCTGTTATTTATCTTTTGACCCGATATAGTAACCTGGAAATGTTCATGATTGCTCCTCCACGTTTACAAATTGCCCCCGACTTGGAAGCTCATTTAAAAGACCATGGAGTCAAAGTGCACAAGACAGATAACCTGGAAGAAGCCCTGCCTCATGTGGATAGCTTATACATGACTCGGGTACAGGATGAATATGATCTGTCGGGTGAATCAGAAATTTTGGATTATTCCAAATTTCATTTGACAATAGAAAACATCAACTTGATGAAAGACGATGCGATTGTGTTGCATCCGTTGCCCAGGCGCCATGAGATAGATCCTCGCTTGGATTCTGACCCCAGAGCAATGTACTGGAGGCAGCTTCGTAATGGTATGTACATCAGGGCGGCTTTACTTCTCTATTTATTCAATATGGAACATCGCTTGGTCGATTATTGACGTTCCACAGGCAGTTGTCTTTGAACTGCCCAATCCATTTCTTCCTTCTTGGACTGTAGAGAATCTCAAATGCCAAAAAGGCAATTCATTTCTCGTAATGTTGCAATCATTTTGGTCTATGGCAGACCTCCTCTGGTGTTTGCCGGGATGCTGTGTGCCATTGCCGTCATGTTGACCCAAAATCCTGTGATCTATTCGGCAGGGGTGATGTGTCTCTTTATTTCCATGTCCTTTGATCTAGTAGATGGCTGGTTCGCTGCCAGGTTTCATCCTCATTCCAAGCTTTCCCCTCTGGCAGATCGGATTATGGATAAACTGGTTTATTCTATCATTTTTCCTGTTGTCGCATTAGGTGTGATGTGGCAGTTTCATCTTGCGGGGGATAACAGTAACAAACAGCAATTTTTACATGTTATTTTTGTTTTGATTTTGTGTGTGAGTGTCCTGGTTCGAGATCATTTTGCCCATTTCATGCGCAATTTTGCTCTGCGTAAAGGGGAAAACGAAGAGTTGCGGGAAATAGGCCGATTGCGGACAATTGTCGCTGCGCCTGTGGTGGCATTACTCTATGCTCACGCATTTTATGTGTCAGAAGGCCCATCGTCTGCTATTTATTTTTGGAGTTCATGGTTAGGAAATATCCCATTACGGGTTTTATTTTTTATTGAAATTGTATTTTTGATCATTAATTTTGGTTCTGTAGCGATGTATTGTCGGAAATATGGTTCGTACTGTCTGGATGATCTGTGCCTGGGGGACGAAATATTGAGACGGAGGATTCTTTCTTTTTTTCCCAATGCATTGACAGTCATGAACGCAATGATGGGGGTTTTAGCAATTTTTTTTACAGATCAAGGACGGATTGAAGAAGCCTATCTGATTTTGCTGGGTGCGGCGATGTTTGATAAACTTGACGGCGCAGTGGCAAGAAAACTAGGACTGACAGAGCCTCCCTCGAACTTTACCAAATCCCGTTACATCAGTTTTGGCGGGATACTTGATGATATTTCGGATGCGGTTAGTTTTTGTATTGCTCCAGCATCCATTTTTTATATTATATTCAGTAACTCTACTCATCCTGAACTCCTGGATCTGCCATATGGCTGGATTGCTGTTTTGTATGCGTTGACCGGAGTGGGGAGACTTATTTATTTTACAATAGATCGTGCTCCAATTCCTGGATTTTTTAAAGGAATCCCAACACCAGCTGCTGCACTTTGGGTAACTGCACCATTGATTATGTTGCAAGAGGCTATGATAGAATCTTCAGATCAAGTCGAATTTTGGGGAATGGTCTGTTTCTGCCTGATGATTGTTGCTTCTATTCTCATGAATGTGTATCCTATTCGGTACCTGCATCTTGGACGTTTCATGGGGAGGCATCCCTGGTTTCTCCGTGTTACGCTGCTGTTACTGCTTTTGGTTTTTACTCCCTATTTCGGACATGCCGCACTACTGTATTTAACTTTATATGTGTTCTCTCCTGTGCTGACATGGCGGATTTCTCCTGAAGTTGCCGAGAAAGAGTCTCGCAACAAACCCATCACCAGTCATTAAATATCATGGAAGAAACACGTGTTGTCAATCCGGAGCCTCTGATTGGGGAGCAATATGACCAGTCTTTACGGCCCTCGTTGATCCGTGATTATATTGGACAAACAGAGATCAAGGAGAATATGCAGGTCTTTATTGAAGCAGCAAAACTGAGACGGCAGGCGCTGGATCATGTGTTGCTTAGCGGACCTCCTGGTCTTGGGAAAACTACATTGGCCAATATTTTGGCCCAGGAAATGGGAGTTCCCATCCACCCTACTTCAGGCCCCGTGATTGAGAGACAGGGCGATTTGGCAGCTATTTTAACCAATCTGGAACCAGGATCCATCTTATTTATTGATGAGATTCATCGAATGAATCGGGTTGTTGAAGAAGTGCTCTACTCTGCAATGGAAGATTTTACCCTGGATATTATGATTGGACAAGGGCCCGCCGCACGCACAGTAAAATTGGATTTAGCTCATTTTACGCTGGTAGGGGCGACAACACGGGCAGGTTTGCTTTCTAATCCATTGCGTGACCGTTTTGGAATTCAGGCTCGTTTGAATTTTTATGAACCGGAGGAACTGAAAATCATAGTCCTTCGATCAGCCGCCATTTTGCAGATTGAAATTACTGAAGAGGCCGCTCTGGAACTCTCAAAATGTGCCAGGGGCACTCCCCGGATTGCAAATAGGTTGCTGCGCCGCTGCCGTGATTTTGCAGACATAGAAACTTCTGGAGTGATTACCGAAACCTTGGTAAAGAATAGTTTGAAGCGCCTGGGCATCGATACTAAAGGGCTGGATCAGATGGATCGTCTGATCCTGGAAGTGATCATTGATAAATTCGATGGGGGACCTGTGGGGTTGAGCACATTATCAGCCGCAGTTTCGGAAGAGCAAGACACGCTGGAAGATGTATATGAACCGTATTTATTGTTGATAGGTTTTTTACAGCGCACTCCCCGAGGCCGTATTGCTACAAGCAACGCCTATGAGCATCTTGGATTCAGAGTAAATTCTGCTTCAGAGCAAATGAAACTACTGTAAGGGATGTTGCTCAAAGCCGCCCTCATTCATTTTGAGATCTTTACAGTTAAGAGAGAATTGAGCTCTTTAACACCATCAACCCCTTTGGCAATTTGAATGGTTCTGTTAATCATTTCCTGTTTGGGCAAGCTGCCTGAAAGGGTTACTGAGCCTCGATAGGTATTGATGTTGATATCTAAAATAGAGCTTTTGAGCATATCGTCACTGAGGATGTGTGCGTTAATTTCTGCTGTAATCACCGAGTCTTTTGCGATCCGTTTAGCCGTTCTTTCATCTTGTCCTACATAGTATCCTCCTGTAGCAGCAGCACCGCCAACAATTACAAACGGGATAGCCGCACATCCTGCCAATAGATTCATGCATAATAATGAAATTATGATGTCGTGCTTCATGAGATCTCTCCTGAGAAAATGATTTCATTTGTGTTTATGGGAATGTTTCTACACGTACATAAGTATAGTCGGTGTATCTCTCCAGCTCAGAAGCCGGGAAATCTGCTTGAGTTCGATCTCCTGTGATCCAGGTGGATAAAACCAATGTCATGGGAGCATCGGGCACATTCTTTTTTATTCCCAGAACCGCTTTTCCATCAATAGACCACTGGATCAGATCGTCCTCCCAAAGGATGGAATATGAGTGATATTGATTGGCTGCATTGAAGTTGTCTGGACGGAGCGCAATGATTTCTGCTGTGGAATCTTTGCGGTAGCTCAGGAATACTTTGGTTGGATCATTGCCTGGGAGATGGAATCCAATCTCTCGGGCATTTCCATAAAGAAAAAAAGAAGACATGACTCCATTGGAAAGAGATGCTTGGAGATTTACCTGAAAACGACCGGATGTGAAAGTGGAGGCCGATTGAATCTCGCCACCACCAAATTCATAGGCCGTGTTTGTATCATGGCAGGTCAAGGTCTGACTTTTTACGGATAACCGCAATTTACCCAGGCTGCCATCGACTCGGTTTGGAATGAAACAGGAAAGGTTGTCTGTGATGACGTGGGTGACGATGGAACCGGTAAGGTTGGTATCGGTGGAACCGGTATCCGTATCAGATGATTGTTGCGAGGTTGCCCAGCGACTGCCATCAATATCAGAGAAAAAATCTTCAAAAAGTACGCTTCCTTTTTCAAGCGATGCTTCATCTTGGTCTGCTTTGCAGCTGATGATAGTGCAGCTGATCAAAATAAAAAAAAATAAAAATGCGGAAGATGGAGCTGACATAATTTGTCCAATTTTGTGTTTATGGCATTATTTCATAATCCTAGGCTGCTCAAAAGATCATCGGCGGCACCCTGAGCGGATTCCGGTTCTGCTGGTTGCGATTTTTCCTGGGGCAGTGAGGCCTTTTGCTGTTCCTGCATTTCGGCCAATTGTTCAATAAGCGCATGACTTTGGTCGGCTGATACTTGAGAGGCCTGTTTGGGAGTGCTGTAAGTTACTAAAAAATTTACGTAATCTCTAATTTTTTGATTAGCCTCTGAAATAACATAAATACTACTTTGACAAACAAGGTAGACCACATAAGCCAATGAAAAATTGTCTTTGCACCAACCGTCTTCTTGTAAAAAATTTAAAAAAGCAACAGTCTGCACCCCCTTTTCTGTCAGGATGGCATTGAGAAATTTCACTTTAGGAAGGGGCTTAACCAGAATGTTGGCCTCAGTCATGGAATGGTATAGTGTATTGAGAAAATCAGGTAAAGTAGTCATGGCAGGGATGTCATGGATCTCTAGAAGGCTGATTTCAAAAAGATTATTGAAATCAGGATGCGTTTGCAGATAAGCCGTGATTTCATAAACAGAATCAAGTACGATGTTGTTCAGCTGGTCGAACTCTCCCAATGCGTTCAAACGTACCATTTCCATATAAAATCGACGAGTGCTGATTTTACGCGATAGCAGAATTTCGCGCAAAGTCGGAGGCGAAATCTGGTATTTTTTTAACTGTTTATGCAAAATGTCACGAATTTCTGGAATTTGAGGTAATTCATCACTAGCCAGTTGGTTGAAGATTCGTGCAAGCATCCATTCCTCAGTCCAGAAAGACTGTCTCTTTTGAAATTCTCTAACTTTTTGTTTCAGCTTGTACTGGTCTCTCACAAGTCGTTCTAAACGCTCTGTCAGGACTGTGGCAAAGATGGTATACATCTTCACATTTTGCTGATAGACCTCATCGTCTTCTCGTGATTCTGGATTCTCCATGCCATCCAGAATGTCAGGGAGAGAAGATAAGTCAATGCCCAGAAGAAGTACTTCATCATCGGCTTGTATGGACGCACCTCGTTGTTCTCCAAGCAGACTGCGTTCTCCAAATAATGTGAATGGCTGTTCCATCACATCAATCAGTGATTCGTTGCCGACATTGTCTTGAATCAAAACATTCAATCTTCCTCGCAACAGTACAAAGATTTCCTGATCAAACATTCCCTGTTCGATGGCATATTCTCTTGCTTTGAGTTTGGTAAATTTTGAGTACTGGAAGAGTTGATGCCGCAAATTAGAGGAAAGTTGTGAAAATAAAGGGATATCTCCGATAACTTCAATAAATTGATCTTCTAATTCAGGAATCGTATTTTTCAGGTAATTGCTTTGCGGATCATTGAGCATGACTGATTAAGTACCTTTAATTTGAAAAATGCAATAAAGAAAAACTCCTGGTGCAAATGATTTGCTTTTTTCAGAGTATGATGGAATGTTTGGCATTTATTTTAGTAAGTGTGATTCTTGGACTATGAGGTTCATCAAAAACTCCAGTCCGGTAAGATATTTTTCTTACTACGAAAAGAAATCAGGAGCGTCCAAAACAAGCAAGTCATTTTATAGATCGTTTAAGGAGAATAGTGGCAGCAATCCGTGTAATTATTAATGGCGCCAAAGGACGGATGGGGCAGGAAGCCTCTAAAGCAGTCCAGGCAGAGGAAGGGCTCGAATTGGTCGCTATGGCTGACTTTGGAGACAACCTGGTCCAATTGATTGCCGATAAAAATGCTCAAGTCGTTGTGGATTTTACAACAGCTTCCGTCGTCTATGAAACGGCAAAAACCATTATTGGTGCTGGAGTACATCCAGTCATCGGGACAAGTGGATTGTTGCCGGAGCAGGTGGAAGAATTACAAAAGTTGTCCAATGCCAAATCCTTAGGGGGATTGATTGCTCCTAATTTCGCAATTGGTGCCGTGTTGATGATGAAATTTGCAAAAGACGCTGTTCGTTATTTTCCAGATGTGGAAATCATTGAGCTTCATCATGACCGTAAAGCAGATGCTCCTTCTGGAACTGCAGTCAAAACAATGAATATGCTGGCTGAAGCTCGGGAGAAAGCTCCAAACCCACGGACTGAGAAGGAAATCCTTGCTGGCGCCAGAGGAGCAAGTGATCGCGGCATTCATGTCCATTCTGTGCGGCTTCCTGGATTGGTTGCCCACCAGGAGGTCATATTTGGAGGTTTGAGTGAAACTTTGACCATTCGGCATGATTCAATTCACCGTGAATCATTCATGCCTGGTGTTTGCTTGAGCTGTAGAAAAGTGATGGACCTGAATGAACTGATCTATGGTCTGGAGCATGTTCTTTAAAAGAGTGAGCAGTGAATAGCTTTCCTACTCTTTTATGAAAATTCCCTTATGCGGGCTGTCCTTGTTTCTTTTACGAATGAGGGAATTGTCATTGGACGTTATTTATCCTCACCCCAAGTAAAATTGAAGATTAAGAATTTTAGAAGTTTGAATTAATTATGAGTGAACCCATTGCCAAAGCTTACAACCCTAAGGAGTTTGAAAAACGTATTTATCAAAAATGGGAAACCAGTAGTGCATTTGAAGCCAATGCCGATACTTCAAACAATACGTTCACTATTTCAATCCCCCCTCCTAATGCCACCGGGCAGCTGCATGTGGGGCATGCGGTCATGCTGGCAATTGAGGATATATTAATTCGCTGGCATCGTATGCTGGGAGAAGAATCATTGTGGTTACCAGGGACGGATCATGCCGCAATTGCTACAGAAAATGTAGTGATCAATAAAATCCAGATAGAAGAAGAAATAGAAGACCCTCGCAAGACTTTAGGCCGAGAAGAAGTTCTCAAACGCATTGCTCAATATGTAGCAGAATCACAGGGAACCATCCGAGGACAGATCCGTGCAATGGGTGCCAGCTGTGATTGGTCCCGAGAACGATTTACGATGGATCCTCAACTGAATCGGTGTGTGAATCACGTATTTATCCGGATGTTTGAAGATGGACTGATTTATCGTGGACATCGTATTGTCAACTGGGATCCTACCTTGCAAACGACGATTTCTGATGATGAAATCGAATATAAGAACACTCCAGCCATTTTTTACTATATCAAATATGGCCCCTTTGTTGTAGCAACCAGTCGCCCGGAGACAAAGCTGGGAGATACTGGAATTGCAGTGCACCCGAATGATGATCGGTATCGTGAATATATCGGCAAAATCATAGAAGTGGAATGGCCCAAGGGACCTACTATTAAGGTCAAAGTGGTGGCTGATGAAAAGATTGATCCCGAGGCAGGGTCTGGAGTGGTCGGTGTCACACCGGCTCATAGTCATGTTGACTATCAATTGTCTCAAGAACATGATTTAGAAGTACTGCAGGTTATTGGGGAAGATGGGTGCATGTTAGAATCTGCGGGAGTGTATCAGGGAATGACTGTCAAAGAATGCCGGAAAGTTTTTGTCCAGGATTTGGAAGAACATGGCTTGATTGAGAAAAAAGAAAATTATGAGCAGCCGTTGTCTATCTGCTATCGCTCCAAACAACCTGTTGAACCCCTTCCCAAAGAACAGTGGTTCATTGATGTGAATAAACCTGTTGTGGAATGGAAGGGAGAGCAGCAGAGCCTCCGGGAAATCCTGCTCGATGTGATCAAGTCAGGACAAATCAAGATTGTACCGGAACACTTTGCCAATACCTATTTTCATTGGATAGAAAATTTGCAGGATTGGTGTGTTTCTCGGCAGATTTGGTGGGGGCATCGGATTCCTGTCTGGTATCGTGATAAAGAGATGCAGACGTTTCTTCAACCCCCGGAAGGCGAAGGCTGGGTCCAGGATCCAGACACTTTGGACACCTGGTTTTCTTCTGCTTTGTGGACATGGAGTACGTTGATTGATCCGGAAGCGGCAAAAGATTATTCTCTTTCTTTTGAGGAGTTGTTGAAAAGTAGCCCAGACTTTCAGAAATTTCACCCTACCCAGGTCATGGAAACAGGGTATGACATTTTGTTTTTTTGGGTGGCACGGATGATATTGATGACCACTTATATGATCAAAGACATTCCTTTTGAAACAGTCTACCTCCATGGGCTGGTGCGTACCAAAGATGGTAAAAAGATGTCCAAATCCGACCCTTCCACGTGCATTGACCCTTTGGAGAGTATCGACCAATATGGGGCAGATGCGTTACGAATTGCTTTGATTTCAGGGACTGCGCCGGGAATGGACTTGCGGATCTATCCAGAAAAGTTGGAAAGCTGCCGTCGCTTTGTGAACAAAATTTGGAATGCAGGCCGCTATGTCTTGATAACGATTCCCAAAGGCACTTCTATTGAAGTTCCCAAACATGTAGAATGGGATGTTTCTCAGTGGATTTTACATCAGTTGAATCAGTTGGTTATTTCTGTACAGAAAAGTTTAGAAAGTTTTCGGCTTTCTGATACGGCTGAAAACTTGCGTACATTTTTGTGGGGAGATTTTTGCGACTGGTATCTGGAAATGTCGAAAAAACCAGAGCGTACTGAAGAAGACAACCAAGTGCTTGCTTATACTTATGCAACTGTATTAAAATTGTTGCATCCTTATATGCCTTTTGTTACAGAAGCACTATGGGAAGAATTTCAGGCTGAAGGTATGTTGATTCGAAGTGAATGGCCCCAGCCTGTTGAAGAATTCCAGTTTCCTGAGAGCGAAAGGAATATTTCTCTTGTCAAAGAGGCAATTACTCAAATACGAGCATTGCGTGATAAGGCTAACATTGGCTTGAACATCAAAATCAGTGCATGTATTGATTCCGATAAGCACGCCTCCTTATATCAAAAACATCAGGGGTTGATTAAGCGTCTGGCACGTTTGGAATCCATTCAAATTGAAAATCGAAAACCTGAGATTAGCAATGAGTCTTTGAATTCTTATTTTGAGGATACGCTTGTACAGATTGAAGCGGCACAAGTGGATTGGAAAGAAGAACTTGAAAAACTCAACAAAAAGTTAAAAAAGGAGGAAAAATTTCTTATTACAAGTGTTAAAAAATTGCAAAATGAGCAATTTTTGTCCAAAGCTCCAGAGCATGTGATCCTGGAATTGCGCGGAAAAGTTGAAGCAAAAGAAAAGCTGATTACGGCGTTGCAAAGCCAGATTACGGAACTGGAGAATCGAAGCTAGGCAGATTGGATGATAGATCGACTCTATAGGAAAATTTGCAGGGCTGAAAATAAGATCTGCAGGCAGCTGTCTGCATTTTTATTTAACCATTTTTAGGTGGAGATGTTATGGAGAATAGTGAATCTAATAAAGTCTTTAATATCCCTGAGGAGTATAAAAAGATTGCACAGGTTGATGATGCGACTTATCAGAAAATGTACAAAGAGTCCATTGAAGATCCTGACGGCTTTTGGGGAAAGCATGCAGAGCGTTTGGACTGGTTCAAAAAGTGGGATAAGGTCCGGGAATATGACTACAATAAAGCAGAAATTGCCTGGTTTCTTGGAGGAAAACTGAATGCAAGTTATAACTGCCTTGATCGTCATGTCGCAAAAAGGGGAAACCAGGCCGCTCTGATTTGGGAAGGTGATGATCCTTTTGAATCAAAGACGTATACGTATCGCCAGTTGTACCGTGAAGTATGCAGTTTTGCCAATGTCCTGAAAAAGCGTGGAGTGGGCAAAGGTGACCGTGTTTTACTGTATTTGCCGATGATTCCGGAATTGGCTATTTCTGTATTGGCATGTGCCCGGATTGGAGCGATTCACTCTGTGGTATTTGGCGGATTTAGTGCGGAAGCCTTAAAAACGCGTATTTTGGATTGTACACCAAAAGCATTGGTCACTTCTGATGGTGGTTTACGTGGAGGAAAATCTGTTCCTTTGAAGCAGAATGTTGATGACGGAATGGAAGGTACGGATGTAGATACTTGTATTGTCGTCAAAAGGACTGGGGATCCTGTAAACATGACATCGCGTGACTGCTGGTGGCATGAAGAAATTGCTGCTCTGGACAACCCTTACGACTGTCCTGCAGAAGAAATGGATGCAGAAGACCCTCTCTTTATTCTGTATACTTCTGGTTCTACTGGAAAGCCCAAAGGTGTATTGCACACGACAGGCGGGTATATGGTTTACACTTCCATGACCCATGAGTATGTTTTTAACTATCGAGAAGGTGACACGTACTGGTGTACGGCAGACATCGGCTGGGTGACGGGACACAGTTATATTGTTTATGGTCCATTGGCCAATGGTGCGACTTCTATCATGTATGAAGGTGTTCCCAACTACCCAGATTGGGGAAGGTTTTGGGATATTGTTGATAAGCATCAAGTGGATATTTTCTATACTGCACCAACTGCGATTCGAGCTATTGCCAAAGAAGGGGATGAGCATGTGAAAAAGAGGAGTCTCGAATCTCTCAAGCTCTTGGGAACTGTTGGGGAACCAATCAATCCAGAAGCATGGATGTGGTATCATACAATGATAGGAAAAGAACGATGCCCTATTGTAGATACTTGGTGGCAGACAGAAACAGGAGGGATTTTGATCACTCCTCTGCCTGGAGCGACAAAGACTAAGCCTGGCTCAGCAACTCGCCCATTTTTTGGAGTAGAACCTGTACTGGTTGACAATGAAGGAAAAATACTGGAAGGGGCAACATCAGGTGCTTTGTGTATCAATGCTCCATGGCCTGGGCAAATGCGCGGGGTTTATGGCGATCAGGAACGATTCTTCACTACCTATTTCAGCCAGTACCCTGGTAAGTATTTTTCAGGTGATGGATGCCGTCGTGACGAAGATGGATATTACTGGATTACTGGAAGAATGGATGATGTGATCAACGTGTCCGGCCATCGTCTTGGAACCGCTGAAGTCGAATCTGCGTTAGTTCTCCATGAAAGCGTGGCAGAAGCTGCTGTTGTTGGATTTCCACATGATATCAAGGGACAGGGCCTGTATGCTTATGTGACTCTCAACACAGGAGTGCAGGCTTCTGAGGAGCTGCAAAAAGAACTGATCAATTTGGTGCGTAAGGAAATTGGACCAATTGCAACTATTGATGTGATGCAGTTTGCAGAGGGTCTTCCCAAAACACGAAGTGGTAAAATCATGCGTCGCATTTTGCGGAAAATCGCAGAAGGTGAACCAGAGAATATTGGAGATACCTCCACTTTGGCAGATCCTGGTATTGTTGATCACTTGAAAGAGAACTCTCCTGTAAAATAGCAGGTACTTTTTTCCCCTCCTTCCTTTTTGGGGGGAGGGAACCTTAAAACGTGTATTATGCCATCAGTATTACGTACAGCTGTTATTGGAGTAGGTTATTTGGGAAGATTTCATGCCCAAAAATATGCTCAACTGGATCAATGTGAATTGGTAGGAGTAGTCGATCAGGATTTCGATAAAGCAGAGGTGGTAGGTGACGAACTCTCCGTGGCTGCTTATCGAAATTATGAAGAGCTTTTAGGAAAAGTAGATGCTGTCAGCATCGTGGTTCCGACAATACATCATTACCAACTGGCAAAGTCATTCATTGAGCAGGGTGTCCATGTTTTAGTCGAAAAGCCGTTTACGGCTTCATTGGAGCAAGCAAAGGAACTGGTGGAACTATCCCGTCAACGGCAAACATGTCTTCAAGTAGGACATTTAGAACGGTTTAATGTTGTTTTTTCTGAATTTCAAAGTTTAATTGACCGTCCACAATTTATAGATTGCACTCGTATCTCTCCTTTTCCAAAAAGAGGAACGGATGTTGATGTAATCCTGGATCTCATGATCCATGATATTGATTTGGTATTGGCGCTGCTGGGAGAATACCCAGAGGCCATTGAAGGTGTCGGCACCTCTGTTTTGACAACTAAAGTCGATTTGGCCAATGCTCGATTGACATTTCCTAGTGGGTGTGTGGTGAATTTGACGGCCAGTCGGGTTTCTGACAAAGCAGAACGAAAAATGCGCATTTTTCAATCGGGGTTGTATTTGTCCCTGGATTATGGAACGGGTCGTGCCCGAAAACTTCAGGTTGATCCTGCTGCTTCTATTAGCAGTGATGATTTAATACCAACTACGTTACAGTTGGAAAAAAATGATGCGTTGCTGGAAGAAATTCAAAGTTTTCTGAGCACAATTTCTCATCAATCTGTTCCTCTGGTGACAGCAGAAGATGGTCTTCAAGCTATGGAACTGGCCTGGCTGATAAAAGAACAAATTCAGCAGTAACATCCTTTTATGGTTTTTTTTCGATATATCTTTTCTCAATTGATCCTTCCTTATTTTCTCAGTGTTGCCATTCTCACCTTTGTCCTTTCTATGGACACTGTCTATCGTTTGATCAACTTGATTGTAGCCAAAGGAGTGGATGCGTCTAGTGTCGGTTTGCTGCTAGTTTACCGTCTTCCTCAATTTCTTTCGGTCACATTGCCGTTAGCAGTACCCGTTGCGGTTTTGATTGTGATGGTACGGCTTTCTATGGATTTGGAACTGACTGCGATGCATGCGGCAGGTGTGGGCGTGCGTACAATTGCTTCCCCTGTGGTCATTTTTGGTCTGCTGTTGACAGGGTTGACCCTTTTTATTACCTTGTGGGTGCAGCCAACAGGGTTTGCCGCTTTTGAAGCAGAGCAGCTGCGAATACTGGAATCCCATACGACCCAGCGTATCCAACCCAAAATTTTGAATTATGATTTTGATGGGAAAGTGTTGTATGTTCAGGAAAAAGAAGAGGGTGATCGGTTATCCGGAGTTTTTATCTCAGATCGTCGGCTTAAAAAAAAGTCCATGGTCGTTGCGGCAGATCGTGGAATCGTTCAAGTTAAAGAGAAAGAGCAGGAATTGATTTTAAAGCTATTCAATGGCATGATCCATTTAACAGAAGAAAAACCGGAAATATACCGCACCATTGCCTTCCAATCGTTTGATTATATCTTTAAAATTCCTGAAATTGTATCTTCGGGAGGTGGTCATATTTGGGGTGTATCGACGTTAGAGCTGCTAAATCGTAAGACACATGGTGCTCATGTTGAACTGTTGTTGCGGCTCACAACCCCCTGGGCCTGTTTAGGATTTGCTCTGGCAACGATTACCATCGGTGTCACGGATCCACGTTCTGGACGAATAGGCTCTTATCTGCGTGCTCTTATTTTGATTATAGTGTATTATATCCTTTGGATGGGGGCAAAGGATTTAACATTCAAAGAGGGAATGACTCCTCATGTTTTATGGATTCCTCCTTTTGCGATCATTTGTATTGGATTTTATAACCTGTATAAATACCATCATAATTTAGAAAATGTTTTTTTCATCTTCCGTCATTTATTTTTGAAAAGACAAAACCAGAAAATAATATAAAGTATGAAATGGACAAATTGTTTGCTATTGATATGGTTCCTGCTTATTATTTTCGGAACCCATGTCGCAGCGGCTGAATCGAATGTTCTGGATCATATTCAAAAACGTTATCAGGAAATTTCCAGCTTTGAAGGTAAATTTTTTCAAAAGAATTATACCATACAAGATAAGAATTTGCGCTCCGCTTCGGGAATTATTACCTATATTCGCCCTGGGAAAATGAGATGGGAGTATCACAAACCGGATGAGCAATTGCTGGTAACAGATGGTACGACATTGTGGTTGTTTGATCCGCTACTGGAAAATGTAACGGTGCAGGAGTTGGAAAAAGTAACTCAGGGAACGCCTTTGTCATTTCTGCTGGGAGCCGGCGATTTGAAGACAGACTTTATGTCTCGTCCGATCACCCAAAAATTGGTGACAGATGCAAATTTTCTGGTTGTTGAACTGCTGCCAAAAAAACAAGTTGCCGCATTGGATTTTATTCAACTGGCAGTCGATCCCGGAACATTTGATCTGAAACAGATTGTGCTGGTTGATCGTCAGGGAAATTATCGGACGATCGCGTTTGAAGATATGCAATATAATGTTGCTTTGAATGAGAATCAATTCCATTTTGAGATCAGTCCGGAAATGGAAGTTATTTATGCAGACGAATAATAAAACTTAATAGGTAAATTATGAACTCTTTAAAATCATCCCTGGCCGACAATAAGGACTTCCAGAATTTGATGCAGGTACTGCCTAGAGAAGATGGGCGTAAAGTTGATGAACCACGCACCATTTCAATTACTCCGAAATACACGATGCATGCACAAGGTTCCGTATTTGTGGAAGTGGGAAACACTAAAGTCATTTGTACTGCATTTATTGAAGATGGAGTTCCTCATTTCATGAGAGGGACAAAAAGCGGGTGGTTGACTGCCGAATACGGGATGTTGCCTGGTTCGACGGCAACACGAAAAAAGAGGCCTGGACAAGGAAAAACAGATGGCCGTGCTCAAGAAATTCAACGGCTGATTGGTCGATCATTGCGGGCAATTATTGACCTATCTAAAATTGGAGAGCGTACGATTTGGATAGATTGTGATGTCACACAGGCTGATGGAGGGACAAGGACGGCTTCGATTACAGGAGCTTTTGTTGCATTAGTGTTCGCTGTTCGGCATTTGTATGAAAATAAGAAGATTAAGCACATACCAATCACTCAGCAATTGGCTGCAATTAGTGTTGGTGTCGTCAATGACCGTACATTGCTTGATTTGCAATATACAGAGGATCGAGATGCTGAAGTTGACATGAATGTCGTGATGCTGGATGATCAGTCGTTGATTGAAGTACAAGGCACTGCAGAAGGCAAGCCTTTTTCTCGGGAGCAGTTTAACCTGATGATGGATTATGCGGAAAAAGGGTTAAAACCGTATTTTGATGCCCAGAAAGCAGCACTGGGTGGTTACCTGATTAAGCCAGCGGATTCTCAATAAATTCTTCTAATTTTTCATAAAGATTCATCAAATATGCTCCTTACCCCTATTTTCACGTTTGAAACCTACCGTCCTTATCTCTTTTCCATTGAAATCCCTGTGATGAACATCACCCTGGAACCAAGGTTCTATGGCGTGTTTTATGCAATTTCTATCCTGTTAGGATATCGGGTTTTATTGTCGGAAAGCCGGAGACGCCATTTGCCTTTAGATGAAGATCAGGCAATGAACTGTACGTTGCTGATTTTTTTAGGAGGATTGCTTGGAGGAAGAGCTTATGAAGTTATTTTTGAATGGAGTAACCATTATGCTTATCAGCCATGGTGGGAAGTCTTTGCGATTTGGCATGGAGGATTGGCCATTCATGGTGGAATACTGGGAGGAACCTTTGCTTTCTTCCTTTATGCAAAAGCGAGAAACCTGCGTTTCTTAGAAATGACGGATATTGGAGCGATGTGTATTATTTTAGGGCAGGCGGTTGGTCGATGGGGTAATTTGACCAATGGTGAGGCTGCTGGTCCTGTCACGGATTCTCCATTGGGAATAGTTTTTCCTCCCGGCTCCCCGACTTATGTTTATGCCCAGGGACAGCCGGTTCACCCCACCATGCTCTATGAATCATTGGGAAATTTCATTATTTTTTTCATTTTGTGGAAAGTTCGTTTACGCAATTTTCGCCCAGGAATGTTGCTTGCTTTGCACTTCATCCTTTACTCTGGTTTCCGCATGGCGCTGACTCCATTGCGCATGGATAACCAGTATTTCTCATTATTTGAGGGGAAAATTCTAGCGCCCTATGCGACAGGTGGCGCTTTGATTGTTACAGGAATTTTATTAATCTGGAAAGGGCAACTTTGGGAACAGGAACCCATCCCATCGATTCCCAACGAATCTGCTGCTCTTGCATCTTCCTCTAAAAAAACGAGACGTTCTTCCCGAAAACACTCTCAGAAAAAATAATGGCTCATTTTCTGTGATCAACCCGAACGTATAATGGAAGGTGTTTTTTTTTATCATGGTGGAATGGTTTTCCGCGAAAATGAGGATAGATGCCAAGAATCTCATTTTTATAGCAGACCAGGGGTATCTGGTTTCGTTGATGGAGAGGGATTCCCTGGTCTCGCAAAAAATCTTTTACTTTGACGGGCTTGTTTTTCCAGTGAGGGTGGAAGTAGTCACCATCCCTGCGGTAGCGAAATATCAATTCTGTCGTTGGTGAAATATTGAAAAGCACCATGCCGTCCAAGGAAATGGTTTCTGTTCGCTCAAGATATCGGCAGTCAATTTGCCATCCTGGTGAGAGGCAATGAGTGATTTGTATTTCATTGATGACCGTTGTCTCTGGCGAAATTGTTGTAGATGGTGGTACAAATAGTTTTTTCCCTTCACATCGGAGTATGGTCTTTCCGGGAAGGTGCAGTTCCCATTGATTTTTCTCTGTCTGAAGCTGTTCTAGGATCTGTTTTACTAAAAGGTAGTCCAGTGCATCCAGTCCTAAAGAAGCGGTGATGTTATGGAGTACGGCACTTTGGACCATGGGTGATGCTTGTTTCAATTCTTCAACAAAAATCCCGTGATGCCAGTTGATTGACTCTGGCCAAAGGATATTTTTGATATCCTCAATCCATTCCTTCAGTTGTGCACTTTGCTCCGACAGGTCTTGCATCCGGGAATGAAGTTCTCCTTTCGCAAGATCTTTCATCAGTGGAAGCAGCTCCAGCCGAATTCGATTTCTTAAATATTTAGAGGAATGATTCGAAGTATCTTCCATCCATATCTGTGATTTTGTCTGTAGGTACTTCTGTAGTTCCAGTTTGCTGCAGTTGAGCAAAGGCCGAATATAAGTTTCGTTTTTCCATTCCATTCCCCGTAAGTTCGATAAATGGCAACCTCGCAGCCATTTTAGTAAAAGTGTCTCTGCCTGATCATCTCCATGGTGAGCTGTCGCAATCCATTGTCCTCTAATTTCTGCTAAGGTTTTTTCTGTTGTTGTCATACGCCAGATACGGGATTTTTCCTGAATACCGGACGATTCTTGTTTTAATGTCTGTGAAGCGTGAGTGTGACAAGGCAGGTTGTATTGTTTGGCAAGTAGTTCTACAAAATGGCGTTCTTCTGAGGACTCTGGCCGTAAGCCATGATCAAAATGAATGAGATGCAGTTCATAATTCCAGGTAGATTGAAGGTCGAGTAAAATATGCAATAGCGCCACTGAGTCGCTGCCACCACTCACACAAACGAGTATTCGATGGCCATTTTGGAGCAAATCGTGCTTGCTAATATTGTTTGTCACTTTTTGTAACAGAGGATGAACGTTCATGTGTAAAAAATGAATGTTGTTGGTGAAAGAATAAAATAGGACAAAAAGATATCTAGAAATTATAAGAAGATTATGTCAACTTCATAATCATAACCGAATCAATACAATTTTCCAATGGTATGGTTTTGAATAATATGACTGGTTTTGTGAGTGCTTTTTCAAAATCTCGACATGCTGATAAAGGTTTAACAAGAGAGGGCTTGAACCAAAGTTGGGTGAGAAGGCGCTCTATGATATTTAGTTTGGTGTTGGTACTAGTAATTTTGGAGCTTTTGTGGATTGGGTTCACGGTCTCACAACAATTTAGTACTCCTACACTGCAACTTCAAGCTCGTCTCTCTCTTCTCAAGTATATTGTTACCCCACAAGAGGCACGCAAACTCTATTTAATGGAGGCTGCAGAACAACGGATTGTGATCTGGCCGGAAAATGGGATAGAAGTGGATCAAGAAGCTTCTTTATTTTTGGATAATGTCCGTTCTGTTATCCAGAATAGTTTTATGGAAGAGTATGACTCTCTTTCTATGGATGCTAGGACTGGATTGAATTTTACATTCATTGATGTGCGTCAGGATCTTATTTCTAGAATACAAAGAGATATTTTACTGGATGTGGAGGAAATTTCTGAATTGATTGAAAAGGACGAAGGTTTATTATTCTCCTACATTTCTGATTATGTTGGTTTTAATCGATATCAGTGGCATGGTTTTGAAAAATCTTTGTTTTATGTGGCCACTCTTGGGAAACAAAAAGGAAAATTTTTAATCTTCTTTGCTTCTGTGTCGGATATTGCAGATAAATCTCAATTCATTGAAGCACTTGCCGGACCAGTTGGCTTATTTTTATTCACCCTGTTTGCCATCATGGTATACAGCCTTTTTGTGTACCAACGAGAAAATAAAATTCTACTTATCCAAAAAAGAATTCGGGAAGCCTCTTCATTTCCACAACTAATTGAGACATTATTTGAAGTCTTGTCTTCTTATATTTTTGTCCATTGTTATTCGTGCTCATTACAAATTATTCATGAGGAAAGTTTCTCTTTATTTACGATTGGAAAAGATATGGCTCATCTGAATTATGACCATATCATAGAAATAGATCCTCTTTCTGTAACAGCACAAAGAATAAAAAAAATAAAAATAGATGCTATTGATATTTTTGAGTTCAAAACAGAAAAAACATCAAAAAAAGGTGCATATGCAATGTCGCTTCCCATTATGAAAGATGGGAAAGTACTGGCGTTCATCAACCTCAATTTTTTAAATCCTCCCTTTGGCAAAGATTTATGTTTTTTGATGAACAAATTGCTTCAATCGATCAATGAATCATTTGGCAAGATTTTAACAGTGATTGTTGAGAAGCAGGAGTTGGAATTGGAACACTATCGCCAGTGGGTGGAAGATAGACGTGATCAAAATTTGGACATATTATTTGATGAATTGACGGAGCATTTGATTTCTGATTCCAAGACGAAAACAGATTTCCTTCCACCCATTAAAATGATTAATGGATTCCGCTGGATGAATGGAGGAGCGACAGCCTTGTTTCCTGGAAGTAAAAGGCATACTTTTGACTCTCATCCAAAATTGGTTGATGCCATTGAAAAAATGGAAAAAACGGTGCTGCCCCGATTATTACCGATTGAAAGTACGATGCAGCTGTTGATTCCACTGAATATTCCATTTCAACAAAGCTATGTGCAATTGATTTTTGAAGCACATTTAGTCCGGTTGACACAGTTGATGGTGGAACATTTCCAGAATGTTTTTTCAGAATTTGTCAAGCATGTGGCTTACTACTCAGAAAAGGTCTGCCGTGACTACGCCTATGAAGAGTTGGTGCGGCTGGCGACAGGTTTGCAACCCGAAGTGCAGGAAATATTAAAACAAAAAGTTGAAATATTTTTTGGGATTCCTGGTAACTCGTTTTTGTCACATCAGGAAATTGTCAACCGCATGGGGATATGGATGCGGTATGAATCAGAGTTTGAGGCTCAGGGATATGGAATGCTGGTTGAAATGGATCTGAGGAATTCAACATTATTGAAAAAGAATTTTAACAAACCGGAGCTGCAACAACTTTATGACCAGGCGATTTACCAGATGAATGAAGCCTGTCTGCAATCCTTCTCTAAAAATGGGAGTAAATTTGTTACTCCCAATCCTAGCGGGGGTGATGGCGATGGGCTTCGTTTTTTTGTGACATCCTGCAATCGTCGACAAACAGGTGAGCATGTTATCGAAATTGGAGAAAAAATCACAGAGCAGGAAAAGACGCATTACAACCGTTATCTCATCCAATCTTTATTGGAAGTGCTCTGTTGTTCCTATCGTGCTGGTGTGCCTTTTAAATTGGGAGGGTTGTTATTGGATCACCTTGGTTTGATGAGTCTTTCCTTAGAGCGAGGCAGTATCAAAATTAATTCATACTTAAATGGATTTGTCGAAAGGGCTCGTTTTGAAAAGGGAGTTCGGATCGAGTCGGATGGTAAACCAGAGTTTCAAATTGATATCAAGTATTTTGGTGCAGAATGGGAACTGGTAGAATTTCCAAAACGTATTTATCAACCCTGGTGTATTGTGGTTCCAGCAACACTTTTTGCTGTTGTTCAAGAAGAAGCACCTCGTTGGGGATGTTCGTTTCGGAAAATTCTTGTCCCTGATTATGTTTCTAACACTTCGGATACATTAAAAACTTATTTGGAAATATACTTAAATTGGGATCATTCTTTCCACTCCTTATTCCCTTTTCTTTGTCGGCTGCCCCTGGGATGCTCAATAGAAAAAGCTCAACTGATGGTCCAAACACTTCAGCGTTTTTATGCTCAAGAAAAAAATAGTTTTTCTGCATCAGAAACCAAGCAGTTTTTTAAGAGTTTTTGTGAAGACAATGAAAACTTGTTTACCATGGAAGACCTACAGCACTTGCTGGATCCTGTAAATGAAGTAATCCATGGTCCGGGTTTGTACATGATTCTTCAAAAAGGCTCGATTTTTCTGGTGCCTTTTACTGAATTAAAGAAACAATTGAATTTTGTGGAGAATCATTTACTCTACCAATTGCAAATTGCCCATAAATACAGCTTCCAGTTTTTTGAACTAGAAAAAGAGTACGAGAAGGGGTCTGCTATACAGAAAACCCAAATTTTGAAGGAACTGAATGGTTTGTTTCGAGAATACTGTAAAAAAATGAAATTGGAAAAATACACACCCTCTCACTGAAAGATTTTTGTGGCAACCATTGGTATTGTCTGTGCTATGTGGTCAGAAGCAAAACCCCTACTGTCCTGGTCTTCGGATTCTTATGTATACGAGGTGGATCAGCGTTCCTGGATTCAGATGGATTGGGAGGGACACCAAGTTGTTATTGTGGTCAGCAAAATAGGGAAGCAGAATGCTATTGAAGCAACGCAGCTTTTGATTCAAAATCACTCACCATCGTTTATTGTCAATTTTGGAAGTGCGGGCGCTGTTTCTCCTGATGTGGATATTGGTGATGTGGTTGTCGCATCTGCAACGGCAGAATACGCTCAGCCTTCTCCTGATTCATTACTTTTGCCTGTTCCTGCAAATGTGCTTTCAATTGCTGAGCAAATGGATGGAATTTGTACAGGACCCATTGTATCAGCAGATCAAAATATTGATAGTGATGAACTCAAACAAGATCTGTTTGCCCGTTACCAGGCTGTTTGTGGGGACTGGGAAAGTGCGGTCATCATGAAGGTTTGTCATGAGTATGGAACAGAATCTTTTGTCTTTCGAGTCATCAGTGATTTTGGTAATGAAAATTTAGTTGATGATTTCAAGAAGCACCATAAGAAGGTTCTTACACATGGAGCTGCATTGCTGAATCAATATTTAAAGCTTTGGTGTGTGATGGACTAAGAGCGCGCCTCTGATTTCTTGGAGTACTCCGGTATCCTGCTCTTGTTTCTGTGCTGCTGCCAATGCATCGTGAGCGTCTTGATGCTCGATTTGTCCCAGTCCCCAGGCAGAATGCATTCGAATTAGCGGTTGTTCATCGGCAAGTCCCTGTTTTAAGGCAGGGATTGCTTCTGGTCTGCCCCAATTTCCAAGAGCAATGGCTACATTTCGCAATAACCCTTTGCGTTTTGTTCTCTTGATAGGACTGGTTTTAAAACGTTGATTGAATTCTTTTGGTGAAAGTGACATTAAAGATATCAAGTTGGGCATGATGTTTCCTGTGGTCGGCTGAAAACCTGCTTCATTGGAAACGGGTGCTTTTCTGTTCCAGGGGCAGACATCTTGACAGATGTCACAACCAAAGATCAAGTTCCCTATGGCAGAACGCAACTCTGACGGGATTGCTCCTTTCAATTCAATGGTCAAATAGGAAATACATCGTCTCGAATCAATCAGTCCATCGGCCACAATTGCGTTGGTAGGGCACGCTTCGATACACCGTGTACAGCTTCCACAATCGCCCCTCACGGAAAATGGAGAATACGCTAATTCAATATCAAGCAGTATTTCTGCTAAAAAAAGCCATGATCCTTTTTTCCAGTTAATGATCATTGAATTTTTACCAAACCATCCCAGGCTTCCACGATGAGCATACTCGCGTTCCAAGATTGGGCCAGTGTCCACATAGACTCTGCTTTTCTTTTGATGAGGTACATGGTTTTCAATAAATGCACGCAGTGATTCTAGTTTTTTTCGAACAATCTGATGGTAGTCTTCTCCCCATGCGTAGCTACTGATAACACCCAGGGATGGATTATTTTTTTTACTACAGGGAATGGTGGTGGTGCGATAATTGATAGCTAATGTGATCACAGAGCGTATTTCGGGCATTATTGTGTGAATATCCTGCTTGTTTTCTAGGTGTTTCTTCAAATAATCCATATTTCCTGCATAACCCAGAGATAACCATTGTTTGTAAGCTTCGATGGACTGACTGGGGGAGGCGGGAATGGTATGGACTAAATCGAACCCCAATTCCAATGCTTTGTTTGTGATGCTTTGAGTGATATTCATTGGAAACCGATTGCACAGGTTCGGAAACTGTATGCCCAACAGGATAGAGCTGACTATGGCGAAATGCAGTTAGAGAAAATTAAGGATTGTTTTAAATTTTCAAT
Source organism: SAR324 cluster bacterium (assembly GCA_015231885.1). Taxonomy (GTDB): domain Bacteria; phylum SAR324; class SAR324; order SAR324; family NAC60-12. The sequence continues at coordinate 50,308 of JADGAT010000021.1, forward strand.
TTTGGCATTATGACATAACTTGGAAATAACTCCTACTGAAAGAATCGGGATAAAGGTAGAAAAGCTCTATGTCTTTTAGAATATTGGTTATAGATCGAACACCGGATGCGCACGTTCGATATCAAAAAGCGTTTAAGAATAAGAATTATGCTTTCCAAATTGTTCCATCACTGGGAGAAGGAGTAAAGAAAATTTCTAAGAAAGTCCACTTTACATTTCAGTTCATTGTTATTGATGCAACTGCTCTTGAGTGTGAAGAGGATCCAGCCTTCAGCAAAAAATTTCCCAATATGCCTATTCTTTTCCTTTTAGACGCTCAGCAAACCTCTTTTTTGGAGTCATTGGAAAGTAATGTTTTTATACTTTTCAAACCTTTTGATTCTAAAAAACTTAGACAGAAAGTCAAAAAGCTGGAAAAGTGGGTGAGCATTCAGGAAAAACACAAACGTCACAAACTTGCGGTAAAGACAATCAGTCACTTTACACAAGAAACAGGCCTGAAATTGATTTTGGATAATAATTCGGATAATATTCCACTGGCCGTCAACTACATTTTATATTTTCTAGAAATTGGTGGTGCTGGAGAGAATGATTTATTTCGTATAAAACTGGGACTGACAGAATTGTTAATCAATGCTGTGGCTCATGGTAATTTGGAAATGAGCAGTATGGAGCTGAAGGGGACTGAAAAAAATTTTGACCGATGGGATTCCGAATTAAAAAAACGGGAAAAATCTCCTAAATATCGAGATAGACGAGTATATGTCAGTTTGTCATATTCTATTGGAAAAGAGATCGTATTAATGATCGAAGATGAAGGGAGCGGTTTTGATAGTTCTAAATCACTCGGAAAGTCGAGAGATGACGAGGATATGTACAATGCGTATGGCCGAGGTTTAAAAATGGTTCAGGCCACTTCTGACAGGATGGAATATAACAACAAAGGAAATCGAGTCGTTCTGCATTATTTTCCGCAAGATGAATAGCCCCCCTCTTTTCAAATAATAGGCTTTATTGGAGTTTGTACTGGTATTGTTGTACCCACGGGTCTGTTTGTCTTGATAATGATGTCAAGAAAAGCTGGGAAAAGGATTGGCTGTATGCTGTCACAATTCCAGTTCGTAAAAATCCAATTGCGGCTTCCAGTTGCGGGTCGTTAGTGACAGATGTCGGGTTGGCTGAAACAGTATAGTGTGGTTCAATACCTACTGAATGATATGCCTCGCCAGAAGGGGGCAGTAAATAGTGAGAAGGGACAAATATTCCTGAACCGTCTATGAGATCTATTGCATTTTGACTAATTCCTTTGCCAAAGCTCTGTTCTCCAATAATGGTGGCCGTGTCGTAATCTTTAAGTGCTGCTACTGTAATTTCTGTTGCGGATGCTGAATTGCCATTAATCAATACCACAAAATTATCTTTTGCAAAATTTCCCACATTGAAATCGCTGTACTCTCCTAGATAGTCCGTTTGATTTTTGAAGATGGTACCATCTGTAATCAAGATAGGGTTTGTTTGTGGCGGTGTATCATTATCGATTAGATAATCGACTAATTCCAATGCGGCAGTCACACTTCCTCCACCATTATTCCGTAAATCCAGGACTAATTTTTTAATGGTTCCAGTGGATTGTCCTTGCAGTGATTCGAAATCCTCGCGGATACGTTTGCCTGTTTGTAATGTATATTGTGTTGCTCTCAAGTAGGCAATGTCTTTGTTGTCACCGAGGAGAAAGGCTATGTGTTCTTCTGCTGCGGTCTGAATGGTCTGTTCTTCACCAGCTCGTTTGATAGTGAGTGCCGTTTGTTCTGATTCCATGTTGGGCAGCATGCCCAAGATCGTTTCCAGGTTTAACCCCTCCAATGAATTTCCATTAATTGCCGTGATCTGGTCGCCAACCTGCAGTCCGTCAAACCAGGCTCTGGACAATGGAATAATTCTTGTCACTCGCAAAGGATTTGCAGAACTGACCGTTTCTGCCAGTAACTCGTATCCAAATCCGATTTTTGCAGATTCTCCTTCAAGGCTGCTGATGATCTCCGAATATTGTTGAGGGGGCAGATAGACACTGTAAGGGTCTGTTTTTTGTAACTGATTGACATAGCTTTCGATATTGATAAAACCATCTAAGGAGGTTGGCAATTGTTCGGGAAATAAATAATATTGTTGAAAAAAAGCACACGCCTGAGCAAGCACCAAGTCAAGGGCTTCGTCGGCTTTACAGCCAGAAAAAGTGTCTACAATTTGAAAAATAGCTGCAATCGAATAGCCGTCGGCGATGTCTACGTCTTCGGGAATTAATAGAACGAGATCTGAGTCAGTACTTGTGGCCCTGTTGCCGTTAATGCTTATGATCGTATCGCTGTCATCGCTCGAATTGTTTGGAGAGGCACATCCTGACAAAGCGAGGAATCCAATAAGAATCCAATAAAAAATGGAGAAAGATTGAGTGGATCGTATGCTTCTATTTTTGTTCTTGAAGGAGGTAGTCATGAATGCCATTGTAAATGCCTTCTGCAACCGTCGTGTGGTATTTTTTATCTCGTAGTCTGTCATTTTCTTCTCGATTGGTAATAAATGATATTTCAATGAGGATAGCAGGCATGCCTACTCCCAAAAGAAGTAAAAATGGAGCTTCCTTAACCCCTAAATCACGGAGAACTGAATGGTATCCTGTCCGGATATTTTGGATGAGTTGGGAATGAATAGAATGTGCCAATAGGGTCGATTGAGAAGAGTAAGAAGCACTCAGCAAATCTCGTAAAATAATATTAAAATTTTCAAATCCTTGATTGCTCATTTTGTTTTCTCGCATGGCTAAGCGCACCGATGTCTGATTGTTAGTCACATCTAAATAATAGGACTCGATTCCTTTCACTTCTTCTTGAGGGTGAGCATTTACATGCAATGACACAAATAAATCGCCTTTGTATTGCTTTGCCAGGGCAGAACGTGTTTCTAAAGAAACGAACTGATCGTTATTTCGGGTTAAGAATACTTCTATTGCTGTTTTGTCTTCAAGTAATTTTTTTAATTCTTTGCCAATGGAAAGTACAATATCTTTTTCATGAATTCCAAAACCGCTGGCACCAGGATCCTGTCCCCCATGACCTGGGTCAATTACTATCCGCCTGGTGATGGGTGTTGGTTTGTCAAGTGTTTTGATTTCGGACTGTTGAATGCCTGCAAAAGTCAGTGGTTTTTGGGGGAATAACTCCAGTGTGATGACATGTTGCCCAGACAATTCATAGTCATATATTGTTAAGGTTACAGGAAGATCTATCAAAAAATTCAGTCTTGTGATTCTGTGATTCAACCGCTTTAACACAACGTCATGAATAAAACTTCCTTGCTCATTGAGCAAGGAGGCAATGGTATTATTTTGTAATTGGCTGTCCAGTAAATCTATGTGGAACTTAAAGGTTTGTTCTGTATTGTTTGGGTGATATTGTAAAAATTTATTATAAAGATAAGGAATGGGGCGAGATGCGTTGATAACAATTTTTACCCAGTTCGGAGTGGCCCAATATTGAGCCGATAAAATTTCTGCTTTTGGCAGCACTCTTGATTGATCAAGAGATATCCCTCCTTGTTTTTTTTTAGTTGAACTCGAATGTTTTTGTGTACTACTAAACGAGCTTGGAAGGGCTGGTGATGTCGAATTTTCCCGTAACTGCCTGATTTTAAGCAACGCCCGTGCTCTCTGATCTCCATCATACATGTTCAATACTTTGTTGTATGCTGCCAATGCTGACGCCAAATCCTGCTTCTCTTCTTCAAAAATTTCTCCAATGATCAGTTGGCTGTCATCTCTTAATGTTGTTTTAGGATAGTGTTTGATTAAATGACGAAATGCTCGCAGACTGCGATTGATGTAAACGTATTGATTGGTTGTGTGGAATAATGCGCGGTAGAGTTGCCCCATTCGAAATAAAGCATAAGGAGCCTGTGATGGGGAGGGAGGCACTTGATGGAGCTTTTCAAATTGATTGATTAGCTGAAACCATTGCTCTTTAGTAACACGTGTTTCTTTGTTTTTGGCAAGAAGCTGATAATATTTCCTGTTTGCTTGCTGAAATTCATTATTTTGTGGTGATGCAAATGCAGAGAAGGCCATCAACCATCCTGCTAAAAAAATCGAACTGACACTAAAAATTTGATATTTCATGATGTTTCCGACTACTTCATATCAAGGTAGTGTTCATTGAGCTGTTTTTAAACTCTGAAGATACTCTGTAATTTTTTGAGATTGTTCTTTTGCATATTGTTGATGTTCCTGGTACTTCTCCACTTCTTTGGCTTTGACAACACGATCATAGTGGATTTTTGCTTTTTGCCACTTTTCTTGGGTGTGATACAGAATTGCCAGCTGATAATTAATGAGGATGTACCATTGCGGATTTTTTGAAAGAGGGCGTGAGGCCAATGCTGCGAGTAACTTCGTTGCCTTGGCCGCTTCCTTTTCCTTATCTAGTTCAGCCAATTGCCATATTGCGCTTAATTCTTCTTCGCGAATACCTCCCTGGTCAGCTTTTTTGAACCATGTGCGGGCTTGTTTTTCCTGTTTGAGATTTGTGAGATAAAGGGATGCAATTGTAAAAGCAAAATGTATTTGATTTTGAGAGCTTTTCAAGAATGGATATGTTTTTTCATAAACTTTTACGACTTCCTTGTAATTTTTTTCATCTTCATAGATGGCGGCCAAACGCTTTGTAAGGAAGATTCGAGTTTGTAAACTTTTAGTAGGAGTGATGTTTAATGCTTTGCTATAAAACAGTTTGGTTTGTTTATGCAGGCCAAGCTGATCTGCTGCTTGTCCTTGAGTGAGAAGTGCTTCAAAGTTCTCCGCTTTTTTTGAATGAAATGCCTTCCATTGTTTATAAGCGTCTAGTACACCTTCCCACTCTTTTTGTTCATTTTCAGCAAAAACCAAAGTTTCGAATATGCTGTCGCTGGCCGAAAAATATTTTGTCTTTAAGCCTTTTTTAATTAATTGAGATACTTCTTTCCAAAGTTTTTTTTGAATCAACTGATCCAGTTTCTGCTTTGCTAAAAAACTTTCTATTTCATGAATACGTGATTTCGCTACTTTTTGAATTTCTTTATCAGATTTTTGGGTGACCGGAGAATGCTTTACAACCACTTGGTATTTTGCCACTGCCTGTGCCCATTGTTTTTTTTGTTCATGCAGTGCTGCGAGTTGGTAATGAACAGGGACGTTCCATTTGGTACGTTGTAAAGGACGTTTGGAAAGAGCATCCAGTGTTTTAATTGCCTGCTCAATCTTCCCTTCTGCCTGCTCAATTGAACTCAAAATCAGCCCTGCTTCAATATCGACATCACGGGCTTCACCCTGGTCTGCTTGATGGAGCCATTTGCGGGCATTTTTGTATTGTTTCAGCGGATCATAATAAATTTTTCCTAATTTGAGTGCATACTTTTGTTTGTTTTTTTCATTTTTCAAGTACGGCATTAAATATTGTTCAAGAACTCGCGCATGGTTTTGATAATCTTCATCTTGCAGGAATAAATCTGCTAAATGGGAAGTTATCTGCTCTCGAAGATCGAGGTTGGATGTTGGGAAAATGGCTAAGGCTTTTTCATAAAGATTTTTGCTATTATGGTAATTTCTAAGTTTTTCTTCCACCTGGGCCCAATTGGTCAAAAATTCTGGTGTGTTCACATCGTCTTTAAAGGCTAATTCCCAGCGGGTGTATGTTGAAATCACTTTTTCCCAGTTTTGCAGTTCATGATATGAGTTGACCAATCTCTGAAAATGAATGCTGATGGGTTCGGCGTCTTTTTGCTCCAGGTATTTTTCAATAAGTGTGGCTAGTTTTTCCCACTGGCCGCTGTTTTGATAGATTGTAATTAATGAATCAAATACAGATTTTTTATACTTGGGGCTATATTGAATCTTTTTCAGATCGGATTCTGCGCGATCCCATTTGCGCTCTTGCATGAAACATTGCCCCCGGGCATAAAGTAAATAATGCATCTCTTCTTGATTTGTGGCAGAAGGCAGTATTGCAAGATCTTTGAGAACAGTTTGGCACTGATTGTTCTCTAAGGCGACAGAGGTCGCCTGTATTTGAAAAGAACGTCGCTCTTTTTCGCTGAAGGTTATGTTGTCTTTTGCTTCTGCCAGCAATGCGTGCTGTTTTTGACGCTGATTGGTTTTTCCAAACAATTCGGCTAAAAGATGAATCAACTCCCCATCATTTTTAAAAATTTCATTTTTCCGGGCATCTTCAAGATGAGTGATTGCTTGTGCAAAGTTTCCAGACTGATCAAAAAGTTTACCCAATTCATAGTTGACATTGGCCGCATAGCCAGTTTGTCCACTTTTTAGGTAGCGCTGATAGAAATCAATAGATTTCTTTGGTTTGTTCACTTTTGTATACAGTTCGCCCAGACGATAATTAGCTGCAGATTCGTACTGCTTTTCATTAGTGTCCAGGTATGCTTGATAAAGAGCAATGATCGGCTCTATTTGTGGAGGATGCTCAGTTGTGGTTTGCTTTGGCAATAGAAGGTAATGCATTTCTGCTGTTGAAAACAGGGCTGGCTTCGATAAAGGAGAGCTTTTGTATGTGGTTGCCTGCTCAAAATATCTTAAGGCTTCGGCATAGTTTTTTTTCATCCATTCACTTTGCCCCAATTGATAGTATGTTGTTGCAAGGCGGTTTTTATCTTTTGCGTGTTGTGTGTATTCCAATAACCATTTTTTGGATTTTTCAGTCTCTTGTTGAAAATGATAAGCCCAGCCTAAAAGATATGCACGGTCAATGCGCTGGTTTTTAGACAGCTGGCTGGGTTTTTTAATTTGTAAAAAAGATTGAACGGCTTGTTGGTATAAAGAAACAGAGGATTTGGTGTTTTGCGCTTCCCTGTCTGTTTCTGCCAAAGAAAAATGAGCTTTCCCAATCCAATAGTGAGTGTTTGCTAGGTAGTGACTTTTGGGAAAGGTTTTTTGAAATTTTTTCAAAAGGGAAATTCCTTTTGTATACTGTGCTTGTTGAACTTTCAGATACCCTTCTGCAAACATTGCTGTTTCTGCCCATTGCCCCTTTGGGTATTGTAAACGATAAGCATGATACTGTTTGGAAACTTCTGCAATATTATTGGACCGTACTTCTTGGCAACGAATCTGGTAAAACAGAACGGTTTCTTGAAATTGTCCATTTTTAAAGTTTTTGAGGTAAGAAGCAATTTCGTTTTGAGCAGAAAAATAGAGCTTGTCTTCAAATAGTCCTTGAATGAGTTGAAATTGCATTTTTTCCGACAGCTCTCCGGCAGGAGAAGATGCAAAACTGTTGGTTGGAAAATGGAAAAGGGGGAGGATGAAGACAAGAGCAAAAATAAAAAGGATAATTTTATAGCGTATCATTTGCAGTAATATTTTTGAGTTGATTTCTATGATTTACATGGGAGTGGTTGCTTGGATTTGCTGCCATACGGTTTGCCAGTGTGCTGGTTTGATATCTTTGATCCGGATAACTTTGTTGCGTTTTTTTCCTCCATGGAGAATGAAAATATTTGATTTTGTTACTTTCAATGTTTTCGAGAGAAAGCTGATACATTGCTTGTTTGCCTTGTCATCAACAGGAGGGGCCGTAATGTAGAGTTTGATTTGGTTATTGTGTATATTACCCCATCTCGATTTTGATGCACGAGGCTGTATGTGCAAATAAAGTGTCAATTGGTCATTTTTTAAGTCAAATCCGTTTTCTGACGACATAATATGATTCAAAAGAAAACTGGAACAAGATCAAGTGGTTGGGAATTCTTTTTCTTGAATCAGTTGCATGAATTCTACTACTTTATTTCTAACAGCTTCATTAGTGATACTGTATTCATTGAAAGTTCTTGAGCGCACTGGGCGCTCTCCTTCAATTGCACCATATTGTTCATCAGGCTCTGCTGTCGCAAACACGACATAAGGCGTGTAAGCATATTCATCACCTGTACTGTACCCCATGCCTTTTGATTTCACCTTCGCTTCTCCTCCAAGAATGAAAAGATAATCCGTTGAAGTGTCGCCCACTACATATTTCATTAAATAGGGGACGGTCCAGTCATGTTTGGGAGTGCGGCGCCGTACTACTCCAGATTCTCCAAAAGCTTTCATTAATTTGGCAACCAGTTTGTTGAGATTTTCAAATTCTCCACCCATTTTAGTGCGCACCATCGCCAATTTCCCTTTGTATTTGGAGGCGGATTGGCATAAATAATAGTAAGGTGCTTGTTTGATATTGAGAGAGGTGATCTTCCACTCTGGTTCAGGTTCAGGCTCTGGGGTAGTGTTTGTTGGTGCTTCTTCCATCGGCAATTCTTCTTCTTTTTTTCCAAATCCAAGAAATGATTTGAGTTTGTTTAACGGAGACTTTGCCATCTTGGCGGCTTTTTTAGTTTCTGTCCTGAACTCTGCCATCTCTCCGTGTTTTTCACTCATCGAAGACATTTCAGCTTTTAAGTCATCATCCACGTTCTCGTCGACTTGAGCAATCAGGTTGTTGAATTTATTGAGAGGAAGTTTCTTCAATAACGGAATTTCCTGAGAGGGGTCTTCTTCCAACCAGTCGGCAATAGTCCGATTATCGATTTCGTATGTTTCGTAAATTTTCTGTTTTTCCGGATTGTTCTTAAGACGCTTTTCCAGCCAGTCCGACAAAAATTCCTGCTTTAGAACTTCAAAGTTGGTGTAGTTGTATTCAAACTTTTTTTGCTCTTTTCCTATTTTTGCGGAGAGACCCTCTCGAAAATAGATCAGGAAAAACAAATTGCGATAATCATATTTTTCAATGACATGAGGATAGCAATAGAAAAAATTTTTTTCTCTTCGTTCCAAAATGCTTTCTGGAGATATCAAGTCCATACTGATAGATTGATACAAATCCTTTTGCTTGTCAGGTGCGATGGTGAACTTGAACAAAACCTTCATTACTTCACGGAGTTGATCTAACGCAACTTTTTTTTCTTCTTCAGGAAAACGAGAACGGAATTGTTTTTCCGGATTCCCTATCGTCCTGCGCATCACATCAATACATTCTATTGTTTTCTTGATTTTGTAGATGTCATAGAGAATATGGACTTCTTTTTCAAAAGAGTCTCGTTCAATGTAATTCAATGTCCCATCTGCTTTCTCTAACTGAAAAAAATGTAAAAGAAACTCAGTGATCCCTGCCTCTGTATTGAATGGGAGCATCAACCGTAATGTTTGCTGCCTGCTGTCGGCATCACTCTTTTTGATATCATCCAGTTTCTTTCTTAGAAACTGGTTGAGAAATCGACGGATTTCACTGGCCTCTATCACTGAGGGAGCGTTTGTGTCAAAATCCTTTTCAAAATATTCTTCTTGCTTCTCTTTCCAATATTCTTTCCATTGCTCCACTTCATGAATACGGTCTTGAAGATATTGATCTGGATCTTTGATAGCATTTGTCTTGATTAAGCTGGTAACAGATTTGTTAGATGATGGTTTTTTGGAAGAATCTGGCATAATTTTGTCTGTTTGGAAAATGAGTTCAATCGTTACAGAAGTTCATCATGTCGACAATGTGTGAGCAAGGTACATTAGGGAACCGTGCAAGAATCCGAAAATTGTTTTTAGAATTTATTGAAAATTAGCTAGTTTAAACCATTCTTTCTATATATCAATTTATAATACTTTCCTATTGAAAATGAAAGCAGTCTTGTTATGACGCAAACAATGATTAAAATTTGTGGGCTGACAACAGTTGAACAAGTAACAGCCTGTATAGAAATGGGAGCAGACTGGTTGGGGTTCAACTGCTATCCCAAATCAAAACGTTATATTACGCCAGAAAGTATCCGCCAGTTATTGTCTCTTGTTCCTCCTAAAATAAAGACAGTGGGTGTGTTTGTCAATGAACCTCTTCATTCAGCAGAGCATGTCATGGAATATACAGGAATGGATTTTGCCCAATTGCATGGGGATGAATCCTCCGACTATATGAAAAAAATGAAAAGTGAATGCTTCAAAGCCTTTCGTGTGTCTTCTTCGTTTCAGCCGAAAATTATTCGACAGTATCCCAGTACCTATTTCTTGTTGGACTCTTATCATCCAGACTTGTATGGAGGAACTGGTGACCCTTTTAATTGGGAAATAGCCGAGCAGGCAGGCAGTGCTGGGCATCTCATATTAGCAGGTGGATTGACTCCTGACAATGTGCAGAATGCCATCATGGCGGTTCAGCCATTTGGGGTGGATGTGTGCAGTGGGGTGGAAACAATAACTGGAGTGAAAGATCTGAATCTAGTTCAACGCTTTATTGATGCTGTGCGTGGTGTCACTGATAAAAAATAATTTAGAAATTCAATTGACAAATTTTTAATCTAGTATACAATCAGTCCTTTCGTATATTTTTGATGTACGAGGAAATTATACGGGTCTTAGACAAAGGAATCGGAGAATAAGGAAACCAGTATGGGTCAGTGCGCTTATTAAGAGCGCATAAGTCAATCA
>JADGAT010000220.1 GCA_015231885.1 SAR324 cluster bacterium
TTCACAGTTAATTTTGGTGGTATAGACGAGCAATTTTATTCTAGTCTTGAATCAATTTTTAAGAGAACAATAGATTTTCTTAAAAAACAACTAATCGATATTCAAAAGCAGTATTACTCTCGGTTAAAAGATGTTGTCTCTTCTGCCAGGAACATTAGGTGCGGATATTATGACTATATTAGCGATATAATCAGTGACTATGAGAATGAATTTAATCGCATCTAAAAAATAAAGGGGACTAAATAGGACAGTCTCCTTTAAATGTTTCCAGATAAATATTACAAAATGGTATACTTCTTTCTACATTCAGAAATATGACAAAAAAGAAAAAAGTTTCAAATAATCCATCCCTTGAGGTTAAGCGCATAAGACATTGGAATCATAAGCTAAAATTCGTTGTATTTGCACTCATCCCTACGATTATCTTTTTTCTTGGGGCAGAAATATTGATCCGTGCAGTTTATTATCAGATTAAAGCTCCTTATTATCTAGGGCTGGAGCAGGTTTTTGTAGAACTTAATACTCAGTTCGTCAAGTGGAAGGTAAAGAACCAAATTGGTACAGAAAATTTGCCCACTAGGGAACAATTTTTTAAGGAAGAATCACAGAGAAATGTACTTAAAGGAGCACTTCAGGAATACCCTATTCTGTTCAAACGATTTTATGAAATATGCAAGAAAAACAATGTTAAATTGATATTATTGTATATTCCTCCCGAGGAAGGATCCCAATCGATCGCCTATGATCTTTTTAAAACATTGGGAGCGCAATATGAACTTCCATTTATTGATCTCATTGAAAATTTTAAGGAATATCCACAGATGGCTGTCTACAATACCGTCGATGGTCATCCTAATGCTTTTGGAAATTACCTTGTTGCAAAAAAATTGCAGGGTTTTCTAAAAAATAATTTGGTTAGTCGTCAATCTAAATCGTTTAATAATCAAGAACGTCCACCGTTTTTGGGAGCCATGACTCCTAAAAAAACAAATATCTACTCATACACACCTAAGTCTCCATTCTGGGTGACAATAAATCACCAAGGGTTTCGTCGAACAGAGGAGGTCGAATTTCCGAAAAAGAAAAATATTACTCGAATCCTGACAATTGGTGACTCATTCACTTTTGGCCACGGAGTTAATGACAATGATACTTACCAACATTTTCTCGAGAAGATGTTAGACAATGTCGAAGTGATCAATGCCGCAAGTCCGGCAATGACTATTCTTCATGAGTTAATCTATCTCACAAGGAGAGGACAGTATGCCGAACCCGATATAATCATTTTACAGGTCCTTGATAATGATCTCCATGAACTAATTCCAAGAATGAAAGAAATATTTCTCCTAAAGAAAGGACATGAATTTGATTATGCTCCTACAACTTCTACTAAAGATTGAGAATTGACCGATAGATTTTCATTTAACAAAAAAAATAGGGACTGCCACCATTATTGTTAAACGCTAATGATAAAATATTGTGAAACAATTGAATGCTCTTGACAGAATTAGAATGAGTGGTGATGAACCATTAAAGGTAAAGAATAGTCCATTATCGCTGCAGTTATTGGATTTTTGGCAATGGTCGTCGTCCAATTTGATTGGAAATGCTCTTCGTGGGATACTAGCTGAATTTGTTGTCGCTTCAGCAGTTGGATGTAATAATGGAATTCGAATAGAATGGGATGCTTATGATATAGAATCCCCAGAAGGAATAAAAATAGAAGTTAAATCCGGAGCATATATTCAAAGTTGGGAACAAAAGAAATTTTCACCTATTAAATTTGGAATTCAGCCGACTCACGGATGGGATTCTAAATCAAATATACGTTCGGTTCAAAAATTAAGACTCTCAGATATTTATGTATTTTGTGTTCTAGCACATAAAGAGCAAGAGACAATTAATCCACTAAACCTTGACCAATGGGAATTTTAATTAGTATCAACGGACACGTTGAATAAGAAATTGGGAAATCAGAAAACGATTACTTTAAACAGTCTTCTCAAGCTTAACCCGAAAAAAGCCAACTACGAAAATATATACCCAGCAATTAAACAATCTTTTAATTCTAATCGTAAAAGATAAAATAAAACATTTGGGACAGTCCCCTTTTCTTCTTGCCGCGAAGGTGCCTTCCTTGATTTCCCAAATTGTAATATTTGAGGTAACCTGATTGCTCATTTATCCACAATAAATACCCTATTTGATCATTCCCCTCCTGGGAGGGGCAAGGGTGGGTTGCCATGGACGCGAATCGTTTTGCTTTTGTTGGGAGGCTTGGCCATAATCAATCTCCATTGAGGTTATTGTTGGAGATATCACTATGACACATGGTAGTCTTCTTTGGAAGATGGGGTTGTTCTTGCGCTTACGTTTATAGCGGTTATAGCGTATGTAGCCCAAAGATCTTCAACATATCCTGAAGTTCCTTTGATGCTATTCATTTTTTAGGAGATATTACATGAAAAAAAATGAAAAGATAGAATATGTTCGTCACAAGTTTGTAATCAAGAAAGAACATTTAAAGAGAATCCAAGGAGAAGCCGTGCATTTTCGAGTAGGGGTAAGTCTGGTGCTTGAGAGTATACTTCATCAGTACTTTAAAGA
>JADGAT010000221.1 GCA_015231885.1 SAR324 cluster bacterium
AAGGTGAGGTGAATCGATTTACCACTGATTTTATTAAGGAAAATATGGTGCTCCACCTCAAAACAGACATGAGCGACAAAAAATTTTTTTGATTTCGACTGTGCAGCAAATGAATGGATTGTTTTGATGTCCTGGCACGATTGACTACTGCCAATTTTCTTCGGACTTTCTTGACCATATTTATTGAAATTACCTCCTCCTGCTTTCAAAAAATTAATTGACATTCTGCTAAAGACTGATAATTTCGTGGGTATACCCATTATTGATAAATCCTACCGACGGTTATCCAAATGCAAGAGTTACGACTACATCTAGATTCACGCAAACGCATTACTCTTTCAAAACTATTACCGGATTTGCCGATTAGTTCTGTAAAAGCACACCTTGAAGGAAATAAGATTGTCCTGGAACCAATGGTAGAAATCCCTGCAGAAGAAGCATGGCTTTATCGGGAACCTGAATCTCTAAAAGCAGTGAAAAAAGGCTTGTCTCAACCAGGCGAACATGATTTAGGTTCTTTTGAGCAATTCATAAATGATGACGTTTAGATTACTTTTTACGGATGTTGCAAAAGAACAGTTAGACTCTTTAGCAAACGATTCGAGCAGGTTGCCAGCATACAAGGCAGCTTTAAAAACACTCGGGTTGATGGAAACAAACTTGCGCCACCCCTCCTTACAAACGCATGAATTTACTTCTCTCAAAGGGCCAAACGGAGAAAAGGTTTATGAGGCTTATGTCCAACACAAAACGCCTGGAGCCTATCGGATATTTTGGTACTACGGTCCAGAAAAAGGATATTTAACAATTGCTGCCATTGTTCCACATCCTTAAAGATTTTCTAATAAGGTATAAGAGAGCACAATCAATGGATCAATGAGTGATTATCAGAGAAAATTCGCTATTGATCTTCGATGTCTTCTGCCTGGGCGGCATTCTTCATTCTTCATTCTTCTGCCTAACCCTCCACCATCAAAAGGCACCGTTGCCCGAATAACCCACAAATCCTCTGAAGCACCAATCCCATATTCTTTGGCAAAAGCTTGATCCTTTTCTCTGTGTCATTCCGGTCCCCGAGCCGGAATCCAGGAGAGCCTACTCTAGTCTTCGCCAGGGAAACAAGATCGTCAGCCAATTCCCCCTTTTCAAAGGGGGCAAGGGGGATTATCCTTAGAAATCTTACGATGGCTTCTTCCTGAAATGGAAGGCCAGCTTTGGCTGTACTTCCGGTTTTACAAGGTGAAGCTGAAAGACATTCGTGCCGATGAAATAGAAAATAGCGATAACCCTGTCCTACACAGACATTCCACTCCCAAGTTCTTGTGCAAACACTCGATTGCGCCCTCTGTGTCATGCCAGACGGGAACGTTGGCCAGATGCTTCAGAATCTGGAAAGGCAATGCCCCTATCTTTGTCCGAAAAACAAGAACCGTCAGAGTTTTCAGTTGACCACTTCAAACTTCGTCGGTGTTGCCATGAAAGAGGTGTTTGATTGTTTGCAATAACAATCTGTTACAGGTACAATACAGAAGATTTTTCAAATTTCAAAAAGGAGCTTCCTATGTCAACAACACTCCAACATGCTTGTGAAAAAGTGTCTAGCAAGCTTTCAAAAAACGATCAGCAAGCTTTAGTTGAATTTCTGCTGGGACCTGTTCTTCATGCCGATGAAATTCATCCGTTGCTAGGACCTCTTCGGCACATGAAAGAAAGTGAGATACAAAACCTTGGAATAAACCAGGAAATGATCTCAGATTTTTGCAAAGAGGAAGGACTTTCATGAATGATCCTGTAGTGGTCAAATTTTCATACACAGGGGATTCTCTTTTCAATGAACTCTCACTTCATCACAAACAAAAAGTGTTGCTTTTTTGCACTCAAGCTCGAAAACTCGTAGAAGCCCAAAAAGTAACAATCATTCAAAATGCCAGACGACCCTTCAAATACAAATATGAGAGAAAGTGGGTCACAATTGAATTTTCAATGGATACAGATAACATACCCATTTTGACGAATATCAAAATTCCGGATTGATTAATGGAGAATGGTGGCAGTGATTTTCTATAAGTCATTACTCGTAAGGATCAGGGAATTTCTTGATTTTCCTTTGGAAAATTCTCTGTAGTTAACCTACCTATCTCCATACTGCATTTCATAATACTTCTGGTACTCTCTGGATGTCACCTGGGCCACCCAGTCCTGG
Organism: SAR324 cluster bacterium; assembly: GCA_015231885.1. Lineage (GTDB taxonomy): Bacteria > SAR324 > SAR324 > SAR324 > NAC60-12. The sequence goes on from JADGAT010000221.1 coordinate 2,204, forward strand.
TGATTCAGATACCAGTCAATGGTGGCCTTGATCCCATCTTCAAACGAATACTGGGGCTGCCATTGCAAGTCCTTGGCGACTGAAATCATCAATTCCAATTGTGTTCTTCTGGTATTGTCAGGAGTGTTGGCCTCCTCATATTCACTGAAAACGCTAACGATTAAACTCCAATGTTTTTGCTCACATAAAAGAAAAACTGCTTTAATTGCTTCTGATTCAAGGTGAATTCTTAAATTTGCTTGATCATCAAAAGGCCGATTTAAACAACAATTATCAAGGTAAACCTTCATCTGCTACTTTAGCAAAAGTTCAAGGAGTATTTCTGTCATTCCGGTCCCCGAGCCGGAATCCAGGAGAGCCTACTCTAGTCTTCGCCAGGGAAACAAGATCGTCAGCCAAT
>JADGAT010000222.1 GCA_015231885.1 SAR324 cluster bacterium
CACCGTAGACGAGGAAAAAGACAAGTCATCTGTAAAGGTTATTTATGTACGAGCCCTTAGGAAGGCGAAAATAATAATATGTTAAGTCACGCAGGATTTTTATCAAGATGCAAGGCGTGTTATCGGGTGCATAGCAAGGATGTAACCGGTAAAGCAACACAGAAGATCATTGAAAAGACAAGTAGATTTGGTAAGTTATTGTTTGAGCATTCCTTAACTAAAAGACATACCATGATTGAGCGGCTTTGTTTTCCCATTGCGATTCACAGAACAAAATTCTGTCAAGTGATATTGGCTGCTGGAATCGCCAGTCTTCTATGGATAAGCACTTGTTTGACCGCCATTGCCGCACCAAAAGCAGACTTATGGCCAAAATGGCAGAAACACAATTCCCATAATAAACAAACTATTTCTCATAGCCCATGGAATTTTTTTTTGAAACACTATTTAGATCGTGACCATATCTCGGGAGTTCATCGCATCAATTACAAAATGGTGAAAAAAGAAGATCAACAACTGTTGAGCAACTACATTAAAACGCTCGAATCTATTTCCATTTCCTCCTATTCTCGCAGTGAACAGGCAGCCTATTGGATCAACCTGTATAATGCGCTCACCATTAAAGTTATTTTAGATCACTATCCAGTCGAATCGATTTTAAAAATCAATATTTCCCCAGGTTTTTTCAATTTTGGTCCCTGGGATGCAAAACTTTTACAAATCGAAGGCGAGGAACTGTCACTAAACGATATTGAGCACCGCATTCTACGGCCTATTTGGAAAAACCCTCTGATACACTATGCGGTCAATTGTGCAAGTATCGGCTGCCCAAATCTGGCACCTGTTCCCTACACCTCAAAAAATATGGAAACACTACTGGAGCAAGGTGCAAAAAACTACATCAACCATCCCAGAGGAGTCACCTTTAAGGACGATGAACTATGGATTTCTAAGATCTATATCTGGTTTGAAGAAGATTTTATGGGAAATCAAGCAGGAATCCTTCAGCATTTGCAAAAGTATGCCTCCAGCAAACTGGCAAAACAATTGCAGAGCTATGACGGAGATATTGAATCTGATTACAACTGGAATCTAAATGAACCATAATCACCAGTTCGGTCAGTTGCTTTTTTTAAAAGACACAAATAAAATTTGAGAATTTTGATGAATGTTTTGCTAGTAGATGATGAAAATGATTTTTTGAAAGTATTGATACGGCTCTTAAACTCTTCTGGTCATAAAGTAGAAACAGCAGAAAATGGAATAATGGCCTGGGAGAAATTTTCTCAATCTCCGGAAAGAATTGACGCCATTGTAACCGATATTAATATGCCTGGGCTCAGTGGTTTAGAACTACTGGAAAAAATACGAAAAGATAACCATGAGGTTTCTGTTATTTTTATGACAGGAGAAAGGGAGTTGAAATATGCCATTCAGGCATTACAATTTGATGCGTTTGATTTTTTGATCAAACCATTTGAGGCAAAGCAGCTCATACAAGTACTCAAGAAACTGGAATCCATTAGAATTCCTGCAGACACATTACAAGAGACTCTCCAAGTTTATGAAGAAAAGATGCAAATCACCATTCCCAGCAAAACCAAACTGGTTGCTAGTGTCACAGCGCATCTGCATACTCATTTTAAATCTATTCTTGAAATATATAAAATCAATCACTATAAATATGCTCTTTGTTTACAAGAAGCCCTGCTGAATGGGATAATCCACGGGAATTTAGGCATTTCTTCCGATATCAAAGAAACATCCTGGCAACAATTCAACACTCTTGTAAAGGAAAAAGAGACTGTTCAGGAATTTGCTGATAAAAAGATATCTATTTCCTTCTCCCTTAATCAAAAAGCATTGGAATGTATTATTGAAGATGAAGGGGGAGGGTTTGATCACAACAAGTTGCCCAATCCTAATGATCCCAATAGCTTATTATGCAGTGGAAGAGGAATACTCATTATCCAGCAATTTATGGATGACGTTACCTGGAACCAAGCAGGAAATGCTATTAAAATGGTCAAAAACCGAATATTTTAAAAGGGTATGATCACATTGGTAGTGTTTCATTACAGTTCATTACATCCTGACGAGCTTGCTGTTGGGTTAAATATAATTTGTATTCAGTATGCTCGTGCTTCAGACTGCGAAAAAAACGTTTACAGATTGCATTATCATAGCAATTTCCAACACCACTCATCGATGGAATCATTCGGTATTTTTTCAGCAATTGTCGATAAGAATCACTTGCATATTGGCTTCCTCGATCTGAGTGAAAAATCAAACCTCTGGGAGGATGCCTACGTTTAATGGCCATGTTGAGAGCTGATTTTACTAAATCAGCCGTCATGTTTTTTTCCATTGACCAACCAACAATACGCCTGGAAAATAAATCAAGAACTACCGCCAGGTACAACCAGCCTTCAGCCGTCCATAAGTAGGTTATATCACCCACCCAGACTGCATTTGGGGTATCTGCGGTGGCCCGTCACTACGGTACACCTACACCACCCCCCTTTCACAAAGGGGGAGCTTGGACAGAAGAAACTTTTTCAGCATTTAAGCCTGGTTAATCACTCCGAATA
>JADGAT010000223.1 GCA_015231885.1 SAR324 cluster bacterium
CCCGTTTTTCCATGTGTAAAGGCAAATTTATATATATAGCGTCGCTCATACTATACAGCTTTCATTCATTCAATATATCGAGTCGGGCTTGTATATCGAGTCAGGCTTGTATTTATGCATTAAATTTGCTTTTTAATCATTTCAACCACCAATTTATTCTGCTCTATGGCGAGTCCTGCTTTCACGAGAACGCAAGCTTGGCAATTTATGTTTTAAGATTTCACAATGAAAGATTACCGCTACTCCTATTAATTTATCAGACCAAAATTAAAAAAGCACCCGTGTTAGATTCCCATTATAAAAGGTTTTGCAGTAATATATAACTGTTTTAAGAATTATCTCTATTCACCGTATTTGAATAAGATAAAGATGTCCTTGAAATATAATAATAAATCAATTATACAAGCCTGACCCAATTATGACCCAATTATCATTTGTACAATTTGCATGATGAGCTAACTCTCTTTATTTTTTCAGTCGTTTGCCAGATTGTGATAAGGTCGCAGCGGGACAAAATTATGCGATTTATAAAGTTCCTGAAAATGAATCTGGTGATGTCAGGTCTCTGTACCGGTTTAAACGGTTAGGAACGCCCGACACCGCCAAGTTGTTTATCAGGAACAGCATACCATCACATAAAAACTTCACGATTAGTTTAAGGCCATGCAGTAGAACGATTTCAAAAAATTAAAATACGGAAACGATCACTTTGGCAACATCGTATTGTGTCTGTAAGGTTTGATTGGTCAACACCACCACCACCAGCTCCTTTTGGGGGACTACAAAATATTGCAGCGCAAAACCAGCACCTCCGCCACCGTGGCCAATAATCTCAACGCCTTGGTCAAACCAAGTTTTTGCACCGAAGCCTAGAGCTGTTTCTTTTTCACCAGCGGCGACCTGTTCTTTTTCCCCGGCAAAACGGCCACCATAAAGTATCTCGTCGGCGCTCTCTTCAGACAAAATACGTACGCCATCCAATTCCCCCCGATTGAGCAGCATTTGGCCAAATCGGCTCATATCTAACCCTGTGCCTATTAATGAAGTGGATGCAGCGTAATCAGTATGCATTAGTCTTAACCAATGTCGATCATCTGTTTTCCCCTCTGTAATTGAATCGAGGCCTCCCTCCGGTCCCATCAAATTAACCAGTAAGGTCAAAAAATGATAATAACTGTGGGAACCTTTAGCGACATTTTTCATCATGTCAGGACGATAAATGAAATCGGAACGGTTCATCTTGAGGGGGATTAAAATAAATTGACGAATATAGTCTTCATAAGTCCCGCCCGTCACAGTCTCAATCACCGCCCCTAGCAGCACATAGCCGATATTTCTATATTTGCTGACCGTGCCAGGGGAGGCAATAAGGGTTTGATATTCCTGAAACCTTTCGTTCACCATGCGTGTTTCGCCATAACGTGGTTCACCATCCAGATGAATCCATGCCGCCATTTTTGTATCAAAATCAGGTAAGCCGGAAGTATGATTCAGCAATTGCTCAATGGTTACTTTGACTGGAGTGCCTGATTCATCCACTGGAGAATAATTTGGCAGATAGGTAGTGATCGATTCATTTAATGATATTTTTCCATTTTCTACCAATTGAAAAACAGCAACAGCAGTAAAGGATTTCGTCATCGACCAAAAATGGTAAACATGCTCTTTCGTTGCTATTTCACCGGTAAGTCCATTCGCAATCCCGTATGCTTTTGAGAACACAGTTTTCCCTTGTTTTAGTACAGTCACATCCATTGCCGGGGGTAGTCCTTCGGTAACCAGTGCTGACAAATAGTGATCCAGATCGTCAACCGTTTTGACGTTGCTTGGCTGTGTGGCAGGTTCTGGTGCAAACAAAATAAATTGACCAGCATAGAGAGCAATTCCTGATACAATGACAATCGACAGGATCCCGACCCATTTGAAAATTTTTTTTAGTTTATCTTTCAAGGCATTTCCTTTTCTATGTCATTAGACATTTTTTCGTTATGGATTGCATTGTCCTGATTGCTGAAAACATATGCTATGGATTGATTGACCGCCTTGTTATATGTATCGCATAAGCATTGCTGTGCAATCAGTCCATAGCATAGTTTTTCCTAAATGGGGGTAAAAGTGCTAAAAGCCGATAATACTTCTTCCCTCGAGAGTAGGTCAAGCGACCCAACAAGCAGGTAGGCTCTTTTCAATCGTGCCATCCTCAACATATTTCAAAAATTTTCCAAGACTTCTTTTCAATTTGTTTTCTCCTGTGAAGCTGACTTTCAAAATGTCAAATATTCATTGTAATCGACAAACAGCTTCTCACCGGCTTTGTGAGTTTGCCGAAGAGATAGCTTGAGCCTTTGCCTCCATTGACGATAGTGTTCGCAAAATTGCGAATACTGATAACCTGTCGGGTGAAGAAGCTTGTATTCTTCCCACAGTAAACGAAGCGTCACACTCTTCTTTTTCATTTCTTCGTGAATCTTCTCAAACTCCGGCAATGGAGCAATTTTGTATCTTCCTCCATCACTGTGCAATCCAAGGGCTTTTGATAGCGCTTCATCACTGAACTGAGAGATTTGCTCTGC
>JADGAT010000224.1 GCA_015231885.1 SAR324 cluster bacterium
CTTCTAAAAGGCAACAAATCTAGAGTAGTAGAAGGGATTGTCAGTAATTACACACTTGATCGGCATTCAACTCAACCAAGAGGGGGGGAAAGCTTCACAGTCAACGATATTTATTTTGAATATTCTGATAATTCTATTATTCCAGGGTTTCATCAAACAGCAGCGGCGGGAGGTCCTATTCGTGCTGGCCAAGCTGTAAGAATCCACTATACCGGAGATCCCCCAAGAATCATAAGGTTAGCAATCAAAGAAAATAAATCTAAATAACGTACCATTTTCCTTCAACCCATCATCTCATTTCGAGTTTGCCTTTTATAAGGGTGTCGCCTTTCCAGGCGTCCTTTCCGCTGCGCTCACACGATATTTCTCACGCCGCAAGGGGCCCGCTTCGCGCACCCCTTGCGGGCCCTCGGTTGCCCCTCGGGTTCCCTGTGCCGTTCTTTAAATCCCTTGTCCAGCCTCAGAACATCCATCACAGATTCAGCCAACTTTTTCTCTTAGCCGCTAAAGAGGAGCGGGATGCCGCCCAGCCGTCAGGCTCTAAGGAGGCCATGGATTGGCCGACCTCCTCGCCTTGGGGCTCCTGATAAAGCAAACTTTGAAACACGAAACGAAGTAAGCGAAGTGAAAAAAAAATCTTGGAGGCAGGGACGCCGAAGCGAGGAATGGAAGGCAGGAGCCGGATAATAGACGCTGGCAGGAATGCCAGCTTCCTTTTATTGGAGCGCGTAAGGTCAATTTTCATCCTTGCAACTCCCCTTCAATCGGAGCACAACGGGAACAAGACCAGACGGAGTAAAATCAGTGGCAGGAAAGACGTCATGTTGTTTTTAACTGAGGGCGGATGATTTTTTTCTATTGTTTCTCTAGAGAGGAATTGAGCCATACTATTTTTTGCCAAACAATCTGTCCCTGAGTATCACAAAATTCCTGCTTGAACTGACGAGAGATGCGATTGATCACCTTGGCGTATTCTTCCATAAACTGCTCATTTTTTCTTTTGCTCTGTATCCGAGCTCAATAATATCGGTATATAGGGCTTCATTTCCCGAAACAAACGCCCAAAATCGCTGTCCACACAGCTTCAAATATCCCCTTTATCCGGACGATTGTCCCTGCCATAACAACAACCATTGACCGCCACCACTTTCATTGAAGAAGCGACATTGGTTTTTAAATTCCTCTTGGCTTTTTTGAAATTATCCTTCATCTTTTTTATTTTGCTACAATTGCCCCAGTTGGGGCCAGATTTGATGGAAACAATGTATCGGGTTTGCTCTTTTTTAAACTCCAGATCAATTCCCTCAGCTGATGATTTGTCACCTTCAAAAACCCGGTGGCAAATAAAGATCGCTAATTCTTCTAAAAACCCTCCAAAGAGACCTTATTCAGAAGAAAATAAAAACGCGTCCAAAAGATTTTTGACCAACTCTCCAGAGGTATTGAGATTCTTGGCTTTAAAGAGGTAGAGATTTTTTCGTTGAAGAACACTTTTCAATTGGAGATTTTGAAGTTTCTCCAACCGATTTTGGTGAAAACGGTGAATATTTTTTTCAACACAATCAAAGATTTCTTGTTATGTGACGGGTTTCCTAGCGGGCTTCATCCTGAAAGAGCATATATTTCGAATCTATGACCCCACTCTTGGACGGTTTTTATTTCCTGACAGTTTGTGCCCGATCCTTACAATCCACAGGCGTATAATCGATATGCCTATGTTCTGAATAACCCCATCCGATATACCGACCCCACAGGGCATATTATGTGTGAGGGGGATTGTTCTGGAGTGAGAGATGGATCAGAAGATTTTCAGACTACCAATGGTCATCATCATGACATGCTCGGGGATATTACCAGAGACGTAGAAAATACCGTCGATATAAGTAGTCCTGAATTAATCGCATCAAATCCGTATTTGATTGGAGGTGCCTTAGGAGCGGTTGCTGGTGGTCTAAATGCGTATAGTAAAGGTCAAAACATTCTAGTTGGTATAGGAACTGGGGCTGCAGCGGGAGCTGCCGGCGCAAGAGTTACTGTATTAGTCGGAGCAAAGATGGTAGGAGTATCACCTTGGGTAACTAGGTTCTTTCAATTTCTTGGCAGTGCTGGTGGTGGTATGTCTACTAGTGTTTTATCTGATGTATTAATGAATAGAAGTAATGCAAATTTAGAGCAATCGACTAAACAAGGTGCTATATCGGGAATAATAGGCGGCTTATCTGCTTTTGCTCCAGAAGCATCAGTTTTTTTTATGGCTCTTGACGTAGCATATTCAGCCGGAAGTGCAATAAAGAATAAATAGAAAAAGCTTTGATGGAATACAATTTTAAATATATATGGAATAAATCTGATAAATCGTATGTATTTGCACTTATATTTTTTTTAAGCTTGTTATTGATAATAGGGATAATAACTGAGAATCAATATTTTTTAGATAATTTTTTTGCTATATTTTCACCAGGATTTATCTTTTTGTTTGTTCTATGGATCGCTCAATTTTTCTTACAAAGAAATAGCATAAAACTAGTGAGATTAAAAAAAAATGGTGTTGAACTTGTTAATC
>JADGAT010000225.1 GCA_015231885.1 SAR324 cluster bacterium
TTTCTACGCTTAGAGAATTGGTCCCCCAACTGGCAGAATCCCATAAAGATGAGCTAATAGAACCACTGCTAAAGTCATCGTAAAGGGTTTTTGAGTCACTGGAGACGGTGACCGTAGCGATATTGTTTGCAGACAATGTCACCTGAAAGTGTTCCAGTGCCGCCGTTGAAGAAACCAAAGAGGAGGTATTCGCTGTAGTTGTTGCTCCTAGATTTGAGACTACGGTTGCTGTGTCATTGGTGAAACTGCCTGGTGTCTGATCGAAGTTGACTGCCGAAGTGGCTGCGGCCCGAGTGCTGGATGTGATCGTAATTCCATTATTCGGATCACCATCATTATCAAGGGTTTGGAGAAAACGGAGCATGTTGATCACACGTTGATCACTTTCATCAGTGGCACCCACGACGTTAATGGGAGTGACGGTCGAGGTCCCCGTGATGGTTCCTAAGGTAACACTGCCTATAGAAAAGGTAACTTGAGATCCCGGAGTATAGAAAAATTGTCCATTGCTGTCGGTAGTCCCGGAAGCTCCATTTCCAGTGAAAGTGACTCCTCCAACAGCAGCATCGAGAAACGTTCCTCTCAGGAGTTGAGCATTTTCCTCCTCATCTTCATTGTCATCCTCTTTAACCGGATCATCTTCTTCAACTCCGAGGATTTTGTCCACTCCGTTGATTTCTGATGCGACATCACCACAGGAAGGGATAAAAAAAACAGAAAAAATGAAAAGCAGGGTAGCTGGTATAATCCATGATTGAAAAGTCATGTGTGTTTTCATCGAGTTCATAGTGCCTCTATTAATGTTGTGGTTAGAAAGGGTTTGATACTGTATTATCGATATTAGCGTTAATTCACAAGAAAAAAACTCTCACTGCTTTCATTCTGTCCTGGTCTCGAGGGTTATATTTGACTCAAGGACTGCACAAAAGCAGGTTCAAACAACTCGAGTGAGGGGGGAAATAATGGAAGCAATAATAGAGTATTAAAATTGGCAGGAGGCAGGAACGCATTTAAATATCCTACATAACAAAAATTATGAAATCCAAACTTTTCTTCAAGAATCTTTTGCTTGGTTATGCATCAATCACACTGTTGTTTTTGGGGTTTTACTCAAATTTCTGGCAAGTTGCTGATCAACACTGGTTTGAAAATCACGAAATTGGCAGTGAAAATCATATTCTGGGAAGACTGGTGCTGTCTCGCCAAAAAGGAATTTTTTCTGCAGGTGGACTTACGGGTATAGGAAATATCAACCCAACTCCCCTGAGCCACGCAGATTTCCCTTACAAGAGCCAATATCGCGCCTATCTAAATGATTCAACATTTAAATCATACACCCCGTACTTTTCACAAGTTGGAGGGCAGGGGATGCTTTTTAGTTTCTTAGACAAAATCATTTCTGCAAGCCCTGCCACAAAGATTAAGATTTTTCATAAAATCACGTCTTTTTTGTCGGCATTTGCTTTGACTCTCATTGTATTGTGGTTTTCTTTGGAAATAGGACTTTTACCCGCGGTTTTTGTTTTGAGTTCCATGGTTTTTTCCCCGTGGCTGATCGTTATGGGCCGCAATCTTTGGTGGGGTCTTTGGGCCTTCTATATGCCAATGATCGGAGTTATGTTTTTCCTGAGGAGAAACAGACTATCAACGGATAGCAATTCTTCGCTGTTCGGATGTTTTATCTTTTTCCTGATATTTATTAAATGCCTAATCAATGGTTACGAGTATATCACGACGACATGGGGGATGATGATGGTACCCTTTGTTTACTACAGTATTACCAACAAATTAGGACTAAAACTGGTGGTAAGGAAAACTTTATCTGCGATTTCATGCTCGTGCTTTGCAATATTATTGAGTTTGACGATTTTGGGAGCCCAGATAGTATCAGTCAAAGGAAATCCCTCTAGTGCATTCAACGAAATTTTATACTCTTTGAGAAAAAGAACTCATGCAAAAGCAGCAGAAATTCCTTTGTATTCCCGCAGCTTAAATGCCAGCACAATCAGTGTTATTGGCATCTATACAAATGGTAAAGTATTTGAAATCAATAACTTCCCGAGGCTTTCCAATTTTTCGATCTCTCCCTATTTGTTCAGATTAAAATACTGGCATTTGGTCTCCTTCTTTATCGCGATCTGCTGTTTCATGCTCTTTAATACGAGAAAATTTGTTACTCAAAAACAACGGCGAAGTGACATTGCATTAGCGATTGGAACAATTTTTTCGATTCTGGCACCCCTGTCCTGGTATGTCATTTTCAAATCCCATTCTGACGCGCATGCTCATATAAATTTTATTTTGTGGCAAATGCCTTTTTCATTCTTTGGTTTTGCGATGCTTGGATTAACCGTCCGGAGTATATTTACTGATATTGCTCGTCGCTGATTACATGTTTTTACGTTAACAGTGCCAGGCTTGTAATTTTGTATAAAATTAGATTTTGATCGTTTCAAGCTCTGTTTTATTCTGCTCTATGGCGACCTTGATTTCACGAGGAAGCATGC
>JADGAT010000226.1 GCA_015231885.1 SAR324 cluster bacterium
GGGGTCTCTCACGAAATGATTACTTACAGTGGAGCCCCCCATGCTTTTACGGTCTTTGGTTCCGATCGTTATCGAGAAGATGCTGATAAAAAATCATGGCAGCGTTTCACAGAATTCCTTAAGGAAGTGACTCGCTGATTTTTTCCTGTTCATTGCCATTGAGGTCATAATTTGTTGATAGTATCCCACATGGATCTTCTCTGACGTAAGGAATGGAAAGGGGGGAAAGACGTTTCTGGAATCTATACGAAGATTCTTATGGTACAGGAATAAAAGAAAAGACCATGTCACAAAATGATTCACAAAAATCTGCAAAAATAATTCAATCAGCTGCTCGGAGCAACAAAGTTCTTCATTCCACCATCGGACTGCTCCAGAAAGCAAACACCCTGGGGGGAACTCCAAGGAGTAAAGAGGTTTGCCGTGTGATTGCTGCCAAATTTGAATCCATTACAAAAAATGTGGATCAAATGGAAGCAGCTTCATTGCAGCAGCTTCTCGCGCTCATCAATGAATTGTCTGAACTCCAAACTTCTTTTATCATTTCTGAAAAACTTTACATCGGGTTGCTCACCAAGTCTTGTGGTGTATTGCGTACCTCCTTGGTTCAAATTCAGAAAAATGGCGAGGCAAAACACTTTGATGAGGTGGATGCTCTGATTCCGGAGCTTCGCAAACATTTGCCAAAAACTCAGAAAACGAAGGAATCGCCAGACAACAAAAGCGAAAATGAAGTCGAATCATCAACAGAAGAAACCATTGTGCTCACTAGTGATGAAGAAAAAGATGTCGAGATCATGTTGTCTCCCGATGAAGAAGAGGATGAAGTAGATGATGGAGTATTTGGTGAGCAGCATATACAAAGTTTTTTTGAAGATCCTGACATAGATTCCTTTGCCGCAGAAGAGGGAGAGGTCGATTTGGTGGTTCCTGAGTCAAAAGTTGCCAAGGACACAGTACATTCTGCGGTGACCTACTTTGAAACTCTGCAGCAGCAAACCTCCGGTTCCATTGTGAATGACGAGGATGGTCTGGTGTTTGATGAGAGTTCTATTCAGGAAGCATTGACTTTGTGTTCACAGTTACAATGGTTTTTGTCAGAGGATCTGTCTTCCGGGCAGTATCAGCAATTGAAATCCATTTTCCCGTTTTATCGTAGTCCGCAAGAATTACTGGATTATGTTAAGATTTTATTTGCTGGAGGAAATACAGCCAAGGAAAAAACCATTCGTATTTATGCTGCAAAAATCATTGGAACCTACAATGTTGTTTCGCTGATTCGCAAAAACAAGCAGATTTTTGAAGGCATGGCCATATCGGAAATCCAGGAAATTCACGCAGCCTTGTTAGAATATGCAGAAGCACCCCTGATAAATATTAAGAATTTATTACCCAGAAATATACAGTCGCAGTATGAATGGACCCGCAGAAATCTTCAAAAAAATATTAGTCATATTTTGTATGGATCTGAAGATATATTCATGGATGTGCACAATCAGGAATTGATTGTAGAACGCTTCCGTGAATTTTCCCATGCCCTTTTATGTGATTCCAGAATTTTGCAATACGTGACATGGAAACATGAATACTTCAAGTATTGGATTCATACAGAACTTTATGAAATAGATAAACGGAATCTTGAGTCAAAAGCCGCCAAAAAACCACAGTACGCCTTGGCCAAAGTCGTCGCTTACCAAAACCTGGAGCATCTCTTTGCCTCGCTTGATGAAGAAGATCGTGCCTTGGACCGTAAAAAGGAACTGGGAGAAAAAGTTTGTGAGGATTTGAAAAATCCCCATAATTATTTTTCTTCAACCAACCCTCTGGATCCTGAAGATTTACTGGAAGATTCCAGAAAGCAGGAAAAAGAATTCCTGGATTCCTTGAGCATTGTGCAACTGGCGACACTGGCAGAAAGTATCCACCATAGTATTGCAGCCCTCCAGTCTGCTGATCAACTCAAAGGAGAGGTGCCCGATGCCATGAATGTTCGATCCATTCAGATTGCCAGTCCCGCAAAAGTAGAAAGTGTCTGTCAAACCTCAATGCTCAAAATGCAGTGGCAGCAAACCAAGAAGCTCAGTAACCTGTTTTCTAAAAAAGCGTTGGCCACGTTGAAACGAATTACCGGCAAACTCAATACAGCCTCAAAAGATCAATCCAAGCACAAAATTGCCATGATGGTTGAGCAGCTTGCCAGCGGCAATCCCCTGCCCAAAGCGGAGGTGGAATGGGCAGGATTTGGCAAAGAGGTCAATGGCGAGATCTATGCTGCACGTATTCCTGATATGCTTCGTCCTTTTTTTGAGCACAATCGTTATGAACTGAATCTTTATGCAGAATTCCAAACGCTGGTGCATCATACCCTGGAATATTACAAAGGGGTGGGCTATCTCCAGCGGATGAAGCGTGAATACATAGATAGAAAATTACAGGGGTCCCATCTGGATGAGTCTGTTTATCTGAAGGTTGCCGAAGGGGTGGTGCTG
>JADGAT010000227.1 GCA_015231885.1 SAR324 cluster bacterium
TGAATACTCGACGCTTACAAACTGCCGAAGCAGAAGAGGCTAAATCTTATAGCGAGATTCCCTCTATACCTCTGCTTATTTGATAGATAGTGTTTTGGCTACAATTGTTTTTAGGAATGTATTTTCTTGATAAGACCTGTTCAAGCAACTCTATAAGTTGTGCACTCCCTTGCGAGCTACTCTCTGGCAAAGTAAGGTCGAAATCATTTTGGTAAAGTATCGACCGATTTCCATTCCATCTCACTTGGATTACTGGAATCATCGGGTGGGCGCTTATAGGTCGGCCTTTTAAAAATGAAAAAATAGCCTGAACTCCACTTCCACCCATTCCAGCCATGGTTTCTTCAAGAGTAGCGAAGGAATTTTCCATTATGTGAAAACCAGAATCTGAAGGTTGTTGACCGTAGGCCAATGTGGGATGTGTTTGTTCCTCTTTCAACGTCCCCGACTTAATCAAGACGTTAACCAAAGCAGAACTTTCCGGAGCAATTACGGTCATTTCAGCATCTAGCAGCCTCCGGCAGAAAACATTCAAAGTACCTTTTACGAATCTCGGCATAGATCCACTTGTGATAATCCCAATTCTAGTATCCTTAGCATCTGTCGTCTTGGCGGATTCTTCTTTCAAATTAGCTACATTTCTTTGACACCATTTTGTAGCTTTCTTTAAAACATTTTCTATGCCTCCATCAAGTTGTATACTGAACCAACCAATTTTTTTTACTACTCCCCCAATTTTCTCAAACTCTTGACACATATAGGCATTGTGCGCTTTTTCACAACCGTGTTCTAAAGAAATAGCCATGCTTACGTTGGGGTGTAAGAGATAGTTAAGTGTAGTACGGATGAATTTTTCCATCGATTTCCCACTTGAATTACCACATCCTTCAGTGTGTGGTAGAGCGACAAAGCGGGAAATGCCTTTTTCACTCCCGATCTTTTTTTCTGTCATATGCCTTACCAACATTTTCGCAACTTCTGAAGAGCACAAACTAGTTGGCATCACTAATACAACTTGTTCTGATGCATATTGTCCCTTGACTTGAACGGCTTCATAGAAGAGAGGTTTTTTGCTACTTTGATAACCCAAAACCAACGATTTACCAATCAAAACCTCTTCCGGTTTCTTACAAGAAACCTCCCGAGCATCTTTACCGTACCAATCCCGCCAAATGTTGATTTGTGAATGTCCCGCTTTTTCACCGGAAGATTTTTGTCCTGAAAGCACCTTCTGAGTCAATCTCATCAAATTCTCACCCAGCGAATCTAACGATTCTCCTTCTAGAAAGCGCCCGGCATTAAAATCAATATCCCCATGTAGTAACTCAAAGCGTTCTGTAGTTGTCATTATTTTGATTGTGGGCACAAAGGGGAAATTTGTTATCGAGCCATTTCCTGTGACAAAATAAACCAGATTTGCACCACTTGCTACCTGCCCAGCAATACTTTCAGGATCATTTCCTGGGCTGTCCATAAAATAAAATCCGGACTCAGTCATTGGTTCTCCATATTCAATAACATGGTCTAACCGTACATCCGGATGCCTTTTCCGAGCTGCACCTATGGATTTAATTGCAATATTGTACAATCCCCTAATGATATTTCCACCCGAAGGATTTCCCTCTGCTGAATGACCATACCGACTAGCCCAGTTTTTGAATCGTTCTGAAAGTTGAAGGAAACGCTCCGCTGTTTCTATATCCTTAACATTAGCAAGCACGTATGCTTCTGATCCCATAAGCTCATCTGTTTCGGCTAGGTTGACCATTCCTCCGTATCTGATTATTTCCTTTCCTATCCATGAAGCCAAGGGGTTTCCTGAAACACCTGAAAAAGCATCTGACCCCCCACATTGCAATGCAAGTTTGACTTTACTATATGGTTGCTCTGAGCGATGGATATTATTCAATTGGGGAAGCCATTGCTCGATGATTTTTGAAGCTTTCGATAGTGCTTCATTGTATGAAAATTCAATGCTGAAAAAGTTATGGATTAACATATTGATCGGATATTTATTTTCTTCCAAATATTCTTTTAAAACTTTGTTATTAATTTGCTCTGTTCCAAAATCTACACTCAAAACTGCACCGACGTTCGGATGAACAGCAAATCCGGAGAGAGTTCTAAGAAGCAATTCGGAATTGTTGAAAGGCTCGTTGGTCCCACCTTCAGTATGCGCAATTGGAACAACTCCATCCACATTGGGAAAAAGTTCGGGAATTTTTTTAAATGAATCCGCTAGTTGACGGACAAATCCTGCAGTATGAACACTGGTTCCTAAAAGTATTATATAGTTCCTTGTCCCGACTCCGCGCTTTCCCCGATCAAATCCTTCAAAAAACTTTTGTTCGGAATACAAAGTTACCTGCTTCCCCGGATTAAAATTTTTAATGTTGAATGGTTGAATGTAATTTTCAAAATTTGGAGAATCTGGAAATTGAGAACTCATTGATCTTTTCGAAAATTCTGCCAGCACCGTT
>JADGAT010000228.1 GCA_015231885.1 SAR324 cluster bacterium
TATTGTAATTTATTGAATTTAAAAGAGATTTTTGGAGCGAGAGACGGGAGTCGAACCCGCGACCTCAAGCTTGGGAATGTAGAAGTCTTGATAATAATATCAATGAATTAGAATGGCATCTTATAAAAATCTTATAAAAATGACTACTTTTTCCCAATAAAGCGGTCTAAAAGAGGAGCTTTACAAAAGGAGGCATTTCTATTTTTGTTTCTTTATCAAAAAAATGGTTGTGAACCTTGAAAGCATAAGAGATAATGTAATTGAAAATGGATACATAAGATGTATTTCTCTAAAAAGATCAAAAAGTAGGCAATATCATGAAATATAATGAGATTATTACTCTTGAGCCTGGGAAAAGATCAGGCAAACCCTGTATTCGGGGTTTAAGAATCACCGTTTATGATGTGTTAGATATGCTGGCACAAGGAATGGAGTCAAGTGAAATAATTGACGACTTTCCTGAGCTAACAAAGGCTGACATTCAAGCTTGTTTGGCATATGCGGCAGATCGAGAACACAATCAAATTATTCTTTCTCCATGAAACTCCTACTCGATGAACACCTTTCTGACAAACTCATCCCGAAACTCTCCGATATTTTCCCTGGTTCAAAACATGTCAAAGAACTGGAACTACAAAATGAAGATGATCTCAAGATATGGAACTATGCCAAGGATCATGATTTTGTCATAGTTACCAAGGATGCGGATTTTGTGGATATCGTAAATGTAAAGGGGTATCCTCCTTATTTGGTCTGGATTAGATCCGGTAATGTTCGAGTCAATGAAATTGAAAGAGTCATTAGAAACAATGCTGTGAGAATTTCAAACACTTTTGATGCTCAAGGAGAGATTGGTATTGTCCAAATTCGATAAATCGGAATACACAATACTGAAAAAACTCCCAGGTTCCATAAAAATTCAATTCCTCCCAAAATGTTTTCCGATCAAAGGCATGGCGTTTTTGACAGCCCTCTCCCCAAAAAGAAAAAACATGGTGAGTGCATTCAGGAGCATGAACGTGCTCGCTGTCATAGATTTTTCATCCCACTGGAATGATTCTACTCCAGAAAAGTGCATGATGTCCACAAAAAGCGTCATGTAGATGACTGCAGGACGCTGCATACCACGTATAGTGAGTAATATTGCTCCCACAAATGGAATAGATTTCAAATCACTTGCTGTTCCTTCCATTGCCTTGATGCGATTATTGAATTCTTTCTGTATTTCAAATTCCTGCTTTTGGGATTCGAGTTGATGCTGATGTGCCTGGGTCTTCATGGCCATCTCAATTTTCAATTTATCGGCCTCGCTCATATCAGGGGGGAAGTATTCTTTTGCAGTATCAATGATTTTACTCGCAATATTATCTTTTCCTGAAAACATTCCTAAGATATCCATCATCCCTCCAATAATTCAAAGTGCGGCCCATCGTGAAATGATTGATCGTCTAGTCTCCAATCATTATCCCAATCCAGCCCAGATCTCACTTTTATTCCAAGTTCTGCAGCAATCCCGCGTACCAACCCTGCAAAGTGATAAAAATATCTCACATCATTCCAGGGAATTCCTTTACCTGCAATATAAGGTGCGACATCAACTGCTCTCGATAATTCATTGGATGCTACCACATTGTGTTTTGAGTGAGGCCACATCAATTTTGATTTTCCTGTTCTGTAATATTCATCTTGCAGCTCCCTGCTGCGAATTCCTTCCATGATTGTGCAATCATGATATTGAATTACCTGGTTGAACAACATCCGCAGTTTTGGATGACACTGGTCTAATTTTTCTTTTGATTTACTGCTAAATTTAAACATCGACTTCCTTACCAATCCATTTGTTTAAAGTACACCGTTTTTTCATTCACGGCTCAAAGCTTTTTGCAGAAAAAGGATAAACGGAAATACGTTCTTTTATAGTAGTCAGCAGTTCGACTTGCTTCAACTGAATTTCATTGGTTTTTTGAATGACATCCAGGGCTTGCTGGTGCTGCTCTGCAAATTGCTCAGAGATGAAATACCCGGCAATGAACATCATCACAATCACCGCACCCAATGGTCCTGCTTTAGTCAATGATGCAATTGCGTCTTTTTGAAAATCTTCTGTCATGCTGTTTCCCTTCTATATTCTTCGATCCATCGAGGATGCGATTGCCCTTGGTAGGCTTCTTTTTCATAAGTGATGCTTGTATAAGCATTACTGTTTTTCCAGGATTTTCCGAACTCCCTGTTTTTCCATTTTACTTTGAAATATTGCCACACATAGGAAGTATAGAATCTGACAAAACCATCACGCTGGACCTGGCGGAAATGAATAAACTCATGCACCAGCGTGCTCAGTGTTGTATGGGTTTGTGGATGCCTGCAGAAAATAAAAGGATGGATCTTCGTTAATTAGTGTGTTACCCCGAAGGCCCCAGCTCAGCTAGGACTTGGAGTTTAAAGAAATCAAAATTT
>JADGAT010000229.1 GCA_015231885.1 SAR324 cluster bacterium
AAAAAATTCATTGCCTTGGCAGTTACTATCGCCTCGATATTGGCGAAACCCTTTGGCCTCCAGGAACAGGTTATTAATTCTAGACTAATTTGAAGATGACTGCAAAATTACCGATATTGTTTCAAAAATTTTTCAACTCAATTTATATCGAAAACAGAGGTTTTTCTAAAATTTTCATTACCTTCTATTTTATTGTATTGTTGGTGTTTTTATTTTCTGTTTCTTACACCCCCCCTCCTCCAATAAAAGGTGATGCAACAGATTATCTTGGGGTCGCTCAAAATATGTCGTTTTCTGAATGTTTTTTTGAAACCGAACAGGATCGAACTTTAAACCTCGAAAGTGAATATGATCGCAATATTAAAGTAACCGGTCACACGAAAATTGATCGATGTTTTTTATTTATGCATCGTCCTTTTCTGTTTCCCTTGTTGCTGAAACTGTTTGGGACAGACAACTTTTTAATTTTTCAGAATTTGTTAAAAGTTATTGTTTGGATTTCCCTAAGTTTTTCCGTTTTTTTAATTAATTTCAGACCTGCCTCACAATTTTTTCTTCACGTCACTGTACTTTTCAACTATTTCAACAATCTAAACTACAACAACCGGATATTATCAGAAGATACAACGGTCTCCTATTGGATTCTGTCTTTCACCGCATTTATCCTCATTCTCTATGACAAGCATTCCGAAAAAAGGATCAATCTCTATCTCACTTTTCTAAATATCGGCATCTTTGGAGCAGTTTTTACGAGAGATTCCAATTTTCTAATTTCTGTTGGTTACATTTTCATAGTGTATTTTTATATTCAGTTATTTTTTCCAAAGAAAAATAAAATACTAGTAAAAAAAACGATTTATCTACACCTGCTATTTGGTCTCGCGATACTAGCAGTCTCAAACTATTCAACGAACTATACAGCGAGATATGAACGATACATCGGATCCAATCTCGATTACCATTTGGGAGGAGAATACTACCCCGACAAACTCAATACCGATTTGTACCAAAAGGGAGACAGAAATTGGATTTTAGAAAATTATCCCGAAATTATGGATTTGGGCGTTCATACTCTTGAATACGAATATTGGAAAATTAAAAATATTCGAAAAATGTGGACCCACTATGTTTTGACCCATTTAGATTTTTTTTTACAATTCAATTTCTATTTCTATCATAGTTTTCTATTTCATCCAATCCTCTCTGTTTTTATGATTTTTTCCTTGGTATCTTTACTATTGAGGATCAAGTTTGACGCAAAGTTTTTACTTTTGCTTGCCGGGATGAGCAATGTGATCTTTTTAGACTATTTTATTGCCGTTATTGGCGACAATCCTGGTTCTATTGGCCGTCATATTAACCTCTCTTCCAAGCTGATCCAGTTTTCTTATACGTTATTGTGTTGTTATGGTCTCTATGTACTGATGGAATTTTTGCCCACTTTTTATGTCTTTGTTGAAAAACGTTTAAAATTTTATAGAATTGCAAAACAAGGTGGACTAGAAAAGCAAACCAACCTTTCAAATGATCCTCTGTTCAACAAAAATGAAAACCCTCCTACTTCTATCCACAAATTATTGGGTAATAGAAGAAAAGCACTGGTATTAGTCATTTGCGAAAGTGTTGGGCTGGTTATCATAGGAGTTTTCAGTTGGGGTTCTATTTCAGAATCCCTTTTTTATTATAAAGGCATTGGTCACTACTACGACAACCAATATGAGCAGATGATTTCAGATCTTGATAAGTCCTTATTTCTCAGAAAGCTCATGGGAAAACCAAACGAACAAATTGCCAATGTTTTCCACTGGAAAGCACAAGGGAATTTAAACTTGCAGCAATACGATCAAGCCATTGTCAATTTTTCAAAATCCGTTGAATTCAATCCTTCCTATTCTGTCAGTCACCTTAATCTGGGGACTTTGTTTCAAAATAAGGGAGAAAATGAAACCGCTATAGGACATTACACAAAGGCAATTGAAACTAATCCCAACTTGTCTAGCGCTTATAGTCGTCGTGGTTTTCTCTATATGAATTTAGGAAAATTTGAAGAAGCCTATAAAGACCTCTCAATTGCGATCCAGCTAAAACCCAATGACTTGCTATCTTATATCAATCGGGCCAAAATTTTAATGAATGTCAAACAAAATGAGCTCGCAGTTCAAGATTTAGAAAAAATTGTTAGATATAAGAATTATTCAGGCTCCTCTTTTATTGATCCTGCAACAATCAATTTATTTAAATCCGACGCTTACAACATGCTCGGATTTTTAGCTCAACAAAATGGAAAAAATCTGGATGCAATAAGATTATTGGCCCAGTCCATTTTATTTAATTCGAACAATATGCCTTCTTATCTAAATCGAAGCAAATTGCTCATTGCAGAAAAAGAATACGAGAGGGCATTACAAGATTTAGATAAAGTTCTGGCCTTGAA
>JADGAT010000022.1 GCA_015231885.1 SAR324 cluster bacterium
CCTACGATCCTGGTTGAGACCCCATCGGGGAATTTCTCAAGAAAAACTCCCCTGTTATTTAGCGTTTTTTCAGTTTGTTCATAATATACGAAAGCGAGGAAAAGCCCTCTTAGGAGCCCTCGTTAGTATTTTGTTACACTAGGCTCCCGGAATCCATAAAGAGCCTAACTTTTTAGCGATGCTTTGTAATTGTTCCAAGGCTTCTTTGAATTGGAAGTTATTGATACAATTTTCCAATTTTCCGAGTATGTCGGCAACTTCGGTTCCTTGCAGCAGCTCCTGCAGCGATTCCAGGATATCTAGTGCATCAGTATCATTGTCTTCCAGCAGTTCCTTCAATTCTTTCAGCAGAGGCTCGATCTTTGATAAATCCACCGTACCCGTAGAAGTACTTTCTTTATTCTGTTCAGGGGTCGGCTGCAATGCTTGAATCGAAGCAAGAACCTGATCCAAGTGAGATTGGGTGGACGACAGCAGCTCATCAGAAAGTTCTTTCCCTTTTTCTGTGATTTCAGCTTCCAGTTTCTGGGAGGCCTGGTGCAGCTCCGTGGCCCCTATGTTGCCAGCCACTCCTTTGAGGGTGTGGGCCTGTCGCACCGCTTGCTCGATCTCCTGATTTTCCAAAGAATGTTGAATTTCCTGGATGGCCTGTCCCTGATTTTTCTGGAACATTTTTAAAATATCTCTGTAGGATTTTGGGTTGCCTCCAATACGGATCAAGCCTGTTGCGATATCAATACCAGGCACTTTATCGGGAAGTCTATTCTCCTCGTCCTGTGATTCATCGTCCTTAGGCAAAGAAGAATTTTTATCTGCATAACCATCCGGTAGTTTTCGCTCACCTGGTTTGATCCATTGTACCAATGCAGAATACAATTGTGGAGGATCGATCGGTTTTGCTACATGATCATTCATTCCGGCAGCTAAGGATTTTTCCTTGTCTCCGGCCATGGCATTTGCCGTCATGGCAAGAATGGGCAGGTCTTTAAATTTGGGGTTTTTTCGTATAGTTTGAGAAGCATCATAGCCATTCATCACAGGCATTTGTATATCCATCAGGACTACATCAAACTCTGCTAGTTTTTCATGCTCTACCGCCTCCTTTCCATTATTGGCAATCTCAACCATCATTCCCACTCCTTCCAGCAGTTCCCGGGCGACCTGCTGATTGATCTCATTATCTTCCACGAGCAGAATTTTCGCTCCTCGAATCATGTTTAACCCTTGTGTCTCTTTTTTGTCCGTTGATTTCCGAACAACTGATTTTCCAGAGACTGACATGATGCTGTCGAGCAAAGAGGAAGGATTGACAGGTTTCATTAGCAAGCCATCCAGCATTGCAGATTCTGCTTGTTCCGCAACATCTTCTCTGCCATAAGAAGTTACCAAAATGACTTTGGGGACTGGATTCAAATTCAAATGTTTTTTGATTTGCTCCGTGGCTTTCAAACCTCCCATGCCTGGCATGTTCCAGTCCATTAAAACTATAGCAAAGGTTTCCTTTTCCGACTTTAGAATGTCGATAGATTCTTCCCCTGTGCTGGCGTAAGAAATCTGAAAAGAAAAGGATTCGAGCATATTTTTGAATATTTGCCGCGATGTTTTATTATCATCAACAACCAGTATTCGCATCCCCTCCAGTTCTGCAAGGTCCACCTGAGTTTTTTTCAATTCGCCCTGGGGATGTCCCAGGACAATCGTGAAAATAAAAGAGCTGCCCTTGCCGACTTCACTTTCGACCCAAATCTTTCCGCCCATCAACTCAACAAGACGCTTGGAAATAGTTAATCCCAAACCGGTTCCTCCGTATTTTCTAGTGGTTGAGGAATCTGCCTGGGAAAATGATTGAAATAATTTGCCGATTTGTTCAGGCGTTAATCCAATTCCCGTATCTCGAACGGTAAATTGAAGTGTCACATGTTCTTCGGTTTTTTTGATGAGCTGAGTCCGTATTACAACTTCACCTTCTCCTGTGAATTTCACTGCATTGTTTGAAAGATTGATCAGGATTTGTCCGATTCGTAATGAATCTCCACGTAAAAAGGTGGGAACATCGGGATCGGTATGAAATAAAAATTCAAGACCTTTGTCAATAGCTTTCATACTGATCAAATTAGAAACATTTTCCAGTACTTCATTGAGATCAAAGTCAATCGATTCAATATCAAGCTTGCCGGCTTCGATTTTTGAAAAATCCAGAATGTCATTGATCAGACCAAGCAGAGAAGTCGCAGAGCTGTTAACTTTATTCAGATAGTCCTGTTGTTTCGCAGTCAGCTCAGTTTGCAAAGCAAGGTGAGTCATGCCCATGATGGCGTTCATCGGAGTTCTGATTTCGTGACTCATGTTGGCCAGAAAATCACTTTTGGCTTTGGTGGCTTCCTCTGCTTTTTCTTTGGCTATTTCAAGCTCATCCTGTAAAGTTTTGCGGTAGACGATTTCTTTTTCCAGCCTGCGGTTCCAAACAATGACAAAGACGATGATCACAAAAATACTGGCGCCAATGGGAAGTGCGTATATCAGAATTTTTTCCAAATCCCAGCCAAATTTCACCTCAATGGCCAGCCAGGTGTTTTTAATGCGGGCTTTTTCCTGCACCTCAATGGAATCAATCGCCCGGTTGAGAATATCTACCAACTCAGGCAGTCCTTTTCGCACACCAAAATGGAGCTCAAAGTTATACTCAGTGGGAGCCGCAATTTTTATGGTTTGGATTTTGAGACGATCGATTTCATAAGTAATCGATGCGAGATTGTCGACAAAGGCATCGATTTTCTTCTCATCAAGGGCTTGGATTCCATCTCGAAGATTTTTCAGAGGCACTAGTTCAATTTTCGGGTAGTTTTCTGTCAATTTTTCCTGGGTGATGTACTCTGTGATTATACCAACTTTTTTTCCAGTCAGATCTTTCAGGTTGTCAACAAACTCACTATCTTTGCGTGTGGCAATCACGATGGGAAACTGTATGTAAGGTTTGGTAAAATCAAGATACTCCTCACGCTGCTTTGAATAAGCAACAGCCGGAAGGATATCCAGTTGTTTTTTCTTAACTTTTTCCAGCACTTCTGGCCAACGGAGCCCGAAAACCGGTTCAATAGTAATGCCGAGGCGATCTGATATCAAATCAACAAATCCAGAACTGATCCCACTGAATTTCCCTTCTTTATCTTGATAGGCAAAAGGCGGCCAGGAAAAATCGTCTCCCAGGGAGAGTTCCGAATGTTCCATCAACCAGTCAAACTCTTTGGAAGAAAGGTCCACTCGTTTTTTCTTGTCTTTATTACTGTGAAGAAGAGGCAGCCATCTTTTTTCAATTTTTGCCAGTTCATCTTCTCCAATGGCATCAAGTCCTTTCTGAAGAATATCGCGCTGGATTTTCCGTTGCTTCAGCACCCCCATGTATAAAGCTGTATCTTCAGGTTTGAGCAGCCCGGAATCTCCAACAACCTGGACATCTGGTATGTAATTTCGATCCAATATGTAGGAAATCACACCAATACTTCCTACAAACGCGTCGGCCTTCTTTTGTGAAACGGTATTGAGTGCCTCCGTCACGTTCTCTACTGAGATTTGCTGGATCTCCGGATAGATTTTTTCAATCGTATCTGCAATGGAAAAATTGCTGATTGTTGCAATGCGTCGGCCCTTTAGATCATCCATTGAGGCAATGTCTTTGTTATCGGAATGAGTTACCAAAACGGAGGGATTCGCTGCATAACTGTAGGTGTATTCGGTGAACTTTTTCCGTTCTTCTGTTTTGAAGAGAGCAGGCAGGATATGAATCTCGCCGGATTGGAATTTAGCCATCAGTTGGGCCCAGGTAAAACCGTTGACCCATTTAACCTCTGCACCGATTTTTTTCAAGGCTAGATTGATCAGATCAATAGCATATCCTTTCGGGATGCCATCTTCCGCAAAATCAAAAGGGGGCCAGTCAAGTTCGTTTGCCACGGTCCAGATACGGTTTTGTGTGAGCCACTCTTGTTCTTCCAACGTTAGTTCAATGGCTGGATTGTTTGCTCTCTGTTCGGTAAAGTTGAGCCAGCTGTTCTCGATTTTCCGCAGCTCCTCATGATTGATTTCTTTCATGGCCTTGTTAAAGATAGAAGCCAGCTCCGGCCAGTCTTTACGAACCCCTAAGTGAAGTGGGATCGGAGATCCTTCATTGAGGCCCAGCGTGCCCCCGACGATAACGTTTGTAATCCCTAACTTCCGTTTATAGTACTCCACGACAGGCATCAGATCGAGTAATGCATCGGCTCGGTCAAAAGCAACCGATTGAAGCGATTCTAACGTATCTTTGACCGGAATTAAGTTGATTCCGGGATACTTCTGCAGTGTCTCTTCAAAGAAGAAACCTTTGGGGACGGCAAATCGTTTACCAAACAGTTCTTCAATGGAATGGATCTGTTCCATGTCTTCATGAATAAAAAGAGCTTGGGCTAATTCTATGTACGAGCTGCTGAAATTCAGGAATTTTTCACGCTCTGGTGTTTGGGCAATGTTGAGCATCACGTCCAGTTTTTTTTCTTTGATTTGGTCGATGAACTCCCCCCAGGTTGGACCGCTTACGAAATCAATGTTTATTCCCAATTTCTCAGCAAGAAGGGTGATGAAATCAATGGAGTATCCTTGAGGCTTTCCGTTCTCAAAAAAATTGTAAGGAGCCCAGTCGGATTCATTGTGCACCCTAATGGTTGGGTGCTGGCTCAGAAATTGTTCCTCTTCTAGTGTAAGACCGATACCTAGATGTCCGTCTGGCTGATAGATGAGATTGTCCAAACTCCCGGAGGATTGTGTGAACCCCATCAGGCGGTAAACTTGAGCAATTTGGAGAACCCGGTCTTTATTGATTGTCCCGAAAGCAACCCCTTTCTCATGGGCTAATTTTTTCAGAACATTTGCTTCAAAGTGAAGGGCTTCTCGGCTTTTGTTTTGAGTATTGTACTTTTGTAAAATCAGCTCAACCGTTTCATCAATATGGGAAAATGTATATTGCCAGCCTCGCATACTGGCCTGATAGAACCTTTTTACCAATTGAGGATTGTCTTGAAACCGCTTTTGGGAGGTAAATAAAATATCACTATAAAAATCAAAACCGTGATCTTTCGGATCAAATGTCGTGTAAGGAACCCCTCGTTTTTTCATCTGGTAGGGCTGATTAGAAAGATAGGCCGACATGGCATCGGTTCTGCCAGATACCAAATCATCGATATTGAAAGTATGAGCGAGTTTGGTGTAGTCATCCTGCTGGACGCCATTGCTCTTCAGCATGGCCGTTAGCGAGGCACCACCGGCACCATAACCGGAAGTCATGATTTTTTTCCCTTTTAAATCATTGACCGTCTCCAGGTCAGAACGTTTTTTTGCCAGCAGTACAACAGGAGAATGCTGGAAGATCGCAGAAAGCAGAAAAACGTTTTTCCCATTCAATTTATCTAAAATCAAAGTGGAGTCACCCACTCCAAAATCGGTTTTTTGGGATAGGACCCGCTCCGTTATATTGATTCCAACATCATATTCTTTAATACCGACATCCAACCCGGCGTCTCGGTAAAAGCCCTTTTCCTGCGCAGCATAATAACCGGCAAATTCAAACTGGTTTTTCCAGAGAAGCTGGAGCGTGACTTTATCGAATTTGGATTTCTGGATTGTGGTCTTTGATTCCTGTGCATGACTCCATGACACCATTGAAACAAAGATGGCAACAAATAGAACCCATTTCACATTCACGCCTGTTAAGTCTGTCATTTATCTCCAATTATTTAAAAAACACTTGCTTCTGATAGTATTCAAATAATCTATTGAATAATATTACCGCCCCACAAGTTTGCTAGAAAGTGTTTCCAAGGCATAATTTGTATTTTGCCAGAGATCTGCTGTTCCATTTCATTGCACACGACTATCGCTTTACGAGGTGAGTAGTCTTCAATGAATGTGGTCAAAGGACGTAGTTCTTTTCGATCTACACGGCTGGTACCTTTCACTTCGATAGCTACTTCTCCACGTCCAAGAACAAAATCCACTTCCATCCCTGATTTTGTTCTCCAAAAGTTAATGTCATAATCCAATTCTGTGTAGGAGCGATGGGCTTTTAATTCTGTGTAAATAAAATGTTCCAATGCTTTTCCAAATTGCTCTCCTTTTTCTACCGAGATCCGCCTTTTGGTTAAACTTCCAGCAACACCAACATCAAATAAGTAAAATTTGGGAATTCTACTAAGAACTTGACGTTCTTGTCTACGTTTAAAGGGTTCAACCAAGGTCCCTAAAAGAGTGTCTATTAGGATTTGATAGTATTTTTTTACCGTTTTGGAATCCACACCGCACTCCCGTACAATATTAGAATAGTTGGTTAATTCACCATGAGAATAGCCTATTGCATCAAAAAAACGGGAAAATGCGGGAATGTGTGGATTTCATCTAATAGTTGACGAACCTTTTGAACTTCATCCAATATCACAGGAGACTCCAATTGGCTGTCTGGTTTTGCCAGTAATTGCTCACGTAACAGCGAAGGTTTTTTTGAAAATTCTAAAAACAGGTCGGTTTGAAGAAAATCGTAGAGGATACTATCTGAAAACTGTTCTTTTAAAAAAGTTGACTTTCCGGTTTTCCTTGCTCCCCATAGAAATGCAGATTGCCCCGGTGGTAAAGTAAGGTTTATAATCCGATTTATATTTTTCATGGAAGATACTCCGAAAAAAGATAACTTTTTCGGAGTATATGGAAAAAAAAGACAACAATCAATTCGTGTGTGGTGGGTTTTGAGAGAATCGGAACTTGGTTTTTCAAATTTCTATTCTGCATGGTGTTTGAGTCCTAAATCGAATACTCAGGTTCTTGGACATCATTGTTCAGGCTGATTTCTATATCCTTTAATTGCTCGAGAGCTTTTGTGAATTGGAAGCTGTTGATACAGTCTTCCAGTTTTTCCAGTGCGTCCGAAAATTCAGATCCCTGCAACAGCTCCTGCAGCGTTTCAAGGACATCCACCGCATCAGTATCATTATCTTCAAGCAGCTCTTTGAGCTCATTCATTAGAGGCGTGATTTTAGACAAATCCAACGCGCCAGCAGGAGCGTCTTCTTGATTCAGGCCGGTGTTCTGGTCTGGGGCAGTCTGCAATTCTTGAATGGATGCAAGAACCAACTCTAAGTGAGATTGGGTGGACGAAAGCAGCTCATCAGAAATTCCATTTCCTTTTTCTTTGATGCCAGCTTCCAGTTTCTGGGAAGCCTGGTGCAGCTCCGCTGCTCCGATGTTGCCAGCCACGCCTTTGAGAGTGTGGGCCTGTCGGAGGGCCTGCTCGATCTCTTGATTTTGCAAAGAATGTTGAATTTCCTGAATGACATTGACTTGATTGCGCACGAACATCTTTAAGATATCTTTATAGGATTTTGGGTTTCCTCCAATGCGGATCAACCCTGTTGCGATGTCGATGCCAGGCACGTTATCAGGAAGCAAATCTTTCTGGCTTTGCAGGTCACTTCCCTTTCCCAGGGACGAATCCTTCACCGTATAGGTATCAGGAAGTTTTCTTTCTCCAGGCTGAATCCATTGAGCCAGAGTGGAAAACAATTGCTGGGGATCAATGGGTTTGGTGATGTGAGCATTCATACCGGCAGCAAGAACTTTTTCCCGGTCAGTGACCATGGCATTGGCTGTCATGGCCAGAATGGGCAAATCCTTGAACTCTTCCTGTTTTCGAATTTGCAGAGTGGCTTCATATCCGTCCATAACAGGCATCTGAATATCCATCAACACCACATCATAATCCAGATTGACCATCTCCACCCCTTCTTTGCCATGATTGGCAATGTCTACAAAAAAGCCGGCGCCTTCTAACAGTTCTTTGGCCACCTGTTGGTTGATTTCATTGTCCTCGACCAGCAAAATTCGAGCACCTCGTATTTTGTCCAGCTCTTCGACCTCCATGGTGTTTTTATTTCTTTTTGTGATAGTTCCTGCAGGAGCCTTTCCAAACACCTGGAGTATGGTGTCAAGCATGACAGAGGGATTAACAGGTTTCATCAGGTACCCGTCCAGACCAATTTCATTTGCTTGCTGCATGAGTTCCTCTCTCCCATAGGAAGTGCACATGATTATTTTGGGGACTTTGGGAAGCTTCAAATGGTTGAGAATCTGTCGGCTGGTTTCCATTCCGTCCATCCCCGGCATTTTCCAGTCCATGATGATCAGGTCAAAAGGGAGAGACTCGGAAGTCAAAGCATCGATAGCTTTTCCTCCTGTAAAAGCAAGGGAGACCTCCAGAGAAAAAGATTCCAGAATTTCTTGAAATATTTGGCGAGAGGTATCATTATCATCAACGACCAATACTCGCAATCCTTTCAACTCATCGGCAAGCGCCATTTCAGTCTTCGGCTTGACCGATTGCTGGCCAAATTCGGCAGTAAAGATAAAAGAACTGCCTTGCCCAGGCTCGCTTTCTACCCAGATCTCCCCATTCATCATCTCAACAAGGCGCTTACTGATCGTCAGGCCGAGCCCTGTTCCTCCAAATTTTCGGGTAGTGGACGTGTCCGCTTGAGAGAACTCCTGAAACAATTTTCCTATTTGCCCCCTGGTTAATCCAATTCCAGTGTCTTTTACTGTAAACTGGATGGAGGCTTGATTGGGAGAGGCATCGTCTTCGATCTGTTTTACCGGATCAACCAAGATAACGATCTCCCCTTTTTCGGTAAATTTGACAGCATTATTGGACAGGTTTATCAAAACCTGCCCCAGACGTAACGGATCACCAACGAGGAATGAGGGGATATCTGCTGGAACCTTAATTAAAAACTCTAATTCTTTTTCCTGGGCTTTCGCCGCAATTAACGTAGAAACATTTTCCAGGACATCATGGAGGTTGAAATCAATCTTCTCCATGTCCAGCTTACCAGCCTCAATTTTGGAAAAATCTAAAATATCATTGATGATGCCAAGCAGAGAGTTGGCGGAGTTGTGGACTTTGTTCAGATAATCCTCCTGCCTTGGTAAAAGTTCGGTTTGCAGACAGAGATGAGTCATTCCCAAAATTGCATTCATCGGGGTACGGATCTCGTGGCTCATATTGGCCAGAAAGTCACTTTTTGCCCGAGTGGCGGCTTCAGCTTCATCCTTTGCCTTGATAAGCTCCAACTCCATT
The DNA here is from genome assembly GCA_015231885.1 of SAR324 cluster bacterium. Taxonomy (GTDB): domain Bacteria; phylum SAR324; class SAR324; order SAR324; family NAC60-12. The sequence continues at coordinate 9,152 of JADGAT010000022.1, forward strand.
AACTTTTGTTCAGTGATATCCGCGAAATTACCAGCGATCCTGACAATTTTTTTATTTTCGTAAATCGGCTCCCCTGTGGTGCGAACCCATAATTTTTTTCCCTTGATTGATTCAAATTGCAGGATGAGGTCATAGGGTGTTCCTTCGTTAATGGCTGCGGTGAAAGAATCTGCAATGATTTGTCGATCTTCTTCCTGATAGCAGTTAATGCTCTCAGCAATCATATCCCTATCTTCATTTGCATCCATCTCATGAATGTTATAAATTTCATCAGACCAATAAATTTGCTGAGTCTCTATATTGAATTCCCAACCTCCCGTCTTGGCCAATGACTGGCTTCGATTGAGAACCTCTTCACTTTTGCGGATTTTTTCTTCAATCTCCTTACGCATGGTAATATCACGGATGACTGCAGAAACCAGAATACCTTCTTCTGTTTCTAATGGACTTAAACTGATTTCTACAGGGAACTCTCGGCCATCTTTTCGTAATGCCCATATTTCTCCAACCCCCATTTGACGAACTTTGGAATTGGCAAAAAAGTCTTTCATTTTTTCAGGGTGGTGTTGACGGAATCTTTCTGGAACCAATATATCGATGGGGCGGCCGATCAACTCTTCATTTGTATACCCAAAGAGTTTTTCTGTTTGAGCATTGATTAAAAGAATGGTTTGTTCTTCGTTCACCACCACCATGCTGTCTGGAGCAGATTCCAAAATGCTCTGAAATCGTTTTTCTGCAAGCTTTCGATCCGTTATTTCAATGATGGTTCCATGCATCACATCCGGGTTGCCCTGTTTGTCGTAAAGAGCCTGTCCCTTTTCATAAGCCCATCGCTCTGCTCCATTTTTATCAATAATCCGATATTCGATAGTATAAGGAGAATGTGCTGTAATCGAGTCACTGACGACCTGGTCAACATAACCCACGTCATCTGGATGAATGATGCTGGCAAAAGTCCTCACCGTATTGTTGAGAAAATCTTCAACAGGGTAGCCCGTCAGTTCTTTGACTTCATTGCTCATGTATAGCATGGTCCAGTGTTCATCGAGTTTGCAGGTGTAAACGGTGCCGGGGATGGAATCAATGACTAACTGGAGATGCTGAGTCCTTTCTGAAACCTGCTGTTCCAACTCATTTCGGGAGTGAAGGAGTACGGCATTGGCTTTTCTTCCATATAAAATTGCAACACCCGTCCCCAGTCCGGTCAAAAGTAAGGTCAACGCCATTGAAGTGAGCATCAGTAGGCGCATTTCAAAAAAATAACTAAGCGCTTCTTCTGCGTCTATTTCAGAGACGATACCCAGGTCAAGATCATAATTCCAGGCCCATGCTCCAAATACAGTGACTCCGCGGTAGTCATTGTAGCCGATGGAATCAACCACAATGTCGCTGGTTCCTTCACCCACGCCCATGATAGAAATGGCCAGAGAGTTCAGGACTGGCCGAGTATGCGGCAAAAAGCCTCTTGGTGTTGTCGGAGAGAAACCCTGTAGAAGATTGCCTCCCGGATCTCGAAGCTCCAGGTTGAATGGCGCCTGGAAGTTATCAGGAACGAGCCCCAATTTGTTAACCTGGTCTGAGAAACGGATATTAGACATCAAAAAGCCATCACTGTTGAACGCATACGTTTCTCCTGAAGATCTAAACTCCAGGGGTTGCAGGATACTTGTCAGTTCCTTGCCAGGATTGAACCGTACAATGAGAACTGCCAGCGGCACTTGTTGCTGATTTTGAATGGGTAACGCAATAAACATTGCCTGAGGTAATGTCAGTTCTGGTGTTGAAATACCAGGTAATGCAATCTCTGATGTCATGGGGGGGATAAAGACCGTTTCTCCTCTCATAACACGTCGAAAAACATGCGGCCTCTGCTCTGCTATCAGGTTCTTCCAGCCTGAATTGATATCCGTCTCTGTCGCAATATTATAACCTTTCTTGTCAACGAGATAAAAACCTGTGCCTTTGAATTCTTTAAATAACTCCTTAAAAAAAATGCGAATGTTTTTTAATAGCGTTTCTTTTTTTTTCTGACTAGTGTTATGGCTCGCCATCACCAGATTTTCAGTTATTGCGAACAACTCCGGATCCCTGGATACCAGACCCAGGTATGAGGATTTTTGCTGCGTCCATATTTCCAGTCTTTCGTTAGCTGACGTCAGCATATTGACTAAATTTTTTTCCAAATCGCGAATGATGCTTTTTTTGACGAGTGACAGGGAAAAATAAGCTAAAGACACACCAAAAATGGAAACAATCACAAAACTGAGAATGACAAAAATGGAAATTTTTGAGAAATGTGAAGATAAATCCGATGCAGACTTTCTATCGCTGATATGTTTGAATTTCCAGATGATATACCCAAAGATTGCGGCAGCCAGCAATGAAAACAAAACGGCCACCGATATGTAGATTGAGGACATATCGTCGGCTGATCCAACAAGAATTTGAACACCCGCATCTTGTGGAGATCGACCTTGTGCATGGGAGTGCATGGAAAATGTTGCTATTCCCCATAATATGAGGGCCCAATTGCGAATGAATGTGAGTCCTTGAAGAAAGATTTTTTGTACTTGCAGAGGGATCATAAAATTATTCTTCATTCAATCATGGCCAGTATCCAATGAGAACATACTCCTGGTCATCAATCATCTTTGCGACGGCTCTTTTCTTTGCCACTTTTTTTGTGATTGGATTGACCCAAGTGTATTCAACCCAGGTGACCCCTTCCTTTTTGAGGTTGTCCGTAATTTCTTGAATGAACAGCCTTCCGTCCGTATCTCTAAATTTTAAGAAATTCTTGCCAATGAGCCGGGGATTGATCGGGTGAGAAATGGCAATACCGTCCAAATTTAAAATGACCACATAGACCTCTCCTTTTATAAAATCACCATCTCTATCTGCAAAGTCCTGATGCGCCTGTTCACTTCCTACTTTTTTTATATGGGAAATCGCCTTATCGGCAAAAACGGAGATCTCGCCGTCTCGATCGGCAGCATGCACTGAGAACCCAATCAGTGAGACAGTCGCCAGAACGACCATTAACAGTAATTTTTTAAAAACCATGAATACCTCTTTCTTTTATAGGGATGGTTTGTACAAATCAATTTCATCAATTTTCTTTAGGAAGGCGAAAATAATAACATGTGAAAGTTACGCAGGATTTTCATCGAGGTTCAAGGCGTTTTATCGGGCACATAGCTTGCTATGTCACTGGTAAAGCAACGCAGAAGATCGTTGAAAATACAAGAAATTTGCTAAGTTATTGTTTGAGCATTCCTTATTTTACAGTAAATCCAACAGAATACAGGATACACAGAACCATAATAAAAGGCAAAAATATTGTCAGGTTGGGGTGGTGCGATTTGAAGATACTGGTGAAACATTTTTCTTCTGAAAGATCCACTTTCCTAGCTGGTGTTGCCCCCTTCCATTTGCTGTCCTGGAAAAGTAATTTTTATTGTAAGATGCTCTTCATTGTACTACAATTCCATTTAATGAGGAACTTTTCGTTGAAAACGTCATTGTGGTCATATTGAGCCTTAATTTATATAAAATTTACTTGAGAAAACAACTGTCTTTGAAATTTTCACAAATAGTTTGGGTTCTTATCATAGCAATGATCTTGCTGGCAGCCTGTGGTGGTAATGGGAATGATGAATATCCTACTGAAGAAACAACGGAGCCGATAGAGCCGATCACAGATCAAACGACAGAATCCTCTCCTGGTAATGCGGAGCCGATAGAGCCGATCACAGATCAAACGACAGAATCCTCTCCTGGTGATACGGGGGGAAGTGATTCGGATACGGTCGTCATTGAGACCACTCCAGAATTGCTGCAGGAATTGGGAGATCTGATTCAAGAATACAAAGAGGTGTATCAAGATACAAATGGACAATCGTTCACCTTATTTTTCTCCAATCCCGCTAAAGGAGATTTTGATAATCAAGCCTCTTACCAAAATCCGGGAAATTTCACTTTCAATGAAATCAAATCTAAAGATCCCCGTGAACTTTCCTGGGCCATGTTTTTTGTCACGGATCAAATCCAAAGCTTGAGGGATGAATGGAGCCAGCCTGTCATTATTAATAGCGGATATCGAAATCCAAAGCACAACTTGTTAAACCTGAGCCCTCCTGGCGCATCCAACAGCCAGCACATGTATGGTACTGCAGTTGATATGAAAACTATAGATATGGATGGAGATGGGGACATTGATACCAACGATGCCCGCCAGATGACACTCGATGCAACAGACAAAGGTGCTGCATTCGTGAGCACTCCTGACAGCTATCCTACTCATGTCCATGCAGACTGGAGAACCGTGAGACCATGTTCTAATACTTTTCTTGCTGTTGCCGGAGAATGTAATTAATTGTAGCAACAAACTATTTTGAAGAGATAACTTTAATATATGAGCCAGGAGCAGAGATGACGATCAAACAACTGAAGCAGCATGGAAGAGTGTTTTTTTTAAGCAGCATGATTGTAATTTTTTTTCAACTTGGTGTACTCCTTGCTGATGATTCACCTACTTTTGAAACATCCTCTGAATACGCCCTGGCTCTTGAACTCTTGGAAACTGGGGATTGGCAGGAAATAGACAAAGGGTTCTACACTATTGTGCGCCATGTCTCAGAAGAATCCATCAAAACCGCATTGATTGACAAGCTGGAAGAAGAAACGTCACGTCATCAAACTGCTGGACGATTTGAGGATCATGCTCACATGGAATTTTACATGAATTTGGCTGGAGTGGTCGGTCAGATGAAAGACGATCCCCGCATCATTCTACCGCTCATCAATGCTTTGGGGGTAGTGGGGGGAATGTATATTCCAACAACCCTTGCACACATTGGTATGCCCGCCTTGGAGGCGGTATTGGTAAAATATGACGAACCCAATGTCGATTTGCGACTTGGTATCTTGATCACACTGCAGGAAATGTTTCGTTTGGATTCATTGAATAAACGAATCCACCAGACCTCGACCAATCTTCAGGCTGTTCAGGACATTCTGCTTCGTGGGATCGATGACAGTAATCATTTTATCCGAAGACGGGCAGTGAAAGTGATTGGAGTTTTGGGAGATCGATCATTTGCCGACAGGCTGGTCTTTATTGCACAAAATGATCCTTACTACTGGTCTCGTAACACCGACAACCAAAGGAAGGACTGGAGCCAGTTGCGCTACCCTGTGCGGGAATCAGCACAAGAAATCATAAAGTCGTGGGAGTGATCTACTGATTGATCCTATTCCTTTCTGCGTTTTAAATTTTTCGCTTTTATGAATGGTGGCATTATCAATAATGACAATGCTTCATCGAAATATTGAAGATCGATTTAGCCTTGACGTTCACAAAGGGCAAATTGTCCAATCCGTTGTTGAGCCTGTCGAAAATGAGCTTCATCACGTTTGGATTTGAGAGATTTGCGTGTGCGTTCCCAGGAGAGACTAGCCCGTTTTAGAGTTGATCATAACCCTGCCAGACCAATGCGTTTCTATGACAGAGATTGCTGGGGAAATCAAACCAACTGTTCTAATTTTTTGATGAGTACCTGGTACGGTAGATCCTGCTGTAGAGAGGTGTGCTGTGCTCGATTCAAATGCTTCAGGGCTTCTTGATGCTTGCCTTCAAAGTGCAGTTGAAGCGCAACTTCATAAGTTTCTATTTGTGCAATCATGCTCTGATCCAAGAGTTTGGCATTTCCCAATAGTTCATAAATTGTAGTAAGCTCCTGTTTTCCTCTGATTTGGATGCGGTCCAACCGGCGGGCAACCAATCGATTGCGTACATGGGAGTATGTGTCCTCATCCATAATGATGGTGCTGCCATATTGTTTATTAGCTTCTTCCAGACGATTGGCAAGGTTGACTTTGTCGCCGATCACCGTGTAAGAAATACGCTCTGATGAACCAATATTTCCCACAACCACCTCACCATAACTAATACCAATTCGAGTCCGAAAAACAGGACGATTCTTCCGAGACCATTCCTGGCTGAGTTTTTCCACCCGTTCCTGTATGGCCAAAGCCGCTTGACAAGACAACAAAGCAGGATCATCCGCACCAAAAGGAACTCCCCAGAAAGCCATGGTCGCATCTCCTATGTATTTATCAATCATCCCGTCATGCGCTCTGATAATAACACTCAACTCCTCCAAATACTCATTCAGGAATTGAACCAGGTCGTGTGGTGCCGTTGCTTCCGAAATGGAAACAAAATTCACGATATCTGTAAATAAAACAGCAAGAGGATGATTTTCTCCATCCGGGATGGTTTCATCACAAATGATTGAACGCACCAGCTCTTTGGGGACATAACGTTCAAAGGCTTTGAGCCCAGTTTTCATTTGAGAAAATGAATCCGAGGTTTCTTGAATTTCTGAAAAAATGGTTTGCAGCAGAAACGGAGAATCCAGTTCAAGCTTCTTAATTGAGTCGGATTCTTCTTTCAACATGACCAAGGGGGTTATTATTTTTGTTGAAAACCAAATGACTAACAGCATCGCTACTATAGTTATTCCAAATGATATCAAGACATTGGTTATCTGATTTTCCTTGATTTCGCCCAAATAGTCATCCTCCGGGATGTAAATTCCAATCGTCCACGGCCATTTATGGCTTTGGAATGGTCGAAACATGGCATAATAATTTTTTTTCTGATAATGAAAATTGGTGAAGGTTTTTGATCGAATTTGATAACTCCCAACTAAATTCATTAAAGAAGCAAAAGCATGCTTACTGGCAGAATCTCCCAGTTCTGTAATTTTTGCCAAACGTGTTTTTTGTCCTTTTTCTTTGAGTTTCATCTGCTTGACATCAGGAAAGGCAATGAGCGTTCCCATGTCATCAATAATGAGTGCCCTTCCTGTTTTCCCTATTTTCAACTGTGAAATGAAGGTCGATAATTCTCCAATTTCTATATCAATGCCGACAACACCAATAAAGCGACCATTGGTATCATAAGCAGAACGCGCTGCTGTGATGCCAGGATTCTGGGAAGTAAAAAATATATAGGGGTCTGTCCAGATAGTACCTTTGCTGGCAAGGGCCGATTTGTACCAGGGACGTTGTCTGGGATCATAATTATCTTCAAAGTCGAGTTGCCGATTTTGTACTTTAAATTCTTGATCAGCATAAACCAGTGTGACTTCTTTTTTTTGCTCCGCCATTTCAATTATTTTAGTCCGGTACCCTCCCTGGGTGACGCTGGAATTGCGATTGACATATGTGAACTCGCCATCGGGTTCCCCAAAAAATATCCCGGCAAATTGAGGATAAATGGTCAGCTGGTTATAAAAAAAAGTAGCCAGGTGATATTTGTCGTTACTCTTGATAACGTCATCCGATGTCAATTTTCGCACCAAATCAGCAGCTTCCATGGCAGGCGTAAGAAAGTTTTCTGTTTTATCGATGGTAAACTGGGATATATTTTCCATAACATCCCGTACCAAATTCTGCAAAATTTCTTCGGATCGCCAATACATGGAAAACATGATTGTAGAAACCAAAATTGCGATCAGACCCGTGACTCCAAACAAGAGTGCGGTTTTGATGGATACTTTCATAAACTAAAATCGGCTGATTAGAGAAACAGGCACTGATTCCGTCTGATTTTTCAACAGGTTGAAAATAAAGATCACAAAGAAAAAACGTGGATAAAAACGACCCAAGCATCAAGCGTCACAATCTGAACATCCGGTTTCTTAAAAATATCAAGTCATATGGTGATCGATATAATTGCTGGGGGATTAAATGGGGAGAGACACTGTGAATGTTGTTCCTTTTCCTACAGAGGATTCTACATGGATATTTCCCTGATGTCTTTCCACGATGCCAAACACTACAGAAAGACCGATTCCTGTCCCTTCCCCTATTTCTTTGGTTGTGAAAAAAGGTTCAAATATTTTCTGTTGCACATCTTTCGGCATGCCGCAACCGTTGTCCTGGAAACGAACTTCTATATAACGATCTTGCACTTTTGCACTGATTTTTAACAGCCCCATCTTTTTTTCATCAGATTGTTTCTGGCAGGCTCGGATGGCCTGGCAGGCATTGATCATTAAATTAATGAACACCTGATTGATCTGGGAAGGAAGACATTCGATATATGGAATTTCGGCAAAATCGCAGATAAATTCTACATGATCTTTGTATTGGGTTTTGACCAGCTTTATACTCAACTCTAGACCTTTCAAAATATCTGATTTGATCGTGTTTTCTGAATCCTTTCTGCCAAATGTTGCCAGATCACTGACGATTCCGTTAATTCGTTTGGAACCATCCAGAATGGCTTCCAAATTTTGGAAAATTTTGGAAAATTTTGGATTGAACAGTTCTGCCACTGCTTCGCGTTCTCCCTCTTTTGCAATTTGAAGAATGATTTCCTGCAGATTTTGGAGCAGCCTTTCGATATTTTGAGCACCACTGAAGACATAGCTGGTGGGATTATTGATTTCATGGGCAATGCCTGCGATCATCATTCCGAGGCTGGCCATTTTTTCTGATTGAACTAAATGCACCTGGGCTTCTTTTAACTGCTGATGCTGGCTTTCAAGCTGTACCAGTGTATCATTGAGCTTTGATGTCCTTTCGGTAACTTTTTGCTCTAAAGAACGATTCAAAGCCAACAATTTAAGATGAGTTCGAATTCGGCTCATCAGTTCCTGTTTGGAGAAGGGCTTGGGTAAGTAGTCATTAGCCCCTGCCGCAAACCCTTCCATCAAATCGGAAACTTTGTTTTTGGCAGTCAACATGATGATGGGCAAGTCACACAGGGGATATTGCTTGCGTATCTTTTTGCACACTTCAAACCCTGATATCTTTGGCATCATCACATCAAGCAAGATTAAATCGGGTTGATTGTTTTGTACCATTGCCAGGCAGTCTTCTCCGTTGATGGCCTGGGTTACTGTGAACTTTTGCAAGTGGAGGTAATTTGATAAAACCTGTAAATTGATTTGATCATCATCTACAATCAATATCTGAAATTCGTCATGAGGCGCCGACAAGTCCAGCATCTCGGCGAAATTAAGATCCTCCTCCACGACAGCATGAGATACTACATTTTGCGTATCTTCTATAGGGACGGATTGATCAGCAGCATTGTTTGAAAGCGAGTCAACAGCCTGTATGGATGGATCGGATGATCTGGATTCATTGGAGACCGGGATAGTGAATATAAAATGAGATCCTTTTCCCAATTCGGATTCAACAGAAACATCGCCTCCATGAGCACGCACCAACTCACGTGTGATAGCGAGTCCCAGCCCTGTTCCTCCATACTCTTTACTTTTTGAAACGGTTCCATTACCTTGTTCAAAGGGACGGAAAATTTTTTCTACATTTTCCGGAGAAATCCCAACTCCTGTATCAGAAACAGTGACCGCCACAAACTGTTCATCCTGTATGGAGGCAACCACTGAAATCTTACCAGATTTTGTGAATTTGACGGCATTGCCAACCAGGTTGATCAGAATTTGCTGTATCCGGTTTTCATCAACATCCACCAGAGGCAGATCTGCTGGAATACGATTATGAAAAGAAATGGGCTTTTTGCCTGCCATTGGCTTGAGAAGTATGAGTACTCCTTCCAAAGTAGAACGAAGATCCAAAGGACGCTTAGTCAGTTCAATCTCTTTGATGCGGATCTGTGAATAGTCGAGAATATCATTAACAAGAAAGGAAAGTCTTTTGCTGCTGCTGGCAATGATATTCAAATTTTCAACAGTGGGAGGCACAAGCTTTCCGGTAACACCATCAATCAGAGATTCGGCAAGGGCCGTAATGCCATGCAGAGGACTTTTCAGCTCATGAGCAATCCGTGCCAGCAGTTCTTCATGAAAATGATTGACTGGGGCTGATGCTTCCTTTTCCAGTTCGGACAGCTTTTCTTTCATCTGAGCTTGGGATTGAGAGAGACGGTAGACAAAGAGGGCTAAAACCAAAATAATTCCAAGCAAACTAAAAATAATCCATCCTGGATCATTGCTGGTGTTTTTAGATGTTTCCTGGGATGCTGCTACACTAACCATCCAAAATAGAATGTTGATCAAGCAGACCATGTGTATTAAAAACTTATTTTTCACTGACATTCCTGTACAATCTTGCTATGACATCAAAACTTGATGTGTTGTTTACAAAATAAATAATAATTGTTATTGTCCAGCAGGGAATAACAATTTCATCATCCATTGAAAAACTCAAATGTTTCGACAGGCCCCCCTTCTATTCCTGGCATTCCTGTGGGGAATGATTTCATCTCACCAGATTGCCGCAGCCCTTCCTCAAATTTTTTCCAGTAATCTGGCGTCAGAAAACTATGTTGAGGATCCTGAGATAAATGCTAACATCATCATAGCACATTCCAGTCCAATTGTTAATGTTTCTGTCAATGGAATTGACCAGACACTTCCACAAGAAAATACAGTTGTCTTAGAAAAATCCATCATTTTGGAATCTGGTGAAAATCGAATTCGCATTGAAGCCAAAGATCAGCAGGGAGAAACCTCCGTAAAAGATTTTTTTCTTTACTATGGAAGTCGTGAAGAACTAGCGCACTGGAAACAAAAAAATGAGGAAAAGCTCATTAAACAATTAAAGCAGATTGAGTACGCTGTCGATTTACGCCTGCAATATGATGACAATGCTTTGTTCACTCCTTTGAATGAGAGTACGTTTCGCCTATCTCAAAAAGGAACCCAGAAGCAGGATAATAAAAAGAAAACCTATGAGCTTCTTACCGATTTTAATGCGTCTTATGCCCCGGCAACTTCCTGGAAGTGGGGAGACACCCCGGTGACTCCAGGATTGAGTTATCGTTTCCAGTCTCAGTGGAATTCAACATTGAAGGAAAGTGGCTATCTGTCTCACTGGCTTTCGGGACACTTGACCTGGAAACTGGGGAACCATCAACTCCAAACTAAATATTCCACCATTTTTTTACGTACCAACCTGGCGGATTCCAGTTGGGAGGATTCTGCCAATTTACAAGTTGTTGAGCTCAGCGGATTGCTGTTCCATTCAGCGCGGCTTCAGTCTCACCCCTTTTTGATTTTTATTGACCAGAATTTTAATGATGATCTGGAGGAAGATACAGAAGGATCTAAAAATTCTCAAATAGAACAGGAAACATCTCAAAACGACAAAGGACACGACTTGGATGGGGTCAAGCGATTGCTGGGATATGGATGGACCTACCATATCGTTCCCTCTTCACGGTATATCAATGCCATTTTACTGCAAACGACTTCAGATACACGCAAAGATTACGAAGACTATTCAAGTCTGGGCAGCATCGTAAAATACGATCACCATTGGAAATTTTATCGCATTTCTGCAGCAGGCCATTATGAAAAGCAGATCTATCATGCAACTCGTCCTGATTTTAATGGAGGAGGATCTGAAAAAAAACGCCTGGATGATTTTTTCCGTTTTAGTTTTGGTGTGCAGCGCTCCATCAATGAAAATGCACAGCTCAGTGCTCATTTGATTCGGTCGGTTAATTATTCCAAGGTTTCTGCATATGATTATCAGAGAAATACGGCAGATGTTGGAATCACGGTTCAGTTTTAAAGACACTACAGGAGATTTCATGAAAAAAATGATTGTTGTGTTGGCATGTGTGCTGCTTTATGGTTCATCCTCTCTGGGGGCCGAGATGGTAGTGGGGATCTTGATCCCTCACCAGCAAGGTTCCGGGATTTACATCGAGTCACAGCCTGTCACACAGCCCACTCCTGTGACTCGGGATGTGTTCATTCGTTTGGGCAGCAACAGTACAGCAGAGTTGGCAATGAACAATGGGGACCGCTTCATTCTGGTCAGTGACACCATGATTCGTGTGCGAGACTATTATGATGAAGAGGGGACTGCTGAAAAATCATCTCTGTTTGAAATGATCCGCGGCAAGGTTGAAGCGTTGATTGAAGGGCGTGACAAAGAAAAATTACTCATCCAGACAGGAAATGCCATCATTGGCGTCAAAGGGACAGAATTTATCATTGAAACCCCATCTTCTCAGCTGACCCAGGTCACTACATTGTCTGGCACCGTCAGCCTGCAAAGAATGGATCAGCAGCAATTTTCAAAAGAAATCTTTTTGGAAGCCGGTTTTCGCTCGCTGATTGTCAAAAAATCATCTCCGACTCCTCCTTTTTTCATTTCCACAGGCGATCGTCTGGAGATCAACCGGCTTTTTCAGCGTTGGGTGAGGCTTCCTGGTGCGCTGGAACGCCTGTCTTCAGACACGGTGGTCGACAATGCTTTCAATCAGGAAATCAAACGTCGTGTGGTTCAGCAGGCATTGCGCAACCAGGCTGCTCTTGTTGTTGATATTGTTTTTTAAAATCATCATACAGAGGAAGCGGAGCACGTAGTTTGTAGCACTGATTAAGGAATGCTCAAACAATAACGTACCCAATCTACTTGTCTTTTCAACGATCTTCTGCGTTGCTTTACCAGTTACATAGCAAGCTATGGGCCCGATAAAACGCCTTGAACCTCGATGAAAATCCTGTGTAACTTTAACATGTTATTATTTTCGCCTTCCTAAATATCAAGACACAGGCGAACACCGTAATAGCGATCCTTGTTGTCGTGGGTTTCGTAATAACGATACGCCGAACCGGAAAGACGATAGCCTGACATCCAGGATCCTCCTCTCAATGTGTGAAGCCAGTGGTCCGTTCTATCGGGATCATCCACAGTGCCACTTGGTGTTTCAGGGCCTGTCGGATCTGTTACCGCCGCTTCTGGATAAGCACCAAAGCCATCCCATACCCATTCAAAAGCGTTTCCATGCATATCATACAATCCCCACGGATTTGGTTTTAAGCTTTTGACCGGATGGGCCTGGCCTGCAGAATTGCCGGCATGCCAGGCAAATTCGTCCAGACAGGACGGTTCATCGCCGCAGAACCATTGGGTGGTTGTGCCGGCTCTGGCCGCATATTCCCATTCTGCTTCAGTGCATAAACGGTAAGGATTTCCATTGCTGGAAGGGAAGTTTTCATTCAACCAGGGGAGGTAATTATTAACCACATGGCTCCATTTAACCCTCACAATGGGGCAATCGGGATCATAGCATCCTGCGCTGTGGGAATCATCACCAGGATTGTGACGTCGGTATTCGGCTGAGGTGACTTCATGGTCGGAAATATAAAAGTCTTTGCTGATCGTCACAGTATGAGCAGGAGCATCGGAATAGCTGTTTCCTCCCATTTGAAAAGTCCCGGCACTTATCAAGACCATGCCAAGATCTTCTGGATCAAGAGAAGTGCGTGGAAGGGTAGTCGGTGTTGAAAGGGTGGTTGTGATGGTTTCGGTTTGCACTGCAGAAGCAGAGGCTCCCATTTTTTTCTCAATGATCAAACGATAATTCAATGGGGTGACTTCCAAGTCGGGCTTCAGGATTTTGATGAAGTAGGTATTTGTCTCTGGCACAGGAAATTCATGCATCACTTCGTTGGCAATAGCTCCCTGTAATGAATTACCAGACACATCCAGCACTTGAGGAGTGAGAAACACCTGTGTTCCTGTCGGGGTAATTCCATAAATGATTAAACCGAATTTGCTGCTTTCTTCCATTTCAATGGAAAAATATTCGTCTGCTCCCAGATTGGTTCCCCTAAATCCTGCTGAATTCTCTATATAGGAGTCTACCGGAAGGGCTGTTTCTACCGAAATTCCTCCAGATTGGGAGACTGCTGTGTCTCGAATAGTCATGATGTTGCTTGCCTGATTATCCACCCGAATTCGGACATAATATTCCTTGTCATAGGATAAACCATTAGCGGCATAGTCCACTTGAGCCTGGTATAAAAATAACTTTTCAGGTTCTATGGCAGTTGCGGTTTGTTCAGATAAAAGGCTCATCAGTGTTCCTTCCTGATCATAGATTTCGATATCAATAGGCATCGTAAGGCTGTCGATTTCACCACTTTTCAATAAATCCATACCCAGGGTAATCGTAAACGCTTTTTGATCGGCTGTTTGAACAATCTGGCTGATTCCTGGAATGGCAGAGCCACCAGCATCTTTTTTGTAGTATGCCCTTGCTCCGGTGTTCAATGATTCGATGAAAACTACAAAGTCCAAATAGGAAACATCCTCCATTAAAAAATCGGAGCCCGCGGTTTCCCAGTTACTTGGGAAAATGAAGTACTCCGATTCCATATGAGGTTTGACTAACTCTGGAATGGGATACCCAAATATTTTCTGTTGTTGCATTGTCTGTTCATCTTGATCCATGATTGCCTGCAGGCCCTGCTGGTCAATCTTTCCCTCACTGGCATAGATGACAGCTTTGGCATCTTCATTCAAACGGTTGTTCTCGGCTTTGATGCGAACTCCTTCTGAAAAGGAATTACTTTTCAACAGTTTGATGGTATTGATTCGGGTACGCGGCAGAGAGGGGCCGCAGACTTCAACGGGACAAAGGATGGTATCACTGCGTACCGCTTCCGCATTGTTTTCTGTAAAAATGCTGAAACCAAACACATGAGGGACGACAGGAGGGTCTTCCAAAAGGATTTCGTAGTGGAATTTTGCCTGGACTCGACTGGTTGTTTTTATTTCAGACAGTTTATAGATTTGTGTGAAGTGGCGTAAGTGACTTGAACCATAATTCAAAGACATGGATAAATCTCCGACAACTGCAGGTAAATCAAAACTGATCCGGTAATTATTCTCTCCTTCTTTTTGGATAGTTGTCCGTTCCGCATAGAGCTTCTGATAAACAATTTCCTGCATTTCCAGCTCAACTTGCTGCGTTTGTTCGGGCTGTATCTCGATGACATCGGAACTGATAAAGTACCTCAGGTCTTCCAAAAGGGCACTTGGTAAAAAATTTCCATTTTCAAAGACAATGATATCGTAGGCGTAGGCAAGAATTTGAACTTTTCCCGGATCCAGCAAAAAAAGAATAGGTGCCTCATTGAGATCTTGTTCAGGAAAGAGGATTCTTGATTCATTTTGCGCGCCAATCACTCCATTTTTATCAATACGCCGCACATCAATCACGAGTGTTTTGATCGTTGAATAGGCATATTCCAGAAAAGCGTTTTTATGTTTTTCGACCAGTTCTTCGCCAATACGGTTGGTCAATTCTTTCAAAAAAGCTTCTTTGGTTTCAAATTTTTTGTCGCGCAGCTTGCTTTCCAATATTTTATAAGTGTCCTCACTGAATCCTTCATTTTCCCATAGCAATTGAGTGTCATTTCCGGATAGAATATAACTCACCGCATTTTCCAGGTTACTGATTCTGGAAGAAGAAGCCTCCTGTGAATCCACAAACAGGTTCAAATAGACAGGTGTTTTGGCGGCAGATGTTTTTTCAGATGAGTAACGGTTGCAGCTATTGAGCAGAAAGCTGCATATCAAAAAAAAGATAACCGCGGCCATGTTGGGTCTGCTCAGCATGATTTCTCCTTCAATTACAGGTGTGTGACACGATTTGTTTATAATTATGATCATATCTGATGCAAATTGTAAAGATTACTGATGAAGGGACAACGGATTGAATCAGCCCTGTTGGATTGATAGATTACTTTTTCCCCAGGCTCATCACATAGGAAACAGCATCCAGGATATCATCTCTGCCGATCGAAAGCATGCGCTGACAGCGGGCCAGATACACTTGCAGTACACGATCGTTTGGATTTTTTTGATAACATTGCTGAAACAAAGCTTTTGCCTCCTTGAATTTTTCTTCCTGGTAAGCATTCCATGCCTTTTCAAAAAGCGGAGCACAAGCAGCTTTGAGATCTTGTAATTCGGGTGGATCCGCGTTATAGACCTCATAAATGGAAACAGGCTCTGTTTTTCCTTTGACCTGAACATGATCAATGAAACGAATGGTATAGTCTTTCGGGTTTTTCAGCTGCTGGAGGGTATACTGGCTGATGAGCAGTTTCGTACCATAAACTTTGTTCATGCCTTCGATTCGGGAAGCCAGATTAACCGAATCACTGAGAACAGTGCCTTCCAGACGATCAACTTCTCCGATGGTTCCCAGCATCAAATTTCCTGTATTGATCCCGATGCCGATTTCAATGACATCATATCCAGCTCTCTGGCGTCCTTCATTATAATCTGTCAGCAATCCAATCATATCAATGGCCGCTTGGACGGCATCATCGGCTTCATTGTCAAACAGCGCCATGATCGCATCTCCAATGTATTTGTCAATGAAACCCTGGTATTTACGTACCAGGGGCCCCATTCGACTCAAGTAAGAAATGACAAACTGGAAGGTTTCGGCAGGAGTCATTTTTTCTGAGAGCATGGTGAAGGAACGGATATCCGAAAACAAAACGGTCATCTCTTTTTCCACATGATCGCCCAGCTGAACATCAACGATGCTGTCTCTTTGTAAAAAATGCAGGAAACTGGCGGGAACGAAGCGGCCAATGGAACGATTGATCTTAGCCAGGTGAGTATGAGTGGTCACACGGGCAATCAATTCGTCTTTATGAAATGGTTTGGTCAGATAGTCATTGGCCCCGCATTGGAATCCATAAACGAGATCGTCTATTTGATTTTTTGCAGTGAGTAGAATGATCGGCAATTCAGCAGCAGAGTGCGATTCCCTGATTTTTAAACAAACCTGATACCCGCTCAATCCGGGCATCATCAAATCCAGTAAAACTAAATCGGGTTTTGTTTTTTCGAGAATGTCCAAGGCTTGAAAACCTGTTTCTGCTGTCAGAGTTTCGTAGTGCTGCAGCTGAAGATAATTTTCTACGACCCGGCTGTTGATCGGTTCATCATCAACAATCAAAACAACCAGAGGCCGCGCTACAGCCACCCATGGCTTTTCCTCAGAGGCCGTCGTCAAAAACTGAGGATCAAAAGAAAAACTTTCTTCTTTGAGTTGCTGCATTTTCTTTTCGAGTGTATGGACAATGGTTCTCCTCTTCTCTTTTTCAAAAATTTGTTCATGGCTCTGTTTTTCCGCAACAGGCAGGTGAAAGGAAAATGTGCTGCCAACTCCTTCGTGGCTTTCCACCTCAATGGTGCTGCCATGCAATTCAATCAATTCTCGGGTAATGGATAGCCCCAATCCGGTTCCTCCATACTCTCGTTCTGCGGACCCATCGAGTTGCTCAAAGGCATGAAAAATTTGCTGTAAGTGTTCTGCTGCGATCCCAATGCCTGTATCTGTGACGGCAATCATAATCTTTTCAGAGTTTTGCGCTGCTTTGATGATCACTTTTCCCTGTTGAGAAAACTTGATTCCGTTGCCCACCAGGTTCAGTAAAATTTGCTGCAGCCTGTTTTCATCGGCTTGAACCCAGCGGCAATTTTCTGGAATTTCACAAATCAGAGAAAGGGATTTTTCTCCAACCAAAGGCTGAGAAAGCGACAACACACTTTCGGCAATATGGAGTACGTCTACCGGGCTGATATGGAGCTGCAGATCCTGTTGTTTCATTTTTGAAGCATCCAGGATATCATTGATCAACAGCAAGAGTCGTCTTCCTGACTGTACAATCATTTGCAGGTTCGATGCCTGTATTGGCGTTAGCGTTCCACCGGCTCCATCCAGCAGAGAATCACTGAGACCAATGATTCCATTCAATGGCGTTCGCAGCTCATGAGATGTGTTGGCAAGAAACTGATCTTTCAACTTGTCAGATTTTTGTAAATTGTCTAGTGCAATTTGTTTTTGTTTCAAAATTTCTTGCTGCGCATATTCCCGTTCTTTTCTTGCTTCTTCGGCATCAGATATATCTTCAAACTGAACAATCGCCCCCTGGATGATTTCCCCTTTTTTCAGGGGGGCAATGTGTATATTGACAACCAAAGAAATCTCGGAAACCTGAGATTGGTAAGGTACCCCCGAAAATTGGCGCATGCCCTCTTCTCCATGCAGAATCTTCACTAACAAGTCTGGTTCTCCAATGCTTTGGTGGAGCGAAGAGGTAGGACGAGCAATATTCTCTCCAATGGCAGTTTGACTTTTCTGATACCCAAAAATTTCTCGTGCTGCCGAATTTTCCTGAATGACAACCCCTGTTTTATCTGTTGTGAAAATGGAAACAGGAGCATTGTGGATAATTTGATGAGACAACTGTTGGGTGGCCCTCTTTTCCTTTTCTGCATGAAACAGGGCATACAGGTTTTGTGCGAGCCAGATGCTGAAAATCAGCAGTAATATGTAGAAAATTCCTGTCCAGATAAAGGCGGCGTGCAGCAAGTAATACTGAATACCAACTGCCAGAAAAAGACACCCTAAGGAAATGATAGTGGTGGTCAAATAAGAAAAATTGGAAACAACGAAACTCAATCCGATGCCCAGGCAAAACAGCAAAATGAATGTATAAAAACGCAGGTTGGCAGGAATGCGCAGATAGGTTTCAGAAAGCAGGTTATCCAGGGCGGTGGCATGGACTTCTGTCCCAGGATAGAGCAACTCGGTGGGGGTCACATAAGTATCGAGAATACCCATTTCTGTGATGCCCACCAGGGCAATGCGATCCTGTAAATCTTCTTTGGGAACTTTGTGTTCAATCAAATCATACACAGAGTGAGTGGCAAATGTTTCTCTCCCTCCTTTGAACTTTAAAAGAAGGGATCCATCGTGGTTGACCCGGATTCTTTTTTCTCCAATTTGAATGGTATTGACACCATGCTGATCAAATTTTACTTTGATTTTTGGATTTCCCAGGTAATGTTTCAAAATCTGCAAATCCAATGATGTGTAAAACTGATCCTGCAGGCGCATGAGGGGCTGGACTCTGCGCAGGACACCATCTTCTTTGTCCAGAAATGCACTGAAGTGTCCCTGGCTTTTTACCACTTGTGCAATTGGGTCAATATTGACTTCGGCCGACCAGCTTTCTGGAATAGGGGCAGTTTTTTGGAAACGCTGGCCCAGGATGATGTCAGGCACCGATGAGGCAATCGATTGGATTTGTGCCTGGACTTGTTCTGTTGATAAATCGTGCCAGCGATGCAGATGAGTTGCTTTGAAAATAGCTTCCCAGTAGAGATCGTATTCTTGTTGTGTCAGTTGCTTGAGCAGCAAATGGCGAAAGGATTCCCATTTGAGTGCTCGGTGGTGAAGCAATGGTAAAAGATGATCAATACTTTTTGAGGGAACTTGTGCTTTCAGAGTGAGGAGCGCCCGCTGGTTGAATTGATAAAATCCCGACTTGGAAAATAAATAATACCCGGCAACAACATTTCCAGCACGGGCTATGCTATCTGCCAACTGAGCATCATTACTGCTTGCTTCCTCAGGTTCAGAGAAGACAATGTCCACTCCAATGGTACGTACCTGATAATGCTGACTGAGCGTTTCAATCAGTTCGGCCATACGGAATCGAGGCCAGGGCCAGCGGCCATAATGGTCAATGCTTTTTGCATCAACAGCTGCTATTAAAATATTCTGATGATGCGAAACAGCCGGACCGAGCTTGCCTAAAAAGTCGCCCCATTTTTTATCGAGCAAAGAGAACACCTGGAAATTCATGAAATATAGCCACAACACTCCCAGTGTGACCAAAAAGGTCAATTTGAATGGAGAAAGGTACAAATAGGAGGAGCGCATGCTTTGTCTGTCCTGATGAGCGTTATAAACTGATATACGGTTTTAAACACTAATAGCACAGTATGAATGCGATTTCTAATGTTTGTCTACTGAGGCTGCATGCCTTCAGGCATTTTGACGGCCACCACCTGCCCTTTAGCACAGAGGATGTCATTGGCGTGAACCGTAATGTCAACAACGACTTTGCGATCTTTGACTTCCACCGGCACACCACGTAGTGCGAGATCAATTCCCTGAGGGGTCGGCGCCAGATAATCCACTTTGAGCGATGCTGTAACAAATCGTAGTGGCGGCTCTGTTCCCATTTCTCTGTTTGCTGCCTTGAAGGCAGCGGCTGAAGCAGTGCCTGTCCCATGACAGTCAATCAGCGATGCGACAAGTCCACCATAAACAAATCCTGGAATTGCGGTGTGATGAGATTTCGGGGTGAAATGCGCAACGGATTCTTCTCCATCCCAGTAGCTTTTTAATTGATGCCCTGCCGTGTTGTTTTTTCCGCAGCCGTAGCAATGACTCAATTCATCCGGATAATAATCTTGAAAGGCTTTGTTGTTCATAAGTTCCTCATAAGAATATGTGTTTTCATGTAAAAAAGTTCCTACACTAATTTGAAGGTTGTGTATATCCGTGAAACTACGTACTTCTGAGTGTCAGCTCTCTGGACAGGCTCCTTTGCATCAAAAGAGTTTCTCCTCATAGTCATTTTGCTCTTTGCAGAAGACTGTGTTAAGCATGTGTGAAATGTGTAATGGCGATAATGCATTTACTATTTGTGAAACTCTGGAAAAAGCAATAACGCTATTGCTCTCCTCTGGATAAATAGACGGATATCATATGGATTCAATTAAAAAATGGGCATACACTGGAGTAGTCATATTTGTGCTGCTGGCTGCATTTGTTCAAAGTACCGCAATAGCAGCAGATTCTTTGAAAAAAACAATTTTTCTCCATTACTGGACAGGTGCGCTGCAGGGAGGAATTGATGACATGGTCAGGACTTTTAATCAGAGAAATCCCCAGTATCCCATCAAAGCAACCGGATTTGAACACGAATCATTCAAAGTGAGCATCAAGGTGATGCTGGCAGGGGGAAACCCTCCAGACCTTTTTTCCTATTGGGCCGGCGCCAGGGTTCAAGCTCTCGTAGATGCGGGTTACCTCGCTCCAATTGATGACCTTTGGGAACAGAATAAGCTGAATGAACATTTCACTCCCGCACTGATGAAGGCTTCCACCTATAATGGAAACAAATACATCATCCCAGTCACTCAGCATTATGCTGCGTTTTTTTATAACAAAGAGATATTTGATAAAAACAAGATAGAAATTCCCAGGATTTGGGAGGATTTTCTAAAAATTTGCCAGCAGCTCCAATCTGTAGGAATCACACCAATAGCCCTTGGTTCTAAAGAAAGATGGCCGGCTCAATTCTGGTTTGACTATATTCTGTTGCGGACGGCAGGCCCATCCTATCGGCAAAAGCTGATGAGCGGCCAAGCGGCTTATACAGATGCCGAAGTGAAAAAGGCTTATAGTTTGTGGAAACAGTTATTGGATCAGGGGTACTTCAATGCGTCTCCTAATCTCTACAACTGGTCAGACGCATCAAAGATGGTTTTTAGCGGAGAGGCTGCCATGACTTTGATGGGAACATGGATTATCGGTTTATTGGACGGGCAAATGGGGTGGTTACAAGGAATCGGTTATGATTTTTTTTCTTTTCCGGTAATTGATCCTCTGGTACCCGGTGTTGCGGTTGGACCCGTCGATGCGATTGTGCTGCCCCGAGAAGCCAATCATTTTGAAGCGGCTAAAACCGCATTGATCTATTTTTCTGAGGACACTCCCCAGCAGGAAATGAGCAAGGGATCGGGTGCTTTGGCTCCCAATCAAACCATTTCTCCTTCCTTCTACACTCCTCTCCAGCAAAGGATTCTGCAAACCATTAAAAACACGCCCCATTGGGCATTCAACTATGACCTGGCTACGCCTCCCCCTGTTGCAGAAGTCGGATTGAACAGCTTCTCCAAATTTTTAGAGCATCCTGAGCAGTATTTGGACATCTTGAAAGACACAGAAAAAAAAGCTAAGGTTGCATTTTCAGCACATTAGGAAGGCGAAAATAATAACATGCTAAAGTTGCGCAGGATTTTCATCTAGATTCAAGACGTTTTATCGGGGGCATAGCCTTGCTATGTCAACGGTAAAGCAACGCAGAAGATCGTTGAAAGGACAAGTAGATTGGGTACGTTATTGTTTGAGCATTTCTTGGTTCCGAAGAACTGAATGGTTGTCAGAATAGGAATATCAGCCTGGATGAAGGATGGAAAGGGAGTGTGGGAAAGCCATTTTTGAATACGTTGAGCTTTAAGATCGGTGTGATGGTCATTTCTATTGAGCTGCTGGCTTTAACTGCAATTGGTTTGTATTACATCAACCGGTTCTCACGGGAAATTGATAAAAGAGTTCTGTCACAGCTCCAGATGCCTGGAATTTTGATGAACCGCCAGCTGCTGCGTTACGAATCTGTCTCTGACAAAGAAATCATGACGGAATTGGTAGGAGAGGATTTCATTGATGGATTTATAGCCGGGGGAAATAAATCTATATTTTATGCGTTGGATGCGAGTATGGTCGGTAAGGATATAAAAGAATTTTCCAGAGTCAATCCTCAATGGTTTGAAGAATCGGTTACTGAAGTTGTTATTTCAGAAGTGCATGAAGGCGAGAATAGTTTTCTGGAAAGTGTGACTCCTATTTTTGCCTATCCTGAAGCAGAAAAACCATTTTTCTTTTTATATGCAAAGGTCGGTACTAATCAGAGTGAGCAAGAAAAAACAACGATTGCCGTACTGTTTGTTTTTGGTTCTCTCATCTGCCTTGTGCTGACCTCCCTGGCTATTCTATGGTTAACTCAAACCATTGTCATTCATCCAATCTTGTTGCTGAAAGAATATGCGGATCGGTTGTCACAAGGTGATCTTGAACAAAAAATCACTTTCAACCGCAATGATGAATTAGGCAGTCTGGCCAAGGACTTTTCCCACATGCGTGATGCCATTAAACAGAAGATAGAAGATCTCCACATCTTGAATCTGGAAATCAAGCAAAAACATGAATCACTGCACCAGGTTAACAGTATCATCGTCGAAAGCAAACAGCAGCTGCAGGCAATCATGGATAACTCCACGACAATTATCTATCTGAAAGATATAGTGGGAAAATATATTTTAATCAATCGCCAGTATGAAAAAATTTTCAATGTCACCCAAAAGAAAATTGTGGGAAAAACAGACTTTGATTTGTTTCCCAAGGCAATGGCTGAGGCCTTTCAGGCAAATGATCAAAAAATCATACTAACCAATTCTCCATTGGAAATTGAGGAGTATGCTCCTCATGATGATGGAATTCATACTTATATTTCCATTAAATTTCCACTTCATGATATCTCTGGAAATATCTATGCAATATGCGGGATTTCTACGGATATTACAGAACGGAAGGAAGCTGAAAAAAAAATAAGGGAACTGGACAAGGAACACAGTCGTCGATTGGAGCAGCAAGTTGAGGAACGAACCAGAGAACTGGAGCATGCCAAAGAGCAGGCAGAACAGGCCAACCGGGCAAAAAGTGAATTTTTGGCCAACATGACCCATGAATTAAGGACGCCCTTGAATGCAGTGCTTGGTTTCACGGAGTTGCTCGAACAGGAGGTTTCCGAAAAAAAATATAAAACCTACCTGGATGCCATCAAAACGGGAGGACAAAGTTTGCTGACCCTTATCAGTGACATTCTGGATCTTTCCAAAATTGAAGCAGGAAAAATGAGAATTCAGTACCATCCCATGGCCATCCATGCGCTGCTCCATGAAATTCAGAATATCTTTTCTTTGAAAATTTCTGAAAAAGGTCTTGATTTTAAGGAAAAGATTGATCCTGCTATCCCTCCTCTCTTACTCTTGGATGAAATGCGGCTGCGTCAGGTGTTGTTCAACTTGATAGGGAATGCCGTCAAATTTACCGAGTCCGGAACCATTTTTCTGCAGGCAGAACTCCTTTCTGGACAAGCCGATTCAGCCAAAGCAGGAAAAAGTGAATTATTGGATTTATCCATCCGGATCGAAGATACAGGAATTGGCATTCCCCAAGAAGACCAGCAGCGGATTTTTGAGTCGTTTCAGCAGCAAGAAGGCCAAGACACTCGAAAATTTGGAGGAACCGGACTGGGATTGACTATCAGTAAACGGTTGGTTGAAATTATGGGAGGAACCATTGTTGTTCATAGTGAGGTTGGCAAAGGCTCTACTTTCGAAATTCAGCTGAGAAATATTGAAAATGTGTCCCCTCAAGAAAAACTTATTCCCGGCCAACACTCTGTAAAAACGCTTGATTCACTAAATATTGATATAAGTGAACTGTCAGCGACGATCTTATCTCAGCTTCCAAACATCTTAGAAAGGCTGGAGAATCATTTCATGCAGCAATGGGAAACTTTTCAAAAAAAACAACCTATTCAGGAAGTGGAAAATTTTGGAAAAGATATCAAAACAATCGGAGAAAATAATGATTTCCAAGTATTGGTTGAGTTTGGAGATCAACTGATGGAATGTCTCCGTAATTTTGATATCATCAATTTGCGAAAAACACTTGCCTGTTATCCCGAGTTGGTTCAACAAATTCGTGTGGTGTGTGATACACAGATGACCGAACCATTATAGTTTTCCAATACCTTCACTAAAATATCTCATGCAAACTCTTAAAAATTATCCTTACAAACGTTGGCATTATGTTGTCGGTGCCCTGTTCAGCCTGTTTCTTCTTTATGGTGGTTTGGGCACTTGGGGAGTGCCACCACTTTTGAAACCAAAATTGGTGGAGCAGCTTGAGCAAACCTTAAAGCGTCCTGTGAGTTTGGGCGAAATCCGATTCAACCCTTTTGTACTTTCCTTCACTTTAAAAAATTTGACTATCCAAGAAGCAGATGCCTCAAAATCCTTTATTCAATTTGATGAGCTTTTTGTTAATGTGCAAAGCAGCTCAGCATTATGGGGGGCATTGATTCTTGATGAGTTAAAATTCACAGGGCTAGCCGTTCACCTGGCTTGGCATGGTGAGAAGCATTTCAATTTTTCTGATTTATTGCCCGCCGAGCCGGAAAAAACGGAAGAACCTGCTGTGCCTTCTGATTCTGCTGAAAAGGAGTTTTTATTTTCTATAAAAAATATTCAGCTGATCAATAGTCGTATCGTGCTCACGGATACTACAAAAAATAGAGAGCATGCTGTTGAAAGTCTGCAGCTGATCATTTCACAGTTATCTAATTTCCCAGGAGACCAGGATTTATTTGTACAGACAAATTTGTCAGCAGCACTAAACCAAGCCAAGATTAGGGTCCAGTCTAAAAGTAAAATATTTCATCCTTCCCAAAAAACAGAAGCTTCTCTGGAGGTTCAGCAGATCGCTCTTCCTGACTACATGGAATATGTGCCCGTTGAATTAAATTTTGACGTGGCTTCCGGAGTGATTCATGGCAGCAGCCAGATTTCGTTTTCCTGGTCGGATTCGAAAAAACCTCTCGTGGAATTGTCCGCAGAGCTGGGACTGGACGATCTAAAAATTGTTGCCGATCAACAAACGGTTTTGGAGCTTCCCAGTGCTCAAGTGACCTTGCTTTCTTCTGAGCCGCTGGAAAAAAAAATTCACGTTGGGCAAATTGCATTGAACGACCTGTTTGTCAATATAGAAAGAGAATCCTCTGGACAGTTGAATCTATTCAAGCTGATTCCCAAGAAAGAATCAAAATCTCAAACGAAAGGGTCTGAAGCCACAGCTGCTGGAAATTCTGTTGTTGACAACAGCACATTGCAGCTGCAAGTCGACCAATTTCAACTTTCGAAGGGACGTATCACATTTTTGGATCAAACGGTGTTTCCCTATTTTATGACGGAAATCACACCGATTGATTTGAGGGTGGCTAGTCTGCAAACTCAATCGGACATTTTTGCGAAGGTCAACTTTGTAGCACAAACGAAAAACAAAGAAGCGGTGACGGCTGAAGGACAGTTCTCTTTAGAACCATTGACCTGGCAAGGTTCCGTTCAGATTTCCCAAGTGGACTTGAAACAATATGTTTCCTACTATCAGAAATTGCTGCGTCCTCAATTGACTTCAGGTGTGATGGATGTGCGCAGCTTCATCCATTTCCGTCAGGAAGATAAAAAACCGAATGTTCAGCTATCAGACCTTGCGGTTCAATTGGATAATCTGAAATTATTGATGCCTGGTGCCACCAGACCCATATTGGATATGCCTCATGTCTCCATTGCTAAAGCAAAAGTTGATTTATCCAAACAGGAAATGATCATCAGTCGGGTCCACTCCAATGATGCAAAGATTTCTGTAATTTTACAAAAGGACGATACCATCAATTGGGAGCATCTGCTGCAGCCGTCCCCAGAATCTAAAAAAGCGAAAGGTTCAGCCAGTGAATCGTCTTCTCCTCCTTGGCGAATTTATCTTCAACAAGGTCAAATTGAAAACTACACAATCGATTTTCACGATTCAACGCTTTCCAAATCATTTAATTTTCCAATCTCCAAAATCAACCTGGAGTTAACAAATTTCACAACCCATACTGATGATCAACCAGCACAGCTCGAACTGAGTATGCTATTGAACCAAAATCGTTTTACCGCAAAAGGGAGCTTCGGAATCTCTCCTCTTCGTGCACAGATTCGTTTGGAACTAATGCCCCTCCCTCTGTCAGTCCTGCAGCCTTATGTTCCTGAGTCGATCAAATTGCTGATAACCAGTGGAAAATTTTCTACAAAGGGTATCTTCTCTTTAGCATCTGTGCCTGATAGCTCTTTGCCGCAAATGACTTATCAAGGTGAGATGAAGCTGAAGGATTTGGTGACGGTCGAAAGTGGGAAGAATAAAGATTTTTTAAAATGGGAAAATTTTCAATTAACCCAGCTTGATGCAGGTTTCAATCCATTTTATTTAAATATTGATCAGGTGAGTTTAGAAGGAGTCGATCTTCCTATCACCCTCTATTCGGATGGGACAAACAATCTGGGTCGAATTTTTGTAGGAATGGAATCCAAACCAAACAAAGAGGCTGTTCAACAATCCAAAAAAACTAAGGAGCGTTTTGAGCCACCACAGATTAATATAAGAAAAGCCACTTTCAGCAACGGGAATGTTCGTTTTTTGGATCACAACCTCAAACCGTCATATACTGCCAATCTGCAGAATCTGGAAGGGAGCATATTTGGCTTGACAGAAATCTATGATCAGCCCGCCAAATTACTGCTGAAGGGATCGTATAATTCTCAAGCACCTCTTCAAGTGGTGGGAATCATTCATCCTTTGAGAGAAAAACTGTTTTTGGATTTTGAAATCAAATCCAAAGGAATTGACATGAGCAGTTTCAGCAGTTACTCGGGGCACTATTTGGGATATGCTATTCAAAAAGGACAGCTTTCACTCGATTTGAAATACAAAGTTTCTAAAAATAGGATCAAGGCAGATAATAAAATTTTCCTTGACCAATTCACGCTGGGAGGCCCGGTAAAAAGTGAAAAAGCAACCTCGCTTCCGATTAAGCTGGCATTGGCTGTTCTCAAAGACCGTAATGGTGAGATCCATTTAGATCTTCCCATAAAAGGGGATTTGGATGATCCCGAATTTAGTGTGGGAAAAATCGTCTGGCAGACACTTCTCAACCTGATCGACAAAGTGGCGACTGCTCCCTTCACCATGCTGGGCAACATGCTAGGAGAAAAAGAAGAGATTAACCTGATCGGGTTTCTGCCTGGACAGTTTGAATTGGATGCCAAAGGCCAGAATAAATTAGCTAAGGTGGCAAATGCTCTCCAAAAGCGCCCCCAGTTGGATTTGGAAATTGAAGGGATCTATGATGTTGTTGAGGATCGGAAAGTGTTACAGCAACAATTGATAGATCGCCGTTTGCGCCTGGAAAAACAAAAAAATCTTCTGCAACAGGGAAAAACCGGTATCCATTTAGAAGAGATTGTGCTGACCCCTCAGGAAAGAGAAACTTACTTGACAAAACTCCATACAGAGGTCAATGGAAACGCTCCGGCTTCTGTTCCCCTAGTTGAGATGGAAAAGTGGTTGTCCTCCCAAACACCTGTTACAACCGGAGACTTAAAACGATTGGCGCAGCAGCGGGCATTGCGTGTGCGAAGTTTTTTCATTGAAGAAGGAAAAATTCCTTCCGAACGAATCTTCTTAACAGCCATCAGGAAAACAGATGACCCGGCAGGCAAAGCGTCACACAATAGAGTAGAGCTTAGATTGAAATAAACAACTTCTTATAATGTGTCGCTCATCCAGGCCGAAACATCTTGAATTTCTTCCAGACACACCATGTGTTCCATGGGGTACTCTGTCCAGGAAATAGGATACCCGAAACTTTGCAAATCATTATAGGCCTGCCTGCCATGAGCCACAGGTACGACTGGATCCTTGGTGCCATGTGCCATAAAAATAGAGGTGTCCTGATTGATCAAATTCCTTTCTGCAGCCAGGGTCTCTGAATTGACCATGTAGGTGGAAAGAGCCAGGATTCCAGCCAATTTGTAGGGTAATCTCAGGCTAGCATGTAATGCAATAGCTCCTCCCTGTGAAAAACCTGCCAAAATGATTTTTTCGGAAGGAAGTCCATTTTCCATTTCTCTTTCAACAAGAGCAACGGTTTGCTGTACGGAGATTTCGAGTTCCTCTAAATTGACGGTCCTGGGAAAATTCAAATCCACTATGTCATACCAGGCCCTCATCACAAACCCTGCATTGAGAGTAACCGGCCGTTCCGGAGCATGAGGAAAAACAAAACGGATGGGTAACGAATCTGGAATCTTCAGCATCGGCACAACGGCTTCAAAGTCATGCCCGTCTGCACCAAGCCCATGCAGCCACACCACGCTGGCAACCGGGTTTTTGGAAGGATTGACTTCTACACAAGGTAATAAATTGCTCATATCGTTTCTCTGTAAAAATATTATAATGCGAATCCGGAGTTGAAAACGATCAAATTTAAAGTTTTTATTGTTTCATCATTTCTGATTTGAGAATGAATTGATTGTGCGGCAAGATTCAATAGTATTGCTTGCTTTCTTGCTGCAAGCAAAATACCCGTTTTCAGAGATAATAAAAACTCTTTTTTATGAAAGAATGGTAGAAGGTTGTTGGGAATAACTGAAACAACTGAAGTTATCTACAAACTGGATTGCCGAAGAGGTGACTCGAACACCCACATCCTTGCGGATACTAGGTCCTGAACCTAGCGCGTCTACCAATTCCGCCACTTCGGCAACATGAAGTCTCATGATAAACAATTATAGGAATGCTTAAAAACAGTATTTTACAAAATGTTTTAAAAAAATCAAATTGTAAAGCAAATTTCTATTTTTTACTTCATAGTGCATGTAGAGGTGTGGTATACAGGTAGTTTATTTGTCATAATTCCATAGTGATTTAGCGCATTGCCCCAGTATTTATATGAAAATTCCCGTTCGTTTACGAATAATCATTGCCTCCATCCTCTTACTGATTCTGGCCCAGCTATTCAGTGCCAGTTTGAATATTTCTTCGTTTGAAAAACTGTACCGCAATTCTTTAGTTTCCAGCTATCAAGTCCTGGCAAGAGATCTTCAACGCAACATCAACAGTGCCATCCGTTTTGGAAAACCTCTGGAAAAGTTTATTGGAATCCGTCCTCTGATGGAGGAACTCCAAAAAAACAACCCGGAGTTGAGCAATATCCTGGTTACCAATACAGAAGGACGGATTCTTTACAGCATTCAGCAAGAAATGGAAGGAACGACAGCCGGAAGCGACTTACAGATTAACTTTGGAGACAAGAAAAACAGTCAAACCCAAGATGGTCAAGTGATTCTCTCGGAAGGTTCCTATTGTATTTTGCTGCCCGCCCTTGATCGCAAAGAGGCATGGGCAGGGACCGCTAACCTCTGTTTTCAAGAGGAGGTCATTCAAAATAAAGTCAACCGGCTTGTTGTATGGAGTTTACAGATTTTAGGAATCTCCACTCTGGTTGCAGCAGGAATTTTAGCACTTTGTTTAAACTTTTTTGTGTCTTTTCGAGTAGGAAATAAAGTTCCCAAAGCAAAAATTTATTTATTTTTGCTCTCTATTTTAGGAGGGTCTCTCGTTTTTTATTCTGCAATCAATGTTCCTATCTTTCAAAACCACTATCTTGAAGTCATCCACAATAAATCGAAAACACTGACCAAACTCCTGCAAGATGATATTGAATTTTTGCTCAATAAAGGAATTCGTATCGATCGCCTGTTTAAAGTAGACATTCTGATGAGTGAAATCATCCAAGTCACTCCAGAAATCAAGGACATGCGGATTCTGGATAAAGACCATGATCTCCTGTATTTTGCCAATAAGGATGGGGTGGTTAATATTCAAAAAGCCGGTAAACTCGAAGAGCAGGAGGAGATTAGTGGAGAGGACGAGGACCAAGAGTATGAAATCATTGTCCCCCTTCATAAAAAGGAAGCTCTGGAAGGGTATATCAAAGTGGAACTATCGCCTAAAGTGATCCAGAATAAAATTGAAGAAGTGATCCTGGATTCGCTGACAGTGGTGGTGGTCTCTCTTCTGTTTATTGTGGAATTGGTGATCGTTTTCCTTATTTTTATTGGCAGGCAGATGAAGCCCCGTCAGGACTTGATAAATAAGGACGCAACACCTCCCTACGGTCTGATTCGGCCTGCAGCCTTCATTTTATTGTTTGCCATTGCACTGACGGTCTCTTTTTTACCACTGCACATGGCAGACTTGTATGAACCCATCTTTGGTTTGTCAAAAGATGTCGTGACCGGATTGCCCATTTCGATAGAAATGTTGTTCACACTGATTGTCCTTTTTCCATGTGCCAACTGGATGGGGAAAAAAGGGTGGCATCAACCTTTTTTGCTGGGCAGTCTGATTGCCGGAATCGCCATTGGCCTATCCGGTCTGGCAACAGGCCCCATCGAATTCTTGATATACCGTGGTATTTTAGGGGTGGGGTATGGGATGGCCTGGTTGTCCATTCAAGGGTTTGTGATTGCCAATACAGGAGTTACCGATAGAGCAAAAGGAATATCCAATCTGGTGGCAGGTATTTTTTCAGGGAGTATCTGCGGGAGTGCTGTTGGAGCGATGCTCGCCGAAAGGATCGGGTATGTTCCTGTCTTTTTTGTTGCATCCGGATTGATGCTCCTGCCTATTTTATTTGCCCTGATTTTTTTAAGAGATTTTTTTGTAACTCCGCCGCCGCCGCAAAAACAAGAAGAAGCGCCTTCGGTATCCTTGTTGAAATTTTTCATGGATCGTAATGTTTTTGCCACTTTCACATTCAGTATTGTTCCAACGTCTGTCTGTCTGATTGGTATTCTGTATTACATGAGTCCTGTTTATCTCAATCGAATTGGAGTTTCCCAGTCCAATATTGGACGGGCCTTTATGACGTTTGGCCTGTGTATGATTTACATTGCTCCTTTCATCAGCCGATTTGTGGATCGTTCTTCCAACAAAAAGATATTCATTATCATCAGTGGTGTCTGCGGCAGTCTGGGGTTGGGTATTTTCTTTATTTATGAAGGCTTTCTTGCTACAGTGATGATGATTTTGATGCTGGGGCTGGCATCCAGCTTTGGTTCGGCATCCCAGATGGTTTATGTTCTCAATTTAAAAATCACTCATGAAGTGGGGTTGGCTAAAGTAATGTCTGCCCAGCGCACAGCAGATAAACTTGGGCAGATGTTAGGGCCCATCATTCTTGGGTCCGTCGTAGGAATCGTGGGAGTGGATAAAGGAATTACCTTGATCAGTGTCATTTATTTTGGAGCGACCATTTTCTTTTTGATAGGGGCCCGACAACAAAAGACAATCCAGCTTCCAGGGTAAGAAAGGAGAAACGATGGGGTTCATGAATTTCTGCAAAAAACTGTTGCCCGCCTCTATTTCTCCAGAGAAGCAATATGGTTATGCTATTGTAGCCGCAATGGCGCTTGTCGCCTCTGCCGATGGGGTTTTGGAAGAAGAAGAAGCCGAGACCGCTATTAAGGTCATTGACAATACAAAAGAAATTAAAAAACACCTCACTACTGAAGAGGCCCATAAAGCCTTTCTTCTTTATACCACGGAGCTGATGCAGAGTGTGAACACAGAAAAAACTCGATTTGATATAGCTGTTGATATTCTACTGCAAAAAATCCCTAATGTGGAAAAAGAAGAATGGAAGCACAATATCATTCAAATTGCCGAAAATATGGCAGAGTCGGATGGATTTGTTCATGAAGAAGAAAAAAAAATGATTGAAAAAATTTCTGCAGCATTGTGGCAGAGTTATAAATCATACCACCCAGGTATCTAGAGGATCTAGTCACCAATTCAAGAAAGATATATTATGAAAAGAATTTTATGTTATCTTGTAATAATCGCTGCTGTGTTACTCTCTTTTTCCACTTCAGCGGCAGCACAAGAAGATAAAAGCATCGCCCCTGTAAAAAATAACGGCAAAAAGTGGCGTATGGCTTACTACCAAGGAGGGCCCTACATTGATTATCAAACCATTCTCAAAGCTGTGATGACCGGTTTCATGAACATTGGCTGGATTGAGAAAACAGCATATCCTAAAAGTGAGGACTCTGCTGAAACAACAAAGTTGTGGGCATGGATGACAAAGAATTTAAAAAGTGACTACATTGAACTGGTCCCAGATGCCTATTATGATGCCAATTGGAAAAAAGAACTCCGACCCATCACAAAATCAACCGCCATTGAACGGTTGAATAAAAAAGATATTGATCTCATGCTGGCTTTTGGAACATGGGCTGGTTTGGATTTAGCAAACAATGAGCATTCTGTCCCGACGGAAGTTATTTCAGCAAGCGATCCTCTGGGAGCCGGTATCGTAAAAGGTGTTGAAACGTCAGGTTATGATCACATCCATGCCAAAATTGAGCTCAGACGTTACGAAAGGCAAGTGCAACTCTTTCATGACATCATTGGTTTTGAAAAATTAGGGGTTGTTTATGAAAATACTGATGAAGGAAAAACTTATGCGGCCATTAAACAAATAGAATCTGTTGCGGCAGAGCGTGGGTTTGAAATCATTCGTTGTTTTGCCCCATTTTCTGGAATTCCTGATGCCGATGCAGAAAAAAAAGTTCTGGCCTGTCATAATGAACTCGCGCCACAAATCGGTGCTTTGTACATTACCACACACCGAGGGGTTAGCTTAAAAGCGATGCCCAAACTGTTGGCTCCGCTCAATAAAAACAAGATTCCTACTTTTTCTCAATCGGGGTCCAAGGAAGTGCAGCATGGAGTGCTGCTCAGCATTGCACAGGCTGGATATAAATATGCTGGTGAATTCCATGCCAAAACCATCGCCAAAGTATTCAATGGAAGCAAACCTGGTGAATTGAGCCAGATATTTGAAAGTCCACCAAAAATTGCAATCAACTTGAAGGCTGCGGAAATCGTTGGATATGACCCTCCTATTGATATTTTAGGAGTAGCCGATGAAATTTATCAAGAGATTGATGTTGCTCAATAGACGAGCCTATCATAGAAAAAGTTGATGATACCTTCCAGTAAAAAGAAAATTGGGCTGATTTGCGGTGGCCAGAGTTTAGAGCATGACGTGGATCTTTTTGCGCTCAAGGAGGTGGAAGCTGCTTTCGACTGTGATCCGTATGAAACCCTAGTACTGGGAATTGACAGGTCAGGAAGCTGGCACTTTGGACACCATAGTGGGGAGCTGCTCATTGATGTGAACAATCGTCAGCAGTTGAACCTGTCGGCACCTATCGTTTTTCCTACCTCCCAGGGAAAATTGATTGCACGTGACACAGGACAATGCCTGGCACAAGCAGACCTTTTCTTTTCTCTGGCAGATGATCCCATCCAGGCATTTCTTCGCTCCTTAGATGTTCCCTATATTGGTTCGGATATCTACGGAACATCCATTGGCCGTGATAAAGACGTTACCAAGCGATTACTGAGGGATCATGGTTTTCCGACCATTCCCTACCTGGTTCTTCGTTCTCGCCAAACCATTTCTTTTCAAGAAATCAAACAACAACTGGGTACCCCTTTGTTTATCAAGCCATGCCGATTGGGGTCTTCCATAGGGATTCACAAAGTAGAAGCAGAAGCACAATTCGATAGAGCTCTGGTAGATGCTTTCCAGTACGATCGCAAAGTCATTGTGGAACAGGCCATCCAAGGCAGAGAAATTGAATGCGCGGTGCTTGGCAATGACAACCCGGTTGCCTCTAAGGCATTGGGAGAAATTATCAATCTGAAAAATTTTTTTACATTTGAAGCCAAATATCTCAATGAAAACGAAGGACAATTGAAGATCCCAGCAGAATTGGATGAGCATCTTGCACAACAAATACGAGACACCGCCGTTGCGGCATTCACTCTACTGGAATGTGAAGGACTGGCCCGCGTGGATTTCTTTTTAAGACCCGACAATAGTTTTATCATCCTTGAAATCAATACTTCTCCTGGTCTGGCAAAGGGACTGATGTACCCTAGTCTGTGGGAAGCGTCTAATGTTTCCTATAGCGAGTTATTGGACAAATTGGTCAACTTGGGAATAGAGCGCTACGACCAGGAAAAACAACTCAAAACGTCTCCCAATGGAGCAGCTTTCTAAAAATGAAATCCATCTTTGGTTTGTGTTTCCTGATGAAATTCAGGACACGACTCTGCTTTCTGAATACCAGCAAGTCCTGAGTCCAGAAGAAAAGCAACAATGGCAGAGATTCCATTTTGAAAAACACCGTCATCTTTATCTGGTTGCCAGAGCATTGGTACGTGCTATCCTATCCCGCTATACCGCCATCCCTCCAAAACTTTTAGAGTTTTCTAAGAACAAATACGGCAAACCGGAACTGATGGTTCCTGACAGCACAATTTCTCTTTGCTTTAATCTTTCTCATACGGAAGGACTGATTATTTTGGGGGTTACGCTGAACCAAAAGATAGGAGTTGATGTGGAGGACACTGAGCGAAAGAACATTTCAGCCTTAGAACTAAAAAAGTTTTTTTCTTCTCAGGAATTTGATGATTTACAGAATCTCTCAGGGAAGGAACAAGGCATTCGTTTTTTTGACTACTGGACACTGAAGGAATCCTACATTAAAGCATGTGGGATGGGATTGTCTTTGCCTTTAGATCAGTTTAGCTTTCATATTTCAGGCAAAGGATCTCTGCAGATTTCATTTGCACCTGCACTGCATGACGATCCAAGAAGATGGCAATTCTGGCTTCTTGCCCCAACCGTGCAGCACAGAGCCGCATTGTCTCTTCAGAGTGACCCGGGAACCGAATATAAGCTATTGATCCGAAAAGCCACTCCTCTCAACAGTGAACAACCTTTCTCGTGTCCCATATTGAACACCTCTTAATTTACAAATCATCGGGATAATATTCACATGAATGCGAATTAAATAATGATTTTTTGAATGCGTTCTATCGTCCAGAATATCCCAATCATCCCAATCAGCAAGGAAAACGGGATTTTCACTCTTGCATTATGCCATGGATATCTGTGGCTCCATCCAAGCACAAAAAAGGCAAACAAGATCACCACAACCTGCCCAAATTCGACACCCAGGTTGAATCCCATCAGGGCTGTTAAATAATCATTTTGGGGCAATCCAAGCCCATGTAGGACTTCAGCAAATCCAAGTCCATGCAATAACCCAAAACCAAAGATCACCAATGAGCGCCTGAGTTTTAACTTTTGGGTTACAATATTTTCAAGAGCAATAAATACAATTGATAGAGAGATTAACGGCTCAACAAGAGTTGCGGGAAGGAAAAAAACATCATAGATCGAAAGAGCCAGTGTAATCGAATGAGCGAGAGTAAACAGAGCGGTTTGCCAAAGGAGTGAGGGTAAGGCAGTGTGAAATAAAAAGAGGCCTAACACAAATAAAATATGATCCGCTCCTTTGGGAACAATATGTTCAAAACCTAACAGAACATAAGACCATGCTATTTTGAAAAAATGATTTGAAACATCATCATTTGCTCCTGTAAGTGGAATCGATGGACTCCACTTGGCAGCTGACACAAGTCGATGATCATTTTGTACAATTCCCAAAGACACTTCACCCAAGCTCTCAGGAAATCGAAATTTTAAGGAATGGGTGGATTCTGGCAAGTGTCCCTCAAGAACAACAGAGGACACCATGTGTTGATCTTTTTGTTGTATTCGAGCGAGTGCTTTTTGCACACGTCCAACGGTCAAAAATAAAACTTTTTCAATGGGAATGGATCGCCCTTGATCACTTTGAAGTGAGAATTGTTCTAAAAACCGGGCTTCCGCTGCATTCAGGTGTGCAGCAATGTCCTT
This sequence comes from SAR324 cluster bacterium, assembly GCA_015231885.1. Classification (GTDB taxonomy): domain Bacteria; phylum SAR324; class SAR324; order SAR324; family NAC60-12. The sequence goes on from JADGAT010000022.1 coordinate 45,133, forward strand.
TTCTCCCATTTGAGCCAGTTTTTGCAGATCTTGCTTGTCAGAAATATTAAATTCCTCTGCAGCAAAATTAAAGATATCTGATAAAATCTTGAGTTCATATTTTCCATTGGCATAAATATTGATCTTCGCTTCTGTTACACCCAATCCGTGCCCAAGAAGCATAACTGGAAATAGGAACAACCCTGCAAGCCCGAGACAAAACATGATCTTTGGCCAGAAGCATTTGGAAACGATGAGGTTTCTGTTAACTGTCATCATGGTCCTTACAGTCATATTATCAGGTAAGCTTCCAGTATTGACATGCGAACTCATTTTAACCAAATCACTTCCAAAATGCAGGAAAACATGCTTAGGAATGCTCAAACAATAACTTAGCAAATCTACTTGTCTTTTCATCGATCTTCGGCGTTGTTTTACCAGTGACATAGCAAGCTATGCGCCCGATAAAACGCCTTGAACCTCGATGAAAATCCTGCGTAACTTTCACATGTTATTATTTTAGCCTTCCTTAAGAGAAAGTTGAAGCTGTCGATCTGCCCTGATTGGTTAATTGGAAATATACTGACGGAGCCCCACATATCTATTCATCTGTCCCGCTTCGGCCCAAAATTCAGGGATATTGTTGATGCTCCCTTTCCAGGCTCCCTTCATCAGAATATGCAAAGTATAATTCACTGTATCATTGAGGACACTACTACTTGCTGAATGTGCATGATAATGATAACCATAACTCCCATGCTCATGGCCTCCAAAATTATCTAGTTCATCACCATACCCGTCCATCGTACTATAAGCTGTTTCGTATTTTCCGTATAAGGCAATTCCATCCATTCCGAACCCAATCAAGGGAGGATGGGAGTTTCCAGCATAGTCGGAAATATTGTATAAATTCAAACCATTGCCTGTCGCCCCATGTCCATCCGCATGCCAGTGCAACCCCATCCCTCGGCCTACGTGAAGTCCCATATTGGCGATTTCAGCTTTTTTTTGAGTAGAAGTCAGGGTATTATTGAGTGGAGGATAAATGACCACCCCATCGATAGCAATCCCAATGTAACTAATACTTGCATAATTATAGACCGTATAATTTGTTTCATTGACATCATCAGCCAGGGAATTTGTCATGATATTTTCCGTAAGGTTACTCACGTGTCCATAATTTTTTAAGGGAATTTTTAAAGTATAGGTTTGCAGGATGGCATCACGAGTGACTTGTTGCGTGTCATAAGACGGCGTAGTTCCATCTCCAGGAGGGGTTGGAACATCCAACAATCGGTTGGGTTTGTCGGAAATAGAATAAAGCTGGACAACCATGAAAGGGTGCTTTACATCGGAATCGTCTGATTCATTGGTAAAAAAGACATAAGGTGCCGTATTTTGATCAATCTGACCGTTTACAATCGTTGCTCCTTTTAATTTTGTATTCAATAAACCATTTCTAAAAGCAAGATAGAGGGCCGGATCATAACGCAGTGATTCGCCCTCATTTTCCAGATCGATCTTGATTTGATCAAGCATTGTTTCTGCTGCCGAACTTGTGCCTGAATCACTCCCACGGGCAGACACCTGTGCCTGGTATTTTGAATGGATGTCCTCAGATGTTTTATTTCCCGATAAATTATGATTTGAGTAACTTTGCACGGTACTGGTCGTCCAGAAGACTCGATTGTTGGTCGCAAAAGCCGTATTACTAGGATTGAAGTCACTAGGGACACTCAAATCAACCCCTGAATTCAATAAAGAAATGCTGGAACTGGGGCTGTTTAATATAAAATTCATTCCATCAATAGCGACGGAAGATAAAGTAAAACTGCTATCTTCATTATAAGTATTACTACTTGTATTGAATTTATATCGTTTTACTGCCGTCATCGTATTACCTGCTGTATCAAAGGTAAAACAAAGATAAGCGGAATTGGAATCTCTGTCATATCCCCAAGTATTGCGCATGATCAGTCTATTCGTAGCAGAATCATAATCGACTGAATAAATAGAATGTTTTTCAGAGTCCAAACGGTAACAGGAAGCAGAGCTGTCTTCGATCAGTTGGAATGTCTTTAGCATCAAATCGTCATAGGTGGATAAAGAAGCGCTCAACTCGATCTCATAGCTACTATTAGTAGCCATATACAAGCCATTGTATTGAATTAAGACCCGATCTCTATTTGCCACGCTTGATTTGCTGGTAGGTGTCAAAGACAATGATCGCGTCAAGATCGTTTCATAATTCGCTGGTACTGGTACTGAAGATGATGTACTATCCGAAGAAGAGGCCGGAAGTGTCGTTGTGGTGCTGGTGCTAGTTGTCGTAGTACTGGTATCCGCATTATCCGTACCCCCTCCTCCACCACCTCCGCAGGCAGGGATTATAAAGATCAAAGTGGTCGAAAAGAAGATCAAAACAATCAATAAGTGACTTGGCAATAATGCTTTGGCTGCTAATAATTTCATTTTTTCCTTTCCATATAATTGACAGGTATTTCCTTCAGAAGCAACAGGGTCAGTCGGTTCTGATGCAAAAAATATCATAAAAGTTAATCTTCTTCAATTTCAACCCTCAATAAAATCAAGGCTAAAACAGTTGCCTGATTCATCATCCGTCAATCCGCAAATCACCAGTAGTAATTGAGGACCACACCAGCTTCTGTAGCCTGGTGATGATCCACTTCCAGGCGCATGTCCCATTGCTTGCTGAGGGTGAAGCGATGGTGCCACTGGACTTGATTTTCAGTAAAATGCTCTTTTGTTCTTGCCCCTAAATAGTTCCAGCGCAGCCCAAATTTCCAGAGATCCGTGGGTGTCAGGATCATTCCTGCAGACGAGCCTATTCCTGCCGCATAATCCTGTTCAAAACGGTCTGCTACTTTCAAAAATGCTGTAGCAAAGGCAAAGTAATTTCCCGGCCATGTTGGAAAAGCATAGGCTTTTCCCATTCCTCCGGTAATGTTCCAGACAGGACAATTGTGACATTTCAAATCACGGGGTTCCAGAGAACCCTTCACTTGCCAGGACCATGCTGACGGAAGAGGAGAATCGACGGGCGAAATTTCAAGAGACTGCAAATCAAAAAAATTGAAACGATGCAGATGCACACCCTTGTCATTGATACGAATCCGCAAATCCAGTGTGGTTAAATTTGTGTTTGGCACATGCCCGGCTTCTCGTCCAAGCAAATCATGAAAAGAAGTCCAGGCCCCCAATTCCAGAGAATTATCCTGAGTTGAATTATATACCGCCCCCATCCTAAAACGGGTGGTGGGTGAGCCGGCTGTTGGAGGGGCAGGAGACGCAATACGGTTCTTTTTATAAGAAACAATCGGAAGCTGACTGCGAAGCAGCAGCAGCTTTTGCTTTTGCTGGGGAGACAGCAGCGTGTCGTCTTTAGAGAGGAGATATTGGTTGTAGTCAATCAAGGTATCCAAAATTTGTGCTCTCTCCACATCAGGCACATGGGCAAAGCTGGAAGAATGCATCAGAGGGACATCGTTTATTATTTTTGAAAACCAATCTTTCTGAACCGTGTTCAATAACGCCATTTTTTGCTGCAGGCGCCGCTGTCTTGATGGAATCAGGCGAATGGACTGCACGAGAGGTTTTCCATTGTTCTCAATCTCTTCGAGACGATAAAATACGTTCAAAGGGATGATCCAAAGGGCAAAGGTTGGATTTACTTTTTCTTCATCCCAGGCCATCTCCAGCAGCTCGGCCATACGGTAAGCACAATTATCCAGAAAAAAATAGTACTCAAAATCGACAAGCTGCAATAACTCCCAGGTGTGATAAATGATGCGACGCCGCTGTTGTTCATCGAAATTCAGCACATACTCCCACAAATCCCGTAGTTCGGTTTCTCCATAAACATGGTTGTAATTATAAAACCTTTCATCGGAAAACCGTCCAACATAGCCACCAAATAACCCTTTGAAAGCATAGGTTATCGGACTGTCTTCTGAACGGACCAATGCTCCAAAATTGAAAGTAGGACTCAATAAAAAATGACCAAAAATATTTCCTTCCAAGTTAAACTTTAGTAAGATATGGCCATAAATCGATGCAGGATTGCCCATGTAAGCCGAGGCAAAGACAACACTGATGGATTTGACATAAGACAGATTGGCCCAACGCTCAACAAGGGGGCAGTTTCTTTTTGGCAGCATCACTTTCGAGAAATCCAGTTGTGTTTTTAGCCATTCCAATCGGGCAATAAAACGGCACTGGGGATGTTGATTGGGGTCTTCTGTTTTTTTGCTGAAAAAGGATTGCAAGGTGGCCTGCAGCTCAGCCTCTGGATCCATGTGTCCCTGAGACGACAGAAAAAAAGACCGACTTTGGATATCACTGCGAGAAGACCATTGCCCGGGTGACTCTCCCGGGTGGTGATAATGCAGTAGCCGAAGCCAATAAGGATGTTGTGCCATTTGCTTTTTTGATGCTTCACGATATAATACGTCCCATCCTTCTGTTTCTATGGCAATTGCACCAACAGAGAGCAGCCCAAAAAGCCAAACAAACAGAAAAATCAAATATTTTGAATAGTGAATAAGCACCGTCACTCCATCTGAAATAAAAATCTACTTCCTATTTTCTCATGTTTTCTGTAAAGGATGAGGAGAAAGAAGTAATTTACAGAATATCTAAAAAATCACAATATCGGATACGATTGAGAGATGACTTATGGTGATGACAGAAAATGAATTAGAGCTGGCATCGAACGCAGAGGATGAAATGGAACTGGAATCTATGCCCGAAATAGAGACCAGCCCCCTTTCTTTTGCTGCTTCCCCGTCAGAAAAAATAGAAAGACATCAATTGGATCAGCAGTGGTTATATCGCAATATACTCAATTGGGTAGAAAAACACCCCAGGGAAGAGGAGTGGAACAAACCGGATGCTCAGGTATTACTTCAACTGTTATCACAATTACCCACGTGTGGGACTGCTCATCTTTTTGAGAATTTCCAAGGATGGTTGGACAGTCAATCCAATGGACAAGCCATTGCCAATATACTCATCAAGCGCTTTCATCCCTTCTTTCACCAAATTATCCGGCAGGACCTCATTGACGATTCAAGTTTTCACACACAATTCCAGGCAATCAACCAGACAAAGTGTTCTATGATCTTCTGCAACATGTATGCAGGAATGTTTATCTTCCGCCTCTTGCAGGAAACACATCATTGCCTGAACAAAAGTTGGAAACCCTGTTCTTTAGGTGAAGCCATTCCATTCATGAACTGGCTCAAAACAGCATCTACGCTGGCACCAGCAGATTTAGCCAGGGAAGTAACCCCCTACTGGAAACGGTTGAATATGGAAGATGAAGCATTTTCTACTTTGTATTTAAAAGGAGTTGATGCATCCTACTCTTCTTTTCAGAAACAATCCTTGCGGCTTATCGGTTTTCAGGAATCCAATTTGTCTTCCTGCAACTTCAGCAAAAGTGAGATCACAAATTCATTGTTCCACAAAGTGCAATTGAATCACAGTGATTTTTCTCATTCAACTCTTGCCATCAATGTAACAGAATCTGATCTAACAGAAGCCAACTGGTCTGAGCTTCAAATGGAAAAAAGCAGCATCACGCTCAGTAATTTGACACAAACCCAGTTTCAGAATTCCAAAATGGAAAAAATAATTCTGGATGAATCTTATGGATCTGAAGTCAATTTTGAAGCATGTCAAATGGATGGAGCCAGTATTCGGTCTTGTAGATTCGAAGCATCGAATTTCTCTAATACCAGCCTGAAGTACTGGGTCGGGACGCATGCACAACTAAACCAATGCAATTTCACCAAAGCGGACCTCTCAAATGCGGCATTGAATGACAGCACAGCATGCGGTTCCAATTTTTCCAATGCTTTACTAAAAGCAACCAACTTCTCTGGCGCTAATTTAGCAGATTCTGATTTTTCAGGTGCCAACTTGATGGATGTGTCCTTCAACAAGGCCAACCTCTCCCGCACAATTTTCAATGAAGCTCAAATGGAAGGAACGCTTCTGCGCCATGCACAGCTGGATGATTGTCAGCTGGTTCGTGCCAACCTGACCAATGTGGATTTCACCAATGCCAAATTATCCCGTACCAACTTGCAAGAAGCCAATATGACAGGCTCTGTTCTCAAAGGAGCCTCGATGGAAGGCATTAACTTCAGTGGTGCCCTCCTGACCGGGGTTGATCTGAGCGGCGCTTTGCTGGAAAAAGCACAACTGACCAATGTGGATTTTGCCGAGGTAAAGCTCACTGGAGCCCATTTGAAAGGAGCATCCCTGGCAGGCAATGACTTGTCTCAAGTTGATCTGACTAAAGTAGATTTGCGGGAAGCCGATTTGAGCCAGTGCTATTTTGAAAAAGTGGATCTGCGTTATGCTCGTATGACTGAAGCTAATCTTTCCGGTGCTCTCATGCGTGGGGCTAAATTGAATCATGCCAAGCTGTCTGGTGCTAATTTAGATGGAGCTGATCTCCGGGAAACGGATTTACGGGGAACTGACTTAAGCCAGGAAGAATTGCAGCAGGCGCATGCTAATGACGCTCTTATGCAAGATGCCCTGTTTTTTATGAATGAAATAGACTATACTTGCAAAGTCGTGCAGGACGCATTAATCTTTGTAAGAGTTCCTCAAAGAAGGAGGGATGATTGACAAAAAAAGACAAGACGTCATTGAACCGGGAAAAAGAACTGGAACAAATCGTAGAAGCTGTTTTATTTGCAACCCCTCAGGTCGTTTCGCTCAAAGAACTATCGGCATTGATTGATGCAGAAGGAACAACCCACATACGTACCCTCATCGAGAGTCTCAATCAACAATACAGTGATTCTGGCCGTGTCTTCCGCATTCAAGAAGTCGGCGGGGGAGTTCAGATGCGTACAGAAACCAAGTACCGTCCCTGGATTCAAAAGCTGGAACCGGTCAAGCCCATTAAACTTTCCCTGCCTACTATTGAAACCCTGGCCATTGTCGCTTACAAACAACCCATCACGCGTGCCAGTATTGAATTCATCCGTGGTGTTGATTCTTCTTATACTCTGCGCACCTTACTGCAAAAAAAGCTCATTCGCATCGTCGGCAAAGAAGCCGTACCGGGACGACCCATTTTATATGGAACCAGCAAAACATTTCTGGAAATTTTCGGGTTGAAAAATATCTCAAACCTTCCGAGCCTATCTGAACTGGATATGGTCAAAGATGAAGATGCCCCAAAAAAAATAGCTGCCAACAATTTACCAGAGCAATTAGAGCTGCCTGAACTGACGGAAGATTAAGTCATAGAAGCATCGGTCGCTATTACAGAAAACGCATGTAAGGCTTCAGGATTTGCCAATGCGGACACATTCAAAATTTCTTCCCCATCCATGATTTGCCTGACTGCTTTTTCCACTTTTTTCCCACTGATGGTATGTGGAATTTCTGGAACTTGAAATATGAGTTCCGGGACATGGCGTGGTGTGGTCCCCACACGGATTGTCTTTTTGATCTGATCACACAGTGCGTCATCCAATGTTAATGTTTCCGGCAGGACAACAAAAAGGATAATGCGGACATCCCCCTCCCAGTTTTGTCCGATCACAATACTATCCACCACTTCCGGCATTCCCTCAACCTGACGATAAATTTCTGCGGTGCCGATACGCACTCCTCCCGGATTGAGCACCGTATCGCTGCGGCCATAAATGACAGCACCTCCGCTTTCCGTCAGCTCAATGAAATCCCCATGGGCCCAGACATCTGGATACTCATCAAAGTAGGCCTTGCGGTATTTTTCTCCATCCGGATCATTCCAGAAATAAATGGGCATGGAAGGAAAAGGGGTACGGCAAACCAGTTCTCCTTTTTCACCGATGAGCGATTCTCCTGCTGGGGAATAAGCATGAACATCCATCCCCAATCCTTTACACTGAAGCTCCCCAGCATGAACTGCCAGATTGGGATTGCCCAGGGCAAAACAACTGATCAAATCGGTTCCTCCTGAAATAGAAGCCAGGTGGAGATCGAATTTGACATGCTCATAGACCCAGTAAAACAATTCGTCTGATAATGGAGCACCTGTGGACATCATCACACGCAGTGACGACAACGGGTGATGGTCCTTAGGCACATACCCTGCTTTTTTTACTGCAGAAAGAAACTTGGGACTCGTGCCAAAGTGCGTGATCCGGAAACGCTCCATAACGTTCCATAACTGGCTGATATCTGGATAACTGGGAGACCCTTCATACAAAACCACTGTCGCACCTGAGGCTAAACTGCTGACCAGCCAATTCCACATCATCCAGCCGCAAGTCGTGAAATAACAAATGCGATCTCCTTTTTTAAGATCACAATGATAACGATGCTCCTTCAAATGCTGAATCAATGTCCCACCGGCACCATGCACCATTGACTTTGGAATACCTGTTGTGCCGGAAGAGTACATGATATAAAGAGGATGATCGAATGGGAGCTGCTCAAAAAAAAACTCCGGTTCGCCCATGTTCAACAACTCATCCCAGCGCTGGCTGTTTGCAAACGATTTGTCAGGCACATCAATAAAAGGAATCACAATCGTGGTTTGAACCGAATTAATTTTTCCTAACACTCCCTTGATTTTTTCCAGACAATCAAAGACTTTACCGTTATACTGATAAGCGTTCGCCGTGATTAATAACTTCGGATTAATCTGACCCAATCGGTCATAGATACCGTTGATACCAAAGTCTGGGGAGCAAGAGGACCAGATGGCTCCAATGCTGCTTGCTGCCAATGCTGCAATGATTGTTTCCGGACAGTTGGGGATTACTGCAGAAATCCGGTCCCCTTTCTGAACACCATGTGCCCGAAAACCTGCAGCACATTGAAACACTTTTTGAGACAACTCCTGATAAGACAAAGACGCAGTTCGTCCTTCCTCGTCAACAAAGCAAATGGCTTCCTGCTCTTTGTTTTGATAGCGAAGCAGATTTTCCGCAAAGTTCAAACGTGTCCCTTCAAACCAGGAGGTTCCCGGCATTTTAGGCGCACCCATCACTTTTGTGTAAGAAACCGACGACTTGATTTCACAATCCTGCCAGACTTCTTCCCAAAAAAGATGAGGGTGGGTTACTGACCAATGGTGCAGTGTGGAGTATTCCGCATCAGCTAAAGCATATTTTCGTTGAATCCGTTGGCTCAAACGGGTAATTTGAGAAGAAGCCTCTTGTTCGGAAGAGGGCTTCCACAATAGTTCATTCATGGTAATCTCCTTGGATGGGTAACGCCTGCGTTGCTTTTTATTCAAAATCATAACAAATAAGATGACGAGCCTCAAATATTATTTCATTTCAGCCTTATCCTTTTCTTTGCTTCTTGGCTCTGGATCCATCTGCTTACTGGAAGCAGTAAAATTTTTTCCGTTCAGTGGACAACGAACCGGATGGTATTTCAATATCACAGAAGGGGACGTTGTTGTGGGGCTGCATGGTCCGCTCCCCAACAAATCTTCCTGTCAACAACAGGCCCGGCTCAAAATTGCAGCTCCATTGGATACTTGCTACGAAAGAGAAACCGTCGAATTTTTCCGTTGGCGGCAAAACAATTTAAACACATGGGTGCTTCCGATCAAAACAGGAGAACAATCCCAACATCTGGTGTTTACCAGTCGTCAAAGCTGTCACCAGGTAGCACAAAGTGGATACTACTTCACCCCCAGCAAAGTCAAAGTGAGGCTCCATCCTGACTATTCCTACTGTCTGGTCAGCACGGTCTATTTTGATGAATTTGAAAAACGCTACGCATTTGCTAATGAACATTCAACAACGACTCAACCGTACCCGAAACGATACAAAGCCTGGTCCATGCTGGTCGACGAAGGACACTACAGCAAACTCCTGCAGTTCAAATACAAACAACATTGTGAGCAAGTGTCCAAAGATGGAAAATACTATAATTTTTTGCCGCGCTCCCTGTTTAGTAAAATGAGAGTGGTCTATCTCATTCCTAAAAAATTCCGGACATGCAGCAGACGAGTACCGGCATCCAATGAAATACCGGTCATTTATCAGTATATAAAAGAACACCGGACCACGGGTAATTCTCCTGAAAAAAATAAAGTCGTTTCCACAAATAAGCAAACAGCCTGGGTTCTCACCATTCAAAAAGAAGGAGGCCCCTATCCTCTGTATTTTCAAAAAAGAGGAGACTGCTTTCAAGTGGAGCAGCAACGTTTTTATTATCGGGAAATCAACCGCGGCAATATATTTCCCAGTGTTCCGTTAAGAACTTCGTTCCAATCCCTGGCACAGGGATGCACCAAAATGACTCTGCCGGAAATGGTGCAAAACAAATTCTATCCATTTGCAGACAAGCATTGAAAGGAGTGGATGTCGCCCCATAGCCAAACCCCTCTTCCTTATGGCGCAATAAGCCTGTTGGTCACATTCATGATTTTGATGATTGGGATCAGCTTCATCGACTATGAAGGGACCCTTTACCTGATTGAACACCGCTGGAGCTACTTTGCCGATATCATGAGGCGTTCCATGTTCGAAGGCGGAGGTTTGGGGGGAAGTGATCCTGCGGTTTTTTATCTTCTGTTTGCTTTGATTGGATATGGATTATCCTGTTCTCCCCAAAAATTTCCTCGGCTGCAGCCATGTCGCTGCTTCTTTGGTTTTGTGACTTTTACCTCGGCACTGGCTGGACTGGGTATGGTGCATACCATCAAATGGAGCATCGGACGAGCACGCCCCCATGAAGTCATCAAACAAGGCGTTGAATATACAGACTGGTATGAATTTGGAGCCCACTATGTGGCCGAAGGGATTTTTTTTGGAAGCTTCCCCAGTGGTCACACTGCCATTGTGGCCATATTCCTCACTTTGGCCTACACCCTGATTGGCGATCCCCTGCTTTCAAACAAATGGCGTGTCTTTGGCTGGATCTGGGGAGGGACCTCACTGGGTTATGCAATAGCCATGATTGTCGCACGTGCCATGTCAAAAGCTCACTGGATCACAGACAGTTTGGGTGCTCTTTTATTAGTCTGGGGTCTGACACATGTCATCTACTTTTGGGTACTGAGGATTCCAGAACAACGACTTTATTACCAAAAATATCAAAAATATCCCGACACCTTATCTTGTTGGGAAGTGCGGCTGGGTCTCCATTTTTTAGTGATTGCCATTGGAGCTGCCTTTATCTTAATCGGTCTCCAGGCCTTTTATCGGCAAACCACTCCCTGGTTGGCCTGCTTGCTGCCCCCCGGAGGTCTGTTGGTCTTTGCATTTAGTAAAAAATTCAAACATTTGCATCACGTTATCCATAAGGCGTACCAATCCCATTGAAATACGACCAGACTGAACAATTGCAATCTCAACACTCAGGATTTTAACTGGATTTTTTGGGGAGATGATCTTTGAGAATCTCAAATATTGCCGGACGTTTCTCCTTAATTTCGTTGAAGCTCAAACCTTCAAGAGAGTGGGGAAACTTAATCCAATCCTCTGTCTCGTGCACTAGATAGTCAGGTACTTTACCAGTTTGATTGCGGCTCGGTTTGTAATAAGGTACCGCAATACGGATTTCTTCAGGAGTATTAAGACGGGCCTTGAGTCGCAGCTCATTGATAATCGCCTCGATGGATCGACCGGTATCAAACACATCATCCACAATGAGCAGACGGTCACTGTGCTGAATATTTTTTACCAGGTAGCTCAGACCGAACACCTGAACCTCTCGTGATTTGTTATCAATGCCGCTGTAGGAAGATGTCCGAATGGAGATATTGTCGGAACGTATGCCATGGAAGGAAAGATATTCCTGCACAGCGATTCCGATAGGGGCGCCGCCCCGCCAGACAGCAATAATGAAGGTAGGCTTAAAACCGCTTTCAAGAACTTGGCAGGCCAGTTTGAATGAATCCTCCAGAAGCCCCTGAGCTGATAAATACGTTTTATCCATAAAACAATGTTGATCATTCCTGTGCCCAGGAAACTCATTTGGTTGTTTTCTTCAAAGGAGTGTCCTATAATATTTTCTCATTTTGAATGATTTTGAAGAGAGTCTATTTAAGTCCAGCTCAATGAAAAATCAAACTGTTTTTAAGCTTTTGTCACTGAGATGACCTTATGAAGAAAAAATTTCTTGATGAAGAAACTCTGATTCTTGACTCCTTCAGACTGGGTGTGAAGATATTTACAAGTGATTTCCGCCCCACCTTTATTGTAGGCCTTTGGAGGGGAGGGAGCTCTGTAGGTATTTATGTCCAGGAGTGCTTGCAAACACTGGGGATGGATACTAATCATATTTCAGTACGCACATCCTACCGTGGACAGCCTTATTACAAGGAGATGATCGAATCTCCCGGCACAGAGATCCGGGTACATGGAACTCAGTATCTTCTCGAGTACCTCAATGCTGATGACGCTCTGCTGATAATTGATGATGTTTTCAGTACGGGAAAAAATATTGAAGCGGTCATCAATCGCTTGAAGCTGCGCCTGAAACGAAATATGCCCAAAGAACTCAAAATCGCTGTACTCTGGCAGCGTCCCTCATTTCAAGAAACCGAAATAGAACCTGATTTTGTTCTGCATCGTACAGAAGATTGGCTGGTCTTTCCCTATGAGATCAGCGGGTTGTCACTGGAAGAAATCAGAGAGCATAAATCTTTTCTGGCCCCATACATTCTCCATAAAGATGCCCCATAACATCTTAAAAATTTTTTAAAAAAATACCTCGCTTTTAATACCCTACC
>JADGAT010000230.1 GCA_015231885.1 SAR324 cluster bacterium
GTGAAATTTTTTATTTCTTAAGTCATATATTGGGAAAAGCCATTCTGTTTTCCACGGCAGGAATACCGGTATATACAACTCATACCAGAGATCTCAGAAAAATGGGCGGGTTGTGGTCTCAGATGCCTCTCACCACAGTATTGTGGATGGCCGCCGCTTTGACTCTTTCGGCGCTTCCTCCAACCAGTGGATTTGTTGGTAAATGGATGATGTTCACAGGTGCGTTTCAAGCACTGAAATCCCATCCGGGAGGAGTGATTTTTGTATCCGTGGCAATCCTCTCAACCCTATTAACATTGGTGTATACCTTTTTGGTTGGAATTAGGATTTTCTTCGGACCGCTTAAAATGGACTCGGAACATATCAAAGATCCTCCATTGACCATGAGCCTGACCATATTGGCTTTTGCCGCACTTGCCATTGTTCTGGGACTTTATCCCGCTCCTGTTTTGGATCTTTTCAGTATGATTATCAAAGGTGTTTAGTTTAATAGAAAACCCTACTTCATTGAAACGGCCCTGAAAATCCTGGTTAAAAACGAAGCAGCATAAAACAAAGCCCCATGATGATAGTAGGAATGAAAGCAGCTTTGACCAATCCAGCGGGAGAAACTCCATTTTCAAAAAATCGAGCTAAAATAGATTGTCCTGCTGGGTTGGGTGCATTCGCAATGACAGTCAACCCACCTCCTGTGACCGCTCCTGCAACAACCGCATATTTGAATTCATCTCCGAGGTTTGGAATTAATGTACTGAGATAAGTTATCGCAGCGTTGTCATTAAAAGCGGTTAAAATCGTTGCTCCAAACATCAGAGGTACTTCTCCCAAGCTCCCCAGCACAGGAGCAATCCACCAGGCTTGCACACCTCCATGAATCACCAGACCCGCCAGGAAAAATCCTACCAATAATGCCGGTTTCAAATCAGTACGGTTTTGAAAAGGGTTTGTTGTTTGTGCAAAGCCCAGATAAAACAAAAAACCTGCGATGAATAAAGGAGGATGATGAGCATTGAGCACCGTCCAGGCCATAAAGAAGACATGGACCCCCATCACCCAAAATGGTACATGGTCAGGGCGAGTGTCCCAATTGGGGTCACGATAAGGTGCTCGCTTTTTTGCAGGCAACAGCCCTGGTAGCGTTTTTTGCGTTTCGTTGAATTTGACCTCGTCAAAAATATACTCAAAAGCAGCCTCTAGGTCAGGTGATTGTTTGAATTTATCAGCTATCTGGCTTTTGAATTTTGCTTTAATTTCTGCACATTTCTTCTCAAAAGAAGCATTGAATCCTAATTCTTCATTGACAACCAGGTCCATTTTTGCAAATTCCTTTTCTAAACCTTTTCGGTCAATTTCAGTGATTTGCAATCTTCTTTTTGTTTCCAGCGCATGGAATCTCTTTTCCATTTCCAACATTTCGGTTTTATTGAATACGTAATAAACCCCCGAGGCAATCACGATTCCCAAGGCCGCTTTCCAACCAAAATTTCCAAACATAAAACCAAATCCCCAATCCCAGGGAGTGGCAACCATCAACACGGGAGGAGCCGCAAAATGAGAGAGGGTTCCCCCTACGGAAATATTCACAAACAATAAACCAATGGTTGCATAGGCAAACTTGGGGCTCGGATCAAGGGAATAAAATCTTTTGGCTAACAGCAATGCCGAAATCGTCATTGCTGCAGGTTCGGTAATAAAAGAACCTAACAAAGGCCCGAAGACAAGAATGGTAAACCACCATGCCGTCAAATTTCCTCCCAGACGATTGGCAACTGCCTTCATCATCAATTCAGCTAACTTGATCACAGGCCGGGTGGAGGCCAGTGTCATGATGACTACCACAAACATCGGTTCCGTATAATTCACATTGCTGAGATAATGTACCATCAGAGAAGGGCCATAAAAAAGGAGTATTACGATGCCTAATGCAATCGCCCAAATACCGAAGACGGCTTCCACTTCTCCTACAAAATGGAGGACTTCAGAGCCAAAACGTTTGGCTTCTTTGGGATTTCCTGCTTTTACTGATTCATCATAGTCATGAGCCAAATGATGAGCAATGGCCAAAAATCTGGTAGTAAGAAAAGTATGTATAATCGCAAACAAGAAAATCAAGGTAGCAATAAGATTGAATGGTTCCACTTTAAAACGATTGGTGACAATTCCCAATACTCCCAGTTTATCTTCTCCCAAGTATGTACTGATTGGCCGTGGAAAAATGGGAGCTTTACTGGCACGATAAACCACCAGGTGTTTGAATGCTTCACTGACGTTGTCTCCAACAGCTCCGCTGATCTCTTCTAAAAAAACCTTTTCATTGTGAAAGATTTTTCCCTTCAGACCGCCAATGGCTTTCACAGACTCCTCCCCGACAGAATCTGGTACCGATTTGATATCAACGTTTAATGTTTCTAGGACAGAGTCCGTTATCTC
>JADGAT010000231.1 GCA_015231885.1 SAR324 cluster bacterium
AGAATCGAATGATCTCTTCAGTCGCTTGAACTTCCATGTCTCTCCGGCAGTCATAAGAGCAAGAACCCATATGTTGTGTTAAAATCACGTTTTCTAACTCTGCCAATGGCCCCGAATAAGGCTCTTTTTCAAAAACATCTACCGCGGCTCCTGCAATTCTTTTTTGCTGAAGGGCTTGGTAAAGATCCTGCTCATTAACAATTCCGCCACGTGCCGTATTCAGTAAAAAGGCCTTTTGTCGAAACTGTTGAATTGTTTCTTCACAAATTAAATTTCTTGTTTTGGGAGAAAGGGGAACATGCAAAGAGACGATATCTGCATGTTGATAGATTTCTTCTTTACTCACCTGTCGGATGTTGAGATTTTTTTCCTGGCGTAATTGTTCGAGTACAGAGCTTTTATCTTTTAAATCATTGATTAAAACTTCACGAGGCTGAAATTCTGCAAGTAATCGTGCCACATTGCTGCCAATACGCCCAAACCCAATCAGTCCTATGATCGATTCTCCCACCCGTTTGCCCTGCAAACGATACCATTCTCCACGGCGTAGCTGGCGATCAGCAAGAGCGACCTGACGGGGACCACTCACCATCAAACCAATCGTCAATTCCACAACAGCTTTTGTTACCGCATCGGGAGTATAAGCTAAAGTGATACCTTGTTTTCTACATTTTTCCAATGGTACGGAGTCCAAACCAATGCCGACTCTTACTATTATTTGTAATTTATTTGCAGTCCGCAAGACTATATCTATTTTTTCTGTTCCTGCGATCAAGCCATCACAATCTTTAGCCATTTCTCCAATTTCTTCCGGCTTCAACTTACGTCCAAGAGGGTTGATGGTATAATCCAAGCCACTTCTTTCCAATAACTCAATAGGGGTATGATCTATTTCTCCAAAAGGAGCTGTAGACACAAATATTTTAGGCATATATCGTCACTATCCTTCCAATTTATTTTTGACATTGTAAACTCATTGAAAAAGTATCATATCATAGTTTCTCGTATCCGAGAACCCAAAGTCTGTGATACAAAGATAACTTGATATTTCATACTCATTCCGTATCACCTTACCCATACAAGAAAACGGTATTTTGTTCCTCATTTTAAAATATGCTCCTGCCTGCTAATATAAACAAGCATGTCCGAAATTCGAGACTCATTTGCTGACTTAATATCTCCCTGGCTGAATCTTCCAAGATATCCAGAAGCACTTGAGCGCATTGACCTGTTTTTTATAAATATTCCTACTACTATAATAACATTATTATTCTTAACAATAGCCTGTTTTACCTGTGGACCATTTCGCACCAACTGGACAAAATCTACTGCTAGTCTAATTATTCTTTTACCTTCCGTGGTAAGATTTTTATACGACTATGCTTATGACACCCCATTTTCGCTCATTTCTCAAATAGTTGATATTAGCATCTGCTTTATCATTTTCCACAGTATTGGTAAAAAAACACATCATAGTAATTCCATATTCTTGAACATCACCATTGGAATCGCAACGATAACCTTAGTCAGTTTATTAGCACTGCTCCTTCGAATCAATACAATATTCAATACACCTTCCTCAATCATTAGCATGATTGTGCCGGTCTGGCTAATTTTCACGATCTGGAAAAGCAACTCACCATTACCAAAAATCAAGAGCAAGACCCTGCTGATTACCGGGTTGATCATTTTTCCATTTTTACCCTACTTTTTCACTCCAGCCCCGCCTGATGCTGATATTACCACCATGTCTGAAATGTTAGGATACCTATTTCAAGGGCAAAATTTATTTCATGTTCATTCTGGTATAGAAGGAGAGTGGTACTCAATACGTTACCCAGCAGGCTTTCCTGCTTTGGGCTGGAGCATTGCACATCTACTGAATATTCGAGCCAGTGAGTCGTTGCTTTTATTGTGGTTTATTAGTTTTGTGGTTTTTGTCAACAACCTGATGATATTAGCACAAAAATTAAAAATAAATAAATTTCTCATACTTTTGTTCACTCTGAACGGCATAGTAATCGGCTGGACGTCGCTTCGCGGTGGACAAGTTCAAGAAATGCTAAGCTATGCTTTAGGAATGGGTATGATTTCTCTTTTTTTTAATAAAAGGTTTAACGCAGGTGCTTTCTGTTTAGGAGCATCCATGGTGATTCATCCCGTAGTTTCTTTGCCATTTTGCCTGGTCTTTTTTATTTGGACGAGCTGGCATATCGTGACAAAAAACATTCCAATTTCCAAATTTATAATTGGACTGACGACTTTAACACTAATCGTTATTTATCTCTTTTTATTAACTTCAGGTCCAACGCTAACACCTTCTCAACCTCAAATCATTCTT
>JADGAT010000232.1 GCA_015231885.1 SAR324 cluster bacterium
ACAACACAATTTCTTCCTTTTTCCTTAGCACCATAAAGAGCCTGATCCGCTTTACTGATTAGATCTTCTACAGTGTCTTCTGTGCCTTTTTGGGAAAGATATATACCAAAACTGGAAGTAACTTTTAAAAGCTGATTGTTCCATTTAACTTCTTGATTTTCGATTGCCCCTCTAATTTTTTCAGCAACTTTTTCAGCATTTTCCCTATCTGTCTCAGGTAAAACAATTATAAACTCCTCACCTCCATACCTTCCATATAAATCCCCCCTTCTTAAATTTTCTGTTACTGTTTTTGCTGTTATTTTCAACACATCATCTCCAAGCTGATGACCATAAGTAGTCGATCCTTAAAAAATCACTCCAACCCGTAAATACAAGGGAAGAATGCTGAAAAAGGTGTTTAAAATTTGCAAGAAACTGTTACAAACAAATGAAAACCTTGCAAACGAATCACCTTCAAAAGTCCTGAAAAGATATGAAAAGTCGTAAAAAGAGAGATCAGTATCAACAGCAATTTGCATTTATGGATTTGGAATCGACACTCAATCCGAAAATGGATTTGTATCAGTTGTCGAATCAAATTCCCTGGGAGAGCTTTGAAGAATGGTTTAGCCCTCTATACAGTGAGAATGGACGACCAGCTCACCCAATTCGACTGATGGTTTCTCTTTTGATTTTGAAACATCTTTATGATTTGGGAGATGAAACAGTTGTAGCAACCTGGATTCGAGATCCCTATTTTCAATACTTCAGTGGTGAAGAAAGTTTTCAATGGGATTTTCCTTGTGCCCCCTCGGATCTGGTTCATTTCCGAAAAAGGATTGGAG
Organism: SAR324 cluster bacterium; assembly: GCA_015231885.1. Classification (GTDB taxonomy): domain Bacteria; phylum SAR324; class SAR324; order SAR324; family NAC60-12. The sequence continues at coordinate 828 of JADGAT010000232.1, forward strand.
AAACAGGGGTTGAAAAAATACTGAAGGTTTCCATTCAAATTCATGGTAAAGAAGCATTGGAAGAAGATATTGTGATTGATACCACCGTAGCGGAAAAGAAAGTGAGTTTTCCTACCGACACTAAATTGCATCGCAAGATCATTGAGCAAAGTCGTTCCATCGCAGAAAAATATGGAATAAATCTGCGACAAAGTTACACCAAAACAGAAAAAAAGCTCAATCAGGATCTACGGTTTCCCAACCATCCAAAAAATCAACCAAGAGTCCGTAAAGCTCGAAAAAAACTCAAAACCATTGCGGGAAGATTGGTGAGGGAATTGCTGCGAAAACTTCCCAACGAAAAACCAGAACGGTTGTGTGATCAGCTCATGATTTTTGGACAAATTCTCAATCAAAAAAGAAGTGATTCCGATAAAATTTACAGTATTCATGAATCTCAAATCTACTGCATTTCCAAAGGCAAGGAACACAAGAAATATGAATTTGGAACCAAAGTTTCTCTCGCTATGACAAGAAACTCTGGAGTGATGATTGGAGCACTTTCTTTTGATACAAATCAATATGATGGGGCGACGCTTCAGGCGTCATTGGATCAAACCAAAAGGCTGACGGGGGAATTTCCAAAAACCGCGACTGCCGACCGGGGATATCGTGGGAATTCTATCGTTGGAGAAACCAAAATTATAATTCCCAAAACTCCAAAAAAGGATGTGACGGCATATCAAAAAAGAAAATGGAGAAACTGGTTTGCAAGAAGAGCGGCGATAGAACCTGTAATTGGACATCACAAAACCGATCATCGAATGAACATAAATTATTATTCTGGAACATTTGGGGATCGGATTAACCCAATGTTGGCTGCTGCCGCATTTAACTTCAAAAAGTGGATGAGGGAGAAATCCCTTTTTATTATTTTGCTTTTCCAAAAAACATTTTTTAGAGAGTTCCGGGATTCAACGGTAGAAAAAAGTTGGTTCCCGTTGGGAAAAGTAGCTTTTTAAGGATCGACTAATGATAATGATATCATCCTCATAAAATTCCGGTTCCATACTATCGCATCTCACACTCAAAACAAATGTTCCACCTCACCGCCCCACTCTTTCATAACTTGAAATTTCTAAAAAGGGATGCACATTCAAAAACGCTATACCAAAATATATGTATCAATTCCTTTTTACACAAAACAAGATCATTGATACTTATCAAAAATGGTTTGATAAGCTCCGTCTTTCTTTATTGATTTTAACTCTTTTTCAAGGTCTTCTTTTTCTTTTTCTAGATCATCTACTTCATTTTCGTATTTTGTTATTTTCTTCTCAGATTCTTCAATTCTTAATTCTGTAAAGTCTACATCATTTTGATAATGATCTACTTTATCTGATTTTTCTATAATGTCTCTAGTTAACTCATAATCAAAAAATTCTTTTTCTAGTTTTTCATTAGTAGAGTTTATCTGACTTGTCTCATTGACCTCACTTC
>JADGAT010000233.1 GCA_015231885.1 SAR324 cluster bacterium
CCACTTGGTTCTCGTTGGCGATTTTGGTTGATGTTTTGTGCAAAAAGTCGTTTCTGGCGTTGGCAATTCTAATGTGAATCTTCTGAATGCGCTTCTTCTGCTTATTCCAATTCTCGGAAAATCTCACCATGCGTGACAGTCTGCGTTGTGCCATGGCCAAACGTTTCTCAAGCTTGCGAAAACTGGAGAGCGGTTTTACCACCTGCCCGTTAGAGATTGGACTTTGGACAAATCAGCAGGAAAGGATATGCTTATCCCGCTGATCTCCTGTAGAGTTGTTGTCTCTACTCAGCAACCCAAAGGAGGTCTCTATGTTGGATTCTATCATTACTCGTTTCAAGCAATTTCGTGATCTGCTTCGTTCTTCATTTCCAAGGCGTCGTGATGCCACTCTTGAATTGGTTGATGCCATCTCAGGTAACACCCAGTTCAAATCACCGGTCGCACTGAGCCTCAGTGCTTTGTTTGCCCGGCAGTACAGCAGTATTCACGACAGCGTGGATAATTTTTTTTCAAGCAACAAAAAATGATGCCGCCGCCGCTGAAGAACGTGCTCTCAGCCAGCGAAAACGCCTTCGAAAATTGGTCGAGTTCTTTCCAGAACCAGCCAAACGAGACTATTTCCTGATCGGAACAGATGTCACACCTGCTCCACGACAATTCTCCAAAACTTTGGAAGATCGTCAGATTGTTCATGCTCCAAATCCGGCTCCAGGCAACAAACCTATCGCTGTAGGACATCAGTTTTCATGCGTTGCCTTTCTGCCAGAAAAAGAGGGAAAACACCATCCACCATGGGCCATTCCCCTGTGCGTAAATCGCGTCACAAGTCAGGAAACTGGAAATGATACGGCTATAGCGCAAATTCATAACCTCATGACCGATAAAGACCTTCCATTCAAGGATTCTCTGACGGTCAACGTCGCAGACTCAGCATATGGAATAGCCCGCTTTCTAGCGAAACAATATAGACATGACAACTTGATCACTGTCGCCAGAAGCCGAGCAAATCGTGTCTTTTTCCATCAACCGGACCAGACGATACGTAAGGGGCCAGGAAGAGCAAAAAGTTTTGGAAAACCATTCAGAATGAAGTCCCCGGAAACGTGGGGCGACCCAAATTACACAGCATCGGAAACCAATCAGCTGCGTTCAGGAGAAGAGATTTCGGTTCAGATCAAGACCTGGAATGACATACTGATGAGGGGTAAGCGACATGCCCCGATGCATGATAAGCCCTTCACACTGATTCAGGTTCAGGTTTTCAGAGAAGATGGCAGCTTACTTTTCAAACGCCCGCTTTGGCTGATTGTTCATGGAAAACGACGAAGCGAGCTGTCTCCTCTCGACGCATGGCACGCATACCGACAGCGTTATGATCTTGAACATTTTTTCCGTTTTGGAAAAAACCGACTACTTTTGAATAGCTATCAGACACCTGAAGTTGAACATGAAGAAAACTGGTGGGAGATTGCCTCTCTGGCCTATTTCCAACTCTGGGTAGCCAAAGAACTTGCACAATCGGTTCCCACTCCTTGGGAGAAGTATGCTGCTCCAGCAGACAGCAGTGTTCCACTCAGCCCATCCATGGTCCAACGGGACTTTGAACGAATTATTCAGCAGACTGGCGCGAGGCTTCCTGAGCCCAAACCCCGAGGAAAACCATCAGGACGCAAGCAAGGTGAGAGCAGTGGCCGTCGCGAGCGGCACCCTCCCATCTTCAAAGGCAAAAAAGATAAGAGTAAAGCCGCATAAAGCGCAAAATTGCTCCATTTTACCCCAATTTTCAGATCAAATCATGCCTTCCAATTGAAGGCATCGAATCCCCTTTTGTCCAAAGTCCAATACGATATCCAATGTTCGCTGAAGTGCTTCTGTGTTTTTTGCATAGGTGTTTGTTTTTCTTCTATATGCAGAATTCAACCTTCGTAATGCGGCATTAAACGCTTCCACATGATTTGCATGAATATCTTTATTTTTAATGTCTTGTTTTGTGTTAGGGTGTTCTCGTTGAGGAGCCTCATATTTTTCTTTGCTACGTTTTTTATTTTGAGATCCTTTATTTTTTAAACGAACCTTTAAGCCTTCTAAAAGAACACGCGGTGGCCTGCCGGGACGCCCTGTGCGAACAATTTCATTGCAAATTTCAAACAGAATTTTACCGTAACGTCGTTCGCCATCTGTCAACAATGTCACATTATTTGTACACTCAACAACATCAGCAAGCACTTGAATAGACATTAGAAAAAGATCTCTATCTTTTTTTCCACATTGAAGACTCCAAAT
>JADGAT010000234.1 GCA_015231885.1 SAR324 cluster bacterium
TTGAAAAGACAAGTAGGTTTGCTAAGTTATTGTTTTCGCATTTCTTAGTTTTCAGCATACAATAAATTCAATACGTTCCTAACCCATAAATACACTTTATGCAAGTTTACTGTTTTCTCTAATTCTACTTTAAGAGTTTAAAAACCAGATCGCGAATTGCAACACATTAGCGTAATAATGATCTATTTGGAATGATGTTACAATGCTTTTAAAAAACTGGCTTACAAAACAGAAGGGATTTCCTACCAGAGTTTTTATGGGGAACTTTTTGAAACTTATTGTCCACTGTTCAAAGTGTATCGTCGAGATGTTTCCGAAATAGCGTTCAGCTACATGACAGGTTTACTCCAAAGTGAGCGTGGTAAAGAGAATATGGAAAGAATAGAAGAAGAGATTGGGGATTTAGAATATCACCAATATCAACATTTCATCAGCAATTCCCCTTGGGATCATCAATCCGTTCTCCATCAGGTAGGACAAGATCTCAATCGGCTGATGAGACAAGAACGCGATAAAACCGGGCTGCCTACAGGATTGATTATCGATGAATCAGCTCATTTGAAACTCTGAAACTTTCTTCTGGGGGTAAATTGTTTTCCTCAACAGGGCACAACAATCTTTCTAAGACTTCCTCATCTATGGTTTCCAGGCGAGCTGCAACTTCTGGTTTCGTGAATTCTCGATGGACTTGCATATTTTTTCTCCGATTTGATTACAACAAAAAAAATATTGTACCAAAGAAACAACATAAAGGCAAAAGGCTATAGGAGAAAGAAGTGCTGTTTTTGTGGGTGCCGACCAGTCCTATGGGATCAGTGCTTCAGAGGGCTTGAGGGTCATTCGGGCAACGGTTCCTTTTGATGGTTGAGGGTTAGGCAGAAGGCGAGGAAGGGAAAACAGGGAATGAAGAATGAAAAAGGGATTAAGAGAATGAAGAATGAAAAAGACAGAAAGCGCCAAGAGGAAAATATTTTATTTCAATTGACGAGCCAAATCCTTGATTTTCTCAATGGGTAAATTGGTGGCTTGAGCAATTTGTTGATGGGTCAGCATTCTCATTTTCAGGAGGTTGAGGGCGGTATCTTCTCGTCCTTCTTCGCGGCCTTTCTCCAGGCCTTCTTCCATTAACATTTCTCGAATCATCATTCCTCCGTTGGTTTCAGTCATCAAATTCAAAATCTGTTCTTTTTCTTCTGGTTGTATTTTAGCATAAGCATCCAAGTCACAACTTCAGTATTTGGTAGGAATCGTCTCAAATCCAGCATCGGTAAAATGGCGATCAAACGTAAAACATGTTCTTATATTCAACCGTTCCAATATCGCAAACGAAATGCAATCTGTGAAGCTCACTTTTTGGTCGGAGTACTTTTCAAAAAATCGTAACGCTTCCTCTTCATCTTCCTGGTGTGATCTCTCTATCATAATGCTTGATCTATATATTTCTCGCATTTTCACTGCAGCAAAGCTATAAGCCGTTCGTCTGGCAAGTAGCGTAGCGAGTTCGTCAAGAACATGATTGGTTGTAATAGTCACCAATTCTTGTTGCTCAATCCACATCCATGTTTTCAAGGATTGTTGATGATATTGGTCACTAGGGTTAAAATGTGCCAAAAAGGGACCGGTGTCAATGAAAACACGAAAATCGTTCATTATATCTCATCATATAGGTATTTATCATGTTTTTCTGCTAAATCGGTAGGGCAATTGCCATGCTCCCAAAAGCCACTGTGTAAGAATGGGTATCTCGATTTATGATTCGACACTTTTTCAGAATCACCCTGCACTTCTTCGATTATCACGGTTATCGGGGTGTCATGCGGTTTATTGAGATTTTTCATACTCTCTTCAAATTCACCAATGGTTGTATTTATTTCCATTGAACCTCACTTTCTATTGGAACAAAGTTTAAATATCTTATTCGATTGATCCAGTATGACAAAGAGCCGCGATTAAGGGTTCATTCGCAGCAGCACAGCAAAAGCGTACATGTTTTCAGATTAAGATGCAAACGGGAATAAATGGGGTGGAGCAGTCCTATGGGATCAGTGCTTCTGAGGATTTGCGGGTTGTTCGTGCAACGGTGCCTTTTGATGGTTGAGGATTAGGCACAAAGACAGCAGTTGAATAGCAACATTAATTATGGTCCTGCATGTATGCCCTCAGTACCGAATTGATTTTAGTTTGATATTCTTTTCCCTGACCTTTGAACCATTCAATTACATCTTGATCAAGCTGGATATTAACTTGATGTTTTTCTGGGCCTGCCA
>JADGAT010000235.1 GCA_015231885.1 SAR324 cluster bacterium
TAAGTCTCCCCCTCTGTTGCGAAAAAAGGAAGCCTGGTAGCCGGAAAAATCAGGTATTTGAGTCGTAATTAATTAGTATCCGCTGAATTTTGAGCGGTGTCGATTTTTTGGTTTATAGCCATGTATTGATATGGCTATGATTATTGCGCTAATTTTCCAGTTTCCGTAGCAATTCTGCCGAAATGTATCGGATTGATGTGAGGGGAATCGTTTTCTGTTGCTGAAAATAGCACACCACTCTAACCGATTCCGAGAGGAATCCAACGGACATCAAGTTTAGGAAATTCTGCGAGGACGCTTTAATCCAAGAGTCCCAATTTGATTAACACCGATTCGTCATAGGCTTCTTCTCGATAAAGTTGCAAAAATTTTTTCAGGTTATATGTCATTTGACACAAGGTTGCCCAAATTTTATCACCTTTCAATCGACGATAAAGGCTTTTTTTGAACCCTCTGATATTTTTGGCAACGGCGATGAAACCTTCGGTAGCAGATCGAGCTTTTTGACAGAACTCCCTTTTACTTTCAGGCACATCAGTACTTCTCCCGAGGAATACGTATCGTAATCCGTCCGGACGATATTTTAAATTTTTTGCGGAACGATAGTTCCCGTCGGTGACACTGGTTTCTGGCACGGCCTTCATGCGATCGATGTAGAGATCGAGTGAGGATTGGTAGAGTGTTTTGTCACTCGGATGTCCGATCAGGATTTCGTTGGTCACCATGAATCCCTGGCGATTGAAGATCATTTCATTGGTTGTTCCGAATTCACAATTCGGGAAGGCCTTTCCCTTTTTGATGGGCCTGGCATCCAGTTCATCAAGTGAAACCAAACGATTTTCAATATGGATGGTTCCCTTCATTTTTTCAAGGGTTTGCTCTTCCAAGAGACTCAGAAGACCAATCAGATATTCGGCCTGTGCTCTTACCAGGATATCAGATTCCTGAGCCTGTTTTTTAAATTGTTCCAAAACCGGGGAAAAAAGCAAATAGAAGCGAATTAGATAAAGTCGGCGGCTGGCTTTTTTGTCCATAGAGTACTCTCGCCACAATTTCTTAATTTCCTGCTGTTTCCACCAAAGCGGGACTTCAGAGTTTTTTGCCCAAAGATTCATTTTCTTAAACGCAGAAAAAATCAACCGAACATCATTAGGATAGATGATGTTGTTTTCCAGCACGCTTGAATCGATCAAAGCCGCGTCGTTTTCAATGGCTCCGGCCTTGCGAAGTTGTTGAAAACCGATAGATTCAATGATGTCGATGCCCTTGACGCCCAACCGGCTTCGGAACACGCAAAGACTGCTGGGATGTAAAAACGTGTGTAAATTTTCAGGAGGCACGTTACAGAAATACTGCATATACGGATTTTCCTTAATGAAGGCTATAACTTTACGATCGCTGAGACTGCGAAGCCTCGAAAGTAAAAGGATTGCTGTCATCATGCGAATGCTCTTGCCCATGGCGCCTTTGGATGAATGATAAAATACTCCCAAGTGCTTAATGATTTCTGCCCAGGGAATGATCAGTCGAAAAATGACCAATTCATTCGTTGGATCTGAAATATATGTTGCGACCCACTCTTCTGAGTGGACTTCTTCAAACGTCGTGGCTATCATGGCATATCCTCCTTGTGATAGGTTACAATTCAATAACGCCTTAAATGGCGTGTGTTTGTGTCTATTAAATTGAATTGCAAACACCACAGGAGGTGTCAACTTTTTTTAAAAATAGCCTTAAAGAAAAATTCAGCAGATACTAGGTAAATATTAGGAGGGAAGCAATCAGGGCCTCTTTCTTCGAATCATATATATCAAATATCTTGTTCAGGCGGGTTATCTCCGCTAATTCTTTCAGATTCTCATTCAAGTGGCAAAAAGTCACCGTGATATGATGGTCCTTACAATTCTTGTACAGACTGACTATTGGGCCAAGGCATGCAGCGCACCTTCCATCAAACTTTTCCAGGTCAATGACATGGGGCAATTGTTGAGGATGCTGGAAATAATCTTTTGTCATGCCCGTTACTTGAACCTCACCATTGCCATCATTACAGTAACCCTCTACTTCTACCACTACGTATTTCTGTCCGTGAGGTTTCACTGTGACACTGATTGGATCTCCGTACATCTGAATACTCTAAAAGGTTTTAATCATTCGAAAGGAAAAAACTGATCGTTGATTATGAAAACACAAGGGCTATATCCAGCATAGCGCAACCAAAAGGCGGGGTAAAGGTTAGTAACTGCGATAACAAACTTTGA
>JADGAT010000236.1 GCA_015231885.1 SAR324 cluster bacterium
TCATGCGGCATTTCTGAAAGATATCCATCAATTGCATCAATCAGTCGGATAATGTTGTCGCGTTCATTGTATGTTGGTAAAAGTATCGAAATCATAGCATTGCTTTCCTGTGGGCCGCTTGATGTTTACTGTAATTCTGAAAATCAGGCTCGTCTGATTTTATTATGAATGACATTTTTCTTTTTTACCGTGCCCTGGTTAAAAATGGAAATTATTAGTAGCCGGCATGTGTCACAAAAGAAACCGGGTTGAGATGTTCAGCATGGACTTTGAAGAGTCGGTAATATTCAAAATCAATTGATTCCGGTTTAAAGGTGGACCCCTTTTTTGAAAGAAACATTTGAAAAATCTGTGCAGACCAGAAAGTCCCCTGGCTTGAATTGTTTGTTAGCAGGCGGAGTATTTCACGGTCTTTTTCGGAATGTTTGGGAAAAATGTAAAAATAATAGTTGTTTTGACCATTTATCTGCGCGGGTTTTTTAAATATTTTAAATCTTGTCAGGTAAATGGGGATCGGTGTGATTTTTTGACGGGTAGCAAATGCAATGGGAAAGCCGACCCAAAATCCCGCGATGGGAGTTTCTATTTGATGGTCAACTAAATATTGGTTCAGACTTTTGTCAAGTGGCCACAACGAATGGTCAGGATTAGCACTCTTGGAAAACCATATTACGCCACCCGCATTCATCAGCAAAATAAGAGATAATGTGCTCCAGCCCAAAACACGATTCTTCCTTATAATTGTCTCAATGAGGCAAGCCGCGGCGAAAGGCAAAGAAACAAATATGGGCAGAAGGTATCTTGGTTCAAGTGTCAGTTTTCCGCTTTGGTTCAATGAAAACAAGAGAATCGTGACAACTATGTTCAAGAGAAAAATATCAATTCGGGAGAAAGTCTTTCGTCGGCACTCCGGTTTCCATAAATCGCGTTGTGAAAATAAGAACAGCATAGAAAGCAAACTAAAACTTGATAAAACAAGAATAGAAATTTTTTTCCAGAGGCCTTCTTCAAGCTGCCAAACTGCCCCGCCAAATAAAACTGGAAATGAATCTCTAAATAAAGCAAGCCACACATAAGGAAGATTTTGGAGGCGATCAAGAAAATTGCTATTAGCTTTGTTGAATAAAATTGAAAATGATACCCAATCTGGCGAATTTATTAGGCCATTTGCCTCTCTCAGCTCTGGGTTTGTGTTGAACAACAAGAGCGGGGACATGCCAATCACGAGACCAATTCCCCAGGTCAAAATATTGGTACTGACAAAAGAACGCCCCAACGCGACAGCTAAAATCAGCAAAACCGTTGCATGGAAAGGAAGGGAAACAGGAGTTAGCCAGAAGGCAATACCCTGTGCAATTCCGAGCCACCAAAAAGCAAGATTACGATTCCTTTTTCTGAGAAATAAAATTTCATCGCAGAAGCAGTACATGAGTGCCCCGAACAACAGGCAGGCTACATATTCTGCGGTTGCTAAAACCGACCACATAATCATAAATGGAGATGTGATACTTGCAAAGGCTAATACGAGCCAGGCAAATTGTTGAGAGGCAATTCTCTTTGCAAGACAATATAGAATGAAGACCAATATGACCGAAAGAACACAGCTTGCAATTTTGAATATAAAACTGGACAGACCAAAAAAATATAGGAAGGGAACCACCAGATAACTTAAAAGCATCCCTCCATGAGCTTGTGAAGAAATAAATATGGGAAAAATTGAGTGGGTCAGAAATTGTTGAGTTGCAATTCCAATAAGGGCTTCATCGCCATTCATAAAGGATGCATAATGCCTGATATAATAGATCCGGATCAGGACACCGATCACAAAAATTGAAAGGACAAGAACTTTATTACGCATTGATTGAAATGAAGTTTTGCTCTATTTTGGAAAAATATTTCTATAGAAAAAAATAATTGCGGTCCGTTTGACCGGCTTTTCTCAAGATCAATTTTAGCCGGCTGTTGCTAGTTTATTTGAAAAACATGCTGACAATCCTTGCTTGTAGGAAGTTCACAATCAAGTCCGATGTTGTTGAGGAAATCGACACAATTTTACAATCCAAAAATATGAGGGCTCCGGGTTGAAAGATTGCTGAGTGATAATTGATTTCTTAACAAACTTGGTATTTTGAATCGGCTTTGATATTTTTTTCAGAAAAAGAAATTCCTCTCTATTTCTCGCTTTTTTTTAAGAATTCATGAAAT
>JADGAT010000237.1 GCA_015231885.1 SAR324 cluster bacterium
AAAGAAATAGAAATTGTTCTGCCTGAGAATGTCAAACGAGAAATTCCCCCTGGTTCTTCTGAATAACATACCTTGTCGAAGGTCAGATAAATACTCTCCCTAGGTAAAATATAATCTAAATTATTTCAGATATATTAGTATTTTAGGATATTATCCAATTTTGTATTTACCTGATTTTATATGTGAAAAGCTCCCCAAATTATTATGTATGATTTCTTAATATTTATACATTAGAAACAGCAAAATAGTTCTTTAACATACAATTTTTTAGATTGTGAAAATCAATATATTTTAAAATGATAAGCACGTGAATTACTATGTAGATTCGACGATTATTGCGCTGAAATTTATTGATACTAATAAATTTTATATCGAAGAGTTTCTATAAAAGTAATTTTTTGTTGATTTAATTACTAATAAAGAGTAATAAAAAACCCTTTCTTTGATTTTCTTAAAATTTTAGTATTTATTTGTATGTAAAATCTTTCACTAGGAGTAGCTTATGTGCAGTATTTTAAAAAAAGCAAAAAGGAGTTTGTTTGTGTTTATATTACTAATTGGATTGGCTTTTACTGTTCAGGCAGAAAAGGATAAAAAGTCACATTTGGGACCAACAGTTGAGAAGTGCAAAACAAAAAAAAGTGGTGAGAAAGAATGTAAAACGGAAAGATTACATGGTGAAAAAGCCATTGAATATATTTATCAAGAATTGTTGAAGCAGATTGAGAATATTAAGCAAAATGAGTTAAAAGCAGAAGCTGTAAGCGGTGCTGTAAGTGCAAATAGTGATTCTGTAGATGCGGCAAATGCATTAATTGCTACAAATCGTGCAGCTATTGATGCAGCAACTTCTCTTGCAAATGCAAATCAATCCAGCATAAATACCAATGGCAATGCTATCAATATAAATGCAGCGGTTATTTCAGATTTGTCCAATCTAGCAACAGATCATGAATCTATTTCAAACGGTCATACTCAACAGCTAATTGACTTAAAACTTCAAATTGTTGATTTAAACACAGAGTTAGCTAGACAGGGGGCTGAAAGCATTACTGATTCACTTCCGGTGGGTACTATTATCGCTTGGCATAAAAATTTGACTGGAACTCCATCCCTGCCGCCAGAGTGGGTTGAGGCTAATGGACAGACAATCGTCGATGCTGACAGTCCTTATAACGGTCAAACAATACCGGACCTCAATGGTTCAGGACTTTTTATTCGGGGTAATTCTACATCAGGTGTTCAACAAGACGCCACAAGCATTCCTAACACGACTGTCGGCGCAAGTAGCATTGTTGTTCATAATTCGGATGGAGCCGATTCTTATTCGTTTGGGAGTAACGCTTGGGGACAAGGTGGAGATACTAGGCATGTCACATTCAGTAAGGTGCGTCCCGACAATATATCTATGGTCTATGTAATGAAAATAAAATCATCTTCTTCTGCACCAACAGGTAACGGAGTTCCGTTTGGTACCGTCATCGCCTGGCACAAGAATTTAATAGGAACACCGTCTCTACCATCCGAATGGGTGGAAGCAAATGGGCAGACTATCAGCGATCCCGATAGTCCTTTTAATGGTCAAGCTGTTCCAGATCTCAATGGTTCAGGACTTTTTATTAGAGGAAGTTTAACTTCTGGGGTCCAGCAAGATGCTACTAGCATCCCTAATACAACAGTTGGAGCAAGTAGTATTGTTGTCCATAATTCAGATGGAGCAGATCCTTATTCGTTTGGGAGTAACGCCTGGGGACAAGGCGGAGATTCTAGGCATGTTACATTTAGTAAAGTTCGTCCTGACAACATGTCTATGGTTTATATTATGAAGATCAAAGCTACTCCTGAATCACAATAATATTGAATTAAAAATCAAATAGATTCCAGCCTTATAGAATTTGTTGCAGACTGCTAGTATTCGTAAACATTCTTTAAATTGTTAAACCAATGCATTAAGAAAAGCACCTAACTATTTCAAGAATTTTTCGTGTATAGGATTAAATGCAGTATTTCGAAATGATTAAATAAGATTGGACGATATTTTCAATTTATCGATAGAAAGCATTGGGAAAGGTGCTTTCTATCGAAATAGTTTTTGGAATTATTTTGGGATGACTCCCTCCACTCCTTCAACAAAGTACTTCATGCTGAGCATTTCACTGTCTGTCAGTTTTTGACCGGCAGCGACTGCAATG
>JADGAT010000238.1 GCA_015231885.1 SAR324 cluster bacterium
GTCCAAGACCTCATTGAGGAGGAATCGTATAGACAACTTCAAATGAGCCTCATTGAAAACCCAGCAATTGGAAATATTATTCCAAGTAGTGGAGGTATTCGGAAAATACGTTGGACATTACCAGGGCAAGGTAAAAGAGGTGGAACAAGAGTCCTTTATTATTGGTATACTTCACAGCATCAAATATTAATGTTGTATGCCTACGCAAAGAACAAACAAGAAAACTTAACCCCACAACAATTAAAGAAATTAAGGAAAGTTTTCGAGGAGGAGTAAATATGGAAGATAAAATGTTTGATGAGTTAATGGAAAGTGTTCGGCAGGCCAAAGCTATCATGAAGGGTGAGATGAAGCCTGCAAAAGTTTTTAAATATGAAGAACCTAATGTTCAGTCAATAAGAAAAACATTTAATTTATCACAAGTAAAATTTGCAAAAATGTTAGGAATTAGTGTTGCCACTCTGCGTAATTGGGAGCAGGGTAGACGAAAGCCTGAAGGAGCTGCAAAGGTCCTTTTAAAAGTTGCTGCAAAATATCCTGAAGCCATCCTTGATGTTAATCGGATAGCAGAATCAATGTAAAATCCAAATCAGAGGAATTACATACTGAAATCATTTCTGTGTCCAGACCAATCAAGCATTTTCCAAGTCCTCTTGTTGATCTTCCTCTCACGGGCTATACTGCAGAAGCAATGTTACTTAACCCTTTTCAGTCATGCCGCATTCTACCACTACATCTTCCAAAAAAGCGATTCACAGGCCAAACCTCTGGCACGAAGAAGCATCCCAACCGTTTTATGAAAGTGATGACCCAAAATATTTCCCCTGGCTCTCCAGCAAGTACGATCCTGACTTCATTCGTAGGTCGTGTTTCAAAATTTTTGATGTCATCGCTTTAGCATGATTTATATACAACTTGATGACAGCTTCGTGCATACTTTGATCTTTTGAAAAGCATATTGTTTTTCGATGCAAACGTTTCAAATGAGTTCTAAAATTCAGATTATTTCTTTCAATCCCTTGAGTGTACTTCTTTGATATAAAATGCTTTGAAGCAGGGATGCATTTGCTATAGGATTGCCAGTTATCGGTGTAATAATCTTCTATTTGGCAATCCCTGATACCTTCGAGCAACTTTTTACATGAGGCATCTGTTCGTTTTCCAATAACATAATAGAGTATACATTTTTTATCTCGACTCCATGCGTACCACAGCCATTGTTGGTTTGCTTTACTGTGGACATACGACCACTGTTCATCGAGTTCTATCGCTTCTATGGCACAAGGCTTTGGGGTAATGTCTGCACTCCTGTCTGCTTGAGTTTTGTATCCTTCCGGTAAGCAGGACTTTTTGTGAAAAATGAAAATTATTTTGCTAGCATGAATGCTTAGTAATATCCTTTCCCTGCAATAATATGACGAACCCCTCCTCTGGGGTTTTCAACATCACCATCACGTCTTGGAATTAAATGAATATGGCAGTGAAAGACGGTTTGTCCGGCAGACTCTCCGCTGTTCATACCAATATTGTATCCAGAAACTCCGTGGTCTTCAACATCAATGAGTCTTTGCGTTTCTATTAAAAGGCGATTGGTAGAATTGATCTCTGACTGTGAAAGATCAAAATAGGTTTTGACGTGACGTTTGGGGATAATCAGGCTGTGGAGAAATGTAACAGGGAATCCATCACGAATAACGTAGGATAACTCATCTTCTAAAACGATTCGCTTATCCGGAATTTCACAGAAAATACAACCAGCTTCTCGTTTTTCATACATTTTTTTTAAACCACGAAAATCCGTATCATCTCTATCACGCTTCATAGCGTTACAACTGTAACACAGGGCTTGGAGATTACTAAAATCATCAGTTCCCCCATGATTTCTTGGCAGAATATGATCGACCTCAAGTGCTTTATCGTACGCAGATATGCCACACAACTCACACCGATACTTTGCCCTTTTCAGCACTTCATATCGGATGGTGCCGGAAATATAGCCTGCTGACTTTTTGCGGTGCAGCCATATATTTTCACCTCGCTTAGCGATATAAGTATCTAATTAATGAATATAAACCCCCAGCTCTGCTGGGGGACTCATAAAGGTTTGACCGTATGCAGCGGTCTTTTTCCTTTT
>JADGAT010000239.1 GCA_015231885.1 SAR324 cluster bacterium
TCTAACCTTGTATTCAATGTCAGAAGCAACATTTAAAAAGATGTCGTGTTGCTGATAATCTAATTTTCGAACTACATTCAAATGGGTCTGGATAAACAAAAGGATTTTGACTGGGAGTTTATTCAATATGAATATACATGAAGAGCGGGATCGTGAATAGGTTTTATTTTTCATAGATGTGATATTCCTCCAGTATCGCTTCGGAATAATCGCTTTAATAATTTTTTTCATTTCCTGTAGAATTAATCATTAAATTTCTCTTACAACATTGGTAATTTATTTCTTGAAAAGTCATATACACTGAATTAACGCCGTGTGCAACTTTTAATATTAGTTACTTGAGAGCAATGAATTGAAATAATTGAAAAAATGGCATCCTCATGAAACAATGGTTATTATTTCCGCAAATAAACCCCATTGTCTCAAGGAGGAGCCATGTGCATAGATAACTTTATCATAATTGTTTATTGTACGGTATGTGAATATTTCAAAAAACATAACGAATTCAAAAGTGTGAGAAAAAGGGGATTCAAACCCCGACTATCTGATGAAGAAGTTATAACGATTGAAATTGTTGGTGAATTTCTTCAAATCGATACCGATAAAGGTATATGGCAGTATTTTGGGCAGCAGTGGAAAGACTGGTTTCCCAATATTGGTTCGCGAACAACTTTTGTTCGGCAGTCAGCAAACCTTTGGAAAATTAAAGAACTAATACAGTCCGATTTAGCAGAAAACCTTGGGAGTATTAGTGATTCAGTTCATAGCGTGGACGGTTTCCCGATACAATTATGTAATTTTCGCCGCGCTAAGTTTTCCCGACTATTCAAAGGATTTGCCAGTTACGGTTTTTGTGCCTCGAAGAATATAACGTACTATGGTTTTAAGGGACACTTAGTTATCAACTTTGATGGGGTAATAACCTCGTGGACAATTTCTCCCGCGAATTCGAGCGAAAGAGAATGCGTTTACGAGTTGGTCAAAAAAATTCATGGTTTGTTATTGGGCGACAAAGGCTATATTTCCCCGGAACTAGAAGAAGAGCTAAGACGTATTGGAATAAATTTGCAAACTCCCAAACGAAAAAACATGGAAGACAAACGCGATCCTCAGTTTGTTTCAATGTTAATGAATGTTCGTCGTCTAATAGAAACAGTCATCGGCCAATTGAGCGAACGATTTCATATCGAAAAAATACGGGCAAGAGATATGTGGCATCTGACCAATAGGATCAATAGAAAAATTCTGTCTCATACCGTTGCCTGTTTTATTTGTCGCAGGTTTGGAGTAAAAACTCTCCAATTCGAAAAACTTATTGTCTCTTAAAGTTGCACACGGGGTGAATTAATAAAATTTAGTTTAATATTCAGTACTCTATACTAATCTTCAAGGAGTATATCTATGCATTGTAAGCAAAGATTGATGTAGCAGAATTCAAAATCACCGTCCTTCTCTCAGCGGTTGAATCTCAGAGTAGGGAAGATCAGATTTATGTTCTTTCATGATTTTTCGTAAAGAACGGTCTGGTATTTTGGCTGTAGGACGACCTTTTACAAATAGAATTTTCAAAGCTTCCCGTATATTTTTACTGTATTGGTAGCTACGCTTTATTTTCAATTGCGTCCACATCAACTCTCCTAAAAATTGATATAATCTCAATCTAAGGCGTGATGTATGAGGGATAAACGTAAAATAGGGGTTATCCTGGATATTTTCATCCTTAAAAGGTTTTTTGAGTTTCAGGTGATAATGCATATCAATCGCTTTACGAATTCGATCCCTCCAAATGATAGCATCGGCAAATGTCCCTTCCGTGAGATGGAGATAATGTCCAATGTGTGATGCATTTACATTTGAAATTTTAAGTAAATATTTTTCTTCTTCATCAATTGTTGTACCAATGGCTTCATGGAAACGCGCATATTCAAACAAAGGAGTCCCTGGTAATGCTTGAGCATAGTTGATACTGAATTCCATTTTATAGTCATCTACAAACATATCGATCACTTTACACGCAAATTCTGAAGTTTCTTTGATAGTTTGATTAGTTTCTCCTGGCATACCAATGACTAATTGTACAATCGTATAAAGGCCAGCCTCTTGAATCGCCTTCA
>JADGAT010000023.1 GCA_015231885.1 SAR324 cluster bacterium
AAGGAAACTCAGATCACTGATTTGACCGCAGAGATTGCAGACAAGGAAACTCAGATCACTGATTTGACCGCAGAGATCGCAGGCAAAAATACCCAGATTGACAATCTCAACACAGAGATTGCAGGCAAGAATACCCAGATTGACAACCTCAATACTACAGTTAGCCAGCTGACCCTGGATGTGTCGGTAGCCAATTCTCAAATATCGTCTCTCAACCAGGAAATCACTGCTACCAATCGAACCTTGGATCTTGGCCTGGAAGACCTGGTATCTGATTTTCAGAAAACCTTCAAAGATTCAGGATTCTCCATTTCCGGCGGAACCAACCTGCAGCAGTTTGAAAAGCTGATCAAAGCGGTGGAAAGTTTGAATAAAGGAAGAAAAGAGGGGCTCTACAAAACCCTCAAGTGATGATTTCTTCCCTCCTGTAGGAGATCTGCAGGAGGTGTTTCACCTGGTATCAACCAATCCCTTAGCAAACCTATGATTCTTTAATGAGTTGAAGGTTCCACCGATCTATGGTGGAACCTTTTATCCCACCTCACACTATCCAGGAAAACTTCACTCGTTTTCTGTTGCCAAGTTAGAGTCTTTCCTGAACAGTGCCTTTTGATGGTAAAGTCAAAATTCTAAATCACTTGATATATCTTCTCCATATACAACCCCATAAAAATTTGCTACATTTCTCTCGTTTAAATCCAGACAACAACAGCTGGAAAAATCTCATAGAATATCATTTTATTCGAATAAAGGGGGAGACATGATAAAAATAGAGCAGAAAATATTTCACAGAATTATAACAATTTTCTTATTGGCTGCTTTCATTCCTGTTTTGACAGCTTGCACTTCCAGTGAGGAAATTCCTGTTGACTGTGAGGATGAAGCCAGTGCCTCCTGTTCCCAGGAAACAACTGAATTTGAAAAAGGGAAAATGGGAACGGGTCAGGCTGCTGCAATTGCGGGAGGAGCCGTTCTTTTGGCAGGTGCTGCCAACAGCAATGGTTCCAATGACGACAATAAATCATCATCCTCAGGTTCTTCCGGCAAGTCGCTGGTATCTATTGATAAGAAGGTCATGCGCCTTGATGCCAATGATGAAGGGCAGGTACTGCTGGTGGAAAGCTCCAATATTCAAGGAAGCTACGCCCCTGGTGCTGCTGTTAATGGAATCATCAATTGGCAATTTTCCGATAATGAGGATACGGATACTCTTTATTTGGGTGGTATATTTGGTGATTGGGATGGAGGGACCTTCATTGCTAACATTGATGCCGGATTTCCGGTCATT
Source organism: SAR324 cluster bacterium (assembly GCA_015231885.1). Classification (GTDB taxonomy): domain Bacteria; phylum SAR324; class SAR324; order SAR324; family NAC60-12. The sequence continues at coordinate 1,289 of JADGAT010000023.1, forward strand.
GGCGAGACCCATACGGAAACCTTCAGTTTCACAGCACCAGAAACTCCTGGAATCTATCTGCTCAAAATGATTCTGAACTCTTCTACATCCTATCCAGAAAGTTGGGGAGATTTCCAGCATTACCAATACTCTTTTATTTTTGAAGTGAGTGGGCATGATGATGTTTCCCCAGATTCCTCAACATGGTATATTGGCAGAGGGGATCCGGCAAGAATCGAGCAAAATATAGATGTCGGTGGCCATGTGGTTGCCCTGGAAAATGAAAACATCAGTGGAAAAACATTTGGGCGGTCAGAAGAAGTCACAGCCAATTTCACCTGGGGATTTCCTTATGGAGAAAACCGAAATGCTATATTCAGCTGTAATGCCATTGGCAGCTGGGATCAACAAACGTCCATTTCTGATTTCTACTCTGGGGATACGCTCCCCAAAGGAGTGAGTGAAACCACTTCCTTTAACTTTACCACCCCTTCCACGAATGGTGTGTATGCGCTGCGGCTGTTTTTCAGTTCTACCTTCGACTTTGCTCCCTCCTTTACAGGCAACACGCACTATTTTGCCGATTTGGTATTTTCTGTAACCAATACAAGCCTGCCGCTCGAAGGGTTGCAGCTCCATTATCCCTTCAATGGCAATACCAATGATGAAAGTGGGAATGACAGGCATAGTGAAGTTTTTTTATCGCCAACGCTGACCGCAGATCGTAATGGCAGTGCAGAGAGCGCATACTTGTTTATTGCTGGAGAACATCCTAATATCGGAAATATTTACTTTTTTGAAGAAGACTTGTTGGGTGGTAAGGAAGCGTTTTCCATCAGTGCCTGGTTCAATGCTTCTGATATCCCTTCAGAATCCAGTGTGATCACTTCAGCCTGGGATGTATTTGGCCAAATGCTGCTGGGTCCCAATACCCAGGTTGACAATAAGATTTCTTTTCGTGTCAATATCGGAGGAGGATCCTTTACCAATATTGAGGTATTGAGTGATGAGGCTGTCACACTTGGTCAATGGTACCACGTGGTGGTGACTTACGACGGAAGTGAGGTAAAAATGTATGTCAATGATCAGCTGCAGCAGGATGTGGAAAAGGCGTCCGGAAATGTAGCCACTCATGAGGTGCATAAAGGTTTCCGGATAGGAATGGAAGGCAGAAATGCTGGAAACGTCAATAGCCCGGAGGGGTATACCGGATTTGACGGAACAATTGATGATATCCGCATTTACAGCGTTGCTTTGAGCCTTGCAGATGTGGAAGCCTTGTATGGTGAATAGATGAAACTGGATATCAATATAACTTGGCCAGGAGTCAGCGTTATTGCTCAAAACTGGCCAGCGCTTTTTCTGCTGTAGGATACCAGGGAACTTCCTGATCCAGTTCCATTTTTTTGAACAATGCCTGCATTGCATCATCCATCTGGCATAGAGCAAGTCTGATTTGATGTTTTTTTAGATTCAGATGAAAAGAGAGAAGAACACCAATGGCATACGAATCGATCATTTTGATTTTCCCAAAATTGATGACAACCCCTTCTAGACCTCTATTCTTAACAAAAGAAGAAAGATGGGATTCGATTTCCCCCATTTCTTGTTCTACCATCTTTCCTTCAATATCCAAGATCCCGATACGGTTGACCGCACGATAGGACAGTTTGGTCTTTTCTCTTTGATTTTTACCGTTAAGCGCCTCTTTCAAGTCAAGCAATGCTTTTTCTTCCGTCAAATAGACTCCTATCATCTGATCCAGATTGAACATATGAAACTGTTGGGAAATAAAGTCGTCCAGTTCACAACATGCCAACATTTTTTGGCGGTTTTTCAGCTCAACATGGACGGATAAGAGAAAGCCTATTCCGGAAGAATCCATGAAAGGAACTTTCCCCAAATTAATCAGGATTCCCTGGATGTCACAATCATCAAAAAAAGGTTCAATCGTCTTTTGCAGCTTTTCTCGCGTATCTGCTCTCAATTCTCCGTTGAGGGAAATAACATAAATATTATCTTCGGTGCGATGTTTGAGATCCATGGAGCCTTTTCTGTAAAAATTATATGCTTTTGTCATTAAAAAAATCAAACAAAATACTTATCATAAAGTATAGACGGCATAGGGAAATAAAATTTTTAAAAAAATCGTTTTTTTTATTGTGTTATCCCTGCCTGACCCACTTTACTTCTATTTTGGCAGCCTAACCCGTTTTGGACAAAGTGCCCCACCTCAATAACTTTGGCCAAATTCACTCCGGTGTCGATGTTCATTCCGTGAAGCATGTACAACAGATCCTCGGTGGCTACATTACCACTAGCCCCTTTGGCATAAGGACAACCTCCCAAACCGGCAATTGACGAATCAATGACGGATATTCCCAGTTCGAGACAGGCATAAATATTAGCCAGGGCCTGTCCCCGGGTATCATGAAAGTGGATTGCCAGTTGTTCCATGGGCACTTCATCCAAAACAGCGTGAATCATTTTTTTTGCCTGCAAAGGGGTTCCTGCCCCAATCGTATCTCCCAGTGAAATTTCGTAGCAGCCCAAGTCAATCATCTGCCTGGCAATATTGGCAACAGCATGTGCGGAAACAGCCCCTTGGTAAGGGCAGCCGAGTGTGCAGGAAATGTATCCACGGATTTTGATATTTTTTTGCAGGGCACGCAGACAAACAGATTGAAAACGTTCCAGAGATTCAGTGATGGTGCAGTTGATATTTTTTTGGGAAAAGGCTTCAGAGGCAGAACCAAAAATAGCGATCTCTGTCACACCGGCTGATACGGCACGCTCCAGACCATTCAGGTTGGGAACAAGAACAGGGTAGGTTATTTGTGATTTACGCTCAATGCTGGTAAAAACTTCCAGGGCATCTTCCATTTGAGGAACCCATTTCGAGCTGACAAAACTGGTTGCTTCAATAGCAGTCAAACCCGTTTCAGACAAACGGTTGATCAGTTCAATTTTTTGGTGGGTAGGAATTGAATTTCTCTCATTTTGCAGGCCGTCTCTAGGGCCGACTTCAACCAGCTTCACATGAGCAGGAAATAAAGTTGCGTAGGTCATGATGTCTTTACCGTGTTTGTGGATATTGGAGAATCTGAGGGTTTTATGAAATTCTTTGATAATTTTTGAAAAAAGAGTGACCGGATTGCATGACTATTGAATTTCTTTTACTTTACACAGAATCCATACTTTTTGCCCTCTAAAAATAGTGTATACGACTATGCCTTTTCGATTCTTTCTATTATTCTTTGCCGTTATATTGGTCAGTATCTCTCACGTTCCTCTTTTTAAAGGGTCTACTGTGGTTCTTGCACAGACCGAGTTTTTTAGTGAGGATCCCGAAGCTCCACCTCCCCAGGAAACGCCACAACAGCCACCACCACAAGTACCTTCTCCTGTTGAAAGAGAAGTCGTGGAGGTTGAATCCCAGTTTGAGCCCGGAGCCGATGTCCTGTTCCTGATGGATGTTTCCGGATCGATGCAAGCGTACCTTCTCGATCAAAAAATGAACAAACTGGAGTCAGCAAAGGCTGCACTTTCTAATGTTGTACAAAAGATGAGGGACAGTGCACGTTTTCAGCTTTGGACCTTTAGTGCCACGGTGACCCAACATCCAGGCTCCAGCGCAAAAGAGCGCCCAAAAAATCGAGGAACTTTTGAGTCAATTGGCGGACAGGCGAAACAAGATTTACTGGATGTGATCCGTAAAATAGAAATTCCAGGGGAGCTGGCCAGTGTCACCAACTTGTATGCAGCCATTCTCCAGGCAATGCAGTATTTTCAGTCTCATGCATACAAGCCTGTCAAGTCGGGGACAGCTGTAGATAAAATCATCGTGGTGCTTTCTGATGGTAAGGACGACCAGGTTTCTCCCGTCAACATGGGTTCTATCCTGATTGCTAAAGATGAATTCCCTGATATTCAAATCAGAACAATTGGTTTTGGCATTGAAAAAGATGACCCTTTTCACAGAGTATTGTGCACCCTGGCAACAAAAAATAGATGTGCGTTGGCAAAAGATGCAAAAGAACTGCAAAAAGTGGTCAGTTCTTTTCTCAGTTCCTGATCCTATTTGAGAGACAATGCTTGAAAATCGCCCATTACTGACAATTACAGGATTTTCTGGTTCTGGTAAAACAACATTCATCGAGAAGTTGATTCCTGCCCTGAAGGCCCGTGGTTATTTTCCTGGCTACCTAAAACATGCCGGATGGAAATACGATTTGGATGTACCCGGAAAAGACAGCTACCGTCAGCTGGCTGCAGGTGCCGTATTCTCTTCTGTGTTTACTGAAGAGAAATGGGTTTTCCACCAACTGGGCCCAATGGATGAAACTTTTCTAGGAAGTCATCCTCAAGCAGATATCATTATTCTGGAAGGTTTCAAACACAGCGATTATCCAAAAATTGTCAGTATCCACCCATCTTCCGGAGTGCCTGATGAGTTATCCTGGAATCATCCTGAGTCGGCTAAAAAAGAAAAAATCTGGGCATATTTAACAGCAGATGAACTGCAGGCAAATCAGATCAATCAGTTGACCCGGCAATCCATTGCTTTTCAACGAGACCACATTGAAAAAACAGCAGATCATTTACTGCATCAGCTAACCAAACATTGTGAACAGTCTTTTTCTTTAAAAGGGGCTGTCATGATTGGGGGAAAATCCACACGGATGGGAAAAGACAAAGCCTGGCTGGATTATGGGAGAGGGGCTCATGCCCATTATTTGTTTGAATTGCTTGCTCAGCATCCGATGATTCAGGATGTCGTTTATTCTGGATTACCAAAAGCATCTTTTCCTTCAGGACTGAATGAAGAAAAAATACTGCAGGACCGTTTTGTTGGCTTTGGACCACTGGGAGGATTTTTGACATTGTTTGAAGCATCACCACAATCTGCCTGGCTGGTGCTTGCCTGTGATTTGGCAAAACTGCAGGAAGAAACGGTGGAATATTTAATCCAGCACCGCAATCCTTTAAAAATGGCTACAGTTTTTGTGAATGATCAACAACGATTTGAACCGCTTGCCGCGATTTATGAACCGCATATGGGGCTGTACTTGAAACGGATGCTTGTGGAAGGAAAATACTCGCTCCAACGGGTATTTTCTCAATTACCCGTTAATAAGATAACCGTCCCCCTCCATTTGCAGCAGCAATTGATCAATGTCAACACACCACAAGAACGAGACCATATTTTACAGAGGTGATCTACGGACTCTGCCCCATCGTCTCCCCAAAAATTTGATATAGGCCGGCTTCCGACTCAGTTAAGGTAGAACTTTCTCCATACCCCTGCCTCAAAAAATTTTGGATTTCCTGATACTTGGAAAGTGCATAATCAATCTCAGGGTTGCTTCCCTGGACATAGGCACCAATATTGATCAAATCTTCGGCTTCTCGGTAAATAGCCAGTGTTCTGCGTAATGTCTGTGCCAGTTGCTGATGTGGGTTGGAGGCAACATCGACCATCACACGACTGGCAGAGGCCGACACATCGATCGCAGGATAGTGGCCCTTGGTTGCCAGGTCGCGACTCAGGACAATGTGTCCATCGACAATTGCCCGAATTGCATCTGCAATCGGATCGTTGGTATCATCTCCTTCTACCAGTACAGTATAAAATCCGGTAATGGTTCCTTCAGAATTGGTGGTCCCGGCACGCTCCAGTAATTTAGGAAGCGATGCAAAGACAGAAGGGGGGTAGCCTTTAGTCGTTGGAGGTTCTCCTGCCGCTAATCCAATTTCTCGTTGTGCCATAGCAAAACGTGTCAGAGAATCCATCATCAGTAAGACACTCAAGCCTTGGGAACAAAAATATTCTGCAATTGCTGTTGCGGCAAATGCTCCGCGCATTCTCAATAATGGGGGCTGATCGGAGGTTGCTACAATCATGACAGAGCGGCGCATCCCTTCCTCTCCCAAGTCTCGTTCAATGAAATCTTTCACTTCTCGACCCCGTTCTCCAATCAGGGCGATGACATTCACATCGGCATCCGTATTTTGAGCCATCATCCCCAGCAATACGGACTTTCCGACTCCAGATCCTGCCAAAATACCAACCCGCTGACCACGTCCACACGTCAACGTCCCATTGATTGCACGGACTCCCACATCAAGAGGCTTCTCAATTCTATGACGATCCATGGGGTTGGGAGGATCCATATACAGAGGCACTTCATGGCTATAAGCACACTCAGGCTTGCCATCCAATGGCTGGGATAATGGATCAAGCACTCGCCCCAAAAGCGCATCTCCCACAGGGATCATCGGGGGACGGCGTTCCGGAATAATTCTGCATTTGGGGTTGACTCCCTGCAGATTATGCAATGGCATCACCAGCATTTTGTCATTACGAAAACCTACGACTTCTGCCAGTACCTCGGATTGGTCGTCCGGATTGAAAATGTGGCATAAATTTCCAATGGCACAGCCAGGATTGAAAGCTTCTATCATTTGCCCAATCATATGGGTGACACGTCCTTCTACCTGCACTTCTTCAAAACGTTGTATTTCTCGGAGATATGGATACAGATGAGAATATTTAGGTTTCGGGGAGTTCATCTTCAGTAGCAGCTTCTGTCGGAGGAAGACTAAAATCGTGAGCATCCATATCTACACTATGCAGATGAGATTGGCGTTCATTCAAGGCTCGGCTGAGGACTTCTTCAATATGTTCAAATTGTTTTTGAAAGTGGAAATTGATAATGGTTTCGTCAGTTTCTATCAGTATCCCTCCTGGTTCGGCATCAATATTGGGTCTAATTACCAAAGTTTGCTCTTCTTTGATATATTGTTCCAACTTGGCCTTGGCATTTACCAGGAAATCGTAATCGTCAGGATGTACTAAAATTCGGATTTTTCCCAAGGATTCTATTTCCTGGATAGACAACCGGGTAATATTATAAAGAACTTCCGGATTGACAGTGAGTTCTTCATAAACCACTTTTTTGGCAATCAACGTGGCTAACTGGAGTAGCTCTTGCTCCCCCTGGAATCGGATGATTTGCCGCAATCGAGATAATTGTTCAATCAAATCATTGATTTGTGCTACCTGCGGCTCCAACTCTTTGTAGCGTAGATCAGTTCCTGATATTTGGCCTGCCGCCAGTCCTTCTTGATATGCCGTATCTTTGATGCTTTCGACTTGTGCTTCGGCTTCTGCAATGAGTTTGTTTTTTTCTTCTTCTGCAGCTTGCTTAATCGCCTCGGCCTCTTTTAGAACATCTTCTGCTTTTTGATGAATGTCATCGGCTTCCTTATGCATCCTTTCCGAGTAAATGCGTGCTCCTTCTCGAATGGTCTCTGCATAGTTTTCTGAGTTGGTGAGCAAAGTCGTCTCTACCGTAAATTCGGTGGAACTGAATCGTTCCGAAGTGGCAATCATTTCATCCTCTTCGTTGACTGCTTCTTCCTTTATTTCAATAACTTTTCCTGCCTGATCCCGAGTACCCGTCTCAAATACGGCAGGGTTGAATCCTGCTCCTGGATCAACAGGTGGCGGTCCTCCTTCATCTTCAGTGTCTTCGGCAAAAAGGTCTTGTCCGGCAGATTCCGATTCTTCTTCGTCTTCTGCCGGTTCTGGAGTGTCCGTAGTGAATTCGGGTAAGTCATAAACTTGGATTTGATCTGGACGGAAATCCATGAAACACCTTTTTTATTTCTTTTCTTTCAACCAGGCACGTACCATAGAAGCGGTCTTGAGAGGATCTTGACGTGCAATATCGACAATCTTATCACGCGGAGGAATTCCTGCTTCACGCTCTGTTGGAATTTCCAGTTCCTCTCCTTCCAATTCACCAATCGTAGCAGGCAATCCCATCAAAAGATCCAAGTCTGCTGGTTTTGCACTGAGGCGTTGTACCATTGGGCGGATAACCATCAAAATCATGGCAAGGATTGCGACACCAAGCGCAACGTAGCGGATGACATCAATGATAAATTTACGGGTACGCTGTGTTTCTTCAATTTGTGTTTGGAGATCTTCTTCTACCGGTTTTCCAAAGGAAATGTTTTCTACGGTGACTCGGTCTTTCCTGATTGCATCATCCTTGAAACCAATTGCAGCACGAACCAGGGATTGAATCTGGTCTTTTTCTGCGGTAGTCCAGGCAATATTTTCTCTTCCTAAAAAATTACCATCGGCATCTCGAATTGCCGGATGCTTGTCATCCAAAAGGACTGAAACAGAGATTCCTTTGATCTGGCCTGCGGCAGGTTCTTTAATCACACTCTTGCGGCTGACTTCACTGTTCCTGGTCGAGTGTTGCTTATTAAAATCAGAAACAGTAGCAGCTTCTCTTCCAGTGGCTTCTGGAAGATTGGAACTGACACCAGCAGGACCAACTGGGATCGAGCGAGAACCTGTGGAGTTCTCATTGATGCTTTGTTCACTGATGACTACCACCTGATCCGGATCAATGAGTTCCTCCTTAATAGTTTGCCGGTCAAATTCAATATCAGCAAATACCTGTACTTTGACACGGTCTTCTCCAATAACAGGTTCCAGTTGTGTCAGAATCTTTGATTCTAATTCTTTCTCAAAACGTCTTTTGTAATTGTAATTTTCATCCATTGCTCCAGAAAGGGAATCTTCAGAAAATCCTTTGCTGAGCAGAGAACCATGTTGATCCGTGATTTTAACATGCCGTGTTTCCAGTCCTTCAACGGCCCCTGCGACCAAGTGGATTACAGTATCCACCTGACTTTTGCTCAAGGAGTCAATAGCTTCTAAAGAAACAGAGGCCGTTGCGGGTTCTCGTGAATCTTCAAAAAGGGTTTTTTTGGGAATCGCCAGTGACACTTTTGCTGATTTGATGTTTTGGATACGTGAAATCAGGCGTGCTAATTCACCTTCCTGAGCAATGCGAAACTTGACATTCTGCTGGAATTCAGTTTCTCCCAGTTCTGGTTTGGCAAACAAGTCCATAAAACCAATCCCGCTGCCTGGTGTCACTTTTTCTTTAGCCAAAGTAAGACGTGCCTGATCTCTCAATTCAGGAGGAACCATCACAGTGCGCCCTCCTGGAGCCAAGACATAAGGAATTTGATTTTCTTGCAGCTTCTCTACAATAATTGCGGCATCAGCTGGATCTAAATTACTGTAGACAGGGGCCCATGTTTTTCGGTTGGCTATCACAATCAATGTGACCATGCCTGCCAACACAACTACGAGTACAGCCATCAATGTGATTCGTTTACCTAAGCTGAGGCTGCTGAAAAAGTTTTGAAATTGTAAACGGATGTCTTGAAGTGCACTGGCTTCGGCCATTTTTAACTACTCCTTGGATAACCGGGTGAAACTTCAAATATTGGATTACTTGGGAAATTACTCAAGGAAATTCTTTAAGAAGGATTGAACTTCTTCATTCTTGATTTTTCAAATTATCATGTTCGCTGATCAAAGAAAAGCAAGAACAATTCCAAAAACCTTCGGAAAAATTTAACATTATTATTATCAATTGATTTGGCAGGAACAATCAGAGGGGAAGGCCATATTTTTCCTCTTTTCAGAGGAAAAATACAATAAGTAGTGATGGCAGTAAATCAAACTTGCATACGGCTGATTTCTTCGTAGGCTGCTGTTAATTTATTACGGACTTGCATCAATAATTTAAGAGACACTTCCGCTTTTTGCATGGCAATCATGGTGCCATGAATATCTTTGTTTCCAGAAGTCATGAATTCCGTTTGTTTTTCTTCTGCTTCTATTTGGAGTTGATTGGTATCTTCCAGCATTTTTTCAAAAGGGGAAAAGGCACTGCCTGATTGAACTTCGGTTTTAGATGAAGTCTGAGACGTTCGTTGTGGTGTCAGATTTGGGGTAATATTGTTGTTAAATTGAATAGCCATATATGCTCCCAAGCTTTGGAAATTATTATTCAAGAATCTGTATCAATTTTAATTTTTTCATACAAAGCAGCCAGATTGTGCTGCTCTTCCATAATTTTCTGATGAATCGAACCCGCATGATCAATTTTATCCTTCAGCTCTCCTTTGTTTGTACTGGAAAGGGACTTCAGGGCATCATCGGCTCGATCAGAAATTTCATTCATTCGTTGGATGGTGGATTTCAAAGTATCATTGAAGGTGGTTTGTCCAACTCCCTGCTCAGTCTGGGCCTTCTTTATCTTGGCTTTATCATATAGAGCATTGATTTGTGTTTCTAAGTTGATATTTTTCATATTGACCAGCCTTATGTGGTTACCATCTGAGTCTTATTTTAAGTACTTCTTCCTATGTCTAAAGCCGACTGCGCCATATTTTTGCTGGCATTGAATGCCGCAATATTCGCTTCATAAGAACGAGAGGCCATCATCAAATTAGCCATTTCTTCCATGGTATTGATATTGGGCATCTCCACATATCCATCTTCATTGGCATCCGGGTGCGAAGGATCATATTTCAAAACAGGTGGTCGTTGATCTTGTACCACTCCCACTACTTTGACTTCGGTAGCATTGGATAAAGAGCGATCTTGTTCCAGTAGCTCCTGGTCGAAGGTCCGATCATCTGAAACTGCAGCAAAAATCACTTCACGCCGACGATAAGGCCCCCCTTCTGCGGTACGGGTTGTTTCGGCATTAGCGAGGTTTTCTGAAATAGTTCTGACTCGATGACGTTGTGCAGTCATACCGGAAACGCTCACACTCAAGGATGAAAGAAAACTCATATTATTTCCTCCTGGTCAAAATTCTGGATAGGTTATTCGGTGATAGCCGTTTTAAGCATGCGAAATTGGTGAGAGAGCATTCTTGTTGTTGCATTATAGGTCAATTGGTTCTCGGCAATTTTTGCCATCTCTTTGTCTAAATCTACGGTGTTGCCGTCAAAATCCACAAATGGGGCGGCACTGGTAATCCTTCTTGCTTGCGCCAACTCCAGTGGTGGTGTGTTATTCCCATCCATGTGGCGTGGATTTGACGTTTTAAGCGGCCCTGGCTGATCTGCATGCAGTGCTTTTTCCAGGTTTTTTTCAAAAACCAAATCCTGGGCATGGTAACCGGGAGTGTCTTTATTTGCTACGTTGGAAGCAAGCAAATCGTGACGCTGTGTGCGAAAACTAAGCGATTTTTCAAATAGCGTCATTATCTTTGTATTGAGAAAACCTGACATTTTTCCTGAATATGTATAGAGTTTTTGCAAATTGGCAGATAGATACATATGATTAAATGCAAAACAAGTACCACCTCAGATTATGCCTCGCTCTACATCATTACAAAAAACATTCTCATACTTTACTTTTTTTTCAGCAAACACCATCTTTCCTGGTGTTCTCACACTCATCGCATTGTCACTGCTGGCTTATTATCCTGCTACTCAAGCTGAATTTATTATTGATGACACTCCTTTTTATATCGAAGATCCAGTAATGAATCAGTCCGATGGAATTTTTAAAATTTGGCTGAACCCTCGTGAAAATAACGACATTTGGCCTTATATACCAATCACACGCACTTCATTCTGGATAGAACGACAGCTGGTAGGACTCAATTTTCAGGTCAGCCATTTGATCAACATTGGTTTACATATCATCACGGCGTTTTTTTTGTGGCTTTGCTTAAGATACTTACACGTTCGAGGGGCGTGGTTGATTGGCATGATCTTTGTGTTGCATCCAATTCATGTGCAATCGGTTGCATGGATCGCAGAACGTAAAAATGTGGTTGCAGGCGTTTTTTATATTCTGACCGTCTGGAGCTATTTTCACTTTGAAAAAAAGAAGCATTGGCCATGGTATGTATTGACCTTAGGGTTGTTTTTGTGTTCGCTGTTGAGTAAATCCTCAACCATTATGCTGCCAGTCCTGTTTATTTTTTGTCGATTATGGAATCGAAGCCGTTGGGACAAAATCGATGTGATCCAGCTGGTGCCTTTTTTTCTGCTATCCCTGTTAATGGGTTATGTCCGTATCTGGTTTGAAATCAACTCTTTTGATGCAACAGGGATTAACTATGGCTGGACATTTGTAGAGAGATTGTTGATCGCAGGGCACGTTCCTTTTTTTTATTTGACTAAAATTTTCTTTCCCTATCCTCTGCTTTTCACTTATCACAAATGGCCGATTGATGCAGCGCAAGTCTCTATGTATCTGCCTCTTGTCAGCATCATTGTGGTTGGTACAATACTGTTCTGGAAATATTTCAGCTGGGGCCGTTCTCTTTTTTTAGCATTGGGCGCATTTCTCATTTCTTTATTTCCTGTCCTGTCTTTTTTTAATAATTCATGGACTCAGTTTTCCTTTGTTGCGGACCATTGGGTGCACCTTCCCAGTATTCCTGTTTTGATTTTACTGGTTCAGGGAATATTCTATGCCGTTGGCTGCATCAAAGAGAACGCATGGGCAAGATATGTTCAATCAGGGATTTATGTGATGCTGTTCATTATCCTTTTGGGCCTCACCTGGAACCAGACCCAGTATTATAAAAATAATAAAGTCCTCTGGGAAAGTACCTTGGCACACTACCCTGATGCATGGATGGCACATCAGGAATTGGGACGAGAGTATATGGCGGACGGAGATAATCAACTGGCACTCCGGCACTTGAACAAAGCCATTCAACTTAAAAATGACCGCCCTGATGCTTACATCAACCGTGGGGTTGCTTATTTTATACTGGAACAGTACCCACGGGCTATTCAAAATTTTAATCAGGCCCTGCAGCTCAATAATGAAATGGTCAAAGCGTATTACAATCGGGGAAAATCTTATGCCAAGCTGCACCAGTATAAAAAAGCATTGGCTGACTTTACCCAAATACTGGTGCTTGATCCCCAGTTCGCTGAAGCCTACAATAATCGAGGAACGATCTATCTGGACTTGAAGCAGTATTCACAAGCACTTCAGGAATTCAATCAAGCCCTGCAGCTCAATCCTCAACTGAAAGAAGTTTATCATAACCGGGGACTTGTTCATATTTCCCTGGGAAAATACACGCAAGCCATTGACGATTTTAATCAGGTGCTGCAACTTGATCCGCAAGTCGTGGAATCATTGTACAGCCGGGGCAATGCGTATCTCCAGCTGCACCAATATGAACAGGCTATGGGTAGTTATAATGAAGCGCTGAAACTCAACCCGCAGTATGTCCCGGCCTACAACAATCGAGGTTACCTTCATATTATTTCAGGAAATACAAAACAGGCTTGTACGAACTGGATGCAAGCCTGTCAATTGGGCGAATGCCAATATTATCAACAAGCCCAAAGAAAACAGGATTGCCCTTGAAAATGCAATTTTTTGGGAATTGTGTTATCCTTAGGGGTTCTCAAACAATAACTTAGCAAATCTACTTGTCTTTTCAACGATCTTCTGTGTTGCTTTATCGATGACATAGCTTGCTATGCGCCCGATAAAACTCCTTGAACCTCGATGAAAACCCTACGTAACTTTCGCATGTTATTATTTTCGCCTTCCTTAGTTTTTATCGACACAAATCAATTACATAAGAAAACATTATGACATCCAAAAAAAAGCAAGTATGGGGCAGTCATTTGAGTCAGACACCCGCAGAGCAAAATGTGATGTTCTGTGCAGGCCGCGATGTGAAATCACTGCCAATGGCCGATGAAGTTTTACTTCCTTATGATATATGGACCAACCGTGCACACTCCATCATGCTGTATCAGCAAAAAATCATTTCTGGTGACATTCTGTGCTCTATTTTGAAGGGACTGGGTGAACTGGAAGAACTGGTGCAACAGGGAAAATTTGTATTGAACCCAGAGAAAGAGGATGTACACATCAATGTAGAATCTTTTGTTACAGAAAAATATGGTGTTGCCGTTGGAGGCACAATGCACACGGGAAGAAGCCGTAATGATCAGGTGGCGTGTGATATGCGCCTGTATTTGCGAGAGGCCTGCCTGATATTGGAAAAGCGTCTGTTGGAATTTGCGGCTTGTCTGCTGGAACATGCCCGTCAACATACACAAACCGTTATGCCGGGATTCACTCACTATCAGCCTGGTATGATCACGAGCTGGTCTCATTGGATTTGCTCTTATGTACAAGGAATTTGTCGAGATTTGGAACGTGTTGAAATGACGTTTCAGCAAATCAATCGTAACCCTCTGGGGGCTGCTGCAGCATTTGGGACATCCTGGAATATTGATCGGCAAAAAACTACTCAATTGATGGGGTTTGATCGAGTAGAGACCAATACACTGGACTGTATTGTCTCCCGTTGGGAAAACGAGACTCAGCTGGCACAAGTCTATGCATTTGTCATGAATCACTTGAGCGTGATCTCTCAAGATTTGATTTTTTTGAGCTTACCCTACGTGGGAATGATTCAAATTGATGAAAAGATGGTGACAGGATCCTCTATCATGCCTCAGAAGAAAAATCCTGATTTTGCAGAAGTGATAAAATCAAAAGCTTCTTTTGTTCACGGGGGACTGATGGGACTTCTTGGTATTCAGAAAGGAGGATTGAGCGGTTACAACCGAGATACCCAGTTGACCAAGTACATGATCATGGATATTATTCGAGAATGTGAATTGGCTCCTGCCATTCTCAAAAGTGTTTTTGAAACATTGCATGTGCACATCAAAGTCATGAAGCAGCGTTCTCAGGAAGGGTTCATGAACGCGGTGGATGTTGCGGATTATTTAGCGCGTACTCTCCATTTGTCTTTTCGGGAATGTTATAACCTCCTGGCATTGACTGTTAAATATTCGCAACAAGAGGGGAAGATTTCTCATACCGCCCTGCAAAAAGCCCTTCGGGAATCGGGGTATGAGTTTGATATTTTACCGGACATCGTGGCTTCTTTGAATGATTCCCGTTTTGTCCTGAATCAGCGTATGCACCAGGGAGCTCCAGCCCCTGAGACCATACTCGCTCAGATTGAGGAACTCTCGGCCGGGTTGTCAACCCATACAGAATTTGTCAAAACAGCAACACAACAATTAAAACAAGCTCATGACGCTTGTTGTGCTTTCCAGCCAGAATGAAGATCCGGGGTGCTGCATGCCTTATTATTTTCGCCTTTCTAAATTTTTGATATATTGTGCAGGCGATGGAGGGTATTCAATATAGCCTGTGGCAGTATTGGAGGAAGTGGAAGTACTCGCGCCCCCCCCAGATTCTTGACTGCATGATACAAAGGTGGCAGAAATAACAAACAGGAAAATCAATAATGGTATCAGATATCTCATCATCTCCTTTGCTTCTTCATCCGTTTTTTTTGAATTCTTCCAGTATCGGCAGCGCTTTTACATGTTGGTGTGAGACAGGCAACTCTAAGATACGCACAACGGATTGAATGGCAATAAGCTCTTCCTCAGACACTCTCTCTCCTGAAAACACTCCTTCTCTGGAAGCTTCTGCAACAGCAATACAACTATCCAACAGCTCTGTTTTATATTCTTCTATTAAATCCGTAGGCATTTTATCAAAAACAGCATGAATTTTTTCGAGTTCCTGCAAAACATCTTCAGATGACATGGCTTTGACTGTATCCAGCAATTGTATTTTTTGTGCCTTATCTATGCCCACGGTTTGGACCATTTGCTGTCCAAAATCACTTTTTAGCGTGTCGAATCGCTGTTCTATGGTTAAAGTCTCTTTGAGGGAAACATCTTTATCAGCATAGCTGATCAAGTAAAGAACAAAGTAAAAGGACTCTTCCATCAGCTGCTGTTCTTCTCTGCTAAGCTTTTCGAGCGCAATGAGAAAACCACTCATCAAGTTAGGCAAGTGACGCTCTAACAATCGTTCTATTGCCGTTTCAGGGTCTGTGCGATTTTGTTTTGCATAATAATTGAGTCGATCCCACACCGTTTGGGGCAGCTTGACTTTAGCGGTCTTGTCTCCCTTTAACATAAGCGGTTCTTCAGAAAGGTTAATTTTCAATTCGATACAAATGGATTGACTGATAAATTCTTATCAAACTAAAAGGAGGAAATCAACCCCCTCCTGGCAGACAGGAGGGGGAAAGAATAGGGTATTATTCAACAGTCAGGATAAAGGGAAGGGAACCAGTCAACGGATTGACTAATTTCAAATAGTACGTTCCAGATGTTTCAGGAGTGACGGCAAAAGATGTTTTTTCAGGCATCTCGCTTCCCAGCAAGTCATTTGATAAACTTTTAACAACCATCTGGCTGCTGTTGATCAAGTAAGCTTCCCATAGATTCACGGCACCCTTCAATCCTTCTATGGCAATAGTATATGTCTGCCCTGCCTGAAGGTCCAGAGAATAGTAACGAACGGAATTGGCTTCTATGGTTTCCACATTGACAAAAGCAGCAAATGTTTCTGCTGTTCCAACTCCACTGGTATCCGCCCAATTGGCAACATTGAGATCCAACAGACTTCCCTCAAAATTATCATTGACCACACGTCCAAAATAATTTTTCGTCAAATCAGGCAACAGGGTTTTGTAGTCAATTCCAGCTGTTTGAGCCACGCCTCCAGTCGTATCAGGTACAGGAAAACTAAGAGCCACTGAGGCAACAGGAGTGCTGCTGAGTCCTGATTCTTTTGTATAGAATTCCAGACGGCTGTTCTCTCCGAGATATACATCCAGGAACAATTGATCATTTTCTATAGAAAATCCTCCAACTCGTGGAATACTTGAACAATCTTGTCCCAGGCGACTTAATTCTTCGGAACACTCCGCAGTATTTGCAAAATAAGCCCCGGTTGTTAAGTCCTGAGTGATTTGTGTGCTGATCAAAACACTAACCTCGTCAAAAAAACCAGCAGGAGCATTGCTTTCAGCATTAGCGCTGATTTCAGCACAGGACGATCCAGCAACATTTGCACAGGACGATCCAACGGCAGTGGCACTGGCAGAATCAGAAGGATTATAGAAAATTGGCGCATCCAACTGATAAATCCCCAGGTTTGCCAGGGCATAACCGGAAGCCACCTGCTTGGTAGCAAAGATCTGGTCAAAAAAGCCTTTGCTGAAGTATGCGCTGGCACCACTATAGGTAGTGGTTTTCCATGTTTTGATAATCCCCTGAGACAGAGCCGTATCATCAACTGCAGCAATTTTTCGATCATAAATCACCAATGGCAAAGAGCCACATGTGTCACAGATCTTTGTTTCTGTACCTCGATAAAAGCTTTGATCACTGGTAGAATCAATTTCTACTTTGACAAAATAGGGGATTGTTCCAGAAGTTAGAGAAACCGTATGACTGCTCCCACTTGTCTCTGTACTCACCGTTTGATTGTTTTCTTCTGCAAATTCAAGATAGTCTGGATTTTCATCATTATACAACACTTGAATATGAGTACCTGCAGGCAATTCCTGGTCTGTTTGGAATTGAAGAGCATAGTTCCCATCGACTTCTGTAACCGCCATGTTTGAAATAGAGACGTTCACTGCGGTGAGCATGCTCACAGGAACTTCTTTTTCTTCTCCAACTCCAACTGTAACCGCTTCTGTTTTACCATAGTAAAGTGCTGCATCAAGGTCTGTGATTCCGGTAACTGGAATTATACCAGAGAAAGCATACACACTGACCTCAATAACACCCGGCTGAATGGCGATCAAGACATCGTCATTATCTTCAAATGAATCACGGTAGATAACTTTTCGGTTACTTAGAATGTTGAAAGAACTGCCAAAACCTTCTGTATCAACTTCTGTAGCCCTGACTTCAATCAAAATAGACTGAACCGTCTCTGGGGCATTCACCCGGAGATACAAGTTCTCACCAGAAGGTGTTGCTTTGAAACTGGCTTGCATGGAAGAATCTGATGCCTGGTCACATCCAAACAGGAATAGAATCCAGCATAGACTTAAGAAAATGCTGATAAAATATCGAATTTTCATAGTGCCTCCTTTCATGATTTAGTTATCTGGAAACTCAATTTGAACTCGAATCAAACTTCCTTTTACACGTGCCGCATCTTCTACAATTCGATCAAACTGTGCTTTGTTAAAGCCTTGTGTTGTATTTTCCTGAGACAGTTCGCGCGCATTGACTTGCTCCAGCTGTGTTGCCCTAGATGGCCGTGCAACCAGTCGAGACGATTCCAATAGGCTCTCACGAGAGAGTTCAAATGGAGATGAGGGGGCACTTCCGGCTAATGCGACAGAAGAAAAACCGCCTTTGATAGTGACTTCCTGCAGCACATCTCCCAAACGACTTTGTAAGGAAACCGCACCTTCAAAAGTAGTCACCTGGGTTGTTTCAGAATTTGGCATTTCCGTAAGAAAATCTGTACCTTTTACTCCAATCGTTGCAGTACCTGCTGTCATTTTAATATCTTTTTGTCCTTTCGCGGTATTGACCAAAGAGCGCACCTTACCGCCAAGCAGGCTCACTACTCCACGAGTGGCCTCTTCTTTGTCTTCTGATATGATGTATTCTTGTACAACAAAAGTCGTTTTTTCATCCAGGGTGAACAAGTCACCATCGTCTTCACTTCCTAAGATAACGATGCCTGTGCTTTCGCCCAAAGTCTGTAAGGTATCTTTAGCAAACACAGGTACAATTTCACCTTCTCCCATCTGCTGGGTTTTTCCCTCTCGAAGAATAACAACGGTTCCTTCTTCAATCTCCAGAGTCCCCACTTGACTCGCAATGGCCACGCTATAAATCAAGCTTGCAAAAACCAGCATTCCCATGGTTTTTAGTTGCTTTTGAAACATAGACCCTCCCTCATTATTATTGGTTTAAATGTAATAAAATCCCCCAAGTCTGTTAGAATATTTTACCATCATAACCTTTTTCACGCAAGCAATTGAATCACAATCAAACAGAAAACTTGTTGGACTCACACTATATTGATCACACTTGCCTGAATTTGGCTCAAAGATTAAAAGAATGTTTCCCAGGATAAATCCAAGGAGCGTACTTCGCTATCAAATGTAAACTCATCAATACTGGAAAATGCCCGGGTATGACTGTACCCTGCCCGTATTTTTAAAGATGACTGATAGGCCCAGGTCAGACTGGTATAATCTGTTTGCCGTAGTGTTCTGCGGTTTTTGGCATCTTCCGTTTCTGTATCGCTGCTCGCTTCTGCTGTAAGCATATACTTTTCCTGATAGTCCGTGAGCCTTCCCTGAGTGCCCATATTCCATTGCAATTCTGAATTCAAGTCAGACAGGTTCCAGTTTTTTTCGTAAGAGACTCCCAGTCCTTTCTGAGCAAAGCGTTGTGCTTTTCCTTCAGCCTGATCGCTATAAACATTTGCCATTCCCTGGAGGCGGCCCTGCTTGGAAGGCAGGTAGTAAAACAGGTTATAATCGGCACCAACGGATAACTGACTATCCCGGTCATGATCAGAATCATCAGGTTCTTCTTCAAAATTCCTTGAGATGAACTTCAGCAGCAGCATAGAAGAAAGGGACTCATTGTGAACACGGGTATATGTTGGAACTAAAAAGTGAAAGGACGCGATATTTCCATTGTCTGTTGTTGAATTATCGTCGCTATCTGTTTTGGCATTGCCAAAAAATTTACTCCACGCATAAATGACATTCCACGCCTGCTGCTGTTGCCGCCAGGTATATTGTCCTGAGATGGTGTGAGAACGCAGTCCTAGATCTTTGAGTTCGGACTCATTGATTTCCTTATCTTCATAGGCTTCGGTAAGGTAAGAATACTGCAATTGGAATGTTCGTGAGGTATTTTTTGGTTTAACACGATATCCCAACACCAGTTCGCCTGAAGTCACTGCTGCTTTTTGCTTGTCTAAACCAGGGGAAAGGCCAGCAGGGAGGTGCGGAGCATTACTGTCAAGACGCTTACCTCCAGCAACTCTTGCAAACATGGCAACAGGGCGTTCTTCCGGAGGCAGGTTGGCATTTTTTAATTCTTCCAACTTTTTGGGATCTTCATCATAATAGACCGTGAAAACACGCTGTGTGTCGATCCCTTGCGCGTTTTTAGCTTCGACTGTAATGATGTTTTTACCTTTTTGAAAATGTAATTTTTTGTTAATGATTACAGTGGATTGTGGTTCAATATCCTGCGTTTTTCCATCGATCCAAACCTTTAAAACTTTTAATTCATCAGCGATAATGAGGACCCAGTTGTGTTCAGATTTATCCACATAATTCACACTTGAGAGGTTCGGGGATAAAATAGAAGGAGGAGCAGATTCTGCAGCCCCCACCGTAGAATTTAAGCCTAACAGGATGATACAAATCCCCAGAAATGCTCGAATTGGACGAATCATAAAAAACTCCTGAAAAATAATTAAAACCAGAGAACTTTATTTTGATGTAGCAACATACACACCATCCCATTCTTGGGGAGGTGGTGCGATACGATATTCCTCGCAACGTGACAGAAATACGGAAGATGGTCCATCATCAGGAATCCGTTCCAGTACTCCTTTGAAACTTTTTTCTGCCTTGTCCCAATTTTTTTGACGATACAGATCCAAACCTTCGGCATAGATATCAAACGCTTTTTTTCGGTCGCTGTCGACCTCTCCTATACGTCCTAGAATCTCATATATACGAACGGGTTCATTTATTCCAATGACCCGAATTAAATCCAGTTCACGAGCTTCAATGGAATCTTTACATTCACCATAGGTCATCTCACTCATCAGGATTTCATTCTGGTACATTTTATTCACCCCTTCCAATCGTGCGGCTAAGTTAACAGAGTTTCCCATCATGGTATAGTCAAAACGACTGCTGCTGCCCATGTTACCCACAACCATAGGCCCTGTATTGATGCCAATGCGGTGGAATAACTCTATACGCCCTTCTTTTCTCCATTGATGCCTCATTTCAGCAAGGCGATTCTGCATTTCGAGACACACCAATGCACCACGAGTTGCATGGTCTGAGAACTTGACGGGGGCACCAAAAAAAGCGATGATGGCATCTCCTTCAAATTTGTCAACCGTCCCTTCATATTTCATGATGATGCTGCTCATTTCCGTCAAATATTCATTGAGGAGCTGCACTAATTGGGTAGGAGTCAATTTTTCAGAAATGGAGGAAAATCCTTTCACATCAGAAAAAAGGGCGGTCATCACGCGTTCTTCTCCTCCCAGCTGAAGCATGTCGGGATCATCCATGAGTTGATTAATCACAGCAGGAGAAAGATATTGCTGGAAAGCCACTTTAATGAAACGTTTGTCTCGGTCTGATATAAAAAACATGTATTGGGTGACACCACCTGCCGTAATCAGGATGCTCATCAATACATAGATATAACTGGGCCATGTCAATAAAGAAGTGACAGCGTATTGGTGGAACAACGTATACCCTATGACGATCGTGATGACTAGTGCAATGCTATAGCCTAATTTCATCCGGGGCATAACCAGCCCCAGGATTAAACCGATTGCCAGTATCAGTCCTAAGGTATACATATCATTGTCAAAATTGAGCCGGAAATAAGAGTCTGTTAATAAATTGTCAAGAAGGTTGGCATGCACTTCAACCCCTGCATATGCTTCAGAAACAGGAACGACTCGTAAGTCCAGAATACCTACTTCGGTCACTCCCATGAACACCATCTTTCCTTTGAGCTTTTCCGCTGGAACCGTCCGTTCAATGACATCAGCCATGGAATAGTGAGGGAAGGTTTTTTCAGGCCCTTTATAATTGATCAAAAACGAACCATCCGGGAATGGGTATAAACTTCTCTCTCCCATTTTGATTTCTAAGATCCCGGATTCATCTCCAATTAACTCAATTGTTTCTCCTAAATAATTGGCAAGCATTTGCAGATCGAGAGAAGGATAAAACCTTTTGTTAACACGCACTATGGTTTGGACACGCCGGACCACACCATCTTCGCGGTCAATTTGAACATTGAAGTATCCCTGTAATGGTTTTCTACCGGCAATTTTATTGATATTCAATTCAGGATAATAGCCTTCTGGCAACAGGGCTTTTTTCAACTTGCCATACCCTTTGATTTTTCTGATGGCAGAATGTCGCAGGCGCTTTTGTTCTTTTTTTACCTCTTCAGGAGAAAGATGGGCCACATTTTCTTCACTAAAAAAAGTATAACCGAGTACCACATTAGAAGTCTGGGCATATTGTCTTCCAAAAATAGCATCGCCATCTTCCTGCTCGGTAACGGATCGCATATAATTGAGGAATTTTTCTCCTGCGGGTGTCTGCTGGACATGATTTTTGATATACTCCTGTTGAAAATTATGCGCTAAGCGCAGGTGATTGTCTGCAGCTTCAGAAAAGACAATATCAAATCCAATAGTGCCAACATGGTAGTATTCAGTCAGGCTTTTAACAGCCTGTGCAATAACACCCCGTGACCAAGGCCAGCGACCGTACTTGTCTACACTTTTGGCATCCACTGCCACAATGACAATCTGGTCGGTGTGAGCTACCGTGCCTCGATTTTTTTGAATAAAATCAACCCATTTTTTATCCAGTAAATTCAAGTAATTGCTGGGCTCCGCAATATTATAGCTGTACAGCCCCAGCATGGTTGCTGTCAGGAATAATGAAATGCGCAAGGGTGTGAGTTTCAGAATCCAACTCAATACTTTTTTCATATAACTTTGTTTCAGTGGTAAACAATACAGTAATAATGAAGCTATCAGTACTATTGTTTACTTGATTCAGTCCATTGAATCAATATTTAACTAATCATTTTTTGTAACTGGACTTTAATCATTTTGAGCCCGATACTGGACATAAAGAAAATATATTTTTTATATCAACGACTTAATCATGAAATCTGATGGTTTGGAGAGCCTTTTGGATATAAAGTACCGTCCTAGGGTATTTTTGAGGATTGATGTGATGCAGCCATCTTTTGAGAGTAATCCGGTCTCTCTTTTGCAACGCTTTGTCGACATCGGATTTTTTCAATGTGGAAGCAATATTTTCTGCTTTTGTGGCAATATTTTTCTGGATTTCATTAATTTGATGGGGAGATGATGCCGCTTGATGTTGTTTCTTGGGCAACTCGGGGGTGCACCCCAGGCAAATCCAGATCAAAAAAGCAATAGGCCCAAGTGATTTAGTGAATAAATTTTTCATTTTTCCCTTTCTTTTCCAACAGGCGTTTTATTTCTTCTTGAGCTTATGTTTTCATCATATTACGTTATTTGTGAATAAAAGGAACCATCCTGCTCATTCTAAAGAGGGTGTTTAGGCAAGCGTGAGATAAATACCACATATTCGGTTGGATTTTCAATTATGAAACTCGCTTTTGAACTGTCTTTTTACGTATTTTTGTTTCTTTTTATTTTTGGAATGTTTCTTTTGATCTGGTTTTTTCGCTGGATTTTTGGGGAAAAAGATATTTTGAGTATTTTCCCTCATACCAGAGAAATCCCATCTCCTACCATGAATGAGGCTTTGCTGTTGTTCAAAAAAATGAAAGAACAAGTTTCCAATTCAACATCGAATCGTCGTGCTCGACTTGCTGGAGATATGGACACGATGGATCGGCTTTTAGAAGAAATTGAATTTCGCACAAAAAATCAAAGGGCCAAATACCATCAACTCTGTAAAGATCGAGAAGAAACCTGGCATTATCTAAAAGATCTTGTCGAGGGCATGTCCACTTGGGAGCGAACGTTCGGTAAAAAAAAGAATTTTGAATACAGTCAGGGAGTCCAGCATTATAAAGATTTGGAGCAGCGTATTGAAAGAGCGGCTCAGCACATTTCGTTTCGGGAAGAACTGTTACTTGCAGAAGTACGCGATAGAGAAATATTTCGACTGAATTACAGCATGCTGCATTCTTCGAAGGGAAATGCTTCTACGGAATAAGTTGGTTTTTCTTAGGATTTATTTTATATAAGTTTTATCGTGTAACAGCCCCATTGATTCAATCAAAGTCATTAATGAAAGGGAATGAATGAAAAACGGTTCGATCCGATTCCAGATTGGCAGCATTCTCGTGCTGTTTTTGATTCTTATATCAGCCACTCTAGGAATTGCACTAAATGGAATTACGGAAATATATCAACTGCTCGGACAGCATGGTTCCCAAACGGATGCCGCACAAGTTCTTGCCCAATTAGAGACCGTAAAAGAACATATTCTTGCTTGGGGAGGAACCGCCGTATTACTTTCTATTGTTTCAGGAGTGTGGATCATGACAAACATCACTTCATTTTTACAAAGTCAGAAAAAAAGTGATGATTTTTTTTTGGATACAACTCCTCTGACAACAGATTTGAAAAAGATTACCAATACCACTCATTCCCTCCAAAAGGATATGACGGTATTATCAAAAGGTTCTAACACCATTTTGGATTATTTGAAACAGGTTAAACAAATTGTATTAAGTACCACCGATGGTTTCAAACAACATATCGAGCCGAATGAATTGGCGCGTACTTTCGATCAGTTGACTCACAGCCTTGAACGCATTGAAAAAGAAGTGACACAAGGACAAGAGTCGAATGTGGATGATAGAAAAAATGTAGAAAAAGTAAATGAACTGGCCGCTTTGATTCAAGAGGTTACCAAAAAAATTAAAGATATGGCCAACCATACCGGTACATTGGCGCTCAACGCAGAAATTGAAGCAGCAAAAGCTGGTGAGCAGGGCAAAGGGTTTGCTGTGGTTGCTGAAGAAATGGCAACCATTGCGGTCAACATCAAAAAATTGACAGAAAAAATTGAAAATTTTGCTCGAGAAGCAGGCACAGCTGTTGAATTGACCAAACATGCGATTGAAGAAACAGGAGGATTTCTTCAAAAGGTGGTAGAGCATACAAAAAATAGCGTGAAGATTGTTGAGAAGCTCCAGGAAAAGACAATGGGCGATGCCGATTCTTCAAAAAATTTGCAGGATGTTTTGTTTGATCTCCAGCAAAAATGTACAAGAAGTGTGACCAAGCTCGATGAGATCAACTTAGCAGCAGGTATGCAGGCAAATATATTTCAGAATTTACTCAAGTTTACAAATTCTTTGGAAATTACCATAAACAATCTGCAATCTGGTCACGAGACAAAAAGCAATCAAAAAATGCCAGCAGTCGTATTGCCAAAAGAGACAGATACTATGAAAGAAGGTTCCCATCGGGAAGCAACAGCTGAAGGTGTGGATCCATCTCCTGAGGACGTAGAAGAAAAATGAGCAAAGTCATCAATTTAGCCCAATGGAAGCAACAAAAAGAAAGTAAACAAAATGCTGATGATCCGGTTTTTGGTTTTTTGATTTGGCTCCATTGTCCCACTTGTCAAACGATAGAATACACTGAGGTTCGCATACAATCAGGGCGTGTTCATAAATGCGGAACTTTGGTAGAGGAAGTCGAAGTGCCGATTGATATTCGTGCAGAATACACCATTTCACAAAAAAATCTTATGATTTTAGAGAAGGCATTTGCAGAAAATTCTGGTTTGAAATCTAAATTTAAAAAACTGCTGGGAGAAAACAAGCTGATTGGAGAACAATTGAAAAAAAATGAAATGGAGTACCAGCATCGTTTGGCATTGATGACACTAAAAAAAATAGATCCTTATCCTGAAGACTGGGATGCAAAAAAGAATGGAATCGAATTTGTAACCGTTCAGCCTTCTGGAATCATGATTACTGCTGCTCGGCAGGCTGATAAATATTTCCCGAAAAAAAAATAATATTCCTTTTATGCTAGGCCTCTTTCGTCATGGTATCCTCTGTCTTTTTGGCATTTCACTTGTGTTGTTTTTTGGGATTTTCCCGAGTGTGTATGCCCAAAAAGGACCCATGGCAGACGTGCTGGAAGATGCAGTAGAACAATTAGTGAAGCAATTGGAAGTTCAGTGTCAGCCTTATATCACAAAAGGCCGACTTCCAGACGATGCCCGCGTTGTCGTATTGAATATAAGGGATAAACGAAATCTCCTGCGGAGAAAGTTCAGCACATTACTAGAAGAAATGCTGCTGGATGAAGTGGTTTCCGAAACAAATTTTGTGGTGATTCATCCCGAAAAAACAGAAGCGGTTCTACGTCCTTTTTGGAAAGAGTTGAATCAAGGCGACCACCATGCGGTTGATTTACAAATAGCTAAAAATTTAAAATCCCTTCTCCTGCTTTCAGGAACATTTGATGTTCACGTAAATGAGATTCAACTCCATTTGCGTTTATTCTCAGTAAACAACGAAGACGTGTATGCCTCTCTTCAGGTTCGTTTATCACGGGCACATGTGCCTGAAGAGTGGCTCGACCCTGTACCGATTTACCAAAATCAGAAGCATTTGGAAACAGCAAAAGCATTCATTGCTGACGAAAAATGGCAATTTGCTCAGCAATCATTAAGGCATGTTTCCCGGGATTCCTCTCTTGAAAGTGTGGAAGCAAGAGGTTTGCTTATTTGGATTGCAGCACGGCAAGGTGCCTCTGTTTCAAAAGAATTCATTGCTTTCAAAACGCTTTATCCTCAGCATCCTCTTGTTCTCAGAATTGACCATGCACAAAGAAAACAAGCGTTGCAACGTTCCCTGAAAACAGCCTTCCAACATCAGAAATGGAGGCATGCCAGAGAATTGCTTCAGCAAGCAGGAAACGTATTGGATAATTCAGAGCAAATGATTTATGAACAACTACTGGAAAAGGAAGCAGCTCAATGGATAAAGCAAATATTGCAGCAAAAAAACTGGCACGTCCTTAAGGAACAATGGAAAATTTTATTGCAGGTGTTTCAGTCAAAAAAATCCTTACCGATTAAGGCTCTACAACAATTAATAACGCAGGATTTTGTGAAAGAAGTTCACAGGTTGGTAGACCATAAAGACCGTCCAGCGGCCTCCATGTTATTGGATCAATTTGGATCAGCATTTGCGCCAGACAAGCAGCAGCATTTACGGAAAGCCATTGCAGCAATTCCAACTGCTCCTGAAAAAATGATGACTTTGCCAAGTATTACGTTTCAGATGGGAAACCAAACAGGGCACCAACACGAACAACGAGTTCATTCTGTTTTTGTGGAGGCTTTTCATATAGATCAGTATGAAGTGAGCAATAAAGCATATCGAGGGTGTGTGAAAGCCAGGGTTTGCAAGCCCAGTTTGTTCGACAAAGATATCCGGTTCAATCAGAACAATCAACCGGTCGTAGGTGTTTCCTGGAAGCAGGCAATGCAATATTGTCGTTGGAAAAATAAACGTTTGCCCACAGAGGCCGAGTGGGAAAGAGCCACAGAAGCCGTGGTTTCTTTGGAGCAACATGCCTGGTTTAGAGATAATTCAGGAGGACGTTCCCGCACAATTGGGACATTACAAGCAAATTCTTTCAAATTGTTTGACACCCTGGGAAATGCAATGGAATGGGTACATGATCACTTTGCCTCAGATTACTATGCCTGGTCTCCTGTGAAAAATCCGCAAGGACCACCAACAGGGGAGTTTCGTGTTGCCCGTGGAGGTTCCTGGCATCATTCCCCTCAGGATACATGCCATTCTTGCCGTTTTTTTTGGTCTCCGTCCCTTGCCTTTGAATTTATGGGGTTTCGTTGTGCCGCTTCGCTCAATTAGTGATACAGTTTGAAAGATTTTAGTGAAGAATTGTTGAGGATAAAATTATGCAGATTCCAGAATCATTAGAGCGCCTGATACAGGAATTTTCCAAGTTACCGGGGATTGGCAGGAAGACCGCTCAACGCCTTGCATTCAGCCTATTGCAGTACACTCCTGTAGAAGCAGAGCATTTGGCAGACGCCATTTTAGAAGTTAAACAACGTATTCGTTATTGCTCCAGTTGTTTTTCATTTACTGAAGTTGATCCATGCATGATTTGTCAGGATGCTCGCCGTGATCGCAGCTTAGTTTGTGTGGTCGAGCAGCCAAACAATATTTTTTCTATCGAAAAAAGCGGTGTATTTCATGGCTTGTATCATGTCTTGATGGGCGCTATTTCTCCTTTAGACGGAATCGGCCCCGATCAGCTCAAATTTAAAGAATTAGAACGGAGATTAGAAGGCGGTGAAGTGAAGGAGTTAATTTTAGCCACCCATCCTACGGTTAAGGGTGAAGCTACTGCTTTATTCATACAGCAGGCTTTTGAAAAAAAACATGTCAACATCACTCGTTTGGCTCGTGGGATACCTGCTGGTGGAGATCTGGAATACGTGGATGATGTCACCTTGATTGAAGCATTTTCTGGCCGTCAACGATTTAACAAACAGGAACCGCATGAATAATACAGTCGGATACTTCTTGACACACACAGGTGTTGGTACAATAGGATTGCTGTTGGGTGTGTTTTTTTTATGGACTCTGGAGGATACGGCCTTTTCATCTCCCGAAACAAGCTGTGTGAATCGTTGTATCCATGCACATCCACAATGGGGAGAACCTGACTGCAGCGAAAATGAAAATTTTTATATAGTTGGCAAAAAGTGTCATGCTATTCAAAACGAATGCTACTTGGAATGCAACCCTGCTTGGGGTCAACCTGCCCCAGAACGTTTTATCCCCACCCCTTACCAAATCAAAAATCAATGGAGGCAGGAGAATGTTTGCTCTCCTGAGATCATGAAAATGCCCCTGGAGCTACTCCCAGGTGACCAATTGATTATGCCGGGCTGGAAAGGACAGTGCGAATGTCTCAATGGGAAATTAATCATAGCACCTTGCGGGCATAAAAAAGCGTCTTGTGACCAAGTCTGTGATGCTGCATTTACGTTCTAAGTGGGATACATCCATTTTCAAATTGAATTATAAAAAACTTGCAAAAACACTCTCAATCATCTAGTTAATTAAGATTTTCTTTACCAACATTTTATGGTACATTGCCGTTGTTTGTAAAAGGAAAATTTGGATTTTTAAATAAGGCAAGCCACCTCCTGGAATTAGATTTTATTTAAACTAAGGAGTTCTTTTTGCGCCATTTAACTGGAGAAAGTACAATATGGCAGTTGTTTCGTTAAAGCAATTTGTTGAAGCTGGTGTTCATTTTGGGCACCAAACTCAGCGTTGGAATCCCAAGATGGATAAATACATTTATGGGGCCAAGCACGGGATTCATATCATTGATCTGAAACAGACACTGGGCAAACTCAAAGATGCCTATGAGTATTCACGCAAACAGGCAGAAGTGGGAAAATCGATTCTGTTTGTTGGAACAAAAGATCAAGCTCGTGATATTCTTGCTGAGGAAGCGTGTCGTTGTCAGAGTCATTTCATTAATGAGCGCTGGCTTGGAGGGTTACTTACCAATTTTACCACAGTTCGGCAATCTGTAGCAAAAATCAAATATTATGAAGATATAGCAGGTCCTGAAGGGAACTACCCTGGGATGATCAAAAAAGAAGCCTTATATCTGGATCGAAAACGCCAAAAGCTCGAGCGATCATTGGGCGGAGTGAAGGACATGCAAGAGCTTCCCGGAGCGATTTTTATAGTCGATTGCAAAAAGGAACACATTGCCATCAAAGAGGCTCAAAAACTGAACATTCCTATTATTGCAATAGTGGATACGAATTGTAGCCCTGAAGGTATTGATTTTCCTATTCCAGGAAATGATGATGCCCCACGTGCCATTCAATTATTTGCCAGTGTGATTTCCACTGCTGTTTTGGAAGGAAAATCAGCTAGAACTCAACGCTTCCATCTCGAATCTTCTGTAGAGGTAGAAAAGAAGGAAGCACTGGATACGAAAGAAGTGGCGAATGCCCAAAAAACAGATCCAGCAGAAGCCGAAACAAACGTTGAAACTCCTGCAAAAAAAGATGCAGAGCAGGAAAAAACAGAAGTAGTGGCATCTATCGAAGTTGAAAGTACAAATAAGGAGTAACGGGCGGCTATCTTACCTATTTTCTAACATATCTTCCTTTGTATTCATAGGGCACTTTTTAAATCGCGACTTCCCTCTGCCCGTGTTTTGTGACTCCTCTGTTTTAGAATATGGATATGCGAATCCGGAATTAAAATTTATTTTATAAAAACAAGGTTTTACAAAAAGTGATTTATCATGCCGGACTTGATCCGGAATCCATGAAACTATGGGAAGTCTTTTGAATTCCGGGTCTAGCCCGGAATGACATCGTTTTCAACTCCGGATTCATCTATGGATATCAGGAAGAACGTGTGTGCTCAACTTTATTAGAAGTCAATCATTTAAAACGGTTCCATTAATTTATTGAAGTGAAAAGTCTATGTCAAATATTACAGCAAGTATGGTGAAAGAGCTGCGGGAAATTAGCGGCGTTGGGATGATGGAATGTAAAAAAGCATTAGTTGAATGCAAGGGGGATATGGAGGCGGCCAAAGAACATCTCCGTAAAACCGGACAGGCCAAAGCGCTGAAAAAATCTTCTCGTGCCACAAAAGATGGTGGCATTGGAATGTTTATCTCCGAGGATAAAAGCAGAGGAGCACTGGTTAAAATCGCATGCGAAACTGATTTTGTCGCAAAAAATGAACAGTTTCAAAAATTGCTGCTCGACCTGGCTCAACAAGCAAGTACACAAGGAAACAATGATTTCCTGAACCAATCCTCTATTCAAGGAGAAGGCACAGTTCAAGATATTGTGCACAAAGCCATCAGTGAATTAGGAGAAAATATTCAGTTTTTGGAAGCAGCATCACAGAGCACTAATTCCGGGATTGTTGGTGGTTATGTACACATGACTGGAAAAATCGGGGTTATCGTTACTCTAGAAGTAGATCAACCTTACGGTGGCTCAGAATTGGATGATTTAGCAAAGGACATTTCCATGCATGTTGCGGCAACTTCAGCAGAAGCAATTAGTGAAGATCAAATTTCTCCCGAAATTCTTGAGAAGGAAAAAGAAATCTTGATTGCTCAGGCTAAAGAATCCGGGAAACCAGACAATATCATTGAAAAAATGATTACAGGTCGTTTGAACAAATTTAAAAAAGAAGTGTGTATTCTCTCGCAGCCTTTTGTAAAAAATCCTGACCAAACCATTAAGGCTCTGTTGGAGGATTCCGGTAAACAAATAGAGCGAAAAATTTCTCTTACGGCATTTGCCAAGTTCCAATTTTAAAGGAATCTGTGACACCAAAATATAAACGTGTTTTGTTGAAACTGAGTGGAGAGGTACTCGGAGGAGAAAGTGGTTCGGTGTTTGATTATGAGGTCATCGAACGCATTGTCGATAACATTATTGCCATCCGCAAGCTCAATGTAGAAATTGGAATTGTTGTGGGTGGCGGAAATATATTTCGTGGTGCCCGGTCGGCTCCTTATAAAATGGATCGAGTGGCAGGTGATCATATGGGGATGCTGGCCACAGTCATCAATAGTTTGTGTCTGCAAGATGCTCTGGAGCAGCTAGGATACAACACACGTGTCATGTCTGCCATCACGATGCGTGCTATTGCCGAACCTTATATCAAACGTCGGGCAGATCGCCATTTGGAAAAAGGACGCATTGTGATTTTTGCGGCAGGCACAGGAAATCCTTTTTTTACCACAGATACTGCTGCTGTTTTGAGGGCTACTGAAATAGGAGCTGGTGTGGTGATCAAGGCTACAAAAACTGATGGAGTCTACGACAAAGATCCTAATGTTCATAGTGATGCCATACGTTATAGTACTCTGTCCTATGATGAGGTTTTGGAAAAAAATTTACAGGTCATGGATGCAACTGCTATTGCATTTTGCAGAGATAACAATCTCCCTATTATTATCGTCGATGTTGAAGCACAAGACTCGATTCTGAAGACCATTTGCGGCGATAATATTGGAACTATTATTAATTGAGGAGGATTCATGAGTGCCAAAACAACAGAAGAGGTATTGGAAATTCTTGAGAGAAAAATGGATAGTGCCATTGAAAGTTTGCAGCGAGAATTTACTACTGTGCGGACAGGGCGAGCAACACCAGCAATTTTGGAGTCTGTCAAGGTCGATTATTACGGAACCCCCACCCCAGTTTCTCAAGTGGGGTCTATTTCTACTCCGGAACCACAATTGCTGGTGATCAGTCCTTGGGATAAAAATATGATCAAGGATATTGAACGGGAACTCCAGCGAGCCAATTTAGGCCTATCACTATCACAAGATGGCAATATTATACGTGCTGTCATTCCTCCCTTGACAGAAGAACGACGCAAAGAGTTGGTGAAAAGTGTCAAAAAAATGGGTGAAGAGGCAAAAGTAGCAATACGTAATGTTCGACGAGAAGCCAATGAAAATGTCAAAAAGCTGGAAAAGGATAAACAAATTTCACAGGATGAAGAGCAATCGACGCTAGAGATCACGCAAAAAAGGACAGATTCCCATATTGAAAAAATTACTGATATCGTGAACAACAAAGAAAAGGAATTGATGACGGTATGATTCTTAACTAAGGAATGCTCAAACAATAACTTACCCAATCTACTAGTCTTTTCAACGATCTTCTGCGTTGCTTTACTGGTTACACAGCTTGAGGCTATGCGCTCGATAAAACTCCTTGAATCTCGATGAAAATCCTGTGTAATTAGCATGTTATTATTTTCGCCTTCCTAAGCCGACACAAAGATCCTTATGATTGCTGCCCTTCTGTATTCAATTTGGCATTATCAAATATTCAAGTCCGTCCTTTTTCGGGGTGGCATGACGTTTATTACGGCCTACTTGATCATTGTTTTTTTAATGCCGAAAGTCATCCGACTGTTCCGAAAAAAAGGAATCACTTCTGATTTTACTCCGGCTGTTCCTGGCATGAAACCTTATACAGGAGCAACTCCGATCATGGGTGGCGGAGTGTTGATTTTCGCGATTCTGGTATCATCCGTTTTATGGTGCAATTTAAATCAATATATTATTGCTCTTTTGACTATCATGGTGTCCTTTGGAGTCATTGGTGCTATTGATGATGTTGCTAAAGTTTTCCATAAACGAAGAATCGAAGCAGGGAAAGAAAATCGAAAATCTTATAGTGATAAGGCAGATGGTATCAGTGGACGCACCCGCTTGATTGCAGAATTTTTAGTGGCACTGCTTGTCGTGTTAGCATTGTATTTGTATGTTGATATTGACGGTCACCTGGTTGTCCCGTTTGTTCCGTTGAAGGATTGGTATCCGTATTTACCTAAATACATCTTTATCCCATTCATGTTGTTGATTATCGTGGGGGGAGCAAATGCGGTTAATTTGACAGATGGTATGGATTCTCTGGCAACGATGCCTTTGATGACCTGTGCGCTCTTTGTTAGTGGGGTTGCGTACATTGGTGGAGATTTGGAATGGGCTGCCCGACTGAAAATTCCTCACTTCACCCATGATATCAAAGAACTGAGTGTTTTTTCCATGGCAATCATTAGTTCAGGATTTAGCTTTCTCCGTTATAATGTACCGCCCGCTTCTATTTATATGGGCGATCTGGGAGCTTTAGCATTGGGAAGTGTGATTTCTGCAATGTTTATTTTTGTCAAAGCAGAGTTGTTTCTTCCCATTGTTGGAGGTATTTTTGTGTTCTCGGTGTTTTCTACGATCATTCAACGCTTTTTTTTTAAAATGATGTTACGGTGGAAAGGTCGTAGTTGTGCAGAAAAATATCGTTTTTTTCTACGTTCTCCGTATCATCATCATTTACAAAAATTATGGACTTATTCTGAGGAAAAACCAAATGTTCAATCCGTTTGGTTGCTTTTTTTAGAAAAAATCGGTTTTCCTACTTTACCTGATGAAGAAAAACTGGTAAACCCCCAACTGGTTCATAGTCGTGTTGTTTGGTTGATGCACCTTAAATCCATTTGGTTGTTTGTCTTTACGGTCGTATTATTTTTCAAAGTCCGCTGATTCGATTCTGTCAATGGTAACAACGAACATGCCTCTCTTGGACGGGCATATCTAAAATTAGGAAATACAATGAATTTAGAAAATCATGTTGCTTTAGTGACAGGTGCCGGGCGTGGTATTGGAAAAACAATAGCACTCCATCTAGCAAAAGCGGGTGTTGATATTATTTTTACAAATCGCAATAAGAAGTTTTCTGACCAGACACAGGCTGAAATCGAAGCGATAGGGCGACAGTGCCTGGCCTTCCAAGTGGATGTAGCTGATGCAGATGCCGTCAATGAAATGGTAAAAATGGCACTTGACGACTTCAAAAAAATTGATATCCTGGTTAACAATGCGGGTATCACTCAGGATAATTTATTTCTGCGCATGAAGCAGGAAGAATGGAATAAAGTTTTGGATGTCAACTTAAGTGGTATTTTCAATGTAACCAAAGCTGTGATCAAAGGGATGATTCGCCAGCGTTATGGCCGCATTGTAAATATTACTTCTATCGTTGGATTCACAGGAAATCCTGGTCAAGTCAATTACAGCACCTCCAAAGCAGGAATTTCAGGCTTCACTAAATCATTGGCCAGAGAATTAGCCAACCGGAACATCACGTGCAATTCGGTGGCTCCTGGCTTTATTGAAACAGACATGACAAGTGAGATGACAAAAGAGCAGATTAGTGCTGTTTTAGCGCAAATTCCGCTCGGGAAAATGGGTTCAACGGATGATGTTGCCAATGCAGTATCTTTTCTTGTTTCTGATCAAGCAAACTACATCACAGGGACAACATTGCATGTGAATGGTGGAATGTATTGCTGATGCTATGCATTTGGCGCGGTTTTCTTCATAATCAGTTGAGTAAAAAAGTTTGACTTTTATTGAAAGTTCGCCAATCTCAGAACGCCTTCAGCTTTGGAGGAGTATGTCGCCTCAACGGGTATATTCATGGAGAAAGTCTTTTTTTGCAAGGAACTGCAGTCATGTTCCCTCTGTATTTTTTTAAAATTTCCCTCGAGAAATTCTTTGGTAGAGGGCATAATTTTTTTAAAGTTTTAGGAAAAGGAAAAATAATGGAAGAAATTGAAGCAAAAGTAAAAAAAATCATTAGTGAACAACTAGGAATTGAAGAAGACAAGATCACATTAGATTCTCATTTCCAGGATGATTTAGAAGCAGATTCTCTTGATACCGTAGAGTTAATAATGGCTTTTGAGGAAGAATTTAATATTACGATTCCGGAAGAAATGGCTGAAAAAATCACAACGGTTCGATCTGCGATTGAGAGCATTCAAAACGAATTGTAATTCCGTGTGATATCATCATGGGGTTACAATATTTTTTAAACTTTTAAATTAGATGATTCCTATGCGTAGACGCGTTGTTGTTACTGGTCTTGGAATTGTTTCCCCAATTGGAAATAATGTAAAAACCGCTTGGGAAGCTTGCTGTAATGGACAATCGGGAACAGATCGTATTACAAAATTTGATGCTTCTGGATTACGCAGTCAAATTGCAGGAGAGGTCCTAAATTTTGAGATGCCTTCTATTATTCCTTCCAAGGAAGTCAAAAAAATGGATACTTTTATCCATTATGCAGTTTCTGCGGCTCAAGAAGGTTTAGAAGATGCAAGATTAGAAATTACAGATGAAATTGCTGATGAGGTTGGTGTGTCCATGGGCGTTGGAATTGGAGGGCAACCTATGATTGAGAAGTACCATATGATACTTGAAGAGAAAGGTGCTCATAAGATTTCTCCGTTTTTTATTCCTATGGTACTTTTAAACATGGCCTCTGGTCAGATTTCTTTACTATTTGGAACAAGAAATTATAACAGTTCAACAGTATCAGCCTGTGCTTCTTCCAATCACTCGATTGGTGACGCAGCCCGTGTCATAGAACGTGGTGATGCAAAGGTAATAATTGCAGGCGGTGCTGAGGCAGCATTAACACCACTTTGTGTTGGTGGATTTGCAGCAATGCGTGCATTGAGTACACGCAATGATGAGCCGAAACGTGCCAGTCGCCCTTACGATCGGGATAGAGATGGTTTTGTTTTTGCGGAAGGCGCAGGTGTTTTGATTTTGGAAGAATATGAGTTTGCCAAGGAGCGGGGCGCTGATATTTATTGTGAGCTGGGTGGATATGGTTTTAGCTCTGACGCTCATCATATCACAGCACCTTCTGTCGAGGGACCCGCACGGGCAATTAAGATGGCAATTAAAGATGCTCACGTCAACCCTGAGGATGTGGACCACATCAATGCACACGCAACTTCTACTCCTGCAGGAGATATCAATGAACTGCAGGCAATCAAGTCCGTATTAGGGGAACATGCAAAAAATATTGCCATCAGTGGAACCAAGTCCATGACCGGGCATTTGCTGGGTGCAGCAGGTGCTGTAGAATCAGCACTCACCATCAAAGCACTGAAACATGGCTTTGTGCCCCCAACCATCAACATTGATAACCTGGATCCAGAATGTGACTTGGATGTGACACCGAATGTAGGGAAAGAGCGCTCAATTAAAGTGGCTATGTCTAATTCCTTTGGATTTGGCGGGACAAATGCATCCCTTTTATTTAAAGCAATTGAGTGAGACTCTCTATTGAGTTCGGTATAGCTAAAACCAAGTCAATGTTGGAATTTTAATGCCGATAGTCTTTGCCATTCTCTTGCCTTTATTTATTTTGGGGAGCAATCATTTTTTTGGGATTGAAGCACGGAGTTTACCAAAAGGAGAGTGCGACAATCCCAAGCCCAATACTGATTTGACACATTGCCGTTTTTCTCGCACGAAACTGCGAGGAATAAATTTAACAGGGGTCTCCCTGAAAAATATGGAACTTTCTCGGATTAGCCTGCGTAAAACCAATTTACAAAAAGCTAATTTGGAAGGTGCCCAGTTAAAAAGAGCAGATTTGCGTGAAGCTATTTTGAAATCGGCAAATCTGAATGACTCCATGTTAGATGGCGCCAATTTGGAAGGCGCACAACTACAAAAAGCCAGCCTGCAAAGGAGCAGTTTTTTAGCTTCCAGCCTAAAAAATGCTAACCTCAGCGAAAGTCATTTATATCAAGCCTATTTGTATGGTGCTGACTTGCGCTATGCAAACATCAGCAAATCAGATCTGCGGGAAGCCAATTTGAGCGAAGCTTCCCTCAAAGGAACTGTATTACGGTCTGCTAATTTATCCAAAACCATATTTGACCGAACCGATTTAGAGCAAGCCCATCTGGAAGGAGCTAATTTCAAAAGCAATCTGTTCAAACTCGTTAATGTGGAAGGAGCAAACTTTCATCAGGCCAAAGGGATTCCTGGATGGATCATTCAGGGACTCGATGAGAAGGGCTTCCATTCCACGCTACGACTAGAGAATGCGATTCGTCAGGGATTTCGGAAATTGAATGGTGTGGATCTGTCTGGAGCCGATTTAAATGATTTGGATTTGAGCCGTGGTAGTTTTGTTGATGCCAATTTGGAATATGCCGATTTAGAAGGCAGTAATCTGAAAGGAGCCAATTTGAAAGGAGCCAATCTGAAAGGAGCCAATCTGAAAGGAGCCAATCTGAAAGGAGCCAATCTGAAAGGAGCCAATCTGTACTATACAAATCTAAATGATACTCAGGGGATCTCAACATCCCTTAAAGAAGAATTTATCCAGTAGTTTATCCCCAATAAATCGCCTTTATCCTAAAAATTTTGTGTCAAAAATGCGACACTTTGTGTATATCTATGTTCTATAGATTTCTATTGTGTTTGTGTCACCTTTTAAAGAAAGAGCATTATGAGTAGTACAGAATTCAAAGTAGATCGTCGTGATATTCAATTTGTCGTAAACGAAGTCTTTGAAGCAGAAAAATTGTGTGAATTTCCCAACTTTTCTGACTTCGATATGGATACGTTCCACCTGATCATAGAGGAAGCAGCCCATTTTGCAGAAAAAGTGATTGTCCCGCTTAATGCAGTTGGGGACAGTGAGGGGTGCGTGTTGAAAGAGGGACAAGTAGTGACTCCTAAAGGATTCAAAGAGGCTTGGCAGCAAATGGGTGAAAACGGATGGATTGGCTTGAATGTGCCTCCTGAGTTTGGAGGACAGGGTGTTCCTGAGCTTGTTTCCACTGCTGCTACCGATGCACTGGTCTCGAGCAACCAGGCATTTCTGATTATTCGCTTTTTGACATCAGGTGCGGTTAATTTAATCAAAACCTTTGGTTCCCAAGAACAAAAAGCAACGTATTGTGAAAAAATGGCTACAGGCAAATGGGCCGGCACCATGTGTTTGACAGAGCCCAATGCAGGAACTGCCGTAGGAGATATTATTACAACAGCAACCAAGGAAGGAGACCACTACCTGATCAAAGGAACAAAAATGTTTATCAGCAGTGGTGATCACGACTTTACAGACAATATCATTCATATGGTTCTTGCGCGGCTTCCGGATGCCCCTCCAGGCCCTAAGGGAATCAGTTTATTCATTGTTCCCAAAATTCGGCATGATGGAACCCCAAATGATGTGACCGTGGTCAATTTGGAACACAAGATGGGCATCCATGGATCCCCGACATGCTTGTTGTCATTTGGAGATAACAAGCAATGTCATGGAGAATTGCTGCAGGCAGAAAATCAGGGAATGTCGCAAATGTTTCAGATGATGAATGAGTCTCGATTACAAATAGGTCTGCAGGGATTGGCCGCATCGGCAGCTGCTTATGAGTTCGCTTTGTCTTATGCAAATGAACGTGTTCAGGGAATCGCCATCCAGCATGGAAAAGACCAGAATGCTGCTCGTTCTCTGATTGTGGAACACCCTGATGTGAAGCGAATGCTGATGAGCATCAAAGCGACCACAGAAGGTTTGAGAGGACTGATGTATGCCTGCGGTTATTTTACTGACATGTGCACCCATGGTCCTGAGGATACAAGAGAGCATTATCAAAATTTACTCGATCTCTCTATCCCCATTGCAAAGGCATTTGGAACCGATGAAGGGTTTCAAGCAGCCTGTCTTGGTATACAAGTGTTAGGAGGGGTTGGCTACACTAGAGACTTTCCTTTGGAACAAAATGCGCGTGATGCCAAGATTGGTTCCATTTATGAAGGAGCGAATGGTGTGCAGGCATTAGATCTGGTTGGAAGGAAGTTTAACATGAAAAATGGAGCACTTCTTCAGTCTCTGCAACAAGAGTTGAAATATTTTGAGCAAATTACAATTCCTAAAGAAATCCAGGGAATGCTGGATGAATGGAATTCTTATCAGGATCTGCTTTTTGAGAGCATACAGAATCTTCGTGAGCTTACCAAATCAGGGGGGCCGCAGGGTTATGTCCTGTACGCAACCAATATGCTGGCTCTGATGGGCGATGTGCTTTGTGCTTTTTATTTATTGAAACAAGCCCTTGTTGCTCAAAATAAATTTGAAGCCTTGGAAGCAGAAGCGGCATCTCGAGAATCCTTATTGGAAGAAAGTACCGATGCACGCTTTTACTGGAATAAGGTGCGCACTGCAGAACACTATATTTTAGTTCTTCTGCCGCGTGCTCTCAGTAATGCCAGAATTATCAAAAATGGCAGTTTTGCGTCTTTGCAGGCTAAATTAGAACTGACCATTTAACCTTGCTGCCTGATGCTCTTGTCTCAAAGAGGTGAGGCTGGGCGTCAGCCGTGTAACAGACGGCTCCGATGAAAAATACCACACTATTCACGCCGGCAGGAACCGCACGTACTTTATTTGGTGAATCTTTGCTTCCAATAGATGAGCAAATTCATCCTTCTGTCCCGTCTAAAGAGCTGACTCCCCTTTTGAGCTACTGCCAAACATTGGGATTAGAGAACGATTTTTTTTATCAGGCACTGGATTTGATATACTGGGGACAAAATGACTTTAGTGAAAAGGAGCAAGCCTCTCTGGTCGCTTTGATCTTGCTTTCGCATCACTTCCTGTTATCGGGCAATACTTGTTTGCCTCTCAAAAAAAACAATGATTCGATCCTCTCTCACTTGTTCGAAGAAAGCGGATTGGATACAGATGGGGCAAAAGAATATGATTCATTATTGCAAACACTCCTGACCAATAAAAAACTGAACTGGCTGTTTGGCTCGCCCACAGAATTCAAGCCTTTTATTGTCAGTAAAAACAGACAATATTTATACCATCAAAAATCTTTTCTCAATGAGCAAATATTTATTCGGTTTTTCAAAAAACGCTTACAGTGGCTTCCCGAATCCCCTTCCACTTTCCTGGTGCAGCAAATCCTGCATGAAATATTGGAGCAGCATCCGGTACGGATGCTTGACGAAAACCCTGTCCAGTTTTCGGAGGAGCAACAGCTGGCGTTACTCGTGGCAATCCAATCCCCCATCACCATTATTTCAGGAGGACCAGGTACCGGAAAAACCTCAATTGTTGTCATGATCCTACGTCTGCTCATCCGTTTGGGAATGGCACAACAAATAGCATTGGCTGCTCCCACAGGGCGTGCTGCGAAACGTATGGCAGAATCGATTATGGCCAGCTTGCAGTCCATTCACAAAGAAAATGGACAGCACCCTGATCAACTTTTGATGGAGCAACTCCCCGAACCGCAGACCCTGCATCGCTTATTGGGTTTCAGCCCCATATCGAAAAAATTCAAATACCATGAAAACAATCCCCTGGAGCAAGACATTGTGGTAATTGATGAGGTTTCCATGATTGATTTGGAGCTGATGGCCAAGCTGATCAAAGCAGTCACTCCTTCCGACCCATCATGGAAAGCACCTGCTCGTTTAATTTTACTGGGAGATGCCAATCAATTGCCATCGGTGGGGGCTGGAGCGGTCTTGATGGACCTGGTACCCGAACACCCCTCTCTTCATTCGTTCCAGCAATCTCTTTTGGAACAATATGCCACCCATTTGGCTCCATTGATCGCACACTATACCCAGGCCCCTCCCACCCTTTTATCCGGCAGAGTCGTTTGTCTGACCCGCAGTTATCGTCAGCGAAAAGAGGATCCCCTGGGAAGAAACATCTTAGGCGTTGCACAGAAAGTCAATAAAATGGCTGAAGAGCAGCAGGAATTTAAGATGTTGCTGGAAGGAAAAGACGAAGGTATTGCTCCCATCACTTCGATCCATCAGTTCCCACAGCAAAAAGTTCATTTTCTGTGTCAGGAAAATTCACTCAACCAGATGGAGGAACTGGTTGCATTTTGGATTCAATGGTATTTTGCAAATCCTCACTGGAAAGAATTGTCCCAACGGGCTTATTCGTTGGAACGTATGCCAGAGGAAGAACCGCTAATGCAGGAACTCTTCGATTATTACAGCCGTTGCCGTGTGCTTTCTTTTATGAAAATTTCTCATACTGGGACAGAAATTTTAAACCAGATGTTCCAGCAGCAACTGGGGAGGGGAGCTACTGGCTACTATCCAGGAGCATTTGTGATGGTTCAAAGGAATGATTATGAAAATGCTCTATTCAATGGAGATGAGGGGGTGTGCCTGTTGTTTGAAAATACAAAAACACAACGGGAGGAACTCAAAATAGTCTTCCCCTCAGAACATGGTTATCGGACCTTCTATCCCCATCAGCTTCCCAATATTCAGCTTTCCTACGCCATGACGGTCCATAAAAGCCAGGGATCCGAATATGAGCATGTTGCCATTGTCCTGCCTGCCGAGTCTAATACGCTGCTTTTTAAAGAGATGGTCTATACAGCTATCACACGTGCAAAGAAATCTGTTCTCATCCTCGGGCCTTCTGAGATTCTGAAAGAGGCCGTCTTTCGGAAAATCCAGCGCTTCAGCGGTATTTCTGCTTTTCTTTCTTCTCAAGATGAGATGAAATCAAAAATAATTACAACTGGTGAATGATTTCCATAAAGCTCTGCTCATAGTGCTGTCTGGCTTCAATCAAAGCGGTTTTACTGCTTCCGCAGAGGTTGAAATAGAATTTTATTTTTGGTTCTGTGCCTGACGGTCGTGCGGTGATCCGACTGCCATCCTCCATATCAAATGCCAATACATTGGAATTCCCTAAGCCCATTTTTCCAATCACTTTTCCGTTTTGAGAGTTGATCACTTTATTGGTTTGATAATCTTTAAGGATTTTCACATCATGGTTACCTATGGATTGAGGAGGCGCTTTCCGCAGTTGTTCCATGATCTTTTGAATTTGCTGGGCTCCTGCTTGTCCTTCCAAAACGTGGTTGATTTGAGAATCTTCATGAAAACCATAAATTTGATGAATTTCATCTAAATAATCCAGAGGAGTTTTCCCCTGATGCTTTAATTCTGCTGCCATTTCCGCAAAAATAACAGAAGCACTGATTCCGTCCTTATCCCGCACAAAATCGCTGAACATATAGCCATGCGCCTCTTCCATTCCAAAAAAGAAGGTTCCGTTTTGTTTGATCTCCTGTTCTCTGATAATTTGCGCAATATTTTTAAAGCCAGTCAACGTTTCGTGATAAATCAGCCCATAACTTTCTGTCATCTTCCTCACCAGTTCTGAAGTCACAATGGTGCTGACCACATAACCATCTTTCGGGAGCTGATTCATTTTTTGCATTGTGTTCAGATAATAATTCAACAGCAATTCACCAATCTGATTACCGTTCAAGGCAATCCAGGCTCCCTGGTGTCTGACCATCGCCCCAATGCGATCACTGTCTGGATCTGTGGCTAAAATCAAGCTGTCTGTGGAAGCAGCTGTCTGCTGAGCCAATGCCAGGGCAGATGGATTTTCAGGGTTCGGGGATGAAACAGTGGGAAAATGACCATCGGGCTCTTCCTGTTCTTTGACAGTGCTAAACTGATCAAAGTGGCGTCTTCTGAAAATCTCACGCACGGGAACTATGCCTGTTCCATGTAAAGGAGTATACACAAGGCCAAGATCTCGATTTTTTTCCGGGTTGCCTATACAGATTTGTTCAACCAGAGAGTAATATTTTTGATCCAATGTTTCGAAAATAATATCAATCCATTCTTTCCCAAGCGCTTCCTGATAAGGCATTTGTTTGATCCTGGAATGGTCATTAATAGTCTGGATGCACTGCATGATTCCTTCATCGTGGGGATGTGTTATTTGTGCGCCATCAGACCAGTAAACTTTATAACCATTATATTCAGGAGGATTGTGACTGGCGGTAATGACAACACCTGCTGTGGTTCGCAATGTTCTGACAGCAAACGATAAAACAGGGGTTGTGTGAAGCGAGGGGAATAGATAAGTTTTGATGCCATTTCCTGCAAAAACACAAGCGGCCTCTCGAGTAAAAACATCAGAAAAGAGGCGATTGTCATGAGCAATAGCAATACTGGGAGGAGTGTCTTTATTAGTTTGGGAATGAATATAATTTGCCAGTCCCTGCGAAGCCTGGCGCACCAGAGGCACATTGAAACGATTCAAACCGGCACCTAATTTTCCACGCATGCCTGCAGTACCGAATTCCAGGGTTTTGTAAAATCGGGAGACCAACTCATCTTCCTTGTTTTCCTGGATCAGCTTGTCAATTTCTTGCCTCGATTCTGTATCAATGGATGAGTTTTGTACCCAGGCCAATGCTTTCTCTAAAATTTCTTTTTCCATTTACTCTTCCTCCAACAGTTCAGGTTCTTTTTTCTGCTGGTGCTGTGGAAACAAGAACCAATAGGAATTGTTGTCCGTCTAACCTACTCCATATT
This sequence comes from SAR324 cluster bacterium, assembly GCA_015231885.1. Taxonomy (GTDB): domain Bacteria; phylum SAR324; class SAR324; order SAR324; family NAC60-12. Next base: position 44,544 of record JADGAT010000023.1, read on the forward strand.
GAATAATGCAGGCACTGATATCATCCATCTGTTCTACTCCATTTCGGTATTCATACAACTCTTTTTCTAAATAGGTAAGGATGTCATGTCCTTCATGATTGCGATTTTTTTGTAAAAAATCACATAATCGTTCCTCACCGAACATCTCTTTACCTTGTGTTTGGGCCTCAGTCACACCATCTGTATATAAGAAAACCTTATCCCCTGGATTGAGCTGGAGCCTTTCGAGTTGATAAGGCTGGATGAATTCATTGGGAAAGATTCCCAATGGAACTCCTGGTTCATTTCCGAGTATTTCAAAAGAAGCCTGGTTGGCTTTAATCAGGAATACAGCACAATGGCCTGCATTAGCATATTCCAGCACTCCATTGGAAGTGATTTTAATAAAAAAACCTGTTATGAAATTATCTTCTGGAAGGGTTTCTGACAAGATTTCATTCAGATCATGCAGAATGTGATCGCTTGTCTTTTCCTGAGCCATCCCGCTCAATGCATTACACACAATGGCAGTAATCAGTGCGGCTTTCACTCCGTGACCTGTAGCGTCCCCATAAAAAAAATAGAAGATATCTTCATCATTTAAGTGGGCGTAGCGAAGATCTCCTGAAACACCACTGTGAGGAATTTGCATTTCGCAACAGGACAAATAAGAAACCTCCGGAATGTCCCCAAACATTCTCCGTTGGAATTCAATGCCATACTTCAGATCTTCTTCTTCTTTTTTGCGCTTTTCTTCCTTTTCTGTGATGTTTTGTGCAATGGCCACATAATGATTGACAGTATCTCCTTCCATAATTGGAGTGACAGTTAATGTTTCGTAGATCTCTCCCATGTGGGGAGACTGATATTTGGAAATTCCACGGAATTGATGTCCCTCGATGATAATTTCATGAATATTCTCATAAAGCTCATCAGAATAATCAGGTTGGCGTAATTTCATATAATGCTTCCCAACTACATCTTTTTCAACGTATCCTGTCATCTTCAAGAAGGAACGATTGACATAAAGCACGTTTCCATAGGGGTCCAAAAACATGATACGATCTAAGGACTGATCGGCTGTTGTTTGAAAAAGCCTTAGATGACTTTGGCTTTCGGCAAGATATTCTGTCACAACCACCAGCCTCTTCGCTTTTTGGGTGGTCAGCTGGAGCTTTTCCAACAGCATGTGCTGTATTATTTCGTCAAAAACCGAGCCAAGGGCTTCCAGATGCTTCCTTTCCACACTCACTACTTTGGCAATTGCGGTTTCTACCTTTGCGGTCACGGGGCTTGGTTGAGATTCGATGACACTGAATTCATCCAGCAAGTCGCCGACACGCTTTAGTTTCAGGATTTCTTGATCATCCTGAATGATTTGCACAGTTCCACTCACCAGAAAAAAAGCCGTATTGTTCATTTCGCCCTGCGTCAGAACTTCTGAACCTTTCGGATATTCGACTATATCGGAGTACATAATCAGTTGATGCGCAGCCTCTTTAGAAAACTTAGCAAAAGTTCGTGACTTCTGTAAATTTTCTGCCAGTTGCTCTTTTTCTTCATTAAACTGGTCTACATCAGTGAAAAATGATTCGGTCATATCAGTTATTCTCTGTTGGTCAGAATTACAAGAGTTATCACCCCCCTCTTGCGGATCTAACAAAATTGGATCGTGGACAAAACATGGATAATTCTGTATTTATACTGCTTGTTGTTTTGCAAAGATTACTGCATTACTGTTTTTTTTTCAAAATAAAACCAAAAAATGGATGAATAGCACGAGTGTAACCACCATGAATCAGCATGAATCAGAAATCAAATCGACTCAGGAATTAACCAATACTCTCATTCAAATTATGAAAGAACTGTCGGAAGAGCTGCATTCCGGTCTTTTAGAGAATAACCCAATAACACTCAATAGCTCTCTGGATCGTGACCTTGGATATGACAGTCTGGCAAAAGTGGAATTGTTGTCAAGGATTGAAAAAACTTTTCAAGTGGTTTTATCAGAACAAACATTTACAGAAGCAGATACCCCAAGGGATCTATTGGGTGCAATTATGAAAGCAGATGTCAGGGAATTGCCAATCCAATCGGTTCAGATGTCAGATTGCCAGCTGGAAGAACTGGATTCCCTACCGCATCAGTCAAAGACCCTCAATGATGTCCTAAAGTGGCACGTTACTGCGCATCCGGATAGACTGCATCTTCGATTCTACAGTGATGAAGGAAAAGAAGAATCAATGACCTACAAGGAACTTTGGGAACACTCCACTCATATTGCTGCAGGGTTGCAGCATAATGGGATTGAAGCCGGGGAGCCTGTTGCCATCATGCTGCCAACTGAAAAAAATTATTTTTTTTCTTTTTTTGGAATTCTATTGGCAGGAGGAATTCCCGTTCCGTTATATCCTCCTGCTCGGCTGAATCAAATTGAAGACCATTTGAAACGCCAATGCTCGATATTGAATAATTGCAGAGCCCCGCTTCTCATCACCATTCCGGAAGCAAAGCGATATGTTCAACTCCTCAAAACACAGGTAGACACACTGAAGGATATTGTCACAGTCTCCGATCTGAGCTATGGCACGGATTCGTTTGTTCCGCTTAATGGAGATGAGCAGGATTTAGCATTTTTGCAATACACTTCCGGCAGTACAGGAATGCCCAAGGGAGTTGCTTTGACCCATGCCAATCTAATAGCATGCGTCCGAACCATGGGGCAGTCGCTCCAGGTGAACGGGGATGATGTGGTCGTTAGCTGGTTGCCACTTTATCATGACATGGGACTGATTGGTGCCTGGTTGGGAAGCCTCTATCATGGAATCTTACTGATCATCATGTCTCCTTTGGCATTTTTAAGACGTCCCCAGCGATGGCTTTGGGCCATTCATCAGTACCGCGGGACTATTTCGGTTGCCCCCAATTTTGCTTATGAGATGTGTCTCAAACGGATCAATGCGGATCTATTGGAAGGACTCGATTTGACAAGCTGGCGAGTTGCCATGAATGGAGCTGAACCGGTGAGTCCCAAAACTATCAGTCACTTTTCAGAAAAATACGCCCGTTATGGTTTTAAAAAAGAAATAATGATGCCGGTTTATGGATTAGCCGAATGCTCTCTGGGCCTTGCTTTTCCTCCTGTCGGAAGAATGCCCGTTATTGACCGCATCAAGAGGGAGCCGTTCCTGCAATCAGGTCAGGCAATTCCTGAAAAAGAGGACGTTGCCAATGTTTTGGAGTTTGTGGCTTGCGGACATGCGCTGCCCGCTCACGACATCAGATTGCTTGATAAAGCCGGAAGAGAAGTTCCTGAGCGTCAAGTCGGCAAACTTCAATTCCGAGGCCCCTCTGCTACAGCAGGCTACTACCGCAATCCCGAACAAACGCAAAATTTGCTGGATGGGGATTGGTTGAACAGTGGAGACCTTGCATACATGGCAGATGGAGATCTTTTCATAACAGGCCGCAACAAAGATGTAATCATCCGGGCCGGAAGAAACATCTATCCGCATGAGCTGGAGGAAGCTGTTGGCAATGTGCCAGGAGTTCGGTTAGGCAACGTCGCTGTTTTTGGTAGCAAAGACGAATCAACAGGGACTGAAAAACTAGTAGTCCTGGCAGAGACAAAATTAAAACAACCAGAGGCTTTGAATCAAATAAAGGCAAAAATCAATTCGCTTGGAGTGGACCTGCTTGGTTCTCCTCCCGATGATGTAGTCCTGCTGGGACCCGGGGTTATGCTGAAAACGTCCAGTGGAAAAATTCGTCGCAGTGCCTTAAGAGAACTTTATGAAAAAAAACAATTGGATAAATCAAAAACCGCACCCTGGCTCCAATTAATCAGTTTTGCCTTATCCAGCATTGCTCCTCAGCTGCGGCGTTTTCAGAAATACCTGTTGGAAAACGGATATTCTGCTTATGCCTGGGTGGTGCTGACCTTCCTTTTTCCTTTTGTATGGCTGCTGATGTTTGTCCTGCCAAAGGCATCATGGCGCTATCAGCTCATACACAAAGCCTCATCTTTTGTGACGAAGTTAGCGGGATTGACTCCAAAGGTGGAAGGTTTGGAAAACGTCCCAAAAGAGACTCCTCATGTGATGGTCTCCAACCATTGCAGTTATATCGATTTTTTAATGCTGACAGCAGCCTTACCTTCTCCAATGCGATTTGTTGCCAAATCCGAACTTGCCAGTAATGCCATATTAAGGATTTTTTTAAACAACGTAAAAACAGAATTTATCAATAGAATTGATAAACAAAAAGGGATTGAGGAAGCACGTGAGATCGTCAGGAGCGTTCATCACGATTGGCCGGTATTGATTTTTCCTGAGGGCACCTTTACTAGGAAGACCGGCTTGCGCCCATTTCAAATGGGGGCCTTTTTAGCAGCAGCTGAATCGAACGTGTGCATTGTACCTATCTCGCTAAAGGGGACTCGATCCATCTTGCGTGACCAGTCCTGGTTATTGCGTCAAGGAACAGCAACTGTCCGTATTGGTCTTCCAATTTCTAATGATTCGGCAAAACAAGAGGCTCCCGATATGTGGAAAACAGCCATCCAATTGCGCAATGAGAGCCGAAAATATATCATGGAATATTGTGGAGAAGCGGATGCCTCTCATGAAAAACCGCTGCGATTTTGAGTATATATAATGCTGACTTTCTTTTGTTTCTATGATAGCTTTTGTATATATTTTTATTGGTCAATACTAATCGGTTTGCAGGGGGCAAAATGATTGAAAAACATTATGATGATTATATATCAGCTCTTTTGGCGGGAAACAGAGCGAAATGCACTTCCATTGTAAAGGAACTCATAGAACAAAAAGTCGCTGTTCAGGATCTTTATGTAAACCTGTTTCAGACTTCTATGTATGAAGTGGGAAAACTGTGGGAAAGCAATCAAATTTCTGTTGCCGTAGAACACATGGCAACTGCTATTACAGAGGGCTTGTTGAATTTGGTATACCCTCTCATATTTGCGGCCGATCATGTGGGAAAAAGTGCGATTGTCAGCTGTGTTCCTAAGGAGTATCATCAAATTGGAGCAAAAATGGTGGCAGATATTTTTGAACTGAATGGATGGGACGGCTACTTTTTGGGGGCTAATACCCCGGAGAATGAGATGCTGCAGATCATTGAAGAAAAAAAACCAGATTTGCTGGCCTTGTCGATGAGCCTTTATTTCAGCTTACGTACCATGGAACAGACACTTCAGGCGGTACAGGCCACTTTCCCTCAACTGGATATTATCGCGGGAGGACAGGGGTTTTTATGGGGAGGGCTTGATGTTTTGGCAAAGTACCCCCAGGTCAACTATGTTGATTCCATTGTTAAATTGGAAAAATTGATTCGTAATGGGTGATATGGGAACGCTTCAATTAAGTGATATCATTTACCAGCACCTGTATCAGGAAGCCTGCCTCATTTTTCTTTGTGTAGACCAGAAAGGAGAGATCCTGGATGTGAATCAATATGCCAGGGACATGGTAGGACCGGATTTGATGACCAAAATCACAAATTTGTATGACGTATTAATTGATTTTGGGAATCTTCCTTCCTTAGAAGAATTACTGAAAGATGGCAGAAAGCCCCGGATGTTGAATTTCAATACGGTGGGCGGACTGCCTCAAACTTTCTATTTTCATTTCTACGAACACGATTCGGATATCCTTGTCTTGGGGCAGCAGGATAATGAAGAAACTGAAATTTTGCGTAAGCACCTTCTGGATTCCAACAGTGAAGCCAATAACCTTTCCCGTGAGCTGCAGAAAAGTAATGTCCAATTGGCCAAATTGAATGAATTGAAAAATCATTTTTTAGGGATGGCGGCCCATGATTTAAGAAATCCGATCAGTATCATTCAGCAATATAGCGAATTTTTGCTCAGTGAAACAGAATCCAAATTGGCTCCTGAGCAATTAGACCTGTTGTCAAAAATCAGAAATTCCAGTCATTTCATGCTCACCCTTCTCAACGATTTGCTGGATATTTCTAAAATCGAATCAGGAAAACTGGATTTAGAACTGCACAAAACAGAGATCGTTTCTTTTATCGAAAAATGTCTTGTAGGAAACCGTGTTCTTGCTTCTAAAAAGAAGATCAGGATTACCTATCACCACTATGAAAAGCTTCCTCTGGTGAGGATAGATCGAACAAAAATAGAGCAAGTGTTGAATAATTTACTTTCCAATGCGATCAAGTATTCGCTTCCCCAAACAACAGTCCAGGTCAGCGTATTCCAAAGTGGTGATTATGTCATGGTTTCTGTCAAAGATCAGGGACCTGGAATTCCTGAAAATGAAGTTTCTACACTCTTTGATGCGTTTCATACCAGCAGTGTGAAAAGCACTGCCGGCGAGAAAAGCACAGGACTGGGATTAACCATTGTCCAAAAGATTGTCATTGGACATCAGGGAAAAATATGGGTTGACAGCCATCTGGGGAAAGGAACCACTTTTTTCTTTACACTGCCGATTTTAGAGGAAGATTTGCAGAAAGAAAAAGTTTATAAATCAGGGGCAACTCTTGATATTAAATCCAATCTTGCTGAAACAATCCCATTAAATATCTTAGTGGTTGATGATGAACCCGATCAGGTGGCACTGACGTCTTTACTGCTGGGACAATTGGGGTATTCTCCTCAATCAGCAGGAAATGCTCAACAGGCACTGGAAAAAATCAATCAACACGATTATGATCTGGTTTTTCTGGACATCCAATTGCCTGATATTGATGGAATCACAGCAGCACGCCACCTGAATCAACATTATCCCAAGCATAGGAGGCCAAGGATAGTCTCAATCACTGGCACAAACATTAGTCAGGATCAATGTGTTCAAGCAGGAATGGATGGCTGTTTGAGAAAGCCGGTTGCTTTGGAAGATCTACAATCAACGATTATTGAGATTGGAGGAGGTATCAGGAAACCTTCCGACACACCAGAGGCCATGGCATCTGAAAACGTGCCTTCTAGTCCTAATGAGAATCAGTCTCTTGAAAAGCAATCCTGTTTAGACCAGAATACCATCAATGGATTCAAATCTATTGACCCAGAATTCCTCAATGAACTGATCGATATGTTTATGGAGCAAACACCTGTCTTAATTCAGGAACTCCGTAATGCTATTGAGTACAAAGATTCAGAGCAGGTCCTCCATCTCGTTAAACAGCTCCAGGGGTCTAGTTCTACCTTGGGGGCAAAACCTTTAGCTCAATGGTGTGTCCAGCATATTGAAAATCAAAATACGGGAAATTCCATCAGCGAACATGATTTCATCAACCAGCTGGAGGTCCTCTTTGGGCAAACAGCAGAGGCGTTGGAACAGATCCGAGACAAATAAAATTAAAAGAGATGAGAAATGTCATGACAAAAGCAGAATTGCTGGAATCGGCAAAAAAAATTACACAGCCAACCATCAAAACAGCGGAAGAATTTTCCCAGAAACGAGATCATCTGGTGACCCAAATCAATCAGGTCATGGCTGGGCGCAAAGACCTGAAACAGTTGATTGGAGAGGGCAATGAACAAATGATGGAAGATAATCATAACAATCATGCTCAGTTTATGGAAACGGTTTTTTACTCTTATAGCCCAGAAGTGCTGGTCGAAACCGTTTTGTGGGTATTTCGCGCATATCATTCCCATGGGTTTCAGCTCACTTACTGGCCCGCACAGTTGAGTACCTGGAATCGGGTTCTGCAAGAAACTTTGTCTCCTAATTCTGCAAAGGAAATTTTGTTTTTTTACCAATGGATGATGATCCATGTTCCTGTGTTTACTCGATTATCGGAGTCTTGGGAGGGATCAGAGGCGTTGGATCCAGCAAGTAAGCACTAACGTAAACTCCGGGGTTCATATTGGGTGAGTTGATGGAAATCATGGATAAAGAAACACAGCCGGTCAGGGAGCTGCCCCAAATTCTATTGACGGATGATGATCTCGACAATTTAATTGTTTTGGAGAAAATTCTAAAAGATCCTAAATGGGTTCTTATCAAAGCTTCTTCGGGGAGGGAGGCAGTTGGTCTGGCAAAATCCAATGAGTTTGCTTTCATCATCCTTGACGTTCATATGCCGGGAATTGACGGCTTTAAAACAGCCGAATTGATTCGACATTTTGGACAGTCCCGCCATTCCCCCATTGTCTTTTTGACAGCGGCAGCGATAAAGGAAGAAAATGTCTTTCAAGGCTATGAGGTGGGAGCTGTTGATTACATGTTCAAACCCCCTGATCCTCATGTTTTGAAAAGCAAGGCAATCATCTTTACTGAATTGTTTCTGCAAAAACAGTTGATTCAAAAACAACAGAAAGATTTAGAACATGCCTACGCTGATCTTAAATTTTCCAAAGAAAAATTAGGAAAACTGTACGGACAGCTTCAAGATCAGTTGGATCAGGCCCAAATTATTCAAGAATTTTTGCTTCCTCAGGCATTACCAGAGATTCCTGGCATCGAATTTGCTGCAAAATACATTTCGATGGATCAAGTCGGAGGTGATTTCTATGATTGTTTTCAGTTGGAAAACGGTAATATTGGAATTTTTATTGCTGATGTCACAGGGCATGGTGCTTCGGCATCATTGATCTCCACCATGATTTCCGGTTTATTCAAAAGGGTTGCTAAAGAACTAGAATCTCCGGCTGCAGTACTCATGGCTCTTAACAATATGCTCATGGAATGCACACCGGATGATAAATTTGCGACAGCTTTTTATTGTGTCTATAATCCTGAGTCGCAGATATTGTATTATAGTACAGCGGGGCACCCCCACGGTTGTATTCTTAAGGCAGGAGCTCAGAAAGTGATCCCTCTGCAAATGTCATCGCTAATGATGGGGCTTTGGTTTGGTGAACAGGCGCAGTATACAGACATCACTTACCCAATGCAGAGTGGTGATGCTCTCTTGTTATACACTGACGGAATCACCGAAATTACGAATGAGGCAAATCAAGAGTTTGGTTTGGTTGGACTGACGGAGCTTTTACAAAAATCGGGGGATCTCCCCATTACACAGATCATCGAAAATATTTACCAATGTACTCTTCAGTTTTCAGAAAAACACCTTTTTGATGATGATATCACAATGATTGGATTTAAAATTTTGCCCAGTTCAAACAACACGAGGAGATCGATTTGCCAGAGCATTTGATTGAACCACTGGAAACACCAAAAATACTGCTGATCGATGATGATCCTGATAACTTGTTTGCCTTAGAAAAAATATTGGCAAATCCGCAGCTCATTATATTCAAAGCATCCTCCGGGAGAGAAGCGGTCAATTTGGCAAAATCTCATGAATTTGCTCTCATCCTCCTTGATGTCCATATGGCTGGAATTGATGGTTTCAAAACAGCAGAATTGATCCGTTATTTTGGAAAATCTAAATATTCTCCTATCATCTTTTTAACAGCAGCCGCAATTACCCAGCAAAATGTTTTTCAAGGCTATGAAGTGGGAGCTGTGGACTATTTATTTAAACCTCCTAACCCTCGTGTTTTGCAAAGTAAGGTAAAGGTCTTTGTCGAATTGTATCAGCAGAAAATGCTCATTGATGCGCAAAAGAAAAAATTGGAAGACTCTTTGGAATCTCAGAGGAGAATTGCCGAGGACTTAAAAACAGCCCAACAGAATGCAGAAAAAGCCAATGAGGCAAAATCTGTTTTTTTAGCCAATATCAGCCATGAAATTCGCACTCCCCTGGGAGCCATTCTCGGATTCACTCAGGTTCTCTTGAATAAAAGTAAACATCTTGCGTTGCCGGAAGATTTTCAGATATTTCAGCAAAACATCCATACCAGCGCACAAAACCTGATGGTAATGATCAATAATTTTCTTGATATTTCCAAAATTGAAGCTGGAAAAATGGAACTGGTCGAGGAGGATTTTCATGTAAAAAGTTTGGTAAAAAATATCTTTGAGGTCCATGAAATACTTGCCTCTCAAAAAGGGGTCTTTCTCTCCCATGAAATCCATCCTGAGCTTCCTTCGGCAATACGTACAGACCGCACGAAACTCATACAGATTCTGACAAATCTATTGGGCAACGCCATCAAGTTCACGCCTGAAGGCAAAGAGGTTAAACTCAAAGTGATGGGAAATGAGGACGAGGTGGCCTTTCTGGTCATTGACCAGGGTATTGGCATTCCCAAAGATCGGCAGCAAGCCATTTTTAAAGCTTATGAGCAAGTAGATGATTCGACTACCCGTAATTTTGGGGGTACCGGACTCGGGTTGGCCATTACCCAAAAAATGGTGGAAATACTGGGAGGACGCATTTCTGTTGCAAGCCGAGGTGTCAACCAGGGTTCCAATTTCAGTGTTAGGATTCCCTACCAAGCACCTTCATCTCCTGTCGAGTCCCCGGAAGAAATAAAACATGATGAACTTCAATTTTCTAAAGACAACCACATTCTGGTGGTAGAAGATAATTTGATGAATCAAAATTTGATCCGGGCATTATTTGAAGAAGTGGAACTGGAGGTGGAGTTTGCAGATAATGGGAAACTGGGGCTAGATCGGTTGCAGGAGCTGAAGAGTCAGGAAAAACATCCGGATCTTATTTTTATGGACATACAAATGCCGGTCATGGATGGGATGACTGCCATAAAAGAAATCAGAAAAGACCCGTATTTCCAAGAAATAGCCATTGTGGCCCTTTCTGCAGACGCCTTCATCGAACAGCAACAGAAAGCCTTTGCTGTGGGGGCTAATGACTATCTCACCAAACCAATTGACCCCAATCATCTCACGATAGTATTAGATAAATACTTAAACACCAAGGTTTGAGTCCAACTCCATCAGGTGTGTCATGGTTTGCAATCCCGTTTCAATGAGCAAAGCTTCGGTTTTATTCCATACTTTGAAACACTAAGGAATGCTCAAAGCCGCACAAAGGGAATTGGGAGTGAAACATGTTATTTGAGTATCAGAAAATCAGTCAGCTGCGGGATCAGTTTTTTTTGAGCAATTATAAGTTGGATGCAGCAACTGGCAGCTTGCGGCTGAAAATAAACAATACTCATTTGAAACTATCTTCATGGGAAAAGGGATTTTCTTTGTTTTATCAGACAGCAGCACGACGATGGGAGCCGGTACCTGTCTGGAAGTACAAAAAGTTAGAACTTGAAAGATTACAGCTGTTTTGCAGGGAAACCAATGAGACTCTGCGTTTCTTCCTTTCTGCCATTCCTCCGGAAGTTCGAGAACCCTGCATAAAATTCGAGTGGCTGCAATATCCAATATTAAGCCTTGCCCGCTATGATCAAGACATGATCATTCCTTTTGTACGGCACCATCCTGTTTTATTCTGGCTGATCATCAATCACACCTATCATCACAGCCTGCTGCTTTCTCAACAAAGCGGGCTCCTGTACAAAAAGAGAATCGATATCTTACAAGCAATCTACGGGAAGTCCTCCAAATCGACCTTAAAGTTCATCGATAAAATTCAGCCCGAACATTATGATCGCCAGGAAATGAGTTTCATTGATCGTGCTGTTCGAACACCGGAAGTTGTCATAAACCTTCGGCATGCCAAACAGGTTCCCACACAAATCCTGGGTATTCTGATTGGCTATTCCAAGCTGCGCTGCTGGAGCATGATCTCCAAGGCACTTCAGAATGAATCGTTCCTGCCCGTCTCCTTTACGGAATTCCTGAATAGACTGACTGATACCTTGCGAATGGGAGAGTGGTTGAAAATCGAAAATTATCAAGAAATTCTGGTTCAGTGCAAAAACTGGGAACAGTTGAAAATATTACACGACCAGTGGGTTCAAAAGCTAAACGCAAAAGAACAGCACAAACAGGAAAGGCATGAAATGCTACTGGAAAACATCGGCAGAAAGTCCAGAGAACTGGAAGAAAAGGAGCGGAGAAGAAAACAGAACCGGGAAATATTGGACAATCAACACGAACTGCAACGGCAGGAGAACGTAAGACCGTCCCTGCAGAATGAACGTAAAAAAGCAAAACAGGAAAAGGATTCTGAGATTTTCCCGCCACCACCGATTGCCGGAATTCCGGGAGTCATTGAACCCATCACATGCCGATCAGAATTGGCAAAAGAGGGACTGGAAATGAAAAATTGCCTGGCATCTTATACCCATGCTGTTGCGGAAGGAAAATGCTATATCTATAAAGTCTTGTTTCCGGAACGAGCCAGCCTGGAAATTCGGATTTCTAAAAGAAAAAACTCCCTGCAAATTGGACAATTTGAATGTGCCGATAACACCAAACCTTCCAAACAATCAAAACGGTTTGTCATGGAGTGGCTTCAATCATCCCACACCCCTCTTTGTTGAGGATCTATTCACTTCCCCAGTCAGTTTTCAGGGCAATCGCATTAAAATTTTGTGATTAATGATATCAATGAGTTACTATACTTTCTCACCAGATTTGACTTAAAGGCGGGAGGATTCTATCTCTTTTTTGCGATTAACATCCAAAAAGGAGTTAGAGATGGAAATATTCTCTGAATTATTATTGCGCTGTT
>JADGAT010000240.1 GCA_015231885.1 SAR324 cluster bacterium
CTGGATGAGATTCCAAAATCCCAAGGTCATGCGTTTTATGACCGGCTTCAGAAGGTGCTTGAAGAAGCAGCTTTTGATCGTTTTGCAGAAGACCAATGTACTCCATTTTATGCCAAGGGGAAAAGAGGTCGTCCTTCGATCCCACCAGGTCGTTATTTTCGCATGCTGCTGGTTGGATATTTTGAGGGGATTGATAGTGAACGCGGAATCGAGTGGCGTTGCGCTGATTCCCTGTCGTTACGAGAATTTCTGTTTTTGGGGACAACGGAAAATGTGCCAGATCACTCGACTTTGAGTACGACTCGCTCCCGCCTCTCGCTTGAAGTACATACGGAAACTTTCACTTGGATTCTTGCGCTTCTGGAAAAATCAAAGCTGATACATGGAGAGCGAATCGGCGTGGATGCCTCCACTATGGAAGCCAATGCGGCCCTGAAAACGATCGTTCGTCGTGACACAGGAGAAGACTACCGCGAGATGCTGGAACGCATGGCCAAAGAAAGCGGTATTGAAACACCAACAGCGGAGGATCTGATTCGGTTGGACCGCAAACGGAAGGGCAAAAAGCTCTCCAATAAGGATTGGAGCTCTCCAGTTGATGAAGACTCTCGCGTTGCAAAGATGAAAGACGGTCGAACGCATATGGCATACAAGCCCGAGCATGCGGTTGATCTGGACTCTGGAGCTGTTATTGCGGTTGAGCTTCATCATGCCGATGAGGGAGATACCAAAACCATTGGAAAAACACTGGAAACTGCAAAAACAAATCTGGAAAAGGCCATAGATTCACCACCGACCGCAGACAACCCGTCAGAAGCAATCACTGACAAAGGTTACCATTCTCGCGATGTGCTCAAGGACATGGAAGATAGCTGTTGGAAGAGCCGAATTTCAGAACCGAAACGCAAAGGAAGAAGCCGCTGGAAAGGCGATGATGAGGCACAGAGAGCTGTCTACAATAATCGCAGTCGGATTGCTTCAGGAATTGCCAAGAAATTGTTCAAAAAGAGAGCTGAACTGGTAGAGCGATGTTTTCAGCATACACTCGACCGAGGCGGCATGCGCCGAGCCCATTTGAGAGGTCGAGAAAATGTTCAAAAGAGGTATCTGATCCATGTGGCTGGATTCAATCTCGGGCTACTCATGCGCCAAAAATATGGAGTTGGGACTCCCAAGGGGTGGGGAGACCGCTCCGACCTCTATTTATTGATCATACAGACTGAATTTTCGTGCTTTATTGCCATTATCGCAACAATCCCAGTCATCCCAACTTCAGAAACTCTATTGCTCCTGATGTCTGCGGGCATGACACGTTCGAGCTGAGGCTGGTTTTATCAACGGGCTGATAAGGGATGTGACCATCGCACTCGTAGCTGGAAGCGAGGAGAGCTTGACCAATGCTCTGGATACCTCTCCCTGTTCCGGGACGGTCAATACATCATTCGTTGAACGCTATAACGGTTCTGCCCGTCATTTTAATGCCAGAAAGCAGAGGAAATCATATTCATATTCAAAGCAATCAGATGAACATGAGGCAATGAGCTGGTTGATGGTGACCCATTACAATTTCTGCTGGCGCCCACGAACTTTGCGAGTTCCCATCGGGAACCAACGCTATCGTTACCGAACACCTGCTATGGCTGCTGGGCTGACAAACCGTTCCTGGAGTGTGATGGAACTCCTGCGCTTCCAGATTTTCAGGACTGGATGACTATCAGGCCACCAAGAATCATTAGGTGCAAGCCTTTTTGGCTGAAATGGCGAAAAAACATGCACCTGAATACTACCACAAATGCAGAAAATATAACAGATTCAATGCTCTAAACTTTTTGAGGAAGTCCTAACTAGACCAGTAACACCAACGACTATATTGAACCGACGATATACATGAATGGCAAGAAGCACAGTTGTGCTTAAAATATTAATCAATATTGCAATACCAATACCATTAATCCCAATTCTTGGAACAAGTATTAAGGTAACTATAATTAAAAGAAATGAAGAAGTTCCTATAACTTTCAATGTGAATTTTTCTGAACCCCACATATTACAGAACTCGACCAAAGGACCAAAGAAAGCTCTTATTAATTGTGAGGCCAGCATAAAATAAAT
>JADGAT010000241.1 GCA_015231885.1 SAR324 cluster bacterium
TGAGCTCTCTCAATTACATTGAAAAATAGGTCTGATCCATATCATCACCCAGTTTTTTGTAAACGATTGGTTGTATTTCTGTTAATCACTGCATCTGGTGGGTGGGCGAGCAAGCTCACCCACCCTGCATACCAAGGAATGCTCAAACAATAACTTAGCAAATCTACTTGTCTTTTCAACGATCTTTTGCGTTGTTTTACCGGTTACATAGCAGGCTATGCGCCCGAAAAACACCTTGAATTTCGATGAAAATCCTGCGTAACTTTCACATGTTATTATTTTCGTTTTCCTAAATATAACTGAAAACAGCACCTTCATTACAGCAATGACAACACCGACTGCTCTTTTTGATTTGCCTGGGCCAGCATCGCCATGGAAGTTTGCGTCATGATTTGATTTCGTGTGAAATCAGCCATTTCAGCAGCCATATCGGAATCACGAATGACCGATTCAGCTGCCGTCAAATTTTCTGCAGCAACCCTCAAGTTGTTCAGATTACTTTGCAGCGTATTTTTCTGGAATGCTCCCAATTTCCCACGCTCTTCGGATGTTTGATCAATGGCCTTATCCACCATCTGGATGGCATCCTGAGCCCCCTGGAAGGACGTAACATTGATATCACTAAGAGATTTAAAATTGCTTTTGGTATTCATCCCCTGTGCTAAAGCACGAGGAGCCATATTTCTGATGGAAACAGCTGCTGTCTGACCTTCATTGGCACCAACTTGAAATTTGAGTGAATTTTGAAAAACAGAAACGGTTCCAGCAATCTGGTCTTCTTCTGTGGCCTTTACTCCCGTATAGCGAACGGCCAATCCAGACACATTGGGAGCATTCTCTTTCCCTGTTAATATCTGGCCCCGGCCAACTGCTTCTTCTCCATTGATGGTGCCTTTGACATCCTGACCACGAACAGCTTCATTCGTCACATCACCCACTTTAGAAAGAACTCCTGCCGTACTGCTGGCAACCGAGAAAGTGTGTTCGCTTCCAAACTTTTTATGCCTCAGCCCAATGGCACCATCCTGACCCCGAATCAGTTCCAGATCCAGACCGGCTTCCTGAATTCTCGTCTGGAGTTCGTTCAAAGTACTGGTGGCGGTCTCTCCAGCTTTGGTAGTGAAAGAAACATTTTTCCCTCCTTCACTGACTGTTAAAGTTTCGCCTGCATCAATCAGTTCCTGACTCAAAGCCGTTTCACCAACAATTTCGCTTTTAGTGGCCACCTGATCGATTTTAATCGAATATCCCTCCACTGGAGAGGAATTAGTTGTAGGTCCGGCTCCAACAAACTGCAGTCCCGCACCATTGGTCACACCATTGGCACCACGACTTCCATTGAGCAGACGTTTGGTTCCAAACTGTGAAATATTGGATATTCTGTCAATCGTTGACAACGCATTCTCGATTTCGGCTTGATCGGCTGCCAGCATTTTCTCATCATTGACGCCTTCGTTTGAAGCATGAATGGCCAATTGACGAACATCGACTAAAAGTCGATTCACTTCAGACAATGCACCTTCTGCCGTTTGCACCATTGAAATCCCATTTTCAGAGTTTTCAACGGCTTGATTCAAGCCCGAAATCTGAGCACGCATGTTTTCAGATATGACCAAAGATGCTGGTCCGTCAGCTGCCTGGTTGATTTTCATTCCGGAAGACAAATGTTCCAAAGTTTTAGATGACGCCCGGCTCACTTTCTCTAATTGACGTTGGGTATTGATCGAACTGATATTATGATTAATACGAAATGCCATAATAATCTCCTTATTATTAAATTACATAGATCATCCATGATTATTAGAAAATTCGGGATACCCATTTCCCGATAACAAAAAAACTTTTGAACTCGCCACGCTCGCTCACGATAGCAAAAATAACATTTTTTATACTCTTTATGCGAATCCGGAGTTAAAATTTATTTTATAAAAACAATGCCTTACAAAATATGCTTAGGGAGTGCCCCCAAAAAACTCTATTTTTCGCAAGACTTTAAGCCTATTA
>JADGAT010000024.1 GCA_015231885.1 SAR324 cluster bacterium
CCATTCGGGGCTTCAATCTGTACGCAGGAACAAAATTGGGCACACTCCGGAAGCATGTGGATAAGACCGAGTTCAAGCAGTGCGACACTCTTATTTATTTCGGATGCTATATTTTCAGCAATACGGGAGCACAATTCAAAACCATTGAGTTGGCAGACAAGCTGGGTATTGACTATGAAGTCTTAGGCGGATTGAAAAGCTGCTGCGGATGGCCTCAGTTGATGGGAGGGAGGATTGAAGAATCCGAATATCTGCACCGTTACGTGGCCGATGTGATTGAACAGATCCAGCCCAAAGAGGTCATTACAGGATGCATGGAATGCTTTGCCAGCTTGAAGCGTATGCTGCAAATCAAAAGAACCGATTGGAAAGCATTAACAACCAGTCAATGGATGTTGAATCATGCCGATCAATTGGGTCTTTCTAAAAATGACGAACTGATCACCTTCCATGACAGCTGTCATTGTACTCGCAAACTGGGTCTGGGGGATCCGGCCCGGAAGCTGATTGGAAAAATGTACGACCTGGAAGAGATGGACGAGACTCGGGATGAGGCGCTTTGCTGCGGATATTATAATTTTAAGGCAAATCCAGAGTTGAACCATCATCTCCGTCAGAAAAAAATGGATATGGCCAAAAAAACTGGCGCCCAAACGATGGCAGTGGAATGCATCACTTGTCAGGAATCCTTTGAAAGTGCAGGACAGAAAAAAGGCGTGGTCGTTACAGATTTGGTGGATTTGGTGCACAAAAATGTTTTTTCTAAAGACAACTCGTCCTCGTGAGAAAATTCGTAAGAAAAAATGACCACTCCTTCACTATTTATACCCATCCACTCTATCAAGTCAGATCCAGCGCTGCAGCCTGGGGATCGCGGAGAGCGCAAGCTGCTGGTGACGGAACTTTATACCACTACGGAAAAACAAGCAGAAGATATTGTTTGGCATCCTCCTGCAACTCATAAAAAATGCTCTGTCCAGGTAATGGGCGATACTGAAATAGCCGTATTCAATCAGCATGCTTCTCAGGATCGGCATTACCACAAGCAGGGAACCGAAATTTATGAGGTCATCGAGGGAATCATGAAAATCTTTGTGGAAGGTGATGAATATGTCCTTGATCCGGGAGACATGATGGTGGTCAATCCTGGTGCTGTTCATGAAGTCAAACCTGAAAACACCCTATTTATCTGTCGCGTAGTGACAGTCAATTGCAAGGGAGCCCAGGATAAGTACATTGTAATATGAAACGATGATGAAAATTGCCTATTTTATTTCCCCCCATGGATTTGGACATGCTGCCAGAGCGATCAGCGTCATGTCGGCAATCCATCAGAAAGATCCCAATCTACAACTTGAAATTTATACACAAGTCCCTCCCTGGTTCTTCGAAGAATCCTATCCTGGAAATTTTCAATACCATTCGCTGTTGACAGATATTGGGCTGGTTCAAAAAACCTCATTGCATGAGAATATTTCAGATACGCTGGAGGCTTTGAATCAATTTTACCCCCTCGATGACCAGCTCATTGATCAGCTGGCATCTCAGCTCCAATCAGCAAAATGTGATCTCGTGCTTTGTGATATTGCTCCCATTGGAATCTTGGCAGCAAAACACGCAGGCATTCCTTCCATACTGATTGAAAACTTTACCTGGGATTGGATTTATGAAGGATACCGCCATCATCAAAAAGAGTTTAAACCCCATATTGCGTATTTAAAAAAAATATTTGAATCGGTGGACTACCATATTCAGGCTCACCCCGTGTGCCATATTGATGAGGAGTATTTAGCGGTCAACCCTATCAGCAGAGAACCTGTTACGTCACCTGAAAAAATTCGAAAAAAACTGCATATCCCAGCAGGGATGCCTTTTGTATTGATCACGATGGGAGGCATTGCAGAAAAATTTCCGTTTTTAGAAAAACTATACAAACAACAAGACATCTATTTTGTGATCCCTGGAGGAGCTCAAACAGCGCAAAATAAAAAAAATGTGATTTTGCTTGCACACAAAACGGGATTTTATCATCCGGATCTGGTTCATGCCAGTGATCTGGTGATCGGAAAATTGGGATACAGCACACTGGCAGAGGTCTACTATGCCGGTGTGACTTACGGATTTGTGACAAGGGAACACTTCCGAGAATCTAAAGAATTGACCCGGTATGTGCAAAAAGAAATGCCCAGTTTTTCTTTAAACGAAGATGCTTTTTATCAAGGAGACTGGGCAGCATTCTTGTCGGCTTCTCTGAACAAGGGCCGAGTGCAAAAAGATGTAGTCAATGGTGCACAACAAATTGCAAATTTTATATGGAGACTTTTCGTGTCTTCTGTATCTTAGTTTTCCTCACCGATTACCCCAGCATCTGGATGATTTTTTACATATTCTGGATTTATGTCACTGTAATCCAATTTAACCCCCAACAGACTGCTGCCTAATAATCCTATGGCTTTTTTAACGATCCGATCCAGACTGATTTTTATTTTAACAATGATTCTCTTGTTTGGATTTCTGACGACTAATTTTATGAGCTATTTTGCTTCCCGGGAATCGGTACGAACTGGAATTATTGAAAACAGTCTACCGCTGGCTCGGGATAATATTTATTCGGAAATACAAAGAGATCTAATGCGCCCCATCTTTGTTTCTTCATTGATGGCTAATGATACTTTTTTAAAAGACTGGGCTTTATCCGGGGAAGTGAATACCTCTCTAATTACCAATTATTTATCGGAGATCAAAAACAAATACAATTTTTTCAGTTCCTTTTTTATATCCGAGCAAACTTTGAATTATTACCATTTCAATGGAATTCTCAAACAGATCAGTACGGAAGATGCTCATGATGTCTGGTATTACGATTTCAAGGACATGAATGTTGAATATGACCTGGTGGTCGATACCAATGAAGCGGCTCAAAACTATCTTACTATTTTCATCAATCATCGGCTGATAGCGAATGGAAAGTTCCTTGGAGTTGTTGGGGTCGGACTCAATTTTGACATGGTCGCCAAACTGCTGGATACCTATCGTGAAAAATATGGTCGCAATATATACATGGTCAGCCCCGATGGACTGATTCAGGTTCACACGGATAGGGAGCGGATTTTGAAGGACAATATTCTTCATTTGGAAGGAATACGCCAAATTGCACCAACGCTGTTAACAAACCGTGAGTTCCCGGCAAGTTTTGAATATGATATTCGAGATCGTCATGTTCTTCTAACAACCCGATTTATCAAAGAACTGGGATGGCATCTGCTGGTAGAACAGGATGAGGGCAAAGCGCTACTCTCCATAAGAAATACCTTGTTTCGAAATTTGCTGACCAGTTTTCTGGTAACTCTGTGCACCATCGGTATCACCTTGTTGACGGTGAACCTTTATCAGAAGAAACGGGAGGAACTTATTGCAGAACTGGCGTTTAAAAATCAGGAAATCGAAAGCGATCTCAAAGCAGCAGAAGAGGTTCAGAAACAATTGTTTGTCTCTTTTTCTCCTCCACCTTTCCTGAGTATTGCGGCTCGCTATTTGCCTCACTCTCATGTTTCAGGAGACATTTATAAAATGTGTGCTGATTCGAATCACACCTACAGCATATTTGTGGGAGATAGCACGGGACATGGAGTGACAGCTGGACTGACTACTATCATGGCTAATATTCTTCTAGATCAGAGACCCGGTTCAACGCCAACTGAAATCTTACAGCATCTCAATAATGTTTTGTGCATGCACCTGCCGGAAGAACGATTCATGTCCGCTGTGCATGTCACAATCACGGATCAAGGAGAGTTGAAAACCGCATCAGCAGGGCATCCCCCATTGATTATCATACCAGCAGATGGACAGGAAGCATTCCTTGTAGAAAACCAAACGATGGTACTGGGATTATTCGAGTCTCCAACTTTTCAGCCAAAAGAATTTTACTATCAAATGCAGCCTGGTGACAAGGGCGTATTGTACACGGATGGAATTGTTGAGAGGGTTGACAGCACAGGAACAATTTTTGGTTTCAAATGGTTGTACGACTTCATTCAAGCTCAAGCATCTTTGAGTCCAGAAGCTTTGCTGGAGGCAGTATTGAATTATCAGCACGCCAATACGATGAGCAACTCTCAGGAAGATGATATCACTTTGGTTGTATTTGAATATGTTCGTTCTTCCTGAATCGAGAATGCTGATAGATGTTTGTACTGTGGAAGGTCATAATGAAATGCTGACTTCAAAAATAAGTTGCGTTTAATTGGAAAACTGTCATAGTGAACATTCTTAGATAATCTTATCAGAATACCTTTCTTGAATTTCTTTCTTCAGTATTTTCGAGTCCAAGCACTCCCATTACTCAGGTTAAAGCACTCCAAGAGCATTCAAATAAGCATTGTCATTTTAAACAACCTAAATAATAGGAAATATTATGTCTCAAGGAACCGTGAAATGGTTTAATACCCAAAAAGGATATGGGTTTATTACTCAACCTGAAGGTGATGATCTTTTTGTACATCATTCTGAAGTCAAGGGAGGATACTTACAAGAAGGCGATAATGTTCAATTCGAAGTTGGACAAGGACAAAAAGGCCCTTGTGCCGTTAGTGTCAGCCTAGGATAAACCCCCTGAGGAAGGCGAAAATAATAACATGTGAAAGTGTTGCGCAGGATTTTCATCGAGATTCAAGGCATTTTATCGGGCGCATAGCTTGCTATGTAGCTGGTAAAGCAACGCAGAAGATCGTTGAAAAGACAAGTAGATTTGCTAAGTTATTGTTTGAGCATTCCTTAAGTCAATTAAGAAGAGTTCTTGTAAGAACTCTTCTTAACCTACCCAATTAAAATGGAGCTGAGTCATCATCTTCATCACCAAATGGTGCCACTTCCATTGCTAAGCTGATAAATACCTCAAGCGAATCACATAGATTTTTTATAGTTTCACTGTACAACCTCTTTTCTTGAGGTTCTTTTGTTTGTGACATTGCCTGCAACGCAGTCATTATTTCTGCAGAAATTCCAGTCATTATTTTTTCAGGGTCCATGTTGCCTCCAATTTTTCGTTATTTTTTAGGGTAGTACTCACACATTTGAATCTAAATCAACTGCAGTGATTGATATGATTGGTCAGGGTGATTGGAATCGAACCAGCGGCCTCATCGTCCCAAAAGAAAACAGGTCACCAATAACCTTTTTTTGATAATACCCTAAATATTGGTATTTACAAGATGAGAGTCTTCTAACCTCTTGATATTATTGTAACCCATGTTTTTGGGTACCTCCTCCCCATAGACAAGAACACCGTCATTTGTTACAAAAGAGTTGTTTCATAGGAAGATCCCAATCTTTGCGTCATCGCAGCTTCTTCTTGGCTTATGTAAGAAGGTACTAAATTCCATGAAAAAATTGACCCTGCAGTTTAAATTTTTACTGGCAACCTCTCTTTGTTTTTTTGTCATTGCCTTGATTGGAGGTTGGTACGTAAAAATGACTTTGGACTCTTATATTCAACAAAAAACTCTGGCAGAAGGTATTTCGATGCATGGCATGCCACTAGAGCCATGGACCTTGTACCAGATTAGCATTGGACTGTTCATTGGTGCGGGAATTGTGACGATGTTGTTCATCAATTTATTATTTTACCAGATGATCACTTCCCGGATTAAAATAAGTGCTGAAGCCATGGACAAGTATGCTAAATTTCCTGATGAGATGGTCTATCTTTATGATGATTCAGAAGATGAACTGGGTGTGATGGCTGCAGCCTTTAACCATATGGTTCAGGAATTATACGAGTCACGCCACAACCTGATCCAAAATGAGAAACTGATCAAAGAAAGCAATGATTTTTTATCCCATGTTCTCAATTCAATTACGTATCCTTTGCACGTAATTGATGTGGAAACTTACAAGATTGTTCTTTCCAATAGTGCCTCCAATCTCGGTGATTTGAAAAAGAGCAACACCTGTTATGCGTTGACACACCATAAAACAGAACCCTGTAGTGGCAAAGATATTTGTCCATTGACTGAAGTGGTGAGATCCAAAAAAAAGGTAACCGTCGAGCATACGCACTATAATAAAGATGGAGTCGCCCACCACTATGAGGTCACGGCTTATCCTATCTTTGACAAAAGGGGAGAAGTGTCTTTGATTATTGAATCTTCTTTTGATATAACCGAACGTAAACGGGCTGAGAAAGCCACCCAAGAAAGTGAAGAGAACTATCGGCTTTTGGTGGAAACCGCTCCTGAAGCCATTATCAGTATTGACAGCAACAGTAACATCCTGTTTGTCAACAATGCAGTGAAAAAAATTTTTGGCTATACGGAAGAAGAACTGCTCCATCAGCCTCTCACCATGCTGATGCCGAAACATCTGCAAAAAGCTCATTTAATTGCTTCTAAGCGATACATTGAGACCCAACGAAAGCACCTTCCCTGGAAAGGTGCAGAAATCATTGGTGTTCATAAAAACAAAGAAGAAATTTTTTTGCAAATGTCCATTGGAGAGCGCATCAAGGATGGTGAACACATCTTCACTGGATTTCTTCGTGATATCACTGCAGAGAAGAAAACCTTTTGGGAAAAACAGGAAGCACAGGCTTTGGCAATCCATCTGGAAAAAACTGCACAAAAAGAGTTGGAGGAGCGGGTTAAGGAAAGAACCAGGGAACTGGAAGAGTCTTTGGATACACTTCACAAAACCCAAACGCAATTGGCACACTCTGAAAAAATGGCAAGTGTGGGAACCTTAGTGGCTGGTGTTGCCCATGAAATCAATAACCCTGCCAGCTTTGCTCAGAGTGGTGCCCAGAATTTGGAAAGGCGTCTCCAAGAGCTGCAGGAGTTTATTTATCATTTGGCAGAGGATGAACAGGACATCCAACGGATCTTTGAGCCTAAATTTGATCCGCTGTTCAAAAATTTAAGAGCCATCATTGATGGTACGGTACGGATTGGCGACATTGTAAAGAACCTCCGCCAATTCTCCCGGCTGGGGGAAAAAGAAGCCAAAGAAGTGAGTGTTGTCGAAGGACTCGAGTCTTCTGTCGCCCTGGTTCGCCCCAACTACAAAGAAAATGTCCAGTTTGTCTGTGATTTTGAAGCTGCTCCCAGTATCCGATGCTGGTATACCGAACTGAATCAGGTTTTTGTTAATATCATTATCAACAGCTGTCAGGCTATTGTTGAACAGCAGAGACAAAGCGGATCAAAGTGGGGAACATTAACCATCCGTACTTCTATTGCTGAAGATCAACTGGTGATTCTCTTTGAAGATACGGGTATTGGGATTCCTGCTGAAGTGAAGAACAAAATTTTTGATCCTTTTTTTACAACAAAATCAACAGGGGAAGGGACGGGTTTGGGACTTTCTATTTCCTATGATATTGTCCAGAAGCACAAAGGACAAATTACGGTAGATTCCAAAGAAGGATGTGGAACCACAATCACGGTATTGCTGCCATTGGCAGGAGTTTCATGATCCTGTGGCAATAGGACGATTCGAATCAGTGATCCACTCACTCCAGGAACCTGCGTATAATTTACCTTCTCCCCATCCGGCATACTTGAATGCAAGAATGTTGTGGCATGCCGTCACACCCGATCCGCAATAGAAAACCGCATTGGCCGGGTCCACACCAGCCAATAGCATCTGGAAACGATTTTTTAATTGTTCTCGAGACAAAAACAGTCCATTGGAATCGGTATTCTGCATAAAAGGGGCAGGCACTGCATTGGGAATGTGGCCACCAATAGAATCGATGGTTTCATTTTCACCACGAAAACGATCCTCTGTCCGTGCATCCAAAATACAAAAATCCGGATTATCCAGAATGGTCAACACGTCGTCTGCATTGATGAGTAATTCAGGACAAAGAGAAGGGACAAAATTTCGGAAATGCGAGGTTCGTATTTCCTGATTGACTGCCAGGCTTTTTTGCAGCCAGTGTTTCCATCCGCCATCAAGCACTGCGGTCTGTTCATGACCAAGCCAGCGCAGCAGCCACCATAAACGCGCTGCAAATGCACCGATGGTGTCATCATAAACCACTACTTGAGTTGTTTTGTCTATGCCCCATTTGGAAAAAGTTTGAACCAGTGCATCAATTTCTGGTAAAGGATGTCGTCCGGTTTTTCCTGCAATAACAGAAGCGGACAAGTCGGTGTTCATATTTGCAAAAACGGCATTAGGAATGTGTGATTGGCTATATTGGTTTTGACCGTATTCGGGATCCTGTAAAGAATAACGGCAATCGATGATTACCCAATCGGGATGCTGCAGATTGTGGGACAGTTGGTCTGCAGAAATAATAGTTGTGTGCATGTTACCTTTCGGAGTGGGGAATGGATAGAATGAAAGAGTGTTTTGAGGCCTTGGAAAAGGACTATATCAAAATGTTACGCCAAGTTGTAGACATTAACTCGTTTTCTTACAACCGGGAGGGAATCAACCGGGTAGGTAGGCAATATGCCGACTGGTTTGCTGAACTGGGCTTTGAGTCCTATTTTGTTCCTTCTACCAACCCTTTGTGTGGGGACCATCTGTTTTCAACCCGTGCTGGCAGAAGTGAGCAGAACCTCATTCTGATTTCTCATCTGGACACCGTTTACCCCGTAGAGGAAGAAGTGGAAAACAATCATTGCTGGAGAGAAGAAAAAGAGCGAATCTATGGTCCTGGCACCTTGGATATCAAAGGTGGAACCGTCATGATCTATATGTTTTTGAAAGGGTTGAAGACCATTTATCCGGATTTGTTCGAATCCATGTCCTGGACTGTTTTGCACAATGCGAGTGAGGAGATCGGCTGCCTGGATTTCCCCTCCCTGGCAACAGGTTTTATCAATCCACAAACCCTGGCGGCTTTGGTGTATGAAGGAGCAATGAGCCTGGAAGATGAAGCGGATGTTGTTCTTTGTGTCTCACGGTGTGGTGCGGCTCGTTTTGATTTGGAAACATTTGGGAGGTCTGCTCATTCCGGCAATTCTCATCGAAAAGGGGTCAATGCCATTCGAGAAATCAGCCGGAAAATTGAGGAAATTGAAAGCTGGACGGATTATAGTCGAAATGTGACATTTTCGATTGGACTGGTACAGGGCGGGACCGCCGCCAATACGATTCCGGCCTATGCAAGCTGCCGTATCGATTTACGTGCCAACAACCCTGAAGATTTTCAATGGGGAAAGGAAAAGGTTTTAGGTTTGTCCGGAGTGGGCAGTGTCCGGAGTCCAATGGATGACTTTCCGTGTTCGGTGAAAGTTCAGCTGATTGGAGAATTTCCTCCCTGGCCAAATACCGACAAAAATGCCGAGTTGATTGAACTGGTTGTCAAGGCTGCTGAGCAGGACCAAAGGAAGGTTCAGGTGCATCGACTGCGTGGAGGGGCCAGTGATGGAAATTTTACGTATCAGTATGTGCCGACTGTTGATTTATTAGGCCCCATTGGCAGCAATCACCATTGTTCGCTCCATGATCCGGAGCATGGCAAAGAGCAGGAATATATAGTGAAGTCTTCGATTGTTCCTCAAGCCATGCTGAGTGTGAGACTTGTTCATGAAATCGTGAAAAAGGAGGGTCTTAGGGGTGATACTCAAAGACCATGATGGTCAAATCGTCATCAGCGGGGCGGTTATCAGAGAATTGTTCGATGTCTTGAAATAATTTTGTAATAATACTTTCCAGAGGCGCCCCTTTTGACTTTTCCAATAATTCAATGAATCGTTCCATGCCATATATTTGATCATCATGATTTGAATATTCAGGGATCCCATCGGTGTAAACCAAGAGCAGATCGCCCGACTGGAGTTGATATGTTTTTGCCTGATAGGGGAATAAATCACTGGGAAACAGTCCCATCATTTTTCCAGTCGGTTCCAGATGAGTGATTTTTCTTGTCGAATCTCGACTTTCTGCAGGAATGACTAACGCATCAGGGTGGCCTGCATTCACGTAGGTCAATAAGCCATTCTCATTGACCCGGAAATAGAAACCCGAAATGAATTTATCATCAGGAGTATGCTTTTCCAGCATGTCATTGAGATGATAGATGGTGTTGACGATGGATTCTTCTTCTGCTTTTTCCACGAGGGCAATATTGGCCATGATGGTCAGAAATGCGGCAGAGACACCATGCCCTGTACCATCTCCAAGAAAGAAATCAAAGGTATTGTCTTGATGCAGATGACCATAATAAACATCCCCGGAAACTTTAGAATGCGGGATGAAGCGGCTGGCAACTGGTAAATAGGTAGGAGGTGCGATTGGAGAGTAAATGGATCGCTGTACTTCGCTTGCCAGAGTCAGGTCATAGAGCATTTCTTCATTGGAAAGACGCAGGGCTTCTTCTGTCTGCTGAAGATTGCTGGCCATCTGATTGAATGTGGAGGCCAGCGTGCCAATTTCATCGTTAGAAGAAATAGAAACCCGGGTGGCCAGGTCTCCCTCTTTTAATTTTTCTGCACCTTTGGTCAAACTCAGGATGGGAAGAATGATATTGCGCGCAATCAGCAAGGCCATCGCAATAATGAATAACGTCAAAAAAGGAGTAATGAAGAGGATGCGGCTGCGAATTTGTTGGACCGCTTCATAAACTTCGGCTTCATCAATTTCAGCGAGCAATGCCCATTTGAGTTGATCTTCATCCTGAATATACAGAGGTTTGTAGGAACTCAAGACAGGAATACCGCGGTAATTGTTGACAATCATGGTGCCACTGTCTCCTTTGATGACGGATTCTGCAGACTGTGTCTGGACTTTCTGATAAAGAATCGATGTTTCATGAATGCTCATCAGGTTGAGCTGTTTGGGATCAATTTGTTTTTTTTGCAATTCCAAAAATTCTTCAGGGTTTTCAATGAGAAAGCGGGAATCCGTTCTCATTTTAAGATCTTTTCCAATCAGATAGGTTTCTCCTGTTTTTCCAAGTCCTTCTTCTTCCCATTTATAGTTGCCTGTCATCATTTTGTTGATTTTATGGATAGGGAGCTGCACAATGAACACTCCGATTTGTTTATAATGGTTCATGACAGGCGACACAATAAAGGCCGCTGGTGCATTGTTCGAAGGAGCATATAATTCAAAATCCACCATCTTGACATAAGAACCGATGGCCATCTTACGAGCAGATTTAAAAAGCTTTGCCAAATTGGTATTCCGGTAAGCCCCCGTCAATAAATTTGTAGCATAATCCACCTTTTTTCTGCAGCTGTAGAGCATGTTTCCAGTCTGATGATCGATCAGAAAAAGATTATCATAGCCAAATGTGTCAATCAGTGTGCAAAGTCGGCCGTGGTGCCTTTCATGAATTTGATGGTATTCGACCTGGTGGTATTCGGCAGGATCTCTTATGGTATACAATTGTCTTTTATCGCCGGTGGGATAAGGATTATTGGCAATATAATGATACTGCAGGTATTGTGAGGCCGTGGTGTCTGGCCAGAATTCTGCTAAGGTGTGTGTTTCTCCCGTGATTTCTGTAAACTCGGGCAGAAATTCGTCATTATAATACTTTTGTAATTGTTGTTCATAACCCTGCATCGGGATAGCATTGACCTGTAATGTTTGCTGGAGTTGACGAAAGGCTTTACGAAATTCCTGCATGGCCAAAACCACTTTTGGGTCCTGGGAGTGGGAAAAAACCAAAATGCGCATTTCCTGGATAAAAGAACGGACTTCCCTTGCTTTTGCATCTCGAACCGTCTTTAGCTGTTCATAAGACTTCGCCACCATGGCATTTTCAGCAATCCGGTATGCCTGCCAGTTGGTGATCAGAATGGCAATCACTCCGATGGATAAGGTGGTCAGTAAGATTTTGGTCTTGATGCTTTTGAATTTCATAACCATTTTCTGCCAGACGTCCGGTCTTGTTTTCAACAAGCAACAGGCTTGAGACAAAAAAAATTACTTTTTTAAATGTAAATATTTTAATGCCTCTGCTTCCGTCTGAAACATCATAATCAAAGGCTCCATCGAACATATCTCAAATACTTCCTGGCACTCTTTGTTTAAGTTGCAGACAGCAAGATTTCCATTTTTGTCTGTGGTCGTATTTGATTCTAATTTTATATTCAAGAGTTTATTGATGTGGAAAATGATACCAATCCCTGTGGAGTCTATGGAAATCATATTTTTGCAGTTCAAAAGAATTTTTTTAAACTCTTCTGACTCAAACATGGATTCGAAATAGTTGACTACATCGGATGCATGTTCTTCTTCGTCGATTTCGAGATTAAACTCAACAACACAAATATCGTTATCAATGTAATGATTTATTTTCATTGTTTGTACCCCCCAATTACGGTTAAACTCTGGGATAAATTCAGAAATCTATCAATAACAGAAGTGTTACGATGAAAAGATCCTGTGGCGTTATAATAGCTTGTGAGGTAAACTTTCTGTCCGCCCTGCCGGGGTGACTCGGACATAATCCAGTTTTCTCTGTAATTCTTTGATAGTGGAAGCACCCGCATAGGTCAATCCGGATCGCAGGCCCCCAATGATGTCAGCAATGATCCAGTCTTCTTCATTCTGATAGGGAACTTCCGTGGAGACACCTTCTGCTGTTTTCCAATCAGTCAGTCCTCCATGGTAATCATCTTGCACTTCTTTACTGGCCATCCCCCGAAAAATTTTTATTTTTGTCTTATTCCCATCGATTCCTTTTCGAGTCAGAATTTTTCCTGGTGTTGGCGTGGTTCCTGCCAGAATGCTGCCAATCATGACGAAGTCGGCACCAAAAGCCAATGCTTTGACAATATCTCCGGGGTTGCGAATACCGCCATCTGCGATGATGGAACGATCGACGCGGGCACATTCTTTGATTGCTGTTAGGTTGGGCACGCCAAAACCTGTCTTGATTCGGGTAGTACAAACGGATCCTCCTCCAATACCAACCTTGATCATATCAGCACTGCAGGAAGCCAGATAGTCGGCCCCTGCATAGGTGGCCACATTTCCTGCCATGATACAGGCTTCTTTTCCCAGCATATCCCGGATGCGTTTCAACGTACGCCCAACATACTTGGCATGGGCATGAGCAACATCAATGCAGAACAAATCCGCCCCTTCCGCTTTTAAGGCTTCGGCCCTTTCCAAGTCGTCAGCACCGCATCCAATGGAAACAAATGTCGGATATTTGCAATCTTTGTACATTCGAACATTTTTATCAATGGGCATGAAGCGGTGTAAGACGCCAATCCCTCCTTTTTTCCCAATGAAATTTGCCATCTTGGCTTCGGTGATAGTATCCATATTTGACGTCATCACAGGAAGGTTCAGAGACAGTTTTTCAGTTTTATCAGTGATAGAAATGTCAACGACTTTCCGTGATTCCCAATGGTTGTAGGAAGGGATCAAAAGAATATCATCATAGGTGATGGCGTCATTCATACGAATCTCCACAATAACCAAAAGGATTTTCTAAGGAAGACGAAAATAATAACATGCTCAATTTTTGCAGGATTTTCAGCGAGATTCAAGGCGTTTTATCGGGCGCATAGTTTGCATGTAACCGGTAAAGCAGCGCAGAAGATCGTTGAAAAGGCAAGTAGATTGACTAAGTGTTATTGTTTGAGCATTCCTAAGTAGGGTAAGTCATGATTTTGTATGAAAATATCAGATTGAAAATAAGAACGACAGGTTTTTTTGTTTAATTTTAGTGGAATTTGGTACAGTGAGTGCTAATCTTTTTATGTAAAAATCCGATTTAGATGCTGGTTCTGATCACGATTCATTAATTTTTTGATATGAAAGTATTATCCTTGAAAACCCTATTATTTTCTTTCCTGCTGTTCTTTCCTGTCTTTCTTCATGCAGACGAATCCTGTAAATTTGATCCGGATCTGCACAAACGTCCGGAAGAAAAGGCCGACAACATGGGGCGTTTTTTGATACAGGGAATATACTTAGGGATGGGGTTTGAGGAGTTGAAACTGGCAAAGCCTGGGGTCGTGGTACAGCCTACCGTTGAATCAGGGGTGATCCATGAATATTATGGTGAATATGTGACCGAGAACGAACAATTTTTATTCATGCTGACTTCGGAAGGTCGATTGTATAAGCTGATCTATAAAAAGTATTTTATTGCTGCTGTCTCTGAGCAGGATCTTCTGGTTAAATTACGACAACGATACGGGCAGCCAAGACGAACTCTCAGTAAAACAACAAAAAATAAAACATTTGAAGTGTGCTGGGGACAGTGCGAAATGATATTGGATGGAAGCTTTTGTTATGATCAGGAAACGGATCACTGGTATACTTATTTTACGGCATCTTTGGACATAACACGCAAACAGTTCAATTTAGTCCTGCATGACAGTACACTTTATGAAAGAAATGAAATCGGTTTTGTAGAAAGAAAAACGATTAAAAAAATGATCCCCTCCACAACATCCTTAGAAAAGCTGCAACTATAAATCCTCACAATGTTGTGTTGGAATCAGCTGCTGCTGAACTATAAAGTCTGTAAACAGTTCGGCCTTCCGTAACGCTCCAGCATCATTCACATGCCTTCCGTCATGCCAGTATTTTGGATCTTGAGGCATCTGTTCTACAAAATCAAATAAAGGCACTTGATGCTGTTGTGCCAATTTTCGAGTGATGTTGTTGTGTTCCTGAAACGCACGCTGGTAATCGGAATTTGCCGCATAATCATTAAGATGAGGACTATGGGCCCAAGTGGCAAACATCAATTGAAACGGATGAATTTGGGCCAGGGCAATCATACTTTTTAAATTACGTTCAAAATACACAGGCGGGTTGCTTTCCAATAAGATGGATTTTTCAATCCGGGTCTTTTGTGTGGGAGCCCCTACAAAATTTTGAATGCTGAAAGGATAATTGATTCCCAGTTTGACACGTAAAATTCGAATCAGGATCAGGCGATCCCAAAAAATTTGGTAAGGAATTTTCCATTGTCTCCGATATCCTGAGTTATCTCCGCGATAAGCAACGGGATCCACTAACCGGGTATGAACATCATTAGTGGCTTGATAAACAATAACCAGATCCGGATTTAAATCGAGTACCCGAAACATCAAGTTGATCAAGTTTTCAAAACTCGTGTATCCTTTCATTCCTCCATTGATCACGCGAATTGCAGGACAGCGATATTGTTCTTTTAAGAGTTTCTCCATTTGTGCGGGATAGGTGTGCGCATTGTCAGACACTCGGCTCGAATAAGTCGTCGATCCTCCGATGGCGACAATACGAAATTCTCCTTCTGGTTTTTCTAGTGGAAATGAATCTCCTCGGTAACCAAGATCATTGTGCAGTTCATAATCCGGATTGGGAGCATAATTCAAATAATGATGAGGAATGAATGATACCTTATTTCGTAAGAAAGTGTCATAGCCTCCATATTGCTCCAGTTGTTCTTTATGGGCGATGTGCTCCAGCCAATACTGCGCAGCCAGTTCAGACAGCAGTAATGTCAAAAAAACACTGACACCCGTCAGCAAGACTTCACCAAGTTTAGGCTTGGGAATGGACGGACGAAAGAAAAATACCCCCAATCCCACTAAAAAGAGGACTATTTCTATAATTCCTACCATGTCAATGAGTAGAGATGATTCTAATGGAGGAGGAAAGAAAAATAGATAAGGAACCGTGTAACGGTTAAAGCCCAGGGATGTGAGAATACAGAAAAAGCCAAACCATCTGGGGTTGAATGTCCGAGTGTTTTGCATGCTAATCCCAAAAACTGTAAACGCCCCATGTCAGGCGCAGCAACAGGCCTTGTAAATCGATTCGTTTGGCTATTGTGGTTTCGGGAGTAGGGAGCAGATCCATTTTGTAGAATGGATTCCTCATTGCCGGTGTATCTGACAAGAGATACAGCTCAAAGGTTATTCCAAAATTTTCTGCAGAGGTGGTCATTCCAATTCGTTGAAAAAAAATGGGTTGTTCGGAATGATAATGGTCCAAATCCATGAAACGGTCACGACTTTCTTTGTTGATGGTTCCATGGGAACGCAAACCATTGCGGATGGTACTTTCAATATAGACAAAACCAAACCCGTAAAAAAGTTCCGTTTGGTCCCTTCCTGGAGGAAATAATCCATAAACCGAATAGGAAAGAAAGTAGTAGTGAGAGCGCAATTCAATCAGGGGCACATCTGAAAGCCGTTTTGCTCCATTCTGTGCCGTTTGGTCTGTCAGCCACGTGTTGGTATAATACACCGCAAGGCTGTGTGCTGTCAATAAATTCCACCCCGTTGGCATGATCCACTCTAAAGAAACAGGCGGGAGACCATGCGCTAATTTTGTGCCTTCTGAAGATTTCAGATCGATTTCATGATTTTGTGGAGGGTCCAGAAACCAGCCGGTGTTGTCTTGTGTTGAATTGAGGGAAGTGTTTCCCTCTTTGAAAAACTTATTTCCCGTCATTTTATAAAAGGGATGAATCCCTTGAAAACGTTGGGTGGTCCATTCGTAGAAACCTATACGTAAAAATGAATCTGAGACGCCTGTTCCTCCTGACGAAGCAACATCTGCAGCATCTGTGGGATCGGCCGTTTCCTCGACTGGTGCGTCTTCTTGCGCCCAGGCCTTGTCCCAGTATCCTGGAGATAACAAAAGTAGAACCAAAACCAACCCGATCCATTTTGTTATCAGACAGCTCCTCATTTTCCAACACTCATCTATAAATCAATCTAATTTTGATTCTTCAGAATCCTATAACTACCCGGCAGGAGCTGTGATTGAGTATTGGTAATTAATTGGTTACTGATTCACGGATCAGTTCATGAGAGAATTTGATGATTTCATCCCAGGTGTCTACACGGCGAATGACTGGATGTGTGAATTCCACATTAAAAGGACGTGACTTCAACCATACATTCGCATCAGAAAAATGTTCAATCACGTTGACACAGTTATCAGGATGATCATCGATAAATACCAATATTTCCTCATCTTTTGCTAGCTGCTGGATAATATCTGCCTTCAATACAGGCGGATTGTCATCAAAGGATACAAATCCCCCACTGTGTAGAGAGTCCCACTGAAAGCCCACAGAATGTAAGTTTTGTTTCCGTTGCTCCAGATTTTCTGGAGGAATATTGGTGATGAAATGCACGGGATATGCCCCAAAAACGCGATTGAACAACTCAGGATCTACCATCGGTGAAAGTTGTCCAAACTCTTTGCTTGCAATGAACTGTTCCCACCCTTCCATGAGTTGATCGTGGGTGAGCAAATCTGAAAAATACCAACAGTTGGGTTGATAATCATCAGGGATTTTTAAGTGAAAATAATTTTTAATGTAAGGAACATAGGTTCCTTCAAAATCAAGTAAAACGCCATCAATGTCAAAGAAAAAACGGAACATAACGAGACCCTATTTACAACAAGTCAATGATGGCACCACCCGCAATGAAGGTTCCCAACATGCTTCCTATGTTTGCAAAAACAACAATCAAGAGGACACGGGTTACTTTATTTTTCCAAAACCCTGAAAAATGTGAGATGTCATTTGATAAATTTTCAAAATCACGCACTTGGGGTTTTCGCACAAGGGTCTCCACGATTCCTGCAACCCATCCTGCGGCAATGGTTGGATTCAAAGAAGTGAAGGGGGCAGCAATGAATGCAGAAAGGATGGTGAGGGGGTGTCCCAGAGCCAGTGCCGTACCCAGGGCAGACAAAACGCCATTGATCAGAAACCAGCGTTTGATCATTTCTATGCCCACATCCCAATTGGCTGAGAAAAAACCGTAGAAGATCAAGCCGATGATAATTGCAGGAACTCCCCACGTGATAAGCTTTCCCCATTGTCCTGGTGGTGGAATATGCTCTAATTGTTCCAGGTCATGTTCTTGATGAATTTCGGTTTTAATACCAGAGACATGCCCTGCACCAACAACTGCAACAATTTTTTTTCCAGGAGCTGAGCGTATTTTTTCTGCCAGATACTGATCTCTCTCATCAATAAGAACTTTTTTCATCACCGGGGACTGGCGGGAAAAGGCATCCATTGTTTCGGTCAACACATCCTGGGTTTTCATTTTTTCAATGTCGTCCTTTGTGATTTCTTCAGCAACAAAAATGCTCATCACAAGCTGACTCAATACACTCAGTTTTTCAAAAAACGGCAGGGATCTCCATGTTTTCTGAAAGGTGGTCTGTACATTCCGGTCAGCGAGTACGATCTCTGCATCAATGGATTTTGCAGCATCAATGGCGGCCATCATTTCTTTTCCTGGCTGGATTCCAATTTTATCTCCCAGTTTTTTTTGAAAAGAGGAAAGCACAATGTTGGCTAACAGGAGAGACGTTTTTTTTTCTCGAATCACTTTGAAAATATCCATGTCCTTCCAGCGTTCTTTACTGGAAAGTGATTCATAGCGGGCAGAACATAGTTCGACACACACGGTTTCTGGAGTTTCCTGTTCAATAACGGCAATGACTTCGTCTGTACTTTCCTGGGATATATGTGCCGTACCAATAAGAAAAATTTCTTTGTCTTCTAATTGAAGGAGATGCACGCTTTCAGAATAATTCATGTTCGAGGATCTGTATGGGTAAAACTAAGAATAAATAGATCAAAGAGGCTCAGGAACAACGTAATCTTCTAAATACTCCAGGTCTATTCTGTGTTCGGGTATCAACTTGCTGCGTATGGATATTCCTGATTGATGGACGGTATCGGGATCGTTTGACACCAAAGGATGCCACCATTCCAATGGTTTTCCTTCTGACAGTAAACGGTAGGCACAAGTCGGAGGAAGCCATTGAAAGTTATCAATGGTTACTGGATCAAGAGTCGCACAATCCGGTACTAACAAGTTACGTTGATAATATAGATTGCATTGGCATTCTTCTGTATCCAGCAAGGAACAGGCTACACGAGTATAGTATATATCTCCTGTATCTTCATTTTCAAGCTTATGTACGCAACAGCGTCCACATCGATCACACAATGCTTCCCATTGTGCTCTTGTCATGTCGATCATTTTTTTGGTTTGCCAAAACGGCTTTTCCATTAGAACTCCATCAGGCATCGGTATAAAATCCCTTAAAGGCTTCAAGCATGTAATAAGGGTCCAGGCTGCCGCACATTTCTCGAATGGAATGCATGGAAAGCATGGCCGCCCCAATATCAATGGCTGTGATCCCTAAATCACTGGCGACAAAGGGGCCTATCGTGCTGCCACAGGAAAGATCTGTCCGATTGACAAATTTTTGGACAGGAATGTTACGATTCCTGCAGATCATCTCAAAATGAGCACTGGAATGCCCACTGGTGGTGTATCGTCCCTGGGCATTTCTTTTGATCACAGGCCCCTCATTCAAATAGGGAAAATGCTGAGGCTCATGTTTTTCTTGATAATTGGGATGAATGGCATGTGCCATGTCGGCAGACAGGAAAACTGAGGTGGAAAGAGAACGCTCATATGCTTGTGGAGAGGGTTGCCCCACGGAGTGATTGATGCGGTTCAGGATGCTGCTCAAAAAAGAAGATCGTGCTCCTTGACTGGTCAGGCTGCCAATCTCTTCATTATCAAAAGCAACCATCATGCAGTTTGTCTCTGGAATGTCTTTTCGTTTGCTCACCTGAAGTAATGATTCTAATCCACAAAAACAGGAAAACAGGTTGTCAATTCGCGAGCCTGCGATGAATTCCTGCTGCGGCCCTAAAAAATCTGCTTTTTGAAGGTCATACAAACACAAATCATAATCAATGATCTGGGAGGATTTTAATCCCAATTCTTGTGCCAATAAGAACTTTAGAGGGTCTTTTTGTTTTGACTCAAGCCCAAAGATGGGAGCAAGGTGGTTTTGCCTGTTTAAGACAAGACCATTGGTATTGACATCTGGATTGAGATGAATGGCCAATAAAGGAATGCGCAAAATAGAGGAGTCGAGCAGTACAAAGTGTTTGGTCAGTTTTTTATTGTTGATGCCCGTCGCCATCACTCTTCCTGCAATGGACAAATCCCTATCCATCCAACTGGAAAGTAGAACGCCTCCATATACTTCTACTCCCAATTGCTGATAATTATTTTTTTTGATGTTAGGATTGGGTTTGATTCGTAAATTGGGACTGTCTGTATGGGCTCCTATGATTCGAAAACCAGAAGACGCTGGTGCTGTTTTTCCATTGATCCAACCTGCGATTGAAGCATCCTCTCTGATTACATAATAGCGGCCACCGGGTTTTGTTTCCCAAAGCTCTTCTTCTTTCAAATTTGTGAAATTTGCTTCTTCTAGGCGTTGAGCAATAGATTGAGTGGCATGAAAAGGAGTGGGAGCGTTATCGAGAAATTGAATCAAATTGTCTGCAATGCTTTTTGCATGCTTTGTCAATTTTTTCATTGTTTCTTTGTCGGAGTTGAAGGGAGTATTAGAAGGAAATGATGATGCACCATTTATGATGGTTTGTCAACATTAGGAAGAAGAACCGATGATGCTGGAGTAATTCTTGCAAAAGAATTTTGTATGCTGAGAAAGCACTTGTATGAAAAAAGACATCAGATCGCATTTTGTATTCATTCACACACTTTAAAACATGCTGGTTTTTGGTTTAGGTTTAACAGAGTCTCATTGGAAAGTCATTTTTCAAAGAATTCAAAAGCCTCTTTCACAAAAGAAAGTAAAAGCACGCTTATTGTCTCCAAGTGAGATTCAGCCACAGTCTATTATCTCGACTTGTGATGATATTTCAAAATCCCCTCCTGCCTTATTTTTATTGACCCCTCAAGGATTCAATGAATTCACGGATTGTCTTTTTTTCCTCTCTCAATTGCAAATGCGTATTTCAGACAATCAAACACGATACGGTTTGATCATTGAAAATATTGAAAAAGATCTATACCCCTTCATTACCTATAACCCCGACGTCATTCTTGTTAATAAAATGCAGTTGACGGTTTCAGATCCTGCTCTTTTGTTGACCAAATCGATTCGAAGTTTTCCTAGAATTCGGATTGATTCTTCTGCCCTGAGGATTGAGTATCAGGGATTGAATAATAGCTTAGTGAATCAATCATTGGAAGAAATTCCAAGCAATCGCTTAATTTCATTAAACCATATCCATACGATTTTTACAGAAAAGGGACCACAGGTCGTTGAGGAATGGCTTCCTTCTTTTTTAGAACAGCAGAAAAAGGATCTGTCTATTTCTCACATCAAGGGTGTGTTGCGAGAAAAGCAGGGGTGTTATCTATTTCCTGGAATTCCTGTCGATCGCATTGCTGTGATGAAACTGGGAGATGTCGAGATCCACTCCATTCTCTCCTTTCAACAGCTTTCTTTGCGTTCTGTTTCTTTTAAAAGGACCATTCAGCAGCTGCAGAGTTATACCGCTCGACGTCCTGCACCAGTCAGTCTTCCTGAACCTGATAATAACTCTGCTCCTGTTTCAGTACCCATCCGATGTCTGGGGAAAAGCCTGTTTGTTAATCAGCTGGTGGAGCTCTTTCTTTCTAAAATGGAAGTAGAAAATATTCGTTTTATCAACCATCTTCCTCCTGGAACACAGACCCTGGAAGATTCGATGATTTGGGTGCTGTTGAGCCATTTTGAAGATGTAACCTTACAGGGAAAATATGTTGATTTACATGAAGCCATTCAGGATATTCTGCATCCACTGACTTTTTTTGTGGAAGTCGATGAATTGAAAATATTGCCAGGCTTTTCCAAAGAAACCATTTCACGAATTGAACTGGAAGAACAGCGTGATCAATTGATGAAACAGGAAAAAATGCTCACTCAAGAGCAACGCTTGGCACAAAACAAATACTTATTATTGAGTCAAGAAGAGAAAGTGCTGAAAGATGCTACTCAGATTGCCCAATACCTGATGCAATATCTGGCAAATAGTATATTATGGAATGAGGTTTCTTCCCAAAAAACGGTTCTGGAGGTGCCACAAGTTCTATTTTTTTGTGAAGAGCAGGATCAAGCGTATGAATTGAACCAGCAAATGACTAGTATTGCAAAAAAACTCTGGATCAACCCTTATGATTATCAGGATGCCGATCAACTGTGTCATCTCAATATCCATGGTGTTCAGCAATATGCCGATCATGGGATGATAGTCATCACTTCTAAATCCATGAAGCACTGGGAAAATTTAAATAATGAAATTTTTGAGCGATACCAGGAAGTGACCAAGGACTTGGTTGTGCAAAAACAGGTGGTTGATCAGTCCGGCTTGGAAATTATTGATATTTTGAAGAAAAAAGAAGACTTGGCATTACGCTGGATTTACACGTCGTTCGAACAGCTAATGTCTAAGCAAAAAACAAAAATTCTCAAACGGATTCGTGCTATTCAAGCAGAATGAACGTTTAGGAAGGCGAAAATAATAACATGTGAAAGTTACGCAGGATTTTCATCGAGGCTCAAGGCTTTTTATCGGGCGCATAGCTTGCTATGTCACTGGTAAAGCAACGCAGAAGATCGTTGAAAAGACAAGTAGATTTGCTAAGTTATTATTTTCGCCTTCCTTAAAGGCAGATCACGAATTGACGAATTGGGTGCAAATCAGAAGGTTGCAATAAAGTAGATGAGAAAGCTAGTCGTTGGGAGCGGAGTCTTCTTAATAATATCTGGTATTGCATTGCATTACAAAGTGCCGCTAGAAGAGCTTTCCGGATTTTCTATCATTTCGGCTCTACATATTTGGACAGGAATATTTTTTATGGTTATTTTCCCAATGTACGCCTGGGATCATATTCAGACTCATCGAAACCATTTGCAGCACGTGTCATGGATATCGTCTTCTGGTGTACTCCAGCTCTTTTCCGGATTGGGACTTATTGGATCCGGCATTGTTTTATTGCTTTATGGAAGCAATAAATTGATGCTCTCGACGGAAGTACACTTCATCTTAACCTTTGTCTTGACTGGCAGCTTGATTGCCCACTTTCTTATTAAAAAATGAAATTCATTTCAGGCAACTCGCTCTTGCTGCAGCATTTGGAAAGGGTTGGAAGTATTTAAATGAAAATAGGAGTGTGGCAACTCAAGTGCTTTGACAATCCGGGTCATTGAAATTTCTGTCAGCTCCAGACTTCGATTTTCCCACCCTTTGACCGTCTGAATGGTGAAACCAAACTCATAAGCAAATTTTTCAATCGAGTACCCTCGCAACAGTCGCGCAAATCGAATGCGATCTCCCAAATACTGGGGATCCAACTCATCAGCCAACCCCATTTCAGTCAGAGAAATCCCAAGGACTTTGGCTATTTGCTGGTAACGGGTTTGGGTAGGGGCCGAAAGGCCATCTTCCCAGTTTTGAACGGTGAGCAAAGAAACACGTAATTTTTTAGCAAACTCTTTTTGATTCCAACCTTTTTCTGTCCGCCACTTCTCTATTCGACTTCCTAGTTCTAGTTTATCCATATTCCCTTATTTCCATCCAAGGTTATTACAGTGGGGCCACATACCCGGTAGCATGTTTCCGCATCATTATTGAATAACACAACCCTTTGGTTACTCAACAACATCTGTGGTTTAGTGTACTTTTTAAAAAAGTGAATTCAAATATCCAACATAATAAAAATTTCTTGACTCTTAATGTAAACACTGACATTTGATTATTTACTTTAATTATAATAGGATATCAATATTTTTTTATATTTTTTTTATGAAAATGAATTCATTTTGTATACGTTTTTATAAAAAATAATAATGATCAGCCAATCCACACGATCTCTTTTTCTGTTCTCGGAAGTTTATAGATAAGCTTATGTTGTCACTCCAGCACCTTGACATTGATATATACTCTTACCTGGACAGTCGTTTGCTGATCATGGACTATTGCAACCGATGCAAGGCCAAAGACAACCGTTATTCCTTGCGTTGGTTTGCAAAAAAACTGGAATTTGGTGCTCCCAATTACATTAAATTGATCATAGATGGAGAACGGAATATTTCCGAAAAACGTTTAGAAAAATTTTCCAGTTTAATGGGGTTGAAAGGCGTTGAATCAGAATACTTTGAACTGCTGGTGCGGATGACACAAACCTCTGATATTGACCGCCGTGACCATTATTTCCAAAAATTATCGGCAATTCGCCGGAAAAAGCTGAAAGTTCATAAGCTGGAAGGAGCTCAATTTGATTGTCTCTCCTCATGGCTTCATTTGCTGATTCGGGAAATGACATTTTTAAAAAAGTTTTCTTCAGATTCGCAATGGATCAATAAAAATTTAATGTACAAAGTGTCTCCCAATGAGATTATAAAATGCATAGGAGATCTGGAAACTGCTGGCTTATTGGCACGAGAACAGGAACAATTGAAAGCGGTAGATTCCAGTATCACCTTTCCTGATGAAGTGCGTTCCCTGGCCATCCAGAAGTATCATCAAGGTATTTTAGGGCAGGCCAGTATTGCGTTGCAACAATCCTTGGAACAACGAGAATATGGTGCCGCTCTGGTTGCCACAACCCCTGAAAAATTCAAATTGGTCAAAGAAAAAATGAAAAATTTCAGGGCAGAAATACTTGAATTACTGGATACAGAAAACGGGGAAGCCGAAGATGTTGTTGTTTTAGCATTTCAACTTTTCCATGTTGTAGAAGGCAGTAGAGACAATGAAAACGATTGATTTTAAAAAATTCCAATCAATTGGTTTGTTGTGCATGCTTCTATTTGCCATTTTCCTATTGAATGGATGTTCAGGAACAGAAATTCCCAATGGAGTTTCCAGTGACGATGATTCGGTGGCCAATGCTGAAGACATCGAACAGGAAGATGTGAATGAGGCAGCCCCT
Source organism: SAR324 cluster bacterium (assembly GCA_015231885.1). Lineage (GTDB taxonomy): Bacteria > SAR324 > SAR324 > SAR324 > NAC60-12. Next base: position 24,708 of record JADGAT010000024.1, read on the forward strand.
GTCAGTATTGCCGGGAGGGTTTCCCGGACTGCCGCTGTAGCCTATCAAAAGCTCTATGTGATTGACAAAGACAGCAAGGTGATAGGGCGTGTTCAAACAGATGCGGAGGGGTATTTTGTTCTCAGTTCGGCTGCTCTCGGAACTCAATGGGATGAAAAAATCTATCCATTGATTATTGTTGTTCCCACTTCTCCAGCATTGATGACAGGGATTCCATTACCATCTGCTGTCGCATCACAAACAGTTTATGTCAATCCAGTGACTTCAGAAGCTCTCAGGAACACATTAGGGGCCCAAGCTGATTTGGACAATTTTGCGGCGTTGCTGCCAAACACGAGCATTGTCGAAAATGAAACGGGGATTATTGTGACCAACGCGGCGGGGCAGCTCATTTCAACTCCACCTTTGAACATTACCTCAATGGACTCGTTTGCAGAAAGTTTTCAAAGCAATGGTGATTTACTGGTGCATGCGGCCTTCGGGCAAGATATGCTGCGATCAGAAAAAGGAAATTCAAATTTTGATTTTTTCTGGGGTACGGAATCTATAGTACAAGGTGTTGGCAGGCAGCAAAACGGTGATCACTTGGTAAGTACTGCAGCAGATGAGCAGGCATCGGATTTAATTGATATTTTAATGCTTGGCCTGGATGCAATTGGAGATATCGAAACCTTATTACAAAACACACTGCAATCATCAGAGAGTTCTGGGAATTTACTAAGCAATCGTAATGCTGCATCCACCGCGTTTTTAAACCAAATTGCGGCACATGCTGTGTGGAAGTCAAAGTCTACGGAGGTGTTTTCCCTGATTACGGATGAAACCGTAGGGACTGTATTAGATGCTACGTATGATCACATTTCTACAGTGACGGCAGTGTATAATTCTCAATTTCTCAATGCTGAGTCTGGTGGACTGGAGACCAATGTGGTTCTTGATGTGCAAACGTGCATTTCTAACTCTACTGCATCCAGTGGCATTGATGCGACAATCAATACAATTTTTCCCATTTCGTTACCTACCCAAGAAGAAGAACAGAGGATTTTTATCCAGGCCATTACTGCAACCTTAACCATGGCTCAACAAACCAATGCCGCTGCTTTCCAAAATGCAGAAGATTCTCAGGCATCTGAGAACACTTTGACAATGGCTGCCGCTGCTTTGACGTCTGAAGTCAACCGTGTCTTTGCTGCAGGTGAAATCAACACCATTTTCCTGCAGCCATTTATTGCGACACTGACGACTTCTGCGGGGGTGAGTATTGGCTCGATCTCTACATTGGGATCTGCTGACTTTACCATATCTCCCGGCATCCAAGACAACATTACCAGTGCTGTGCGTAATGTGGGTGTTTATATGCGTAATGCTATTTTGCGTATTGATGCTAAAACGGCATTGACGGATGCTGAAAAACAAGCATTGGCCTTCCAAACAAGCTCCTTGATTCAAGAAGTCCTGCAGGATAAAGACATTTCCAATCAAAATGGTGGAATACCAGCTGCTGATAAGCAGCAGATGTATTGTGAGATTCTCAACTTGCTTTAGCAGTTGACTTTCGTTGAGATTCTGACAATATATTTGGTTAACCTGTACTCAAACCTTCATACAATCCACTTGTTTATAAAGAGAATACCATATGACATATAAAACTCATGATGAGTTCAAAAAGAAACTCTCCGGGAATTTCATTGAAATCATGGATGTCACCCTTCGAGATGGTGAGCAAACCCAGGGTATTTCATTCAATGCAAGAGAAAAACTGCATATTGCCAAGGCCTTGCTGCACCAGTTGAATTTGGATCGAATTGAAGTAGCGTCTGCCAGAATTTCGGAAGGAGAACAAACAGCGGTTCGTAATATTGCCGAATGGGCTTCCAGTGAAAATTACCTGCCACGAGTGGAAGTTTTAGGATTTGTGGATCACAAAAAAAGTGTGGATTGGATCTCAGAAGCCGGTGGATGTGTCCTGAACTTGCTTGCCAAAGGCAGTGAAAATCATTGCCACCGTCAATTGAAAAAAACGCTTCAGGAGCATGTAGAAGACATTTGCCGGACCATCGATTATGCTCATGAAAAAGGATTAGTCGTTAATTTATATTTGGAAGATTGGTCCAACGGATATGCAGACAGTCCTAGGTATGTTTATGATTTGGTATCCGCCTTGAAAAAGATGGACATTAAACATTTTATGCTCCCTGATACCCTGGGGGTGATGTCTCCTGATGAAGTATACGAAAGTTTATTTGACATGACTCAGCGTTTTTCATGGGCAACGTTTGATTTTCACCCTCACAATGATTACGGATTAGGAACAGCCAATGCCTTGTCCGCTGTAAAAGCAGGAGTCCGCAGCGTACACTGTACGGTGAATTGTCTGGGGGAGCGTGCGGGCAATGCTTCTTTGGCAGAAGTGTCTGTGGTGCTGAAAGATAAACTTGGTGTGAAACTGTCGATTCGAGAATCGAATTTAGCGCCTGTCAGTGAGTTGGTGGAAGTGTTTTCAGGTAAACGGATTGCCAGCAATACTCCCATTACAGGAGAAGATGTATTCACACAAACCAGTGGTATTCATGCCGATGGTGATAAAAAAGGCGGTCTTTATGAAAACCCTATTTATCCAGAACGCTTTGGACGCGTTCGCTCTTATGCCCTGGGTAAGATGAGCGGAAAAGCTTCATTAGCAAACAATTTGGAGCAGCTGGGTTTGGAACTGTCTGAAGAAAATTTTCAAAAGGTATTGAAACGCGTTGTTGAGTTGGGAGACCGCAAAGAAACCATTTCTGTGACAGATCTCCCTTTTATCATTACGGACGTGCTTGAAAATGATGTCTACAACCGGATTAGTCTGTTGCATTTTACCCTCAGTACTGGATGGCCACTGCTTTCTATTGCTTCCATCTGCCTGGAAATAGATGGAGAACAGTTTTTAGCAACAGGAGAGGGAAATGGGGGTTATGATGCCTTTATGATTGCTGTTGGGAAAATCTTAAAAGAAAAAGGGTTGGCATGTCCTGATTTGGTGGATTACGAAATTCGTATTCCAAAGGGGGGGCACACGGACGCTTTGACTGAAGCAACCATCACATGGGAAAGTCTGGGAAAACGTTACAAAACAATCGGTGTTGACTCAGATCAGGTTGTCGCGGCTGTCCGTGCTACGATAAAAATGCTCAACCTCAACATCAATGGGGCCATGCCTAATGCCCAATCGACTCAAAACTTACGAATCATTTCGAATTGAACTGTTGAAAAAATGGTGGAGCCGTTAAGAAGAGGTGTAAAACCTTTCTTTGATGATATTCAGCTGTGCCATTGCTTCGGGGCCGCTCAATTCTCCTCGTGTGCTTTTGTCTAAAACATTTAATGTGGCAACCATCACATCCATATTTTCTGAAAAACGTATTAGTGTTTTTTTATTTTCTTGCCATTCTGAACTCATTGTTCCTCCTTAAATTTCCATTTTGTCATTCATCTATAATTATGAAATCTGTAGGCTATTCATCAAAACGGCACCACATGATTTTGTGATTTCCTCCGCAGGGTCGTGCTGTTTATTGATGTTGATTTATATAATACAGGTTACATACCAAAAGAATAAATCAGAAATAGGAAAATCTATATGGGTCTCCTAATTATATGATATCAATAACTATTTTTTTTTAGATTTGAGGAAAATGAGTTGAGGGCACGGTGAGTGACGAAAGAGGCCGGACAAGAGATGAGTTTTGCCACAAGAGACCTCTTTCGGGAAACGATTGTGAGGGAAAATCAACTAGTTTTTTTGGGTATTGCTTCTACTCCGGGGAGTTGTTTTCCTTCTAAAAATTCAAGAGAGGCACCCCCACCCGTTGAAACATGCGTTACTTGGTCTCCAAGTCCCATCTGCTTGATAGCCGCAGCAGAGTCACCCCCACCAACGACGGTAACAGCTCCTTTTTTGGTCGCCGCTGCCAGACTCTTGGCCACACCTAGTGTTCCCTGGGCAAAGGCTTCTATTTCGAAAACGCCCATCGGCCCATTCCACAGAACAATCTTGGCATTTTCCAGAGTTTGACCAAACGTTGCAGTTGCTTTAGGTCCAATATCCAGGATTTTCCATCCTGCCGGTACGCCATCAGCAGCATTGATGATTTTTGTTGCAGTGCCTTCTTCAAGCTTTTCGGCAATGATACAATCTTCTGGTAATAACAATTGAACATTTCGTTCTTTAGCTTTTTCCAAAATTTCTTTGGCGATTGGAATGGACTCTTCTTCCAAGAGAGAATCCCCAATTTCATATCCCATGGCCTTATAGAAAGTGCAGGACATGCCGCCGCCAATTACCAAAATTTGGGCGTTTTTCATTAAGCTGTCGATCACCTTGACTTTGTCAGAAACTTTGGCCCCTCCAAGTACAGCAGCAAATGGCTGTGCCGGGTTGCTCATGACATTGCCGAGATACTGAACTTCCATTTGCAGCAGGTATCCCATTGCCACGGTATCTACAAATCGGGTGATACCTTCTGTGGAAGCATGGGCACGGTGGGCTGTTCCAAAGGCATCATTGATATATACATCACACAACTTGGCCAGGGATTTGGAAAAATTGTCATCGTTCTTTGTTTCTTCGTCATGATAGCGCAGGTTTTCCAGTAAAACAACATCCCCTTCCTCCATCATGTCAACCAGCTTCTCGACTTGAGGTCCAATGCAATCAGGAGCCAAATAGACTTGCTTGCCCAGCATGGCCGATAGTTCGACAGCCACTGGATTTAAGCTCATTTTGTTGACCCGCTGCCCTTTAGGTCGGCCTAAATGTGACATCAAAATCAGTTTACCACCATTGTCCAATACATAGCGTACCGACTTCATACAGCCTTCAATTCGACCTCGATCTCGAATATTCAAATCGTCATCAAGAGGTACGTTTAGGTCAGCACGAATCAATACTTTTTTCCCGCGTACATCGATGTCTTCAATAAAAACATGACTTAAGCCTTCTGTGTTTGTTCCCATTTTTACAACCTTTACTATTTTTTAAAAAAATTAAGTAACCAGTCTGTTGCCAGTTCTCATGTCTTAGTTGTCTGATTGCACTATGCTGCTGAAAGCTGACAACGGTTGAGTTATAATGTACATGCAACACTGATCTTGTGAAATATCACCTGAAAAAGAGAGCACAGTGTTGTCATAAATCATTTAAATTTCAAGGCCTAATTTACTTGTTCTATTCTTTTTTTTAGCTTTTATTGCTATAGTGAAAATATCAGGGGGTGTTGATGAACGATTAAATTTCAGATGTTGTTTGTATATTGTTGTTTTTAAAGGCAAAATAGTGTGAACTATTGAGTGGCCGCAGAACAATAAGGCAACCTTAGACAAAGCGGGGGAAACATGGAGAAAGCTTGGAATCTGAAGCAAATGAAAGCGGGGAGCGTTGTCAGGAAAATCCCTTTGGGAAGTCGCATCTACATAGGGAATTTAGCAGGAACCCCTCAGGCTATTGTAGAGGCGATGGTTCGTCCTGAATATTCCCTGGAAGATACAGAAATCATGGAGTTTTGCCCTGGAGGCGACCGTTCCGTTTTGGATCGTTCAAATAATCGTTTTCGGGCCAATACGTTTTTTATGGGGAGTGAAAACGATGAGGGCGGAAAATCCGATTATACGCCCATTCACATTTCCTCTATTCCAAGGCTTGTTCGAGAGAAACATTTAAAAGTTGATGTTGCCTTGATCAAGGTCACTCCTCCAGATGACCATGGATTGTGCAGTCTGGGAGTGGGGGTGGATATGACCAAAGAAATGGTAGAGCAGGCCAAATTGGTAATTGCTGAAGTCAATGCCAACATGCCCTGGACTACAGGAGAATCTGCTATCTCAACGGAGCAGATTGACTATTGGGTAGAAAATAATGCGCCAATGATGACGAGAGACCAGCCGGCAGCATTTCAGGAAGCCTTTGAAGAAAGGCAGGAAACTCTCTCACAGATTGGGAAATATATCCTTCATGAAATTCCGAACGGTGCTACATTACAATTAGGAAGAGGCGATGCACCCAATGCGGTTTTACCTTACCTCAAGAATCGCGAACACCTTGGACTGCACACAGAGATGTTTAATGATGATTTGATGGCACTTGTACAGGAAGGAGTCATTGACAATACTCAAAAAAATGTAAACAAAGACGTTTCCATTGTTTCTCACTGTTTTGGAAGCCATGAATTGTATGACTTTGTCAACAACAACCCCAAAATAGAATTTCATTCTCTGGCATACACCAACAATCCCAGTAATATAGGGGCTAATAACCGGATGATTGCCATTGACGGGGCCTTTGAAGTGGATGTGACAGGACAGGTGTGTTCTGAATCGTTGGGGCGTGGATTCTATGGAGGGTTTGAAGGAAAAGCTGATTTTATCAGGGGCGCCTCTTATTCTCAGGGAGGAAAACCCATTATTGCGTTATTCTCTACCACTATCGACAGCAGTCAGTCCAATATTGTCCCGATGCTCAGGCAAGGGGCCGGTATTGTTATTACCAGGGCTGATATCCATTATGTGATTTCCGAATATGGAGTCGCTTATTTATATGGGAAACCTATCAGGGAACGGTGTCTGGCCCTCATTGACATTGCTCACCCCAAATTTCGGGATTCGTTACTGCAAGTATCCAAAGAACAGCATTATGTCCGGGAGTCACAACCGGGCCATTCTTTTAAGTCAAAATACCCCAAAGAATGGGAAAGTGTCTATACTTCTAAAGATGGTCGGGATGTTCTGGTGCGCCCTGCCAAAGCAATTGATGAAGATTATTTACGGGACTTTTTTCACAGTCTTTCGGACCATAGTGTTTACATGCGTTATTTTAAACACCTCCGCACATTGTCCCAGCAAATTCTGCAGAGTTATTCTGATATTGATTATGCTCAAAACATGGCTTTGATCGCACTGTACCCTCCCGAGACAGCATCACATGATATTATCGGAATGGCCCAATGGGTAAGCGATGCTCGTGACAGGGTTCCGGAGATCGCTTTTCAGGTTTCTGATGATTGGCAGGGGCAGGGCATCGGGAAATACTTGATGTTTCGACTGATAGAAATTGCAAAGGCATACGGATACATACAATTGAAAGCAGAGACTCTCACCAGCAATCATGCCATGAAGCAAGTCTTTGAGAATGCAGGATTTCCCTTTGAAAAAGAAATCGATTTTGGCGTAATTTCCTATACGTTTGACATCAGTGAATGAAGTGTTATTGGGCAGAATTGAATAAAAGTTGATAATAAAATTGCACACATTGCTCGTAAGCTTGTATGGAGATACGCTCATTAACACCATGGATGCGGTACAAATCCTCCTGATTCACAAGCCATGGTGAGAAACGGAATGTGTTATCAGTCAAGTTGTGGTAATGCCTGGAGTCTGTTGTCCCAACCAGCAATGCTGGTGTGAAAATGGTGTTGGGGTATATCTGACCGATGGTGCGTTGTAATATACGTAAGCTCCTTGTATCCAAATTCGTAATTTCTGAAGGCTCACTGGATGGACCATGAAGTATCTGAATCTCGACTTGTGAGTTTTGAACAGTGCGACGAATATGCTCCAGAACTTCCTGTATGGAGTCTTGCGGGAGAATCCGGCAATTGATAACCGCGGATGCTTTTTGGGGTAAAATGTTCTCTTTAACACCTCCTGACATCATCGTTGCTGCCATTGTGGTACGTAAGAGAGCATTGGTCGGCGGAGATTTGGACAATTGATATTGGATGAGTGGTTTGAACAACCAGAGATTCGAGAACACAAGCCGGTACCTGAAGGGCATTTCAGGGCTCAGATAAGTAAACATCTCAGGAATAGGGCTTGCCCATTGGATAGGCATTTGATGACTTTCCAAGTCATGAATGGCTGTACTCAAAATCCCCAGCGCAGTGCGTGCCGGAGGAGTGGAAGCATGACCTCCTTCTGTTTGAACGGTTAACCGGATATTGACAAAGCCTTTTTCTGCGATGCTGACAGGTGCAATGGGGAGAGATATCCCAGGAATCATCCCCTGAATGATGGGAATGCCTTCATCGAGTATGTACTCAAAATATATTTTCTGAGTTTCCAGGTATTTGGCAATTTGAAAACCGCCATGAGTCCCTCCTGTTTCTTCATCATGCCCTAAAGCCAAGTAGATTGTTCTCTCTGGTTGAAAGCCTTCTTGTAAGAGCATTTCAATAGATTCCATAATGGCGGCAGCCCCCGTTTTGAAGTCTAATGTTCCACGCCCCCAGACAAATCCATTTTCAACGGCACCGCTAAAAGGAGGGTATTGCCATTGATCTTCTGTTTGTGGTTCGATAGGTACCACATCCAGGTGGCTCATCAGCAAAATGGGAGGCAATTCACTGGATTTTCCAGCCCACTGATAGAGTAAGCTGTATTGATTGATGACTTCTTGTTTTAAAGTACGGTGGAGCAGTGGAAAGGTTTTTTGTAAATACTGATGCAGCGCTAAAAACAAAGACCCATCACATTCCTTTGAGCGATTATCAAAGATTGTTTGAAAATGAATGGTTCCAGCAAATCGCTGTATTGCGTTTGGTGTATCTACTTTGATGGATAGAGGGGAGAATTGCTGCTGTTTGGAAGTAAGACGGACGGCATTGATTACCAAAGTCAGCAAGAATATTAAGATGGCCGATCCAATCCAGAGAAACATGGGGTTGATATGTGAAAAACCGATCAGGAAGATGGTTTTGGGTTCGCTTTTTCTTTCATCCGATTTATAATAGCTTGTACGTCCTGTTGATAATGTTTTGAAGTGGATTCGGAAACATTGCTGCCAGGAGTTGACATCTCTGCTGGATGGGGTTTAGATTCGTTAGAAGAATATTGCTGTATTGTTTGCTTGAGCCTATCATAGCTGGACATCGGGTCATATGCCGACTCCCCCAATAGATAAGAAGTTGTTTTTATTTTTTCAGGATTCATGCCTGCTTGAACAATTACTCCTATTTTTTGTATGACATGCTGCAGTTCAGGAAATGTCGCATAAATTTGATTCAGTATGTTTTGCGCGGAAGCATGATCGAGCAGTTTGTTTTTGACGGTTTCGTTGGGAGCGTAGAGCATTAAGGAGGCTTGTTGGAAGTTGGAGCGTTGAATGAAAGCAGGTAGACAACTATTGTTCCATTTAGCGCCGATGAGGGAGTGCCACCTGTTTGTTAATTTGCTCACCCAGATTTGATCTTGACGTTTTTGCCCTAAATCTCCCACGTGACAGGCAATTTTATCAACATGAATTTCAGGAAGTAGTTGATTGATTTGTGCTAAATACTTTTTCATCTCAAATTGAATTGCCTGAATGAAGCCTCCATCATAAACAATGAGGTGAAGCACGGTTTCCTTGACATGACATACAGCATATTCAAACAATATTTCTTGTTCAGCAGGCGTGAGACTTCTTTTTAATAGATAATTCAGCCGTTTGATAATTTTTTTTTTCTGGAAGGTTGTTTTTTCCAAAGACTCCAGTATATTTATTAGTTTAGGTTCCAGCAAGGAAACTTGTTTCAATGATGCCAGGTATTGAGACGTCACCGTGAATTCTTCAATCCTCGAAAAATTTTGGGGATAAGCGTGTTGTGCGAGAAACTGGTCTTCTTGATCAATCCAGTATCGACGCAACTTGATTAATTGTAAAAGGTATTTTTGACCGGCATCAATAAAAATATTGGAAATGATCCCTGAGATTTCATGAGATTTATCATGTTGGGAATGGTGATGAATAGTATTTAGGAAACGGCTGATGGATTTTTGTGTGATTTCGTTGTTTTTCCTGTGATCATCATGCATAATGTGACACACCAATAAAAAATGAAAAAGGATCAAGAATCCAAATACTGCAGTACATAGCATATCAGCATAGTATTTTTCTTCAACTGTTTTGAAATAGAAGTGTGATGGGATCAGAAGAATTAACACCTGGACTGTTGGTGGCGATGCCTTCGTTGAAAGACCCTTATTTTGAAAAATCCGTTATCTTATTGTGCAACTATACGCCAGAAAGTGCATTTGGGCTGGTCGTGAACAATCCCTCTTCTATACGCATCAAAGATATTATTGTGAGCGATCTCGAGTTCAAAGACAATTTAAACTCACCACTCTTGTTAGGAGGACCTGTACAGCAAGAATCACTATGGGCGATTCATTCCGAAGATTTTTCATGCGATACCACCTCACAAGTCTCTCCGGACATCAGTATTAGTGGAATTCATGAAGTCCTCGGTGCTCTTGCGCGTGAAGAAGGACCAAACCATTACCATCTGGGGTGTGGTTATGCAGGATGGGCACCAGGGCAGCTGGATAGAGAAATTGAAGAAGGCGCCTGGTGGCTGACCTCACTGGAAACAGAATTTGTGCTCGATATCCCTTATTCGGAACGCTGGGAATCGATACTAAAAAAAATAGGGATTGACCCGCTTTCCAGCTTCTACGAATCAAATGACTTTTAAGAAAATATCTGATAAGTATTGTAAATACTTAATAAACATATCATCACATTTTTGCAAAACTGAGAGTACGTAACGAAAGGATTGGTTATAACTAGATGCGCTGGCAGTTTATAGATCAAATTACAGAAACCGATGAGCATAGTCATATCAAAGGAAAAAAACGATTCCCTTTAAACGAAGAATGGCATCAGGATCATTTTCCGGAAAGCCCGATTATTCCAGGTGTACTGCAAATAGAAGTAGTCGCAAATTTAGCAGGAAAATTGATTTTATTGCGGACATTGAAAGAATCCATGGAGTGGGTTGCTCCTATTCTTTTAAAAACGGGAGAATGTCGCTTCAAAGAAATTATTCGTCCTGGAGAATTGATTGATGTGGATGTGACGATTGAAAAGTACAATCGCAGAATTGTATACTCTAGTGGAGCCTTGTATGTTGATGGACAGGAAAGGGCTACCATTTCTGTTGCTTCGGCACGTGTCCCTGTTCCAACAATCGGAGATCCCGCGATTCTCGTTCCTTGGAAAGTCGAAGAAATATTAGAGATTTTTCCGGGAATCAGTCAGGACATGCAGGAACGTTTTGAACAGACCCTGGATCGTATAAAAAGTGAGCCTGCTCTAACGTAATCGTACTCGATGTGATATTGGGCAGATAGGATTGGACATTACAAGAGAGGCTTTCCATACACAATCGAGTGGTGTGAATCATAGTTTTCCATTTTATTTTTAGGAAGCTGATCAGGCAGGCATTCTTTGAATCCACTGCTTTTGAAAATATGAGAGGCTTTGGTTGTCAGGGCAAATACGAATGTACAGTGCTTTTGTGAAGCATGCTCTTGAGCTGCTGCAATGAGCTGCTTGCCAATTCCACGGTTACGGTATTCTTCTTTAACAGCAAAACTACCAATTTCTGCTGTGTTACTGTCCTTGAATAGTATCAGTTCACAACATCCTGCTACCTCTTCATCGATACAGAAAACAAGAAAATTTTCTATGTGTTGCTCCAAATAAGCATGGCTCTTGTGAACCAGCACCAGATCCTTGATGGGTTTTTCCAATATTGGAATGATTCGGTGGACATCATTCAGTTCTGCAAATCGCACACACTCATACACACTATTGGTAACCATATTCCCAGTTCCGGCTGATGTGAGAATTTCTCCTAAAAGGGCTCCATCAATGTTGCTGTTCAGCCAGTGACAGCGTTCCACTCCATGCTCACAGGCTTCAATCAGGGCATGTGCCTGCAGTTGGCTTGACATGGTTAAATCAGTGGAGTTTTGCAGCCATTCCTTCATATTCTGTGTTGTTGTCTCACGCAGGCTCGATGTTTCGATGATTTGAGGATCTGCTGAATGAAGAATGATCAATTTGCGTGCACGTAAACGGACTGCTACTTCCAGAGCAACCTGGTTTGGCTCTAGGATCCACAATCGGCCTTTTTTACCAATAGCAAAAGGAGGAATGATGGGAAGGTAATGATTCGTGAATGCATTTTGAAGGGCACCCGTGTTGATATCATGGACATCCCCTGTAAAGTGAGGCTCTGTCTGGATGCCAAACGAGTGTTTTTGGGCTTGTACAAAATGACTGGAAAATGGAAAAATACCACGACCGTATCTGCTTAATCTGGTAATCAATTCCCAGTTTGTGGTGGCAATGGCTTGTTTTACCACGGGCATCAACGGGGCTGTTACCACCAAATGGCCCTGTTCTTCGACAGCCGTATGCCCATGAAATTGAAGTGCCTCCTGAATTTGTGGTCGAGCTCCGTGTACGATAATAATTTTTATACCAACGCGATAAAGTAAAATGAGATCATCTAAAATACTAGGCAAATTCTGTTGTTGCAGAGTATTTCCACTAATTTTGATAATAAATGTCTTCTGATAAAATTCTTCTAAATAGGGTAATGCGTCCCGAAGGCCTCGAGTGAATTCAGAAACATCAGAAGAATAGGTGCTGGATGGTGACATGTTTAAAACAGTTATTGAGGGGTGGTGAGTAAATGAGTATACAAATTTCCGTTGTGATTCCAACCTATAATAGTAAAGACTTGTTGCATCAATGTTTGCTTGCTTTGGAAAGACAAACGATTCCCTTGTCTGCCTTTGAAGTCATTGCCGTCGATGATGGCTCCAACGATGGAACCATGGAGATGTTGACAAATTTTCAAAACAAGTCTCCCTTGAAGTTAAAAAGCCTGTATATCCCTAATTCCGGGCCGGCAACGGCCAGAAATATTGGTGTCCAGCAAGCTGAGAGCGATTGGATCGCCTTTTTGGATGCAGATGTTGTTGCACATGGTCAATGGCTTGAGCGTGCATTAGAATTGATTCAAAAATACCCTCATGTTGCTGGCTTTGAAGGGCGTACTATTGTAAGCGACCGACATAAGCTTACTCCATTTACTCACCAGACTGAAAATTTTTATGGAGGTCGCTATCCTACCTGCAATATGATTATACGCAAAGATTTTTGCAGTTTCTATACAAAATATCGTATTCCTTTTCGAGAAGACACGGATCTGGCTTTTTGTATCATGGAAGCAGGCTACACCATCCGCTTTGATGACAAATTGCAAGTTTTTCATCCTCCATTGTCTCCTACTTATTTGCGCCCAATCAAACTGGCACTCCGGTATTACTATGATGGTTTGCTGCAGCGGCGTTTTCCTCACCGCTACAAAGAAAACCTGGATGCCCATGTGTTTTGGGGGATGCCGATTTCTCATATGAAAAAGAAAATTTATGGTGTTTTTTTATTAGGACAAATTTTCTTTCTAGGCTCTCTCTTATTTCTGCCGACACCTTCCCATGGGTTCACACTCATGGGATTTCTGTTTTTGCTCAGTTATGCCATTTGCTGTTGGATGAGCATCCGTACAACGCTTCCGGAGTCGCGTACTCGCAATGATTTAATTATTCTATTGCTGGTCAATTTTTTGGTACCCTGGGTGATTTATTTCCAACTGTTAAAGGGATATATTCATTTTCGCCATGAAAAAGAATTCGATGCCCAACAATGGCTGAGAGGTTTAGGATTGCCTTCTCCCAAAAAGAAGTATGACATTGTACTTATCTCAACAGCAGATTGGGACTATCCTTTTTGGACGAATAAACAGCATATTTCTTCCCGACTGGCAGAGCATGGACATCGTATCTTGTATGTGGAATCATTGGGTTTGCGGCAATTGACGGCATCCTATCGAGATCTGGAGCGCGTCTTCCAACGTACCAAACGTTCCCTCCTTCTGGTAAGAAATTTAAAACCAAATATATGGGTCTGGTCGCCAATGGTTTTGCCCTTTCATCGTTTCTCGGTGGTGCGTCAGTTGAACTGGATGATTTTGAGTGCTTTCATTCGATTCTTTTGCAGGAAATTACAGTTCAAGTCTCCTATTTTATGGACTTACAATCCAACGGTATCAGCTTTGACCGAGCGAATTAATTTTTCAAAGCAGATTTACCATTGTGTTGATGAGCTTAGGGAAGCTCCTGGGATGCCAGTGGAATTGCTGGAAAGTCATGAAAAAAACTTTTGTGAAAAATCGGATCTCATCTTTACTACTTCCCAAAATTTGTATTTGCGCCGCAAACAATGGAATCCGAATACCTACTATTTACCCAACCCGTGCGATTTTGACCATTTCAACCAAACTACCCGTGAGATTGCTATTGCCCCGGCTCTTGAGAATATTCCAATGCCTCGGCTGGGATTTGTTGGCGCATTGAGTCACTATAAAGTGAGTACCGACCTTTTGAAAAAAATTGCAGAACGCCATCCCGAATGGCAGTTGGTCCTATTGGGACAAATCGGAGAAGGTGAGCCTGGTGCTAGCTTTGATGAAATCATTTCTCTGGAAAATGTTCACTTTTTAGGCCCGCAACCTTATAAAGAATTGCCTCATTATTTGAAAGGCTGCCAAGTGGCGATGCTTCCCTGTCCCATCAATGGATACACTCAAAGTATGTTTCCTTTGAAATTTTTTGAGTACATGGCAGCCGGTTTACCGGTTGTGACAACAGCTTTGTCTGCATTAGAAGACTATAAGCATATCTGTTATTGGTGTTCGACCGATGATGAGTTTATCCAGTCCATTGCTCTGGCATTAGAGCAAGATGACGACTTGTTGCAACGGATTGATAAGGGAATTGAACTGGCAAGAAAAAATACCTGGGAAACACGTGTTGAATCGATGCTGACTATTTTAGATGAACTCCACTCCTGAGGCCGCCGACTCATCTCTACCCCCCACTGATGGAGTCGATCGTACCTGGAATTTATAAGAATTCTTGATTTGAAAAAGACAAACAAACCATGTATCCTTACAAGATTATCATTTGACTTTTTCCTTTGATGGAAGAAGATAATTATTTTTTGAAAATCGCAATGCTCTCTAAGTTCACAAGCTATAAAATTTCACAAAAATCAATCGCCCGATTTAGGAAAAAGGGATTCAGCGAATCAGCGCTCGACAGTCTTAGCACTCTGGAAGAAAAATTTTTTCCTTCATCAGAAATCTTCATTACCCAATTAAAAAACCTCCCCAATAATGCGGAAATCCTGGAGCAGGAGCGGGTTATTTTAAAATCGGCTCGCGGCTATTTTCGCATGGATCGTTTGATTACTCACAAAACAACTCGTGAGTGGGTAGAAGCGTTGATTTTTGCTTTGGTGGTTGCCATGGTTGTGAGAACATTCTTGTTTGCTCCGTTTCGTATTCCTTCGGGTTCCATGAAAAATACGATCCAGATAGGCGACCAGATTTTTGCCAAAATGTATGCCTATGGTATTCCTCTCCCTTTTACGGATATCAAGTTTTTTTCCCAACCCATTCAACGGGGAGATATTGTTATTTTTCCGGCACCTCCTGACCCTTCTATCGATTTTATCAAACGTGCAGTTGCTTTGGCTGGCGATACGGTTGAGCTTAAAAATGATCAGTTGTATCTCAATGGAAAAGAACACGAAGAACCGTATGCTTTTTTTGATCCAGCAAGTCGTTATATTGCAATTCATACGCCGGATGTCAGCAACTTTGGTCCCATTACAGTTCCCCAGGGGCATATTTTTACGATGGGAGACAATCGGTATAATAGCCATGATGGGCGATTTTGGGGGTTTGTAAAAATCGAAAAAGTTAAAGGTAAAGGGGAAATCGTGTATTGGTCTAAAGAGCCCCGTGATGGATTATTAGGAATATTTGAGTTCGATTCCTATCGTTTTGGGCGGATTTTTCATTTTTTAGAGTGATCGAAAGGTTGATAATGAAAAATATATCGAGGAATGCTCCATGCCCATGCGGAAGTGGAAAAAAATATAAAAGATGCCACTTGAAACAGGATCAGCAAAGCCAACGATCTCACACAGGCAGACGCTCCGGGATTATTATCAAATCTAAAGAACAGATTGAAGGCATCCGGAAGAGTTGTCAATTGACCCGCCAAATCCTGGATCGGT
This sequence comes from SAR324 cluster bacterium, assembly GCA_015231885.1. GTDB lineage: Bacteria > SAR324 > SAR324 > SAR324 > NAC60-12. The sequence goes on from JADGAT010000024.1 coordinate 40,657, forward strand.
TGAATGATGTTATTAAACCCGGAATAACAACCGAGCAAATCAATGCTTGGGTTCATGAATACACCATTGCCCATGACGCATACCCCGCCCCCTTGAATTATCGCAATTTTCCCAAAAGTGTGTGTACTTCATTAAATGATGTGATTTGCCATGGCATTCCCGATGACACGGTGCTCAAAAATGGCGATATCTTGAATGTGGATGTGACTTGTATTCTCGATGGATTTTATGGGGATGCGAATCGGATGTATTTGATTGGAGATGTCTCAGAGGAAGCAAAGAAACTCAGCCGTATTTCCAGGGAATGCATGGAATTAGGAATCCAGCAGGTGAAGCCGTTCAATACCATTGGGGACATCGGTTTTGTGATTCAGAAGCATGCTGAGCGTCATGGTTTTTCGGTTGTTCGTGATTTTTGTGGTCATGGCGTTGGAATTGAATTTCATGAAGACCCACAGGTTCCTCATTATGGTGATCCAAAGACGGGTCCCGTCTTGATGCCTAATATGGTGTTTACCATTGAACCCATGATCAATGCAGGCCGCTATGAAAGCCGGATCATGGCCGATCGCTGGACGGCAAAAACAGTAGATGGTTCTTTATCAGCACAATGGGAGCATACGGTGTGTGTTACCGAAAGCGGTGTTGACGTTTTGAGTAAATCATAACAACTGCAAATTCGCATCTTATTCCAATGAATAACAGCACCCAGTATCAAGAAATCTTAAAAATTGCGACACAAGGCAAACGATTTCATAATATCAGCAGACAAATCGAGCAGGTGGTGGAAAGCTCAGGAATTCAAACCGGAATGTGCTACCTTTTTTTGCGTCATACCTCTGCCAGCCTGGTGATTCAAGAAAATGCAGATCCGGATGTTTTGGTCGATTTGGAACGATTTATGGGTAAAATTGTGCCAGAAGGACACCAGCATTATCGGCATGCGACAGAAGGCCTTGATGACATGCCGGCTCATATTCGTACCGCACTGACTCATACTTCAGAACAAATTCCAGTGGGACAAGGGAGCCTTCTGTTGGGGACGTGGCAAGGGGTCTATCTATGGGAACACCGCTCTCATGGAAGTAACCGGCAGCTGGTTGTTCATGTGGTGGGCGATTCTCGTTAGGGTTCGTGCAGAAATAATGTTGACAAAGATGAGGAAGTATTTTTTCTTGGCTACAAGGCGTCTTCAATTGTGCATACTGTAAGTATGTGCCTTTGAAGACAACACCGTAGACGAGGAAAAAGACAAGTCATCTGTAAAGGTTATTTATGTACGAGTCCTTAGTCGTTGTCGTTTTTTTCTATTGTATGGGCACTTCTCTTCCTAACCTTTGCATAAAACTGGACGGTTGCTCCAATGACAACGATAAGAGCAGCCAGGGCTGTTAAAAAGATAGGCCACGATAGCTGGCTTTTGAGCACAACGACAAATACAATGGAAATGAGCAGCAGCGAGGGCATTTCATTGAACATCCTCAATTGTTTACCAGTCCAGGAACATTGATGCTCCACCAGCTGTTGCCGCACATTCCCGCATGCCCAGTGATATCCCAGTAGAATGAAGACAAGAACCAATTTGATCATGAGCCAGGCGGGCAGTCCAAAGTAATGGATCAGTGCCAATCCCATCGCTAACGTGATCACCATCCCTGGCCCGGTGATGGCATACCAAAGCCTTTTTTCCATCAGGGCAAATTGGTCCTGCAGAACCTTACACTCAGCCTCAGGGTGTTCTTCTGCTTCTTTGTGGTAGACAAACAGCCGTCCGATATAAAACAGTCCGCTAAACCAGACAACCACGCCAATGATGTGCAATGCTTTCAGAGTGAGTAGCATAATTTTATTCCCTCTACGAATCCACTGTGATAACGATTATGAAAGTAATTGGTGATCTTTCGTTAATGGCAAAACCGCCTTCTTCCGTGGTTTCCACTTTTTCAACCTTGACCTCTGCAATTCCTAAAGGTATCTCAAATGTATCCATTTTTATGTCCTACTCCGATAAGAAATTCATGTAACTGATTGATTTAACAATAATTCAACACCACGGAAAATACAAAAGAACCCTAATTTTTCCGTTGAGTCGACAATTTCATTTGTTGTATCAGGTCTGTCAATGTGGAAAGGCATTTTTGCGCCTCGGTTGAGGATGGGTTCAAGTGGAGCGCAGTTTGCCAGGCGTGAATGGCTTCGTGATAGCGGTGTAAATGAGCTAAGATCTTACCTCTCAGCAGATGAAACTCTGTCTGAGATTGAAATTGGTCAACGGCTGCGTCCATTGAAGCAGCAGCTTGTTCCCATTGTTGTTTTTTTGCTTGTTCCAAAGCTTGATTGTAGTAGCAAAACGCATGATGACGGATCTCCAGTAATGGGAGAAGATTCGTCTGACATCGAGAGCAAACAGGGTCGCCTCGAAAGGGAGCTCGGCACACAGGACATTTCATAAGTTATTGTTCCAAATAATACAGAACATCTGATAATTCTTCCGTAAGCTGTTCAATTTTTTCAACATTATCGCTCTGAATCACCTGAACATACTCCTGCATGAGCTGTTTGAGATCATTGGCTTCATCTTCATTGTCAATGGTGGGAAGAATGGCTTGGGCTCGATCATATAAATCCTGTTGATCGGGCGAAAGTTGTATTTTTTCTTCCAATAACTTTTTAGTTGGTGTGGTCTCTTGTTCCGAAGATCCGTCCTGCTCCTCTTCTTTGGAGGTTTCCCATAGTTCTTCCAATCGTTCCTGAACCTTTAGTATCTGGGGAGCTGACAATGGACTGTTGGAAGGGGAAATGGTGAGGCTTTCTTTTTTATCAATATCTCGGCTCTCAGCGGTAACATTGAGGATCCCATTGACATCAAAATCAAAATGAACTTCAATTTTCAAAGATTCCGCAGGGGCTGGCGGAAGGTCCATAATCCATATTTCTCCAAGATGAATATTACCATCAACGGTGGGTTGTTCTCCCTGATAGACATCAACTAATATTTTTTCCATATTGTCAAGAGGGTTGGAATAAACTTCCGAACGAGAAACGGGCACAACCGTGTTTCGGGGAATAATGACACTAAACTGATTGGGAACGAACCCGTTCAAATCAAACCCTATTGTCGCGACCCCCAGAGAATAGGGGGTGACATCTACCAAGATCGAATCTATCGGTTCCCCTGCCAGTATTCCTGCTTGATATGCGGCTCCCATGGTGACACAAAGATCTGGGTTGATCTCGTCATAAAGGGGTTTGCCTAAGTGTTCTTTCAGTAATTTTCGCACCAGAGGGATGCGGGTAGATCCTCCCGCCAATACCACTCGGTCAATATCATTCTCGGTGAATTCGGCATCTTGCAAAGCCCTGTCAATGGATTGTAAGGTGGATTTCAGTAGTGGTTCAATGAGTTCCTCGAATTCATCACGATCCACCTGGGTTGATAAATGTAAGGGCACCTGGTCTTTTTGGGACAGGAACTCCTCCTTGACATCAGCAAAAGCATATTCGGACAAATGGATTTTAGTTTGTTCGGCAATTCTTTCCAATCGTGCCATCGCTAGTGGTTCATTTCTGAGATCAACTCCATGTTGCTTTTGGAAAGTCTGAATCAGTAAATTTTGAAGTTTTCGGTCAAAGTCGTCCCCCCCCAGCATATTATTGCCATGACTTGCCAAAACTTCGGTCACCTCTCCAACAATTTCTACAATAGACACATCAAATGTTCCTCCCCCTAAATCGAATACGAGCACTTTTTCAGAAGTGTCTGCGTGAAAATTATAGACTAAAGCCGCAGCAGTGGGTTCGTTGATAATTCGAATAACCTCTAAACCTGCCAATTCCCCCGCCTGTTTAGTGTCTTGACGCTGTCTGTCACTGAAATAAGCCGGTACGGTAATAACCGCCTTTTTGATAGGTTCTTTTAAAGCAGCTTCAGCCTGAGCCTTCAGTTTTTTTAAGATCAGTGCTGAAATTTCTAAAGCGGAAAAAGTGCGTTGATTCAAATGAAATTTATGATCTGTTCCCATTTTGCGTTTGACGGATTTGACAGTTGATTCCGGGCTGGCGGCATATTGTCTCAATGCTTCAGTGCCGACTAACAATTTTCCTTTTGTCGAAATGCCTACAACTGAAGGAATTAACTTTTCCCCATTCTCATCTTCCAAAACCGTAACCGTTCCGTTTTGAATCACGGCGACTGCTGAGTTCGTGGTTCCTAAATCAATACCTAAAATTTTTTCCATATTTCCTTTATTCTGATAATGAATTTTCTGTCTTGACGGTGACAATAACTTCACTGGGGCGGAGTAGTTTTCCCTGATAGTGGTATCCTTTCAAAATTTCCTTGTAGACCCGATTGAGCTTCTGCTCTTCCGTTACAGGGTGTTGTCCTACAGCCATCATGGTTGCAGGATCAAATTCCTGATTGACGGTTTCATAGTGGTGGACTCCATAGGTTTCCATCCATTCTGAAAACCTCTGACGTATTCCACTCAAGCCGATGTATCCGTTTTCCATAATTTTACAGGTCTTTTTTTTACTCAACCAAATCGACAAGTTGTTTTGATGGACTTGCGTGATTTCTTGCCAGTATTGGATGGCGTAATCCAAACGATCCAAGACTGGCAATACGTTTTCAAATATTTCTTTCCAGTCCGGACTGTGGGGATCGGGAGACGGCGATGCATTGAATCGTTGCGGTTCAGTTCCTCCTGGTGAGGGGACTGTCCTGCTTTCCAGAGGCGGACGAAATGCTTCCATGATTTCCAAAACTTTTTCCAAGGAGAGCTGTGTTTTATGCTGAATTTTATTTTGATTTTTTAATTCCTGCTTGAGCGCGATCCACTCCTCCATCAGAGTGTAGTGATCAAGAGTGGATTGAGGGGGTGCTTTCTGAGGAATCTCAAGTTCCACCGGTAATGGAATTTCTTCAATGCATATAGCATCCTGAAATGCCTGAAATGCTTCAAGTAATGATGACATGGCTGTTAAAAAGTGAGTTTGATGAGTTGGCTGATGGAGACTTCCTGGCGCTGTATGCTACGCAGAATCTCTAAAGGAGAAGCAATCGTCTGCTTTTCTAATTTCATTATCTGTAATGTTCCGATAGTTTGGGCGGACTGTTTTTTTTTTAAGGCAGATTCATAGGCGGCCCGAATGATTTTAAATTGTTCCGGGTTCTTATCTGGAGGGGATTGCTTGATTTTCGCAAAATAGGCTTTTTTTATGGCAGTCTGGTCTGCATCTTCAGGAATTTCCAGAATAGTATAAGGGTTATCACTCATTATTCTCTTCTCTTGCAAAAATTTAGCGATTGAAACGTTTTTTTGCATGGATTATTTCATCAATCATTTGGATAACATGGCGTGGCATGTTCCTCTCTCTTGCATATTTTTTCGCTCCTGTTGGATCGGTGATGATAGCAGATATAAAAGCCATTGAAAAGGAAGGGGTATCGAGGAGAGATGGATCGTCTTCCAACTCTTCAAATAAATCCTCGAAAGAAGGCTCCATGCCCAACAAGCTCATCAACCCATCCATTAAACGATCTTCAGAGGGGCCATCAGAAAAATCAAACTCGTCTTCGTCTTCTTCACCAAAAGGATTATTGAACCTCCGGGACGAATTTCCTGGGGCTTTTGCAGGTTTTCGACCAAATGAGTATCTGGGCATTTCAAATGAGCCTCCCATCAAATCAAACAGACTACCCAAGAGGCCCTCTTCGTACTCGTCTTCCAATTGCTCAAGTTCTTCTTTGAGGCGAAACAGAGTAAACGCTTTATCGTCCTGGAGTCTGCGTGCCAGATCAAACCCTTTTTGATGGAATTTTTCTGTTTGGAATCCAGGAAGCGGCAATGTTGAAACGGCCCAGAGCAAACTAGGATGTTCAGGTTCTTTTTTGAGGAGAGACAACAATGGTTCCTGACAACGACCCGCATGCCCCAGCACAAACCAAAATCGTTGCAGCTCCACCAGATCTTCTAACAGGGAATCAGAACGAGTGAGCAGCAAGTTTAGAAAATGATCAAATTCTTTGGGTGGTTTTTTCAACGCGCCTAAAGTTTGCACCAGGCTTAACAAGGCTTTAGGATTCGTTTCTGCCCGCTGTTTTAATTCCTGCTGTAAGTATTTCAAGACTTTTCGATGAGCCAAAGTTTTTTTATAAAAATCAAAGGCAATGATGAAGTATTTTAATAGTTCAATCTGTTCTTGTTCACTAGGGGCTGCATTGACCTGCTTCTGCAATTGTTTGATGTTAATGTTTGCCTCAATTTTTTTTCTGGTATGCCATTGTGATGGGTGGGAAGCTCCTAAAAACATTTTGGCCGCATTGATCAGCAAATGCGGGTTTCTTTCCACATCTTTGATGACGAAGTCAAGGTAAGGTAATTCTCCTTTTGCCTGTGCAAAATAGATCCGTGTTTCTATTTGTAGAGGAGATAAAGGCACGTCTGCAAAAGCCTCTCCGTGCTTTTTACGAAACTGGTACAAGGTTTCAAACTGCCCTGTTGTCTGATAGATTTCGATGAGATCATCATAAATTTGCTCGAACATGGGGCATCCTAAGGTCAACGCTTTTTGGTAATGTGTTTCAGCTTCTTGAAATTGTTGTTTTTCAAAAGCCAGGTATCCCTTCAGTACCAAAACAATTGGGGCCTCTGGCGCTTTGTCAAAAGCTTTTGCTATTTCGGGCTTTGCTCGTAAAGAGTGCCTGTTTTTAAGATAATGGAGTGCTAAATATCCTGCCAGTTCTCCGCTTGTGAATTTTTTTTGTTCAGCATGCCATTGATCCGGATATTTTTGCGCCTCGATGTCCAACAGTTTTTCTGCATGTTTTACCCAGTCGGGAAATAATTGAAATTCGCTGTCCCATCCTTGAACAATCACATTTTTGTAATGCCCCCAGTCATGAGGATGGAGTTGAAGGGATTTTTTCCAGATTGTTTCTGCACAGCTCAATGCTCCTTCATCGAAGGCTACTTGTGCCCCCAGACGATATATGCTTTTCTCCAAAGCCAAATGATTGGGGAGTCTTGAAACTTCTTTTGGATGCTTTGCCAGCAGATGGGCGGCTTCGTGCACGTCCCCTGCTTCTAAAGATTTCTCCAGGCTGCCAATCAATTGAGTCAGAGGAGAAGTGCGTCTTTTTAGATGAGGAAGAAAAGACTCGGCTTTTTGCAGGGTTTCAGGTGAAGAGGCGTGATGAGAATGGTGCAGGTATAACCAGCCTTTCAAGGGCAGGTCCTGAATTGTTTCAATCGCGGCTTGTGCCTCAGGTATGCGTTTTTCCAAAACCAGGCTGTAAGCTTTCCAGGACTGCAAACAAGCAAATCGATCATCCTTGGACTTGATAGAATTCTGAGCCTGATTGAAACAAAGGGTTGCTTCTTGAGGGAGGTCTTGTTTCAGAGCCAAAACTCCTTTTGCCCAATGGAGATCGTCGGGGGAGAATCGTTGTGGATGATTTTGAAGCAACACCTGAACTTCTTCCAATTGGTCCTGTAATAATAACAATTTCAAGAGTAGGTTTGCGTGTTTGTCAGGCAAGCGATGTTCGTTAAACGCCTTTTGGATAAAGGCGGATGCTTTGGCTTCCTGGCCCAAAAGAACTCTGCATTTTGCAATAAAATAATAAGAGTTCTCAGTTTCCCCATAGGTTTCAAACATTTGTTCAAAATCCTGCAAAGCCCGATGGTAATCATTGCGCTGGAGACGGTGTTGTCCTCTGAGTAAGAGGAAATGGGTCATTTCTTTATCAACATTGGCTTTTGGATCACACTTGAGAATATTGTCAATTTCTGGCTTTGCTTTTTGGAATAGGCCTGCGTCTAGGTGTTGTTTTGCCCGATTTTGGTATTGAGAGATCTGTTCAGGATTAAAAGTACGCGGTTGAGACTGTTTTTTTTTGCGCTTGCGACGAGATAATTTCATAACTTTGGATGGTGGTTTGTGCAGTGCTGTTTTCCTTCTGATTTTCTAATTCTTCGATCTTGCGTTGTTGATGGCGGTTGATGCCCACGATAACCTTCGTCCCATAATTGACCTTTAGCGATCCACGATCATCCGCATAGGAAAATTAAAAACTACACGAGATCATAGCAGCTAGAAATAGGCCTGTAAATGGAAATTTAAGGCTTCTTTTTTTGGTTTGGCTTCCTTTGGTATTTCTTTTCCTTCAGTCTATTGTAAGAACAATTTTACCCGTGTACTGCTTTGCTTCAAAGTACTTTTGAGCAGCTGCAATTTGATGTAAAGGAAATGTTTTGGCTACCACAGGAACGATCTCTTCTGCTTCGATGCGCTGAATCAAATTTTTAAAAACGCTGGGTTCCAACACCGTACACCCCATCAGGTTGAGATCTTTGAGATAGAGAGTGCGCACATCCAGATTGACATGTGCTCCACCAATAGCTCCTGCTACGGCATAACGACCAAATGGTTTGAGTATATTTAGCAGATCTCCCCATTTTTCTCCAGCAACCAAATCAATAACAACATCTATTTGATTTTCTCCTAATTTTTGAAGTAAATGATCGTTTCTCGAAAGGACTTGATCAGCCCCAAGGCTTTTTAATTTGTTGGATTTCGATGGATTGGCAATGGCAATGACTTTGGCATGTCTTGCTTTCGCTAATTGGACTGCAGCGGAGCCGACCCCACCCGAGGCTCCTGTCACACAAACCACATCATTCTCATCAACTTTAGCTCGTGTTAACAAATTTTCGGCAGTAGAATAAGAACAGGGAAAAGATGCCAGTTCCACATCACTAAAGGAACTTTGTATTGGGTAAGCATGTCGAGAAGCAACTACCACGTATTTGGCGAACCCCCCATCACACTCTGAACCTAAAAACCAAGGAGTATTCAACCATTTCCCATTCACTTCTCTAAGACAAGGTTCAACGATGACCCTCTGATTCAACATAGCCTTGTCTACCCTTTTTCCCACTTTCACAATGGTTCCACACACATCAATCCCTTGTATCCTGGGAAAGCGGATGGCTTCTCCTGCCCAACTCGCATCTTCAAGATTTTTTGTTCCTTTTGAATACCAAGCTTTCCGAGTATTCAAGTCTGTATTGTTAACACCGGCAGCGCTGACTCGGATTAAAACATCAGAAAGACCGGGAGATGGAGTGGGAATATCGTCTCGAAATTCTAATTGCTCGAGATCACCATGACCAAGCAGGTATATCCCTCTCATTTTTATAGGGATTGCATTCATATTCTATTCCATTGTTAACAGGGCAAAACAGAATCTGTTGTTCCTGAATACATACGATTCTTCTTAGGGTTCGTGCAGAAATAACGTTGACAAAGATGAGGAAGTATTTTTTCTTGGCTACAAGGCGTCTTCAATTGTGCATACTGGAGTATGTGCCTTTGAAGACAACACCGTAGACGAGGAAAAAGACAAGTCATCTGTAAAGGTTATTTATGTACGGGCCCTTAGCGACACAATAAACTTTTTTGATTATTTGGCTGGCGTAAAACATCTTTTTGTTACCATATATTTCATGAAATATCCATTTTATCCTCGGTGTCTTGAATGTCCTGATCAATAAGAAATTGTACAGTTGCTTCAGGCTAACGGTGAGTTGATTCGATTAATTGCACAAGACGAAATGATAAAGGAGTGTGTTTTAAAAGTTGGGCAGTGTCATGTAGCCATTGCCAGAAATGATTTTAATAAGGTGAAAAAAACGATTAGAACTCTTGGGATGCTTGATTACAAAATGAATTGGTTTTATGCTAAATGTGAAATGGGAACAAATCGAAAAAGCCCGGTCCTGCAGATCGGGTAAACAGAAGAAAACCTTTCAGGTTGGTGATAATCGTCTAGGTTGGTTGATGTTCCAAAATTTTCCTAATTGTCTGAGCCAATGTTTGTTTGCTGACCGGCTTTTGAATAAATTCTTTGATTCCCATATCCTGTGCTTTTACTTCAGAAATTAAAGAACTATATCCAGTGCACAAAATAATAGGAATTTCAGGTCGAATTTCTAATACCTTCATTGCCAGCTCACCACCGTTTAGATGAGGCATAGTTTGATCTGTTATGATCAGATCGAACTTCTCGGGTTTTTTCTGAAAAGCGCCAAGAGCTTCCGTGCTCGAGACATATGACGTTACGTGATACCCCAAACTTTTCAGCATTTCTTCATACAGCTTAGTGTTCACTCTTTCATCATCAATTACCAGTATCCGCTCAGTACCCCTGGGAAGGCCATTATTGTTTTTTGTCTCCAATTCTACGGAATTTTTTTCAATAACCGGGAAATAGACGAAAAACGTGGTGCCTTTGTCAATCGTACTTTCTACATGAATAAAACCATTTAAGTTGGTCACTATCCCATGAACCATGGCGAGCCCCATACCACTTCCCTTTCCGATGTCTTTTGTCGTAAAATATGGTTCAAAAACTCGACTGAGGAATTCTTTGGGAATACCGCTACCATTGTCGCTCACCACAAGTTCGACAAAATCTTTTTGGTTTACATTTGTTTCTGGTATGACTTCTTGATGGGCTCTTGATATTCGTGATAACCGGATGGATAATATGCCTTTTTCATCTTTCATTGAGTGCAGAGAATTTGTACACAGATTCATCAAAATTTGATGAATACTGGTCGGATTTGCACAGATAGTTCCAGAATTTGGATCAATTGTTTCTTGAATCTCAATTGAGGCTGGAAAGGAGGCTCGAAGGAGTTTTAGAACCTCCTTGATGATGATATGAGGTTGCATAGGTTTCTTTGATTCCCGACCTTTACGGCTGAAGGTTAGAATCTGGTGAACTAATTCGGTCGCCCTTCTTCCAGCATTAAGAATCTGATCAACATCTTCAGTCGCAGGGTTTCCATTTGATATGCTTTGTTTAAGCAATTCCGCATATCCTAGGATTGCAAATAGAATATTGTTGAAATCATGGGCGATTCCCCCGGCTAGAGTCCCAATCGCTTCCATTTTATGACTCTGAAGGAGTTCTTCTTCCAATTTTTTTTGTTCGGAAATATCTTTTGCGATATGAACCAGATGAGTGACTTCTCCTCTTTCATCAAGAAGAGGAGAAGTGGTAATATGAAAAACTCTTCCAAGTTTTTCGTGAGTTATAATGATACTGCCACTGACTCCTTTATCCAAAGTCTCGAGTGCTGGACAACCGTCACAAGGACTGTTCTTTCCAAGAAATAATTCATAGCAGTGTTTCTCAATCTTGTTTGTGTTTCCTGTTTGAAAAAAATCCTGTGTCGTTTTATTTGCCTGGAGAATTTCCATATCTTTGTTCTGAACGGTAATTAAGTCCTCCATTGAATTAAAGGTCTTTTCCCAATGTTCATGGCTTATACGCAACAATCCTTCCGTTCGTTCCCTCTCGTTGATTTCATTTTTCAAATCACTCGTCTTTTTCAATATCTCTTTATCACGAAACTTGAGGTGCCGAATGAGATTGTTGAATGCGTCAACAATACTTTGAATTTCGACTTTTTGGTCTTTCAATTTGGATTCATGAAACTCGCCTTGTAAATTGGATCGGAAATCATCCTTAAGATTATCCAGAGGTTTTGAAAGGAAGCGCCTTAAAAGTAGATGAATAAGCAGCAAGGAAGCCAGTAGAGAACTCATCACCATACAAACGCCAACGATTAAAGCGTTTTTACGTTGTTGAGCCCAGGTTGTATTGAAGTAATAAAGATCGACATAACCAACCAGAGTGGTTCCATTATAAAGCAACTGTTTTTTGATATGAATGATATTTTTTTGTGGGGGAGGGTCTAGTTTACATATGACGACTTCTTTGTGATCAAGCAACCGCAGACCTACAATTTCTGGAGAGTTCGTCAGAAGTGAACAAAAATTTTTGACGGTATTGAGATCAAAAATCCACAGTTGTAACGTGAAAATATTTGAAATATTGGCAGTCTGGTTTTCAATGTCATTTTTGAATTCTTTTTCAGAAAAATTTGCGAAAATAAAATAATAAGAGCCGCCAATTACTATACTAACAAATAGTATAACAAATCCGATTCGAAGGCTAAGTTCCCGTCTGAGGCTATTTTCCATAGAAAATATTCAATAATGTCCTGTTTTGACCTTACCATTCAATACGTCATCTTCTATTCTTTGAAAGGTTCCCTCCTTTTTCATTTCGGAAAGTGCTCTTGCTATTTTTGGAACAATTGCTTTGTGCTTCTTTTGGATATACGGAAAAGACGTTACCATATTAATCGCCGGTTCGAGTTGCTTTATTGTGGAAAATTTATGGTCTTTAATCGCTTTTCTGGTGAGGTGTTCCCAATCAACAATAAAATCCAATCTATCGGTCTCTAACATATTCAATAGTTGCAGGTTGGTGGCAGCAAAGGTTCGTTTCTCAGGCAAGTTGTTTTCAAAAATCTTAGCACCAAACCTAGCTCCATTTCTGTACCCTTCAAGAGATTTCCATCCGTTTACTTTGAAGTTAATGTTTTTTGAATAAACATAGATTCCTTCGGTCCTTATTGATTCAGGGATTCTAATAAGATTCGAAGTGTTTTTAGGAGCGAATTGTTTAACGTTAACCACTCGATTGGCATCCCCATCGCCTTGTTCATTTGCAAGTATTAAGGCTCTTTGAGCTGATACTGCTTTGACTACTTGGGCGTTTAGGCCGATGCGCCTGAACGCTTCCTTTAATCGACCTTCCAATATCTCGAATGTTGGTGAATGTACTGCGGTATAGAAGATATAAGTTTTCGATTTTGATCCTGTATTTTTGTCAGCAGAATATCCAAAACCAGCAAGAGTCAGCCAGAAAACAAGAATAAAGGCTAGTTTGAGTCTTTTTCTTTTAAAACATTTGTACTGTAGCAGCATTTTTCAATTAATGTGTTTAGGAATGCTCAAACAATAACTTAGAATCTACTTGTTTTTTCAACGATCTTCTGCGTTGCTTTACCGGTTACATAGCCAAGCCATGCGCCCGATAAAACGCCTTGAGCCTCGATGAAAATCCTGCGTAGCTTTCACATATTATTATTTTCGTTTTCCTTAATAATTGGACTCAACCTCACTTCTTTCCATATCCTTGGTATTTCATGTTACGACTGACAAATTATTTACAATACCAGTTGCTGCAATGAGGCTATCAATAACAGGCATCTTCTCGTTTTAGCCAATAAATTGCAAGAGGTTTTGCCCTATCTCCAGCAAAAAAAATTACAAGACCATTATCAAGATAATCTGGAAGAGTGATGGGGAACTTTGGTATCAAAAGTTGAAAAGGAAATAGAATGGAAAGGTGTCTTCACATTCCCCCAGATGAGTATCCGTATTCACAACGGTTGAGGGTCAGCCTGGGAGTGAACGGGTTGAAATAAATACTGTATGGGGATTGCGTAGCAACGATTGCCAAAACTGACAATGTGATCTCCAAAGTAGAGCAGGTATGCCAAATCAAACAGAGGATTTTTATCCAGGGACTGGAAATGGAATAAATGCTCCGTTGGTAGGTTAAAAATTTCTTCGATTCTTTAGCAAAATCAAAGATAAATTACCTGCTGGACAAGGCTAGTTTATTTTTCTGGAATACTATAGCATTGATAGTCACTCACAACAATCCAAGGTAGTGCTTCTAATATTACTCGTCGAAAAAATGATCAAACTCTGCTTAAAAAATTTTCTAAAACAAAAATTTTCCGAATCCGAAATTCCAATGGACTTTCTGCCAAAGCGATAGCTTTCAAGTTTTCCCTCCCGGAAACAAACCAGGGTTTTTGACAAGAAGGAACTTGATGCACCCATTGGGGAACATCCATTCCTTGTTCATTACAAAGATATTCCACCATAGATGCAATTAAAGCATCCAGTTTTTCATTAATGGAATCAGATGGTGCTTCTATACACCGAGGATCTTTATAGCGTCTAAAATTATCAACAAAATTCATGAACGGAATTTCCCAATTTTCAAGATTCTGTTGAATGTCATTCGCAAGGTCTTTAAGAGTCATCATGTTCAAATAACTCCTCAATAAAAAACTGGGCTGCCGGTTTAATTTGTCTGCGAGGATAATATTCTTCTAAAATCTGAAAGACATCTTCTGGTTTTTCTAATTTCATCCGTTCAATCAAAAATATAATATCTTCTCGATCTTTTGTATCGACTCGTGCTGCAAGGGTTTTCATTGCCAATAAATAGTCTGGTTCAGGAGTGTAAACTTTGAGATTTTCCCATTGAAACAAAATCTGTTTTGGATGAGGAACGACAAATCCTTTTACAGAATCATTCAGCCAATCTTCTTCCAATTGATATTTTTCAGCAACAGAGGAAATGACCTCTCGTATTTTATTGGATAGGTTCGAAGATGGCATAAACATCTTTTGTACTAGGCCGTGCATTATAGAGCAGACACATAACCGTTCCACCATAAAGGCAAACCTCTCCCTTTACATTAATGAGCTTTAATTCATCGTTTAATGCATTAAGATACGTCTGAATTTCTTCCTTAGTCATACTTATTCCGCTTTGATATTAAAGGCACTGCCTCCAGTGATTACGGATTTTCCTTCATCCGTGTGCATGCGGTAGTCTCTCACATCTCTGACACCGCAGAGTACGATGCTCTGTGGAAAGGCTTGCGGGCGATTGGTGTAACCTGCACGAATTTGGCGCAACACGGAAATGAGACTGTCTCCCGCTAAGGAGTCAATCTCGTCGATAAAAAGAGCCACAGGTCGAGGATCTTGCCGGGAAAACTGACTCAGCAGTTTGTGCGGAGCATCATGCGGTCCGCTTTGTTCGAGGATAGTTTTCCATTGAGCCTCAATGAAGAGGTCGTTGAGTCCCACATCCGCTGCAGTTCCCATAGTGCTGAGAAAATGATGTGCCCTCCTGGTTTGTTTTATTCATGTCACACCTTTCCCCAAAAGTCATCATTATTCAAAAAAGGGCTGTTGCTTCTTGACATTCAATACAGTCCCTATCATAACCTCCTCACTATCCCAAAAAACAACTTTCAGGTTGACCAGGGGTGTATTCACATTCCCCAGATTGGTATCTTTGAGACTTCTCTCATTAATTGTAAGGTTGTCGAGTGTAATGCATTTCTTTCAATTGCAACGCCAGTGTTGATTTACCAACTTGTCTTGATCCGGTCAAAACTATTGGAAAGTATTGAAATGCTTCAGAAATCAACTGGATTTACACAGAAAATTTTTGCGTTCAAAAGAAAATCAAAATTGAGACTTTCAGATTGTGCTTTGCATTCAAATTGACAAAACTTAAGAGCCTGTTTAAAAATTCAAATTGACTCAGAAAAAACACCGCCTTTTTCCTTTGAAACTCTTGATGAAGCAACAGCTGCACGGTTACCCGAACTCATG
>JADGAT010000025.1:0-18020 GCA_015231885.1 SAR324 cluster bacterium
GACCGGATTGTCCAATGAATTGACATCCAATCCAACAGTATTTTTACTAATCTTTTGTAATAATTCCTGTCTCTTTTCTTTTGGTGAAAGTTGAGTGTTCAAGCCCTTTGCCAACGTTGTGATGGTTTGTTGTGCTAAACTCCTGTGTTCTTTTTGAGACTCCTTGAGCAATTTTTGATAAATGTGATCGGGGACATCCCTCACTTGTAAAGATTTCATATGACCATTGGGTGTGAGTTAACAATGTGGAAAATTGATGCATAATTTAAAATAATGCAATATTACTTAAAATGCAAGCATCTCATGGAAATCCTTGTTTTGAAGACCATTCCCTTTATTCAAATTCTCCCACTCCAAAATAGTAAAAAGGAAAATACACACCTTCCCAATTTAAATTTCAGGAGGAAATGATGAAAAGATTTGATTTTATTCATGATTGTACACAATCAGACATGTTCATTGACGAAGAGTTGGATTGGTTTTTTACCAATCTGTGTGAAATGGATGAGGATTCAACAAAATCATTGGAATCCGAAGAACATCCGCAGCAGAATCCAAAAGGGTGAATTCGTGTTCAATTCTTCAAGAAAACAGAGAGGTGTCCATGATCGATTGATTGTATGAAGCCATTGACGAGTCTTTCATCGCAACATTAGACGAAGCAATTCGTACTTGGTTTATCAATGCGATTCTCAGGATTATATTAGCAGACAGGCGTGTGGATAAAAGGCCTTATTGATCGCAAATAGCAGAATCGATGCGGCTTTTTCAGAACCGGAACGTTTTTCCTGCGGCAATCAAAATAGCTTTACGATAAATTGGGAAATACCCATCCACTGAGTGCAACCTTCCTTTCGATCGTTTTCATGCAGATCTGGGAATAAACATGCTGCTATGGAGAAGCAGGGCGGCTGATGACCAGGCGAAAGCCGAGGAAATCGTGTCGGGAGTCTGGCCAATCGTGGACACGCTTGAGGAGTCGCGAGAAGAAAGGTCCGTTATTCCAGCCGCCGCCTCGCATGATTTTAGCCCTGCCGGTTGACGGGCCAGTGGGATCAACAGCAGCACTTTTTCGATAATAATGGGGGTCGTACCAATCCTGAATCCATTCCCACACGTTGCCATGTATGTCGTACAAACCCCAGGCATTGGGTCGTTTTTGCCCAACTGGATGAGGTTGGCCTTCCGAATTGTCATCATACCAGGCATAGTCTCCCAGGTCATTACCGTCCTCCCCAAAGGAATAAACCGATTCACTGCCGGCTCGGGCGGCATACTCCCATTCGGCTTCGGTGGGCAGGCGGTAGATGGATTTGCCAGCCAGCTGGTTCAGGTTGTAAATGAATTCGTGCACATCATTCCAGGAGACTTGTTTGACAGGCAGGTTCTGTTCTTCCAGGGTGAGGGCAGGGAAGTCCATGATTTCTGCCCATTGGCCCTGGGTCACTTCATATTTGCCAATGTAAAAGGATTGGCTGATGGTGACCTGGTGTCGAGGTCTTTCGTCTGGAGCGGCATCTTCCAAATATTGACCACTTCCCATCCAAAACGATCCTGCCGGGATAAGAATGAATTCCATGCCAATGCCATTGGTGAAGGTGTTGTTTTGCTGTATTGCTGTTCGCTGGGATTCTCTTTGCTGGAACGTTTCCTGGGTTGTTGTGGGGGGGAGAGGTTTGGGAGGGATTTTTGCCTCGGCAACTTCGCGAAAATTGACATATTTTCCCTGAATCCAGTCATACTCAGCTTCGTTGACTTCCACCTCCTTGACGTATTTTCCCGAAACCCAGCCATACATTTGGGGAGAAAATTCGATGCGGTGCCATCCTTCTTCTTTTTCCAACAGGGGGTATGTCTCTCCTTTGTTGACACTGCCGATTGGAATCCCATGAACCGGGACCACCCGGACACGCAGACTCCTTGCCAGAACTTCTATGGTTTTGCCAAGGACTGGAAGGGGGCTGCTCATCCAAATGAAAAGGCACAAAAAACAGGTGTTTAGAAAGAAAAATCGCATAAGCTTTCTCATTGACAACAGTACAGTAAAACAGTACTGTTTAGCTGAAAAAAATCAATCCTAAATTATTTGCAGGAACCAAGTATGTTGGAAACTACCACAAATTATTTTCGACAGCACCTCAAATCAGAAGTAGATCGCTGTATTGATAATCACGAAGTGCTGAAAGTCAAAAGGCGTAACGGAGAAAGTTTTATCGTAATCGGAGAATCTGACTGGAAAGCCATTGAAGAAACCACATTTTTGAATCAAGTGCCCGGTTTAGTCCAAAGTATTGAGGAAGCCACTCAAGAGCCTCTGGAAGAAGGAACTCCATTAGAGGAACTGGAGTGGTGAGCTGGTCTGTCATTTTATCACGAAGTGCTGTTAAAGATGCAAAGAAACTTAAACAGGCAGGACTCAAGTCTCAAGCAGAACGACTATTAAAAATTTTACAAGAGAATCCATTTGAGAATTATCCTGCTTATGAACAGTTAGTCGGCAACTTGAAAGGATATTATTCCCGTCGAATCAACATTCAGCACCGTTTGGTATATTCGGTCGATGAAGAACAAAGGGTCGTCCATGTATTACGAATGTGGTCCCATTATGAAAAATAGTAAAAATGATAAATAACCTAAGAAGTTATATCGAATTATTGCAGGCAGAAAAAGAATTGGTGACGGTGGATGCACCGGTGGATGCCTATCTGGAAATTGCCGAAATACACCGCCGTGTGATTGCAGCAGGCGGTCCTGCTCTATTGTTTACCAATGTGAAGGGGGCTGATTTTTCATGTGTGACCAACTTATTTGGCACCCAGCGTCGGGTGGAACTGGCGTTTGGAAAGCGGCCGGAGGGATTTATCAAAGAACTGGTACAGCTTGCTGACGAGCTGATGCCTCCCCGCCTGGAAGTGTTATGGAAGCATCGTAAATTGATGATGGATGCTCTGAAAGTAGGGATGAAGACCGTAGAGACGGGGCCGGTGATTGAATGCTGTGATCAACCATCCCGGTTGAGCCGTTTGCCCATGCTGACTACCTGGATTGAAGACGGAGGGCCTTTTGTGACCTTGCCCCTGGTGTATACCGAACATCCGGAAACAAAGCATCACAACTTTGGGATGTATCGGATTCAGCGCTATGATGATCAAACGACCGGGGCGCATTGGCAGATTCAAAAGGGCGCGGGTTTTCACTACTATGTGGCAGAACAGAAAAATCAACCGCTCCCGCTGACGCTTTTTATTGGTGGACCTCCCGCTTTGATTTTGTCGGCCATTGCTCCGTTGCCGGAAGATTTGCCGGAATTGATGCTGGCCTCCCTGCTTCAAGGTGGCAAACTGCGACGAGTGAAAAACCCGTTGGGCGGGCATCCTTTGATTGCAGAAGCTGATTTTGCGATTTGCGGGACGGTTCCTCCAAAGATTCGTCGTCCTGAAGGTCCATTTGGTGATCATTATGGCTACTATTCACTTCAGCATGATTATCCGATCCTGCAGGTTCAGGCCATGTTTTATCGCAAAGACGCCATTTATCCGGCAACGGTGGTGGGAAAACCGCGTCAGGAGGATTTCTTTCTAGGAGATTACATCCAGGAATTGATGTCCCCTTTGAGCAAATTGGTGATGCCTGCCATTGATAAGTTGTGGAGCTATGGAGAAACCGGTTATCACAGTCTGTCGGCTGCTGTGGTGAAGGAACGGTACCCTCGGGAAGCCATGACTTCTGTTTTCCGAATCTTAGGTGAATCGGCCGGACAGCTGGCCTTGACCAAGTTTTTGCTGGTACTGAACCAGCCCATGGATTTGACAAACTTCAAGCAGGTGCTCGAACATATCCTGGAAAGAACCCGCTTTGAAACGGATTTTTTTATTATCTCAAACTTGGCGCTGGATACTTTGGATTACACAGGGCCCGTGGTCAATCAGGGCAGCAAAGGAATCTTGCTGGGAATTGGGGAGCCTGTTCGCCGATTGCCTCGCCAGTTCCAGGGATCCCTTCCTGCAGAAGCAAACCGTGTTGCAGTTTACTGCGGAGGCTGTTTGGCCATCAGTGGACCTGACTATGCAAGCAATCCTCAGTATGCTCGGCAATTGGCAAATTCTTCTGAAATTCAGGATTGGCCCCTGGTCTTTTTAGTGGATGACACCCGGGTCACCGGAAGAGATATTGCGTTTCTTTGGAGTACGTTCACACGTTTTGAGCCGGCAGGAGATACGTATGCGGCTCAAACTCAGGTGGTGAGGAACCATATTTCCTTCACTGCCCCGGTTGTACTGGATTGCAGGATGAAGCCGGGTTATCCCAAGGAGGTGATTGTGGATGAAGATACTTCCAAACGGGTCAGTGAGCGTTGGAAAGAGTACTTTCCCAATCAAAAGGTCCATGGTGTGGAAACGGGCAGAGGATTGCCCGATGTGACAGTATGATGATTGATGTTTTAGCGATTCATGGGGAATGATCGTGATGAATGATTTTTCCATCCACGTACGCATTTTCAAATTGGTTTCGCAGCCAACGTTTGATTTTCATCCTCGAACTCGGGATGAGCAGCAAAAATCCGGCAAGATCGGTTAAAAATCCTGGGGTGAGCAGCACAATTCCAGCGATTACGATGAGTAATGCATCCAGCAGTTCTTCGGCAGGCATGACTCCCTGATTCAAATTTTCACGTACTTTGAACATGGTTTGCAAACCCTGCATTCGTGCGAGGTATGCACCTAAAAATCCGGTTCCAATGACAATCAGGATGGTAGTGACTACCCCAATCCGAGAACCAATGTTGATCAGCAGGTAAATTTCAATAATGGGAATGATGGTAAAAGCAAGAAATAATCGGAGCAGCATATTTTCCTTAATTCTAAATCTATTGATTTTTCACAATAATTTGTGTTTTTAACCAAAATTTGGTTTGTAGTACGCTACATATACTTTCCTATTTTTAGTAATAGAGCCAGATTAAAAGAAATAGTTTATAATTTTTGTAAATAAATCATTCGCAGAGTTATCAGATGCAGAGAATAAAAGGGATAAAAAGTATTTTGTGTGTAGTGTTTCTGTTGGTAGGCATTCATGGTTTAGGATACGCAAAAGAAAAAGTGGGACAGTCCGAAGAAATACCAAGTAAGTTGACTCTTCTGCAATGGCACACCTTGGAAACAGATCATTTTTTGGTGCATTATCCTGAGGGGTTGGAGGAGCTTGCCAGATTATCTGCAGGATATGCGGAAGAATCCCATGCTCTTTTGTCCCCTATCATGGATTGGCAACCAGAGGAAAAAGTACATGTGATTGTCCATGACACGAAGGATCAGCAAGATGGATACGCTTCCAATTTCCCTTATCCGACTCTGAATATTTTCCCGAATGCTCCTGATATTTCGGGAGTGGTTGCCGAATACGAAAGTCAGGATTGGCTGCGTGCCTTGATTTTGCACGAATATTTTCATGTGCTTCATTTGGATACAGTGGAAGGTTATTCCAAGTTGGTCCGCACTATTTTTGGCCGCCCGGGATATGCTCCCAATCCATTGGTCAGCAGTTTGTTTTTGTTTTTGAACAGTCCCAATAATTTTGCGCCATTGTGGTTGTGGGAAGGGTTGGCTGTTTATTTGGAAACCGAGCTTACTAATTCCGGGCGAGGGCGCAGCACACGCTCCGAGATGGTGTTACGAATGCATGCTCTGGAAGACCAGCTGCTGCAGATCGACCAGATTGATTTTCACAAACCAGGCATTCCTGGAGAGCACTCACGTTATTTGTATGGTGGGTATTTTGTAGATTATTTGGTGGATGGGGCGCCCAGAAGTGCCATTCGAGGGATCAATCATAATATTGCGACCTGGCTTCCCTATACAGGAGTTTATACCATTCAGCACAGTGATGGTACTTCTCTGTCAGGGTTGTATGATCGCTTTTTTGAGCATCAGAAGCAGGAGCAGCAGAAACGGATCAGTATTTTACGCACCCAACCGCTCACCTCCCCTCAATCTCTTTATTCAGAAGGATACCAACAAAAAGGATTTGCTCTTTCTCCCGATGAAACAAGGGTGGCTTTTGCGGAAGGCAGCGGCGATTATGGTAAGCGGATACGGCTGTGGCACAAGGAAACGGGGAAATTTGAAACATTACTGGAGCAGGATGCCAATTCTCTGGTCTGGCATCCGAATCAGAACTACTTGTTTTTTACAGCAACCGCGCCCCGAGGAATTTATTCGTACCGGGACTTGTTTGTCTATGATTTTGAAAAGAAACAGGTGCATCAATTGACTCATGGTGCCCGTGTGGGAAATATGGATCTTTCTCCTGATGGCAGGCAGATGGTTGCTGTGGAAAACGGCAAAGGGCATCAGAATTTGGTGCTTTATCACTTAACTGCCACCGAGAACGAGTCTTTACCATTTAAGGCGGAACGAGGAAAGCTGCTGACTCATTTTCAATATTCCCGTATTGCCATGCCTCGCTGGAATGGCCAGGGAAACCAGGTTGTTTATTCTCTAACAGATAGAAAAGGCGGTACTTCTCTGCCAATTTTGGAGGTGTCATCACAAAAAGAAATATTGAGGATCACAGAGGGGCATTTGCAATCTGCTCCCATCTGGGGGCCTGATGACCAATCTATTGTTTTCAGTTCAGATCATTCGGGAGTGAGCAATCTGTACCGCTTTGATTTGACAACGAAGGTGCTGAAGCCGGTCACTCATGTGTTGGGAGGAGCCTTCTTGCCCGTGTTAGCACAACAATCCCAGCGGCTGTATTTTCAAAACTATGTCTCTCCAGGGTTTGAATTGGCTTACATGCCCTGGGATGGAAAACAGGTTCGTTCAGACCCCCTTCCTCGTATTCGTTCGACATGGTTTTTCAATCGAGAATTGGCGCAGGAGCTTGAGCAATCGAAGGTGCCTGTTATTGAATTCTCTTCAGAACCTTATAACGATCGGAAAAATCTGGCTTCTCAATTTTGGTTTATGTATGGAGAAGAAGAGCCTGATGGATATGCCTGGGGTGCGATTACTGCAGGCGAAGATCCTTTAGCCAACCATACTTATTTTGCGACACTGACAAAAGGGAAGGAAAAACTGTATCATCAGTTTTCCTATACCAATGATCAGTGGAAACCCACTTTCTCTTTTAATTCCACTTTGCTGCCTCGGCGCTACCCTTTTGGATTAGGAGTTCCTCGTCTTTGGGAAACGGTGCATGATATGTCAGCAACCCTTTCCTGGAAAATTGAAGGTGCATTAGAAATTGGCGGAGGATGGCTTTATCACTATCAAGAGCCTTTTGATGATGATGATTTTGTGGATAAGGTCAATGATCAGCTCATGGGGGAAATTGCGGAAAATACCAAAGTGTCTGTCAGCGAGATGGAACCTCTTTTTGATACCACCCGCCGTTACTTCAATTCTCGTTCTTTTGTTGGAAAGCGCCAAGGGATCAGTCTCTTTGCCGCATACTCCAGTTTTTCGCACTATCCTCTTTCAATCAGCGAGGCAAAGGGGTATTCGTTTGCCGTGGATTTGACTTATTTCCCTGAAAATAGCGGCACTAATCCAAAAATCGAAGTAATTGATGTCGATGACTTTGATGATACGCTGGAAGCCATAAAAGGAGATTCAGAAGGATTGACTGCCGCACAGCAAGAAACATTTCTTGAACAATTGCATGCTCAGAAAACACAACTTTCCAATGAGCATACGCTGCTTTCCTTGAATTATACGAAATTTCAAGCCCTTTGGATGAAACACCACGTATTGCAGTTTAACCTCAGCGCAGGCACCTCGTTAGGGCAAAATGAATCACAGGCATTTTTTGTCACAGGCTATCATATTCCGCTGCGCGGCTACCGAACCTATACAGAAACAGCAGAATGGTATACTGCTTATACCCTGGAATGGCACATGCCGCTGTTCCATATTTTTCGAGGAATGGGGACGCTTCCTTTCTATTATCGCCAGTTTCATACCAGCCTGTTTTATGACTATGGCATCTTTTCCGGGGATTACCAGAATATCAACGTCACTGTTTCAGACGAGATCTTTTATCTGAGGGATGCACTGGGGTTACAAACCAGGAGGAGCGCGGGGATTGAGTTCAAGCTGCTCACCCATCTTGGCTATCGCTATCCGGTTAACCTGGTGTTACGCTTATCCAACGCCGTTGATATCAATGATGTACCAGGCAATACGGACGTGAGACCTTTTTGGGCAGAGCTGGATTATGCTCTTACTTTTTAAAGTATCGACCTTGCAATTTGGATATTTTATTTCGTCTGCATGGTATAAACCCCATCCCAATCATCAGCGGGAGGTGAGGTGAGGTAGGTTTGGCAGCGTTCAATGTAAATTTGAATGACTTGGTCTTCAGGCAATGTTTCCTGACAGGAGCGCAGGCAGGCAAGAGAGTCTTCCCATTGTCGGGCGTGGTACAATTGCAGGGCATGATGATACTCGCTCTGTATTTTCAGCTTTTTTTCCTTCAATCCTCCAATATCCTGATTGAACACCTCATAAACCGTAACGGCTTCTTTTTTCCCCATGACACGCACAAGATCCACTTCACGCATCAAGAAGGAATGGTTGACAGGAAGTGCTTGTTGGGTGGAATCTGTGACGAGTAAATGGACCCCATATTGTTTGGTCAAACTTTCCACCCTGGATGCCACATTGACGGTATTACCAAGTACCGTAGAATCCATCCGTGAAGCAGACCCCATCGTACCAAAGATAATGGCACCGGTGTTGATCCCTATTCCCACTTGAACAGGGATGTCCTGACTTTCGTTGAATTGATGCAATGCTTCTAAGATCCCTAATGCTGCATTGAGAGAAGGTACGGCTCCCTGGCATCGATTTTCTGAATCCATTTCTTCTTCAAAAATGGCCATGATGGCATCGCCAATGAATTTATCAATGAATCCCTGTTGCTCAATGGGGGCACTGATGCTGTGAAATAAATGGTTTAAAAAATCTAAGACTTTCTGAGGAGTCATTTTTTCGGTCCGTGACGTGAAGGCACGGATGTCAAGAAACAAAACAGAGGCCATTTCCTGTTGCGCATTGCCCAACTGGACATTTTCAATACCATCATGTGCGATGTATTTGAGAAACTGGGAGGGAACAAACAGCTGGAACGTTTTTAACATTTGGTGTACCAGGGCATGCCCGATTTGCAAATCATTCTGCATGGAGCTCACGGCTGCTGCCAAATCGCCAATTTCGTCATCGGAGGTGATTTTGATTTTTTGTTTTAAGTTGCCAGAGGCAATCAATTTGACGGTGTGTACTAAATTCCTCAAAGGACGAGTGAGGTTTTGAGAGAGATATGCTCCAAAAATGACGCACCCAATCACAGAAGCAATTGCTACAAAAAGCAAGACGGACAAAATTTGCTGAGTGGTTGCCTCAATCAAATCCCGCTTCAGCCAAATAATCAGATGTCCTTGTGGAATGGAGCGCAGATCATAAATGGGTGAAAACAATACGGTGTAAGATTGGTTGAACAGTGTAAGTTGTTTGATGGGTGCTGGTGTGGTGTTATGGGTGAGCAGTCCTTTAATGCGTTCGGGCAGCTTTTCCATTCTTTTTCCTTTTGGGGTAACAATAGTCGTCGCAATGTGAGGGCTTGTCTTTGTCGCAATAGTCAGATCCTGGCTAGAGCGTCCGCGGACACGATCAATCCAGTTTTGATTCATAGGAAAGCTCACAACAAGCAAGCCCAAAATATCAATAGTCTCCCAGTCGACAATAGGAACTGTAGTTTTTAGAATCATTCCTGCCGGAAGTGCTTTCAATTCCACTGTAATTAAATAATCCTGGGCTTTGGCAAGACTGCTGTCTTCAGGTTCGGTCAGGTAAGGTTCGATTTCTTCTGGTTTTTTATTGAGCCAGCGGTTGGTGACCAGGCGTTGGGATTGCGAATCAAAGACTTCCAACAGTGCGTAGATTTCAATTTCGGATTGGTTGTTCAGCCATTCTTGTAAGCCATTAGTGTCCCGTTTTTTAAGGAATTGGTGAAGTTCCTGATTATCGGATAATAACTCTGCAAATCGTTGAGTTTGTTCCACATCATTGCGAATGCGCTCTTGAATGTTTTGTACCAGATTTTCTCCGGTTTGCAGCAAGCGTTCATTTATTTGCTGAGTGATCTGCCGAATACTGACCAGGGTGACAATAAATGCAACTGCCAGTGCGATAAAAATGTTCAAACCAATGATTTTAAAACCAATAGAAAGGCGTATCATTCTTTTTCCATCCAAAGATTTTCTAACAAAACTCTTCCTGTCACAGAGACCTGAACGTCATGAACACGGCGATGGTGCAGGTAGGAAGTATTGGGGATGATCAAGGGAATCCACGGAGGGTCTAGGTAGAGGTGGTCCTGGATCTGGTGATAGATTTTTCTCCGTTTTGTCTCACTTTCTATTTGTTGTGCTTGCTCAATCAAACGATCCAGGGTCTTGCTTCGATAATAGGACAGGTTGGAGAGATTACCTGGAGATGCATTTTTTGAATGTAACAAGGGAGTGATGAATCCATCAGGATCGGCATGATCGGTGGCCCACCCTAACAAAACGATATCATAATCCTGGTTTTGAATCGCTGTTAAATAGTCTCGAAATGGTACACTATGGAGGTTGATTTGAATACCAACGGCTCGGCTGGCAATGATAACGGCTTTGAACAAACGAGGCCATGCGGGATCACGGCGTACAGGAGCTAGGAGCTTTACAGAGAAACCATCGGCGTATCCTGCTTCGGTAAGCAATTGTCTGGCTTTTTCAAACTGTTGTACAGGTTCATTGATTTTTTTGAAACTCCAATTGTTGGGTGGAATTGGGGAACTGGCTGGAACGGCATTGCCCTGCCATAACCAGCGGACCAGTTTTTTTTTGTTCAAGACGTACTGAAACGCCTGGCGGACGCGTTTATCCTGAAATATTTTGCGTTCCATGTTGAAAGCAAGGAAACTGGCTTGGTTTGCCGTATTTTGTTTGAGTTGGATTTCAGAGTCTCCTTGGATCCATAATAATTCTTGTTGAGTCACATTAGACGCCAAGTGAAGATTATCTTGGCGCATGGCAAGCAGCATATTTTTTAAGTATTTTGCCGGTTGAATGACGATGCGGTCGAGTTTTGGCTTATTTCCCCAGTACCGTTCAAACGGTTCCAAAGCAAAATCTAGTTCTGTCCATTCGGCAACTCGAAATGGTCCAGTGCCCACAGGCTGGCGGCCAAAATTTTTAGCATCATTTTTAACAGCAGTTGGAGAGATAATGGCAGCGGGAGGCATGGTGAGAACATGCAGGAAGGGGCTGTATGGGCGAATTAGTTCAAATTCTATAGTATACAAATCAATGGCACGGATTGATTTAACTTGGGCAAATAGTACATCTTTGTATAAAAAATCAGGATTATAGAAGGGATGCTGGGGGTCTTTTTGGCGAAGCAGAGAAAACAAAACAGCTTCAGCATCCAGCATGGTGTTGTCATGAAAATACACTCCTTTTCGCAGGAAGAATATCCAGTGCAGGCCATCTTTAGAAACCTTCCAGGATCTCGCTAAAGCGGGTTCAATCGTTGCAGACTCCCCTTGATATCGAACCAACCCTTCAAAAATATTTCCTGCAATGTTGTAAGTGGCACTATCTTCAATGAGAGGAGGATCCAGGGTTTGGATTTCGTCCCTTGCCCGATAGATCAATGTCCCTCCTGCTTGTCGAGTTTGTGCTGCTACTGGAAGAAGTGAGGAACACCAAAAGATGATGATCAGAACAAGTGTTTGTGGCCTTTTATGGGTAATTGGGTTCTTCATGAGGATACATTGGTAGTGGATGAAGGCTCAAAATTTAAACATTGTGCTACTTCTTCCAGGAGATGCTTTTCTTCTGAATTGAGAGAGACGACTCGCCAGAAGTATCGACGTTTTGTGACCAGAGAGTGCAGCCATTGATACAATTCTGCTTTGACAGTGAGGGCAATTGTGTCGGGGAGTTGCTGCTCCAGCAAGGAGGTCCCTTGTTTTAAAATTTGTAAATCTTTATGTAATGTTCCATGTGTTATTTCCTTGGTGAGTTCTTGATTGCTCAATGCGCTGATGAATAAAGGATAGGATAATGGGGGGGGGCTTCCTGCATGAATGTCTAAAAAATGGGAAAGTGCGTGAGGAACAAGCCGTGAAAATCGTGGAATTTCCTTCAGATACGCAAGGAGATGAAAAGGTATCAGCGCTAGCAGGTTGAGCTGTTCTGCATCCATTAACTGATCCAGTTGATAGGTATCAATGTCAATGAGGTATTTTAAATGTCGAAAATTTGTATAATCCAAGTCGAATTCTGCAGAGAGCGCCCATTGACTCATGTATTTCTCTGCTCGAAGGATATGTGCCAAAAAACGGAAATGGTTTTTCAAGATGAGCGTGACTGGGGTGTGCACCAGGAAACGGAATTTACAAAAAAAGCCAAATCCGGACATGGAAATGTCTTCAAAAATGATGGGCTTGTTTGTATTTCGGTACTCGACGGTTGCAGGATGGGGATACTCGATGCGTTCGAAACTCCGTTCGTCAATGAGGCCTGCTTCTTTTGATTCGATAACATGGATGTAGGGTAGACGGGCAACATCATATTCTGAAGTGGTTAATCCCAAAGCTTTGGCAATGCGGGAAAGCATGACACAACTGTTAATGGAAATGGTGCGATCCGCAGCAGCCATTTCAAAGAGAAGCCGTAAATGTTCATTTTTTTTTGCTCGCTCACAGTGTTTTTCCAGGTATTCTTGAAAAAATTGTCGATCAGCGATGGTGATGTGTATTTTTTGATCAATGAGGGTATCGATAAAACATTGGGCTTCTTCTGAGGTGACACCTAATTTCTTGACGATACACCTCCTGTAAAATTTTTCTTCTGTGGCCACAATTTCATGATCAATCAGGGCGATTGAAGTCATTAGCCCTAAAACGGCTAGAGAATGATGAAATTGATCTCCAGAAAAAGTAGGGAAATGTTTTTGAAACTCCTGAGTAAAAGCAGAAGTTTCTGGAGAATACAAACTGGGGGATTGAGAAAAAAATGAAAATGACATGTTATTCGATGGAAATATTGGATGTGATAGGGTTTCTTGTCTGATAAGTGAATGATTTTTTCAGTTCACATACCCATGTTATTTGAAATAATTGTAAATGAAAATCTGTCTCTTTATCAAATCTTTTGTTTAAAATTATATTTTGTCTCTTGGTAAAGTTCTTGATAAACCTAAATCTCGAATATACTTTACTTTTTTTTGTGTTTATCTGAAAAATCTGATAAATAATAGGCTTTGTTGGTTCAAGGAAGATCTGTAGAGAGTCATTATGCCAGAAAAGGCAACGGTTATTATTCCAGCGGCTGGTCGTGGCAAACGCATGGCTGCAGAGAAAAACAAATTGTTTTTGCCGTTGGGCTCGCGGACTATTTTGCAGCACACACTCAACCTTTTCTTGCAGCATCCGCAGATTGATCATATTTTTTTGGTGGTTGCAGGCAATGATCAAGAAATGTTGACCTCCTTGCTGGCATCAGAAGAAAAAATCACAGTAGTCACCGGAGGTGCTGAACGACAAGATTCTGTATGGAATGCGCTTGAGTTGATTCAACAAAGCGAAGTGATGCCTCGCTGGATACTAGTTCATGATGGTGCTCGTCCTCTTTGTCCTTCTATCGTGATAGAAAGAATTTTAAAACAATGTGCACTTAGTGGTGCTGCAATACCTGTCGTTCCATTGGTCGATACCATTCGGAAAATCACACCACAACACACCAAAGTTTTGAACCGCTCCCAGTTGTTTGCAACTCAGACGCCCCAGGGATTTGATGCTCAATTGTTAATAGAGGCGTATCGGTGTTGCAAAAAAGAAAGATGGCAAACAACGGATGATGCCTCTGTTGTCGAGCTTTTTGGCCATTCAGTTGAGACAGTCGATGGGGTTGTCGAAAATCTAAAAATTACTACTCCTCAGGATTTAAAATTTGCAGAGTGGCTGCTCAATCAGCAGGAACACGGTGTTACTTGTTAAAAAATCATAAGCAGACGTATTTATTTTAATCAGGAATTTGAATGAAAGTATATTGGCGACAGACCATTGTTGTATGGATGATTGTAGCACTGGCATTGTCTTTTTCTGGAAGTGCGTTTGCACAATCTGAAAACGAAAATTCAATCAATTTGCCACCAAAAATTACCCTTGAGCAGTTTATTGATATTATTTCCCGTGAGACAAACACGATGTTTGTCTATAAAAAACAGTTGCTGCGTGGGGAACTAGCGATCACGTCTCCGCCTAATTTTAAGGTAAAAAAACAGGATATTTTTATCATTTTTGAGAAGCTGATCTCTTCACAAGGTCTGACCATGATACGTCGGGACGACAGCAACGTTGTGGAACTAGTCTCTAGCAGCGAAGCCCGATTTGAAAAAATCCCCATTCAGCAAAATGGACAAACTGATAAGGCTTTTCCTACAGATTTTGTCATGCATTTACGTCAAGTGAAATATGCGGATTTGGGTAAACTGAAAGCAGCGATTACGCCCGTTTTTTCAAAGCGTGGAACTTTGTTGACCTATGACACGCTGCAGCTCTTGATCATTATTGACGCACAGTACAATATTGACCGAATTTCAGAAATCATTGATGTGTTGGATGTTGATGATCCTGATGAATTGCGTCAAATTGTCACATTT
Organism: SAR324 cluster bacterium; assembly: GCA_015231885.1. Taxonomy (GTDB): domain Bacteria; phylum SAR324; class SAR324; order SAR324; family NAC60-12. The sequence continues at coordinate 14,718 of JADGAT010000025.1, forward strand.
TATCCAATGAAACATACGGATGTTCAGGAAACTCACAAGATGGTGTCTGCCCTGTATTCCAATATCTTGCACAGTGGACGCCGGGAACCAGTAAAGTTTTTGCTTGAACCCCGACAAAATGCACTCATCATCCTGGCTAATAAAGCTGCAACAGAAGAAGTGAAGGGACTGCTAAGCCTGGTGGATGTGCCCGAAGAAAATGGAGCTGTTTTAACCATCCACGATTTACTCTATGCCTCAGCAAGCAGTATTGCACCGATCCTCTCTCAAGTCTTTACTCAAAAAAAAATTCCCGTCATCAAAGGTAAAAAGGGAAAAGGAGGTACTGTATCTTCCCAAGTTCCGGTCAAAATTATTTCGTTTGAACCTCTCAATGCTCTGATCATTATTGCTGCTCCAGACACCACCCAGGAAATCCTTGCATTGGTAAAGCAGCTTGATGTAGAGCGGGGAGATGTTCAGTTGCTGCTGCATCCTCTCAAGTTTGCTTCAGCCAAAGTCTTGGCACCGTTGTTGTCCAATATATTTTCAGATCAAATTGTAGCAGGAAAAGGGCAAGGCAGCACAGCAACAAAAAGTCGTGTCAAGATTATTCCGGAGTCTCGTCTGAATGCTTTGATTATTATTGCGGATGCTTTCACAGGGCAGCGTATTATTAGCTTGGTAGACCAACTGGATGTGAGCGAAGGGGATGCCACGTTCACGATTCATACGCTGGAATATGCTGCTGCAGAACGGGTAGCTAATCTGCTCAACTCGATCTTTACTAAGCCTGCTGTTACAGGGAAAGATCAGAACTTATCGCCACAGGATGTTTTGATTATCTCTGAAAAACGCCTCAATGCCATTATTTTGTATGGCAATCAAACACAGCAAGGACGAATTTTGGGCTTGATCAAGCAACTGGATGTTCCTGGTGAAAGGAATGATGGCAGCAAGTTCAAGCTCTATCAGCTGCAGCATGCGGTTGCAAAAGATATTGCTACCTTGTTGAAAGAAGTCACAAGCAACATTATAGAAGTTGCCAAAAGTGAAACTTCCAGTGATGAGTTAAAAAAAGGTGCAGGCGAAGTAAAAAAAGTAGAAACAAAAGTAGTGAAGGAAGCAGAGCCGACAGCAACAGACAATGAACTGAAAGTTTCTATTAGTGCTGATGAATCCACTAATGCGTTGCTGGTGTTTGGGCCTCGTGATTTTTTTCAAACATTGGATCGCATTATTGTGCAGCTGGATGTACCCAGAGTACAAGTTTTTATTGAAGCTCTGATCATGGAAACGAGTCTGAGCAGAAGCTTGGATTTTGGAGTGGATTGGAGTGTTGCGGGGCCGAGTCAGAAAGGCGATGCGCTGATTAGCGGAGGATTTCCTTCAGGGGCGCCGCTGACGGTGGAAAGTGCTGTGCAAAAAGCTGGTTCCCATTCACTGGGTATCGTTGGTGGTGGATCATTGCAGTTTGAAGGGCAAACTTTTTTGAGTTTTGGAACTTTCATCAAGGCCGTTGAAAATGATTCAGATATCAATATATTGGCAGATCCTCAGTTATTGATGATGAATAATGAGGAGGCCACTCTCAATGTTTCCAGGGTCATTCCCGTGGCAACGAATTCCGTAGTGGATTCTAATGGACGTACTACCGATCAAATTGAATTTCGCGACGTTGGTGTTATCGCAACGATTCGTCCTCAAATCAGTGGGAATGACAGCATCCGCCTGGAAATTCAACTCACGTCCAGTGATGTTGCCCCAACGCCTGTTGGAAACTCTAATGCGGTCACCACGTTTAAACGGGAATTGAAAACAACCGTTGTTACGGGAAATGATTCGATTGTGGCACTGGGCGGGCTGCTCAATGAACAAATCAATCAGACCGAATCAAAAATTCCAGGATTGGGCGATTTACCGCTACTTGGATGGTTGTTTGGAAATAGTAGCGAAAGAGTTGATAAAACCAATTTGATGCTATTTATTCGTCCTACCATTATTCGGACGCAGAAGGATTTGATCGGAGTCACTGCTCGAGCTAATGACCGTTATAAAAAAGCAAATAAACATGCAGATTCATTTCGCGAGATACTTGATGACATACAACAAGACATTCCTACAGAAAAGTAGATAGCTTGATTAGAATTCGAGATGCTCACGGAAAAGAGCATTTAACCATTTCAAAGGACGGAACCTATGGAAATTATCAGCCAAGAGCAGGATTTCTCTGTATTTCCCAACCTGAATAACCCCCTCGAAATAAAAATCCCCATCTTTGAAGGTCCTCTGGATCTATTATTGCATTTGATTCGAAAAAAAGAGCTGAATATCTATAAAGTCCAGCTGGCTGATTTAACAAGTGGTTATTTAGCATACTTGGATATGATGGAGGCTGTTAATTTAGACTTTGCAGGTGAGTTTCTGGAAATTGCGGCTACCTTGATTTGGATCAAATCAAAACATCTATTGCCAAAACCTCCTGTTGAGGAAGAAGGAGAGGAAGAGGATCCTGAGGAGCGATTGAGAAGACAGCTTATTGAATATCAAAGGTACAAGCAGGCTGCGTTTACACTAGGTTGTCGGGATTTGCTGGGCCGGGATGTTTTCATTCGTGGAGAGAATGAGAATTTTAATGAAGTAGAAAATGAGCCGCCAGAGCAGGTATTTGAAGAAGTTTCTTTATATTTACTGATGGATGCGTTTCGTCGAGTGATGGAACGCCCCAAAATTGTTACGCATGTGATTGCGGTAGAGAAATATAGAATTGAGGATCGCATTGAAGATATCATTCAAATGCTGCATTTGAAAGCCAAGTATCAGTTTGAAGATTTCTTTCCTGAAAAAGATTATTCTCGTGCCATGTTCATTATCACATTCATGGCTCTTTTAGAAATGGTGAAGCTTGGTCTGATTTGTGTGAAGCAAGAGCAGGCGTTGGATATTCTTTATTGCCGCATATCAGATGATTTCCAGGAAAATCTTACCAAGTGGTATGAACAGCAGCGGCCTATGAAGGAAATTAACATTGCTTAAGTAAAAAGTTTTGGTATCCTGACATTTAGGAATATCTGCTTATTTACGATCTCGGTAAAAAAGAAAGGGAAGCCATGGCAGACGAAATGAGCCAAGATGATATTGATGCTCTGTTGAGTGGTGCCGCAGAAGAACCAAGTGCTGACTCTGAAAGTGAAGGAGAGATCGATCAATCGAGCATTGATGCCCTCTTTGATGGAGGTGGGGATGGAGGAGAGATCGATCAATCGAGCATTGATGCCCTCTTTGATGGAGGTGGGGATGGAGGAGAGATCGATCAATCGAGCA
>JADGAT010000025.1:18120-55697 GCA_015231885.1 SAR324 cluster bacterium
TTGATGCCCTCTTTGATGGAGGTGGGGATGGAGGAGATGGAGATGACATGGAGTCGCTCTTATCGGAAATCCAAAACGATCCCTCTTTAAGTCAAGGCAATGAAGATGTTGATATCAATGATTTGTTGACCGAAATTCAGACAGAAAGTCCGTTGACTGGTGATGCTGCGGGTCAAGAGGATATTGACATGTTGATGAGTTCTGTTGGCTCGGCCGAAGCTGGAGTTGACGCGATGCCATTGATTGTGGAAGAAGAAGGCGTTAACGTTGACTTTCTGCTGGATATGAAATTGACCCTTACTTTTGAAGTAGGGAGAGCCAAGATGTTAATCGGAGATTTACTGTCTCTTGGCCAGGGCTCTGTGATTGAGCTGCATCGATTAGTCGGAGAAGATTTGGATATGTTTGTCAGTGGACGTTTGATTGCCAGAGGAGAAGTGGTGGTGGTAAACGAAAAATTTGGTGTGCGTATCCTGGATATTATTAGCCCGGAAGACCGTATCAAACAAATGGCTGGTTTTGATAGAATTTAAGAATTTTGCAATGCATAAACACCTTCATGTCTTTGGCTGATTCTCCTCTTCCTCCTGATTGGAACCTCGATTCTTATTTTTTTGAACTCCCTTCCTGTTTAGTTGCACAAAACCCCTCTACAAAGCGTGATCATTCCCGCATGATGCTTTTGTCTCAGCAAACGACAGGCATCGAACATCATTCTTTTTATGAAATTGTAGATTGCTTGCCAGACAATGCGGCCCTGGTTATTAATAATACAAAAGTATTGCCTTCTCGTTTATTAGGTGTTCGACAAACCGGAGGAAAAATTGAAGCATTGCTGCTGCAGGAAAAAAAATCTGGTCAGTGGGAGGCCCGTGTTAAGCGTGCAAAGCGCATCAAGGCAGGAGAGGTCTTATCTTTTTGCAATGATTCTATTCGGGCGGTTGCCCTGGAGCGTCTGAAGGATGGTAATTGGCTTTTAGAGTTTGAAAATCATGAGACATTAATGGGCAAGTTAGAACAATTTGCGTTAGCACCGATTCCTCCCTATATTGACCGCTCTGCCGCCTCTGAAGTGGACCATGGTCAGGATCGGGAACGATACCAAACCTGCTATGCTCAACAAGCAGGAGCTGTTGCTGCTCCAACGGCAGGATTGCATTTTACTGTCAATATTTTGGAACAGTTGCAAAAAAGGGGAATCCCTATTATTGAAGTGACCCTTCATGTAGGCATTGGGACGTTTGCTCCCATCCATTGTAATGATATCCGCCACCATCAAATCCATTCCGAATATTATAAAATATCTCCTTCCAATATGGACTTGTTACATCAAGTATTAGATGACAAGAGACAGTTGATTGCGGTAGGCACGACTTGTGTGCGTGTTCTAGAAACTTTAGCAAGAGCCGATAGGTCGACATCTCCATCAGGTTGGACAAATATTTATATTTATCCTCCTTATCAGTTTCGATGGGTACGAGGGCTTCTTACCAATTTTCATCTCCCTTATTCAACGCTGATACTGCTGGTTGCAGCATTTTATGGCCGAGAAAAACTCATGCATGCGTATCAAGTGGCCATTGAGCAGCAATACCGCTATTATAGCTATGGGGATTGTATGCTCATCCTTTAGGGTCTGTTATTTGTCGGGAATCGCCTAAATCCACCCCCGCATTTTGTAGGCCAGCAAACCAATGTATTCATGTGCATAGGTTTGTAGCCTATTGAAATTTTCCCAATCAAAATATTGCCACCACGAAGGAGTTTTTTTAGGAGATATGTTGGCAGCATAGGGAAAGATTTCAAGGCCTGTTTGTTGGAAAACCAGAGAAAGTCGCAACAAGTGGTAGTCGTGAGTGACCAGTAACACTTTTTTCAAATTGCGTGCTTTCAGAATTTCTGTACTCATGGTGCTATTCATATAGGTATCGATCGACTTATTTTCGATCAAGATATTGTTATCAGGCACTCCCATACCTCGTAAAATGATATGCATGCCTTTGGCATGAACATGAGGGTCATAGGGATGGGTGACACCTCCTGTCACTAAGATCAAAGGTGCCCATCCTTCCAGGTATAATTGTGCAGCAGTGTGAGCCCTGATGGTTGAACCGGGTGATGGTGCCCCAGAAGCATGAACTCCTGCTGTTGCTACTACAATAACATCGGCTTTTTGTTTGTTGCTGACTGGAGTCATTTCCTTCAGAGGCCATGAAAAGAGTTGAAAAAAACCTCTACTGCTTAAAATAAATAGAATAATCCATATCGCAACAATCCAAGGGATTTTGTAATTTCTTCTTCTTTTCTTTTTTGATCGGGCAGGCCAAAAAAGAATAATGAAAAGAAAGAGGCTGAAAATGAGTGGGCTGAAAATAAGATTTTCAATAATTAATGGAATCTGCATAGTTCAGTATAATTGATTTCAATAGTTGGTTTTTGTAATTTAAAGAAGGATATCAATTATGTATGAGTACCATATGAGATGTTTTGGAATAACTGTTTGTTACCGGAAAGTCAAGTATAGCGAAACTCATGGTGACTTTTGATTGTGGGCAAGCTGTTCCAAGTCCTCTCCTGTTAGCCGAAAAGTTGTCCATTCTTGCATTGGGGTAGCTCCTAAATTTTTATAAAATTGAATAGCCGATTGATTCCAGTTCAAAGCAGTCCATTCTAAACGACCACACTTCCGTTTTTTGGCCCGCCTGGCCATATAAGCGAGCAATGTGCGGCCTATTTTTTTGTTCCGGAATTCAGGATAGACATAAATGTCTTCGAGGTAAATTCCTGGTCGGCCGAGAAAAGTTGAAAAATTATGAAAGAATACCGCAAAACCTGCTGGTTGTTCTTGATAATAAGCAAAGATGGCTTCGGCCACCGCATTTTTTCCAAAGAGTGAGTTATGCAGTGTCTCTTGTGTTGCAACGACCTCATGAGAGAGTTGTTCATATTCGGCTAATGCTTTGATGAACGATAAAACCAAGGAGATATCGTTTTCTGTTGCTTTTTTGATGATTACTTCGGAGGTAGTAGGCATTTTTGTTTAGGAGTGTAAAATAGGATGAATGATTTGTTGATTACCGCAAAATGAATAAAGAAATCTATCAGGTAATCGTGAGGAAAGTCAATCCTCTCTATAAATCTACTGATTGTACGCCATTGAACTGTAAAAACACTCGGTCAAATGAAGCAGGGGGCTCATGAGGGTATTGGGCATGGAGGAGGTAAAAAGGATGGCTAAATCGTGCGGAAGTCAGATGGCAAGCAAGACTGCCTGTCCAGTAAATGGACTGGATCGAGGCATGTATGTCCAGGCATCCATTTTCGATCCAAAGATATCCACTGATTTGGATGGTGGGATGTGCGGAAGACGATGTTTGTACGCTAACTTTTTCAGTAACATGGAGGAATAGATGGGGAGGCGGCTCAGAAAATTCTGTGCTTTTAGATGGTAACTTAAAATTCAGATTGCCAATGATTTTCAAAAAAATTTGTTTGCCTGCTGAATGGGTTAAATCCCCTGTTATGGAAGCATTACCTGTAATTTGAACGGAAAGGCCATCGATTTCGTGATACGGAAAGATCAATTCGTCTGATTTTTGAAAAAATGTGATGTTGTCTTCGTTCCATGCGATTTGGACTTCTCCTTGAAAGACATGATCAAAAGAATCGTTGAGCGGTGGGGCTTTAAGGGGAAATCGAGGTGCCTCTATTGTTAGCTTTTGATCGTTGCTACGAGGAAAAATGAGGTTCTCAGGTAGAACAGCACTGTTTTCTAAGGATAAATTGAGGAAGGGAATATCAGAGAGATTATAAGAAGAAAAATGAAATAATACATCAAACTTGTGTGTTTGAGAAAAGGCATGATGGGTTACATCCAATTTCAAAAATGAAGCTTTTTTTGCCGGAATACTTTGAACAACCCAACCAGGAAAAAATGATTGTAATTCGGAATTGGGAATGACTATATTATTTTGGCGCAGCTCTGAATCTGAATAATTTTGCAGTGATATGATACTTTGTCCAAGTATTCCTTCCAGTTCCTGTAACAGGGAATGGTATTCCAGGGAAACTTGTGCTTGCAGCCGATATTGTATTTCATTCTGGTACCATTGTAGCAGTAGGGTGCTGATGATTGCCATAATGATTAAAGTTGAGATCAGTACCAGCCCTGATTTTGGTTTAGGCTTTAAATCGTAGAGAGGTGTGGAGATGTGCTCTGACAGGCGATATTTCATCAATCAGTCTGAAGGCATGGTTTGCTCAAGGGATGGAGAGTCATGCTGCATGATGACAGCTCTCCATTCTTCTTTTTGAAATATATGCTTAGAAATCATTCCCAATTGCTCAAAAGCATCTCTGAGCTCAGGCCATTGTTTTTCTAAAAAGCCGCTGCATATCAGAACTCCCATCGTGTCCACTAGACCGATTAATTCTTTTTTTACGTGGAGTAATTCCGTCAACAACATGTTGCTAATCACAATAGAGTATTTTTTTTTTAAGCAAGCAGGTCCTCCAATCACCACTTGGACGGCATGTTCTAAATGATTCAGCTTTCGATTTTTTGTAACATCATGAATTGCGGCTTTGTCAATATCGACTCCATGAATAGAGGGCACACCAAGGAACGCTGCGGCAAAAGCTAAAATTCCAGAGCCTGTTCCCACGTCAACCATGGATTTTGGCAGAGCTTCGGAGTGCAGAATATATTGCTCTAAGACTTCGAGTGCTAAAATAGAGGATGGATGGTTGCCAGTCCCAAAACCCTGGCCGGGGTCAATGATAATTGGGGTTTTCTTGTTGGGAACTTCTTTTAATTTCCAGGGAGGACAGACGGTGAAAGATTGTCCAATATTGACAGGAAGAAAATACTGCTTCCACGCACTTTGCCAATCTTCATATGGACGCTCTTCCAATTTTAGTAATTGGATGGATTGACCGCTGTTGGGGTATTGTTTGCTAAATTTATCAGGAAGCTGCCTTATTGTATGAATATTCTGGTTTTCAAAAAAAACCCGCATTTGCAGAACAGACTCGGTATCATCAATAGTTTCAATACCCGATGAATTTTCCTCGAAGCAGAAGCTGCTCCAGACATCGACCTGCCCTGGAGAGAGTGCTACCCATAACTCAAGATAAGTCTTAATTTCCATAAATGAGAGAATTGTAAGTTGTGCTTATTGCTCTTTTGATAAAGAGTCAACACCAAGGACTTCTTTTGCTTTTTTGGCAATTTCTTCGTCTTTCAACAGTGCAATAGCTTCTACTAATTCTGCAGGTGCCCCCTGTATGGATAAATGGGAGACGATCGAGCCGACCAAAGATTGACGATTGAATGGATCTAATTTTAAAATTCCCATAATTTGCTGGCGCATCTGGGGATCTTCACACGCGGCAAGGATGAGGTTGGTAAAAGCATCGTGTCCGGATTTTTGTTTTTTTTGGAATAATTTCATATGGTTTTGCCTCTCAAGTTCTTGTCCAACCTTCTTCTAACTCCTGGGTGTGTTCTTCTCGAAATGAGATCGATAGTTCCATCCATGTGGAAGCTTTCGGATGATGAACGGGGTATTCGGGGACATAACCCAAGCCTATTTCCAGAAAACGGAGGATCAAAAGAGCGGTCAATCCCCAAATATCATAGCCTTCAAAGTAAAAATGGTGAGATAAATAGGGGCGTTTTGTCTTGAATTCTTTGATAACATGATTCTCTTCCTGCATGAAAAAGCTGAACGGCACATGAAACACGCTTTCGATTTCTATTGGATCGGGTCGTGCTACAAAATCTTCTGGAATTACTCCAATTACAGGAGTCACGATTAAAAAATTTCTAGAAAGAATCTGGTCTAATTTTCCTAAAATGGTGACTTGACTGGAAAGCAGTCCAATTTCTTCGTAAGATTCCCGTAAAGCCGTTTCTTGGGGGCTGGTATCAAATGCTTCTTCTCTGCCTCCAGGAAAGGAAACCTGCCCTGCATGTGAGTTGAGTTTTGTGGAACGGCGTGTCAATAGTACGTTAAGCTCTGCGTTTTTTTCAAATATTGGAATCAGGACAGATGCCCGTTGAGAGACATGAATGTTGGTAGGAGGAGAGTATTTTTTGAACCGCTCTTGCAGGGTTTGTAGTGGTTCTGTTGGATACATAGCAAAGTGGAGAAATCGAGTGTTTGATATGTTTAAGGAGAAAAAAAACGGCTTTTATTTTTTTTCCAGTAGGTTTTAATGACTTGATGGATTTGCTCACAGGCCTCAAAACAAGTTTTGGCAAACGCATGAGTGTAACCAATATTTGGTGATTTGGTCATGCCAAACATGTCTCGTTCAATGTTGCTATCCAGGACGTTGCAAAGAGGTCTTATTTCCTCAAACATATTATCGATTTCTATGCATTTATCTAATAATTCTATTGTTGAGAAGGATGGCAATTGGAAATAACCATGGGCTTCTAAGATGGAAGAGAAAGCGTTGATGGCTGCTTGGGTGCTTTGTAAACAGCTTTTATCAGGCTGTGATTTAGAGGAAGCCTTAGCCAGTTTGAGATCGGCTTTAGATTGTTCCCACGATATTTGGGCACGTCTGATGGTGCGAGCGGATGCTTTTATTTGTAACATAACCTTTTTACTTGCGGATACGAAATGTTTGCAGATATGCTTCGATTCGTCGATAAGTTGAATCTGTCAAATAAACCGTACCGTTGATTTTCCGTTCCAATAAATAGTTGCAGATTTCTTCAATGCTCACAATGGCTTTGACAGCGATACCTGTATCGGTTTGGAATTCTGTGAGAGTGTCTTTGCCTTCTGCATTTGTTTCCATACGGTCAACCGCAATAATAACTCCAGAAAAAGTAGCTTGGGTTAGTTGTTGGACCAGTTTGAGCGACTCTCTTTTTGTGGCACCATCTGTGATGACATCATCGACCATAACAATTTGATCGTGTGTTGTGGGCATCTGCCCCACTAAAATTCCTTTATCTCCATGGGTTTTGATTTCTTTTCGATTGAAAAAGTACCCTATATTTTTGTTGAAATGGGTTGACAAAGCACTGACGGTACTGATGCATAAGGGGATTCCTTTGTACGCAGGACCAAATATAATGGTACAATCTGGCGCTAATTCCTGTATTGCTGCAGCATAAAAATAACCCAAACGTGAAATGGCTGCACCTGTATTAAAAGAAGATGCATTAAAAAAGTATGGAGAAATTCGTCCACTTTTGAGAGTAAATTCCCCAAATTGCAATGCCTGTTGATCAACCAAAAATTCAATAAATTTTAGTTTGTAATCTTCTAACATAGATAGTTTTTTTATTTTATATGGAGTGTAATTACGGTGAACTGAAACAAGATCTTCAGGTGGGTGTATGCGTTTTGTAAAAAGGCAATTCTTATACCATGCTTGTAAATATTATATTTATTGATACAATCTATATAAACTAAGGAGAGAGCTTCTGAATTCTATTTTTCTGAATGATAAGACTTTTTTTAGTAACAGTCTACTGAAAATTCGATGTTAATGATTTATAGAGAAAATTCGTGCCTATTTACAACAATATTTTAGAGACCATTGGTCACACTCCTATAATAAAAATCAATTGCTTGACAAAGGATAATGATGCTTCGGTGTATGTGAAATTGGAACAGTTTAATCCAGGAGCCAGTATCAAAGACAGGACTGCTATAGGAATGATCACTGCCGCTGAACAGGATGGGCGATTGAAGCCGGGAGATACCATTGTTGAACCCACATCAGGCAATACGGGGATTGGTTTGTCCATGATAGCGACAGTCCGTGGTTATGGCATCGTATTGACTATGCCGGACACGATGAGTTTTGAGCGACGTGCCATATTAGAGCACTTGGGGGCCGAAATTGTTTTAACTCCTGGAGAGCTTGGAATGCAAGGGTCGATTGAGATGGCGCATTCTTTGGTAGTAGAACGGGGATATTGTATGATGTCTCAGTTTGATAATGCTGCCAATCCGCAAATTCATGAGAAAACCACAGCTCAAGAAATTATTGCAGATTTCCAGGATGTCGGCCTCGACTATTTTGTGAGTGGTATTGGGACCGGCGGTACAATGAGTGGTACAGGAAAAGTGCTCAAACAACATTTTCCTGATATCAAAAATGTTGCTGTTGAACCGGCAGGCTCTCCTGTGATTTCAGGAGGAAATCCCGGAATACATGGAATTCAAGGAATTGGGGCAGGCTTTGTTCCTGGTAATTTTCACAAGGAGTGGGTGGACGAAGTGATGCTGGCCAGGGAAGACGATGCCTATGAGACAGGGCGGATGGCTGCTAGCCTGGAAGGGCTACTGATTGGAACCTCTGCCGGAGCAAGTTTGTGGGCAGCACTGCAAATTGCAGGGAAAATTGAGCATTCTAAAAATATTTTGGCGATCATGCCTGATGGCGCGGAACGCTACATGAGTACGCCTCTTTTTTTGAGCAAAAAAAGGTTTTAATGAAGGATAAAGAACGATTGCAACAAGTGGTGAACTCCATTTTAGATTCGTACCATCAGCATCCTGATATGGTACGGGTGGGCAAAACGACCCTTCCTACCAGAGAGGATATTGTTAATTTGGTCAAAGACATCCAAATGTTGATTTTTCCTGGCTTTATCCGGCAGGAACCGTTAGGTTCATTAGACCTCCCTTATATTATTGGTCAGAAAACCGTTTCGATTTTTAAACGGTTGCAATCCTATATGGAACAGGTATTATGCTGGGAAATTGCCCAAGATGGTGCAAACTGCTATGATAATCCTTCTTTTGCCAAGAGGGTAGAGGGGATTGCAATTGAATTTCTGGAATTGATTCCTGACTTGAGAGATGTCTTGGCAAGGGATATTGATGCCATTTATGATGGAGATCCCGCTGCCAGAAGCAAACAGGAAATCGTTTTAGGATATCCAGGAATACGTGCTTTGAGTGTCCATCGAATCTCTCATTTTTTTTATGAGAGAAAAATCCCCTTGCTGCCTAGGATCATGAGTGAACATATCCACTCTCAAACAGGGATTGATATCAATCCTGGTGCAGAAATTGGAGAAGGGATGATGATTGATCATGGTACGGGTGTCGTGATTGGAGAAACGGCTGTTATTGGAAAACATGTTCGTGTTTATCAAGGAGTCACGATAGGTGCCTTGAGCCCCACTAGAAATGCAAACGCTTTTAAAGCAAAGCGGCATCCTACCATTCAAGACAATGTTGTGATTTATGCGGGAGCAACTATCCTGGGAGGAGACACCGTCGTGGGAGCGAATTCCATAATTGGTGGAAATGTTTGGCTGACTCACAGTGTTCCGCCCAACAGTCGTGTGCTTTGGGAACCAAAGACAAACAAACAGTCGGTTTGTGATGAAGAAATGATGCTTTGTCCTGATGTTGTGTGAGTGAACAAATATGTTGAATCGAATCCCTGGTGAGAGAGTTTAAATAGCTTCAATGAAAAATATGGGCCAGCAGAATCCAGTCTTTGGTGGACAGACATTAAACAAATCAGATACGAAATTACAACCACCCAAAATGTTTAAGGTCTTGATTCATAATGATGATTATACAACAATGGAGTTTGTCGTTCTTATTTTGGAAAGGGTTTTTGGCAAAAACCTTGCTGAAGCAACACGTGTTATGCTGAATGTCCACAATGAAGGTGTGGGGATAGGCGGAGTTTATAGTTTTGAGATTGCAGAAACCAAAGTTGCTGCAGTCCACACCATTGCCCAACAATATGAATTTCCTCTTCGGTGTAGTCTAGAAGAAGCTTAATGGAGAAGATGCATGTTTACCAAGGATCTTGAGGCTAGTTTAATGGCCGCACATCGTGAAGCCCAGAATCGCAGGCATGAATATTTATGTGTTGAACATATTTTGTATGCCTTATTGGAAAACGAAATGGGTGTTCGCATTCTTAAAAATTGTGGTGGAAATATTGAACGGCTCAAAGAAAATTTGGAAGAGTTTTTTATGCAGCAGGAAACGGTGCCATCTTCAAATAGCGCGCCACAACAGACTTTGGCTGTTCAACGTGTCTTACATTTGGCAGTAATGCATGTGAACCATGCAGGAAAGACAACAGCAGACGTAGGGGATGTCCTGGTTGCCATTCATCGTGAATCCAAATCTCATGCATCCTATTATTTGCAAAAAGAAAATATCACTCGACTGGATTTATTAAATTATATTTCTCATGGTATTTCTAAAGTTCCTATCGATGATGATGACCTGGAGCAGGGCCAAGATTTTACAGAAGAAGCGGATGAACCCGAGGCCCGTCCAGAAAGAGATCCCTTGGCACTCTACACGCTGAATTTATCACAATTAGCCGCAGAAAATAAAATAGACCCTTTGATTGGACGAGAGTATGAATTGGAGCGTACAGTCCAAATTCTGTGCAGACGCCGCAAAAATAATCCTATTTACGTTGGAGAGCCTGGAGTCGGTAAAACCGCAATTGCCGAAGGATTGGCATTGAAAATTTACCAGGGAGACATGCCCGAATTACTACAAGGATCCGAAATATTTTTATTAGATATTGGTGCTTTACTGGCAGGAACCAAATTTAGAGGAGATTTTGAGCAGAGAATCAAGGCTGTGTTGAAAGCTCTGAAGAAAAAGCCCCGTTCTATTTTATTTATTGATGAAATTCATACCATTGTTGGTGCAGGAGCAACCAGCGGTGGCTCCATGGATGTTTCTAATTTGCTCAAGCCTGCACTGGCAAAAGGAACTCTCCGCTGTATCGGATCCACAACTTATGAAGAATATAAAAAATCTTTTGACAAAGACCACGCCCTTTCTCGACGTTTTCAAAAAATTGATGTCATGGAACCAAGTGTTCCAGAAACAATTAAAATTCTGAAAGGATTGAAAATTCATTATGAAAAACACCACCATCTTCGTTATACGCAAGGCGCTTTAAAAACAGCAGCTGAACTGTCAGCGAAATACATCAATGATCGTTTTTTACCCGATAAAGCCATTGATGTGATTGACGAAGTGGGGGCTGCTATTAAACTGCGTCCTGGTTCCAAAAAAAGAAAAACGGTCACCGCGCAAGATGTTGAACAGGTTGTTGCGCGTATTGCGCGTATTCCTCTTCAGCAAATGACTCTCTCTGATAAGGATCAACTGAAAAATTTGGAAAAAGAATTGCAAATGAGAGTGTTTGGACAAAATGAAGCCATTCAGATATTATCTACAGCAATCAAGCGTTCACGTGCCGGCTTGAGTCAACCAGAACAGCCTGTGGGATCTTTTCTGTTTACTGGGCCTACAGGAGTAGGTAAAACAGAAGTCGCCAAACAGCTTGCCGCGATTATGGGAATTCACTTTGAGCGCTTTGATATGAGTGAATACATGGAGAAACATGCGGTATCGCGTTTGATTGGAGCTCCTCCTGGGTATGTAGGCTTTGATCAGGGAGGATTGTTGACCGATGCGATTCGCAAGCATCCCCATTGCGTTCTGTTGTTAGACGAAATTGAAAAGGCTCACCCCGATATTTTTAATATACTGCTGCAGGTGATGGATCATGCCAAGTTGACTGATAATAATGGCCGGCATGCCGATTTTCGTAATGTTGTGATTATTATGACTTCCAATGCGGGAGCTAAAGAAATGAGTTCAGCAGTGATCGGGTTTGGGGACAATACATCGACAGCTCCTCTTAAACAAGCCTTAGAAAAAATGTTCAGTCCCGAATTTCGTAATCGCTTGGATGCAACGATCACATTCAATCCTTTGCCAGAGCCTGTTATCTTGATGGTTGTCGATAAATTTGTCATGGCGCTGGAAGGCAAACTGGTAAATAAGAAAGTGGTCATCAATATTTCAGATGCTACACGAAATTGGCTGGCAAAAAAAGGCTATGATCCAAAGTTTGGTGCTCGACCCATGCAGCGGGTCATTCAACAAGAAATTGAAACGGTACTGGCAGACCAGGTTTTGTTTGGTAAATTAGAAAATGGAGGCCAAGTATTCATTGAGGTCAAAGATGATAAACTCCTATTTGAATATTCAGAAACCAATGCCTCTTAACCACTTGGGCTGATTTGAAAATAACTAGATATTTTTAGCAAGCAGCCTACCTTTGAGGAGAAATTTTTTTTATGAGCGATTCTTATCCAATTACAAAAGAAGGCCACGAAAAGTTAAAAAAAGAATTAAAACAATTAAAATCCGTAGAGCGTCCTGCTGTCGTGAAAGCGATTGAAGAAGCACGGGCTCACGGAGACCTTAAGGAAAATGCGGAATACCATGCCGCTAAAGAACGACAAGGCTTTATTGAGGGGCGTTTGCAGGAAATCAACGGTAAATTGTCCAATTGTACGGTCATTGATCCTACTTCCTTGTCAGGAGATAAAGTTGTATTTGGAGCAACAGTGACGTTGCTGGATTTAGAGATAGATGATGAGTATACCTACAAAATCGTTGGAGAAGATGAAGCGGACCTGGCCGAAAATAAAATTTCTTTTTCCAGTCCACTTGGCCGTGCTTTGATTGGGAAAAATACGGGTGATGAAGTCACGGTGACCATTCCTAAAGGTAAAATGGATGTTGAAATTTTGGATGTTGAATTTGTTTAGGCCTTGTTTTACGTTTGCTTGTGGTGATTTTCCTGGTTGCTGTGAAAACAGCCGAAGTGGGAAATGGTCATAATAATAAATATAAAATAAACATAAATTAAATTTTTTTATTGACTTATTAAGCAATTAACGATAGCGTTTTCTAAAAAATAAATTAGCACTCACAGATTCGGAGTGCTAGTGATAAAGAGGCAATTGAAGTTTAGAGGTATATCATGCAATTAGAAAGCGATCTGGCTAATATCAGCCGTGATGAAATTAATGAAGCAATGGCTAGATATTTGTCAGAAGGTGGCAAGATTAAAAAAATAAAAAAGGTTCACAATTCAATTAGTGCCATTGACCCACTGGCAGACCAGGATGACAAAAGTTTAAATGAGGGTAGTCCGTTAGGTCGGAGTTTAGGTGTAACGCTTTCTTTTGGAGGGCTGTGGTAGGGTGCTCATTTTACAATAACCTTTTTGCTGCTACTATTTGAAACTCGGTAGAAAAGCTGCTAAGTTAAGAAATGAACCTATATTAATCATTCTAGCTGAGTGAAGGAGAGGTGTGAAAGAGCAGCGACAATTTAGCCGTATAGATTTTAATACAACAACCTGTATTCTCTATCAAGACAAGCGTATTGGTGCTAAGCTAATGGACATTTCCTTGAAGGGGGCTTTGTTTGAAGTAGAACAAGTGGTTTCAATCGATCAAAGGCAGGGGTGTACTTTAGAAATTCAATTAGGTGACGGTGAAATTGTATTAAATATAAGAGCAGAATTAGTTCATGTACAAAACAGTCATTTTGGCTTTAAGTTTGAGAGTATCGATCTGGATAGTTTAGCTCATTTACGTCGATTGATGGAAGTGAACCTAGGCAATACAGAACTTGTTGGCCAAGAGTTATTTTTCTTATCCCGTCAGTAAAACAGCATTTTCCCTTATTTTCCCCACCTTTTTTGATGTCTGCAAAAGCACAGAGTATTGCAATCCGCCAGGCTTTGGTATGTCGTGAATTTGCCAGCCATGCTTTAGAGGCATGTCGACATGGCACTCCTGTGGACAGAGCGACAGCCCAGATTTTACGGCAGCGTAAAGAACAAGGAGCACGGGATCGTCGTCTAATTCGACAAGTAATATTTGCGATGTTTCGTTGGCGGGGATGGATTGATCAATGGGAACATGAATATTTATCAAAAGCATTACTACTTGCTTATTTATTGGATGGCAACCCTTGGAATTTAGTTTGTAGCGTTTGGGCGCAGGAATCGAATTTAGGAATACTGCCAATGGAATGGCAAACTCCCGATGATTTAACAGCAAAACAACAATGGATGAGTCATTATACTCAAGATGATGAGAGTTTATTCACATCCGAACAGCTGTTCCCTGAGTTTTTTATAAGGTCAATTAATATTCCCCAAAATCAAGCAACCGTTCCGTTTGTTGATCAACTATTGAGCTGTTTACAGGTTCGATCTCCTTTATGGATTCGCATTCAAAATGTTGATTTTGAAAAGTTGAATCAGCAATTACAACAACATCATCTCACCACCATTCCCCACCCGATTCTTCCTAATGCCGTTGAAGTTCAGGGGAGCATCAATGTACATCAATTGTCTTTATTTAAGGCTGGTGCGTTTGAAATCCAGGATTTGGCGTCACAGTGTATTGGTTGGGTTTGTGCTCCGCAATGTGAAGAACGATGGTGGGATGTTTGTGCAGGAGGAGGAGGGAAATCCTTGCAATTGGCTGCTCTGATGAAGGGAAAAGGGCAGGTGATTGCTACCGAAATTCGCAAGACCAAGCTTTATGAAATTCGTCGTCGTGCTAACAGAGGAAATTGGAGCAATATTATAGTGCATCATTGGGATGGAAAAGAATTTTTGGGAGAAGATACCGCATTTGATGGTGTTTTAGTAGATGCTCCTTGCAGTGGATCGGGTACTTGGCGTAGAAATCCGGATGCCCGTTGGCGAATTAATCTGCAAGATGTTAGAAAATTAGCAGGTCTCCAGTTAGAAATTCTGGAAGGTGCAAAAAACAAAATCAAACCAGGAGGTCTCTTAGTCTATGCGACTTGTTCTTTGATGCAGATCGAAAATGAAAGTGTGGTGGGGCAATTCCTTGAGCAAAATCCTAATTTTCAATTAGAGCCATTTTTCCATCCGATTACTAATGAATTGACTGAAGGAATGATGACCATTTGGCCGCATATGCTCAACTCAGATGGTATGTTTGTAGCGAAAATGAGATATGCTTCAGGAATAATATAGTGCTTGTTATTTTTGCGATTGTGGTAAATATATTTGCCAGGCAGGGTGGTCATTAGCTGTGCTGAGAGAGGTCTGCATAAAATGAAGCCAGTCAGGTTCTACAGGCAATTTTCGTAGTGAGACCCCTACTTGTTCCAGTCGTTTATTTCCTTTTCTTGTGTTACATGAAAGACAAGCCGTCACTATATTGTTCCATGTGGTTTCTCCGCCATGACTGCGTGGGATCACATGGTCACATGTGAGTTTGTTTGATGGAAAAAGTTTGTGGCAATATTGGCAAGTATAACTATCACGTTGGAAAACCGTTTCTCTGGAAAATTTTACTCTTCCTTTATACCATCTGCTATTTCTCAATAAACGAATCACAGCAGGCAATTTCATTGACAAGGAGACACTCCGAATTTCTCGTTCGTATTCTTCCAGTATTTCTACTTTACCCAAAAAGTACAAAGTAACCGCTTTTCGCCATGAAATAGCTTTTAATGGCTGATAACTCGCATTTAAAAGTAGAGTTCGTTCCATAGTATCTGATATCGCAAGACAGGACTCAATATACGATAACGCAGGACAAGAGGGAAAGCTTATATTTGATGGCGTGACATGACAGACCTGGCACGATTTAAATTAGATTGGCTAATGCTTCTTTTTCTGAGGAATACAGCGAAACCATTGTATCAATATTGGTAATGTCAAAAATATCATCGACATATTCATTGGTCTCACAAAAAGTAAGCCGTGCATGACGGTCATCCAAGTTTTTTCGAGTTTCCATCAGGAATCCAATACCTGTGGAATCAATGTTGCTGACGCTCTTGAAGTTAAAGAGGAAATTATCAATAGCATGGTCCTCAATAAAAGGTTGCACATAATTTCGAATCGTCTCTATATCTGCTGCTACAAATGCACTATCAAATGTAAAAATACAGGTTTTATTTTCAATTCGATGTGTGATCTCCATATTTTTTTCTTCCTTCTATTTGAAATCGTTAACCTGCCGACAATCCGATGTTCTGGCAGGCTAGCACTTTATTACTTCGCAGATACTAATCATCTTGATAGGTATGTAGCCAAATTTTGATGGCCCAACCGAAGCAGACTGTAGCACCTATTAAACAGATAACAGATGTAGTTGGCAGCATACAACCTCCATTTTTTATAGTGTACATTCCTTGTACCAGTTAATGCTTACTATGAATGGTTTCCTAAATCAGTATGTTTTGATTCGGGAGTTTTTATTCAACCAAAAGACGTTGATCTAGGACAAGGTGAAAAATAAACTAGGGTTGTATTATCGGCATTTTTTTAAATACCTTTAGGCAAACAACAAAATAACACAACAATCTGTTAGTTTCTGAACCTACAGGAATCCCATCCGGCTTTATCCTTTCATGTTGTGTGCATGGATTGATTCCCATGCTGTCTTCCTTTTTCCGAATGGTTTACTTTTCCCAAATTCAAGTAAGGAATGGAGATAGAGCTACCTTTGCTAGCACAATTTATCTGAAAAGAGCAACACAAGGTTTAAAATTTTAAATAAAATGACTCAAGCTTTTTAGACGTCTGCCGATAATAAAGGCAGAGCTTCAAATGCTCCTTAACGTAAGATCATAAATCAACGTTTATTTAAATTGTAAGCCAAAGCATTAATAACTGAATTAAAAGAGGAAATTATGAAACAGCCTAGCCGTTTAGCTCCAACACGTGTTGTACGACATCGCCGCTTGCATCGTTTGACTCCAGAAGAAGTTTTGCTTCAAAAAGAAGCCATGAAACAGCAATTTTTTTATGCATAGGATGGTAGAACAGGCTTTGGATCAAAATAGATAATTTGGGATAAACCTCCGTTTGTTATAGCATAAATAAGACTGCCATTCGTTGCTGAATCAAATTGTTAATCATGGATTTATCCCAATTATTAATTTAGAAAAATATGAACCTGAATCAGAAATAAAAGGTCAAATTAAACAAAGATCTTATGTTCTAGAGGGATTGATTTAATCAGGAGGCCCGATGAGAAGATATGTAAAAAATAAAGAAATGCAAGAGGACCCCCAAGCTGAACTACTTCATTCTTTAAAAAGATTAGTTCAGCAAAATATACCAAAAAGCCTTCGTATGGCAGCAGAAAGGCAAATTACAAGAATACAATTAGGGGTGTTTGAAGGATAATTGCAACTGGTGTTAAGTACCTGACCATATATTTTTTCACATTCCGTCATTGTGATGGTACGCCGAAGCAATCTCAGGAAGAAAGAGATCGCCACGTTACTCGTGCCTTGTTTCTCGCTATGTTTGATCTAGTACTTATTCTTAGATTGTTCAGAGATGGAGGAGCTCGTTCTTTTTTATGGTAAGGGGGGACGATTATTTTGTGAGATGTCACTCCCTGTTTATCTGTTTCAACCTGCCTGAATCGTTTTCTTTCCACTACACCTATCGTGATCATGAAAAAAATAGTTGTTTTTACATTCATCATGCTGTTTGTATTTTCTGTGGTTCATGCTCAGCAACAGTCTGTTTCAAAAATACCAATCCAGTTAATTGTAGGAGGCCATGATCATATAAAAGCCCAAATAGATAGTGTGTTTCGAGATGAATTAAAGAAATATGGCCATTTAGCCCTGGTAGAGGAAAAAGGAACTTTCCGCATTAAGGTAGATGGGATGGATACCCAGTCAGACAATCAGGATATTCAATTCGTCATCTCATTTATTGTACTCAATGAAAAAGGAAAATTATTAGGCAATGATTTGGGGTTTGGAAGAAATAAGACAGAGCTGAAAGAAATGGTGCGAACAATCGTTGCACAAATGGATTCTATGTATTTATCTCCTCTAAGAAGCAACAGTCTGTTTCAAAAATCAAACAGAAATTCTGGGAAAAACTATCCAGTTTCTGGAATTCATTGGGTTTTAGAAAACATGGAAGGAGGAAAATTTGTTAGATTGGAAGATCAATCATTATGGCAGATTTCTCCTTATGATCGGTCAAATAGTGATCTTTGGTTAGTTTATGAAGAGATATTTATCATTGAAACCAATGGCGATGACTATCCCTACCAATTAATCAATAAAAATAATGGAGATACTGCCTCAGCTAAATTACTTTCCTTTTGAAATCCTACCATTTGTCCAAAACATGCAGAACTATGCCTTTTCTGCAACCTGTAAAATATGATCATAAACCATTTGTGGTGAGATAGAAGTCAGGCACAAGCGTTTTTGGTTAATTTTACATTCTCCTTTCCCATTGCGTGTGCAAGGGCGGCAACTTAGATCATTTTCAACAAGAATACTTTGTTTTAAAAAAGGGGCGTATCCAAATTCTCGGACTGTTGGACCAAAAATTGTGATCACAGGTGTTCCCATTGCTTCAGCCAGATGTCCAATGGAAGTATCATTGCATACCGCAAGAAATGCGTGATGGAGTAAGGTTGCTGATTCCAATGGATTTAATTTTCCTGCTAAGTTGTGGACCTTATCGCCAAAGTAGTTCTTCAATTGCACGGGTTCTACCTCACTTTTGCTGCCTACAAGGACGATAGGCCAGTTTTGATTGAGCAGCAGCTCAATCAAATTTTGATAGAATTCGATAGGCCAGCATTTTCCATGGAATGAAGCAGAAGGGCCAATACAAATGAAGTGCTTGGTTGGTAAGTTCAGCGTTTGCAAAAGCATTTCAATTTTTTCCTTATCTTCTGCAGAAGGGAATAATTCAGTAGTAAGATTGAGTGCAATTGGAGTTTGCTGTTGCAATGGGGATAAGAACATCCCTCTTTGAGAAATGCCGCCCTTCAATAAATTAATACCCCTGCGAATCAGTAAAATTTTCTTAAATTCTTGTTTGTTGATTTTCCAAATTTGTTGATTTTTTTTTGAAAAAAAATTCTGCAATTGCCACCGTATGAAACGACTTCTCAAAGAACAATGGATGTCATAGATTAAGTCAAAAGATTTTTTTTTTAAATATCGAGTCAATTGGTGCAATTCTTGCCATGATTCTCTACGAGGGTGTTCAATCACGGCATCAATATAAGGATTGTTCATGATGACATTGCTAAAATCAGTTGAAGTCAACAACGTGATGTGGCTGTGCGGATAAATTCTTTTGACTTCTCGAAAAACAGGAGTTGTCAAAACAATGTCACCTAAGGAGCTAAAACGGATGATTAAAATTTTTGAGAAAGATTGATTCATTTTTTGTCAGATTCGGAGTATAAATAAGAGTGATACTGAACCTTCACACATGGTGTTTACTCTAAATAAAATACATGAGTATTGTTTCAAACACTAGACCGTTGCTTGGCCATGACATACATTGAGCTACAATATATGAATTCGTAGTTGAAAACGATGTCATTCCGGGCTCGATCCGGAATCCAAAAGAATTCCCAGAGTTTTCTGGACGTCGGATCAAGTCCGGTATGACAAATCACTTTTTGTAAAACATTGTTTTTATAAAATAAATTTTAATTCCGGATTCGCATACAATATACAAAAATAATAGTTGGTGAAAATAGGAGATGATATGGATATTAATTTTACAACAAATTCTGTAACAACCTCAATAAGAAATGCGTCTCACTTGGGCACGGCAGTTCCTGGTTTTGAACTGTCTGTCGATAAAATTAAAAGTATTCGAGATACTTTTGAAAAAGAAAGTCAACATTTGCAAGAAACTATAGGAACGGATGCTCACCAGACTATGTTGATGGCAATGTATGAAGGCACTGAAAATTTAATGAATAAAAAAGTTAGTGAGTTTGAAATAGTAGAATATTTAGAGTCCTTGAAAGTCAATGCCCAAGAACTCCATAATCAGGGGGTTTCAGAAAATCAGTTTCGTCTGGAAATACTCAAATATTCTCAAGATTCTGTATTAAATCTTTTGAAAAATATTTAGGAATGCTCAAACAATAACTTAGCAAATCTACTTGTCTTTTCAACGATCTTCTGCGTTGCTTTACCAGTGACATAGCAAGCTATGCGCCCGATAAAACACCTTGAACCTCGATGAAAATCCTGCGTAACTTTCACATGTTATTATTTTCGCCTTCCTTAATTCAGGTACCTGCAACGGTCATTTTCTGAATTTTAACGGCTGGACAGAGAATGGAACTGCGCTCATCTACCTCGCAGGCAATCATGGTGATATTGTTGAGCATATCAAGGAAGGTACTGGCAATTGTAAATTCACTTACGGGCTCTGCCAGTTTTCCGTCACGAATCCAAATACCCTGAGCACCGCGAGAATAATCCCCAGTCGTTATATTTGCTCCTTGCCCAGACATAAATGTCAGGTACAGTCCATTCTTTACACTGGCAATTAATTCTTCTTCAGTGTATTTTCCCGGCTCGAGTACGATGTTGGATGAGCCACCTGCACACCCATTTGTTTTCATATTGAGTTTGTTAGCAGAATAGGTAGAAAGCAGATAGTTTTGGAATATTCCATTTTCAATAAGAGTGAGGGGCTGGGCTTTCACACCTTCACTATCAAAATATCGGCTTCCTAACTTACCAGCAAGTAACGGGTCATCCCGTAATTGTAAATTCTCATTGGCAATTTTTGTTTCTAAGCGATTGAGGAGGAATGATTGTTTCCTGAAGATGTTTTCTCCCATCATCCCGGAAACCACACTGCCAATGAAACTGCGAGCCATCTCGGGGCTAAAAACGACAGGAACTTCTTGGCTTTTCGGTTTCACCGCACCAATTTTTCGGATTAAACGCTCACAGGTCTTATGAGAAATGCTGTCTAACGGTTCTAATTTATCATAAAAACGGGCGCAACTATACCATCCATCGGTTTGTTTCCTTGCAGTGTTTTGTCCTAATATACTTTGGTCTTCCACAAAAGCAGACATGCCCCGGGTGAAAAGAGATTTTTCATAACCATCGATGAATCCATTTGAATCGGCATAGACTGCCTGTGAAATGAGGTCCGAATAATAGGCTTGTTCTGTGTGCAGCCGTTTATCCAAGTCCAATGTCAGTTTTTCTTGGAGAAGCGTGTTTTTTATTTTTTCTGAAGTGTTTGCCTGGTAAAAATCGGTGTCAAAGAATTTTAAATCTGCTGATGCTCTTCCTTGCAATGACGGATCGGGTAAATTATAAAATTTATCTGCTCCTATGTAAGATAAGGTCTTTATTGTTGAGCTTATCAGGGGAGTTAAAGTCTCCATTCGCAAATCATTGGATGTTATGGAGGAGCGACGCTGATTTTTACACACGGTGAGGTGAATGCCTGAGGAGCATGCTTCTTTGAGTAAGTCAATTTGCTGGTTTCGTGCTTCTATTTGAAAAGAGGTTGTGCAGCCAATAGACACCGTCACTAATTCTGCTCCAATTTTCTGGGCAGTTGCAATCACTTCTTGTGCAAGTTCTTTATACGATTCAAGCATGTTCAAATAAGAAATAAGTGATGTTTCATATAAACAATTAAAAAAGAGTAATTTGTTAGAATAGATAGTTCTGGTTTAAAACACAATCTTCTTTCTCTTCTGTTGAGTAATTCGTTTTTAGCAAATCAAATAGTATGTCAAATGTTACCTTTTTTACGCAGAAATATGGGGCCTTTTTTATCATTGTGCTGACCTACCTGGTATCCCGCTTTTTAGGAATGATGTATTTCACTCCGCATAATGATGAAATCATCTACACCCAGCTTGCTCGAGTCATGGCCGCTGATTGGCAAAAGTATAAGTTTTTCTCACTTCATCAGATGGGAGAAGACTATTTTGAACCGCTCCAGTTTTGGTTGACATCTTTAACTGTTGATTGGTGGAAAAGTCCGCTGACAGGAGTGAGAATCTGGTCATTATTGATGGGCTTTTTAGGTATTACTTTTACTCAGCTGCTGGTTGTGAGGATATGGAATAAAACGGCTGCGATTTTTACTGGGATGTTGATTCTTGCTTCAGAATTTTTCTTCTATTTTGACTCAATTGCACTCAATGAGGTGTATTTATATGGGATGGGATCCGTTTTTGTGTATCTTCTCTACGTTGGTTTAGAGTGCAGGAACTGGAAAGCTTCTCTAGCAGCGGCACTCATATTTTTAGCAATGCTCACCACCAAAATATCAGGGCAATTTTGGCTGGTTTTTGCACTGCTGCTGCCGGTTTTGGCGGCGATGGCCCAGCACAGTAAACTCATGGAGATGATTCAGATATTAAAGCAAAATTGCTTATACATGTATGGAACAGTCGCTTCCGTGGTATTGAGTGCAAAAATACTACATTCTTTTATTATTCCTGCTGAACTTCGCACATTTAAAGATGAGTCCTGGCAGAGTGGTTTAGTCCGAGATGTTGGTGAAATTTTAGAATTCCCCATTAAAGAGTGGATGAGCAATTTATCTTTTTATGTCAATCAAATTTTGATAGTGGAACTTTCCTATTTTTTTATCCCCGTCCTGATACTCATCTTTGGGGTGGGCATATGGTTGTGGAACAAACAGGAGGATTGTTTTTGGAAGTATGTCATTTTGATTTTGCTGTACCTGTTCTCGTTTATGCCATTGATTCTGATTGCTAAAGGTACAGAGATTCGCCGCCTTGGAATTGGTTTATATTTCTTTTGCATTTTGCTTGGGGTCACCTTAGCAGTTGCATACGAGTATCTTCCGCGTGGGTGGCGTAAAATAGCAATTGTAGTGATCCTGCCAATTTTAGTGGGATGGAAGGTGACAGATTCGTATGCGTCTCTTTTAAAATGGGAACAAACAGAGATTGCATTTCGGGAAACGAAAGGTTGGGCCAATGGCGCTGGCATGATGGAAATGATTCGTTATGTTGAGCAATTGCCCAAAGGACTTTTAATAGTTGATGCTCAACGGGGACATCCTGCTACGGCTTTACATGTGTTTGATCAGCACTATCCTCAATTGCAGGTAATTGATCTGGAGCAGCACATATTAGATAAAGTACGTGATTTGTATCAGAATGTTCAAAAGGAGGGAGGCAACTTATATTTTGTTTTTGATACCAGACGTCGTGGTGAACGTACTTGGGCTGATGTGATTTCAAATCATAGACAATTGTGTGCTCAAAAAAAAGTGATTTCCAAAAAATTTCGCAATGAAGTTTTAAAAAATACTGCGATTGTGATTTGCCAGACTCAGGGATTTACTGGCGATATCACCCCTCCTGCCCAAAAACTCAACTACATGGAGCTTGCTGTAAAAGAGCAGACGGAATTAATTAAACGTAATCCAGATGCTATTCTAGCGTATTATAATCGGGGAAAACTCTATGCGGCTTTGAAAGAGTTTCAAAAAGGTATTGATGACTTAACCAAGGTTATTCAAAGTGGTCTTGTTGTCAAAGGTTCTCAGGTACCTGCTAATTTTCGCAATAATGCTGCAGTTGGTTCACAGAAAAGCAGTGAAGTCCAAAAAGTGGTGCGCGGTAATCCTTTTCACGATGTTTACCTTGCCAGAGGAAGTGCGTATATTGGTCTTGGTGAATATGAAAAAGCGATTTCCGATTTGACAAAAGAACTTGAATTTGATGCGGATAACCCCGTTGTTTACAATAACCGGGGCTATGCTTATAAAAGCCTGAAACAGCATGACAAAGCACTCAAAGATTTTAATAAAGCCATTGAAGTGGATCCTCACTTTTTGCAAAGTTATCATCACCGGGGAGTGATTTATGCGGAAAGAGGTAAGCTGGATTTGGCGTGTGCTGACTGGAAATACATTTGCCAACAGGGGCGATGTGAGGACTATGAGGAGGCAAAAAAAGCAGGTGGGTGTTTATAGTTTGAAAAATTTCTTTGAAATTTTATGGAATGGGTAGTTTTTCTCAAATAACTGGTTATGTTGAGGGTCTAGAAAACGAAACAGAGTATGGGGCTCAATGCTGCTGCTTTGAGAAAATAATATTTCAAGTAATTTTTGTATAAAAGCTTTGGGGGCATCTGTTCTTGAGACAAGAACGGGAAAACTGGTTAGTAGCCGCAATGGTTCGGCACCCACGACGGGATACACATTTGCAGGCAGAGAACGGTCAATAATCCAAGGGTAGTGTTGGCGGTTGCTGGCAAGTAACTCGTCACTGAGGGGGATGAGGCGGTATGACGGATTTTTTTTGAAAAAAAGATCTAGTTCTTGAATAGGATACGGTGCCGTGACAATTAATAAATCTTTGTTCAATTTAGATAAAATGGATTGTCCTTCATTTGCCGTAAACCAGTTGAATTGAGCGGCGTTATAATTTTTTAAAGATAGTAGTTTACTCCAGGTTGCTACAAAATAATCAGAATTTTGATGAATGTGAATGGGGGTGGTGCTCTGAATGCCTAACGGCCTGGTTTTTGATGGCAAACCTATTATATACAATATGTTTGGCCACAGCACCGATACGGCAGCAATTTCAGGATTTTTCGGGAGCAGTTGGTGGGCATTTTGAGGATCAATAATGGCTAAATCTCCCTGGCGAAGTCGAAGCCGCTCTATGCGTGTTTGAACGAATTTTTCTGTAACAGGGATTAACGAATTGTTCGTTCTAAAAACAGGCGTATCCCACAGGCGTGATAATTCTTGAGCAAATTGGTAAGAACCCGTATGCCGGTCTCCAACTAAGATAGAGACATTAGGAGTAGCCTGTACACAAAAATTGCTTAGTACAAACAGAAAAATCAGGATACAAGTGATGAAAAATTGCATAATACTCTTCATTGTTGACAAGATGAACAAAAGAAACTACTGCGTTGTTGTTGAATGATGCGTTGAATCGGAGTAGAGCAATGAAAACAAGGTAACTCATTTTTCCCATAAACCTTTAGAAAATTCTGAAATTCTCCTGTTTTTTCATCAACTTTTCGGAAATCGGAGATTGATGTTCCGTTTTTGTCGATAGCTGCGTTTAAAATTTTTTGAATCGATTTTTTCAATTTTTTCAATTCCTGAATTGACAGTTGGCTGCCTGTTCGGAGTGGAGAAATGCGGGCTTCAAAGAGAATTTCAGACGCATAAATGTTTCCAATTCCTGCAATTTTGGTTTGATCCATCAACAAATTTTTAATGGCAGTTGAGCTTTGATTAAAACAATCCTTTAAGTGATTCCATGTCAATTGTGACGATAGAGGCTCTATTCCTAGCTGCTGTATCTTTTTTGTATCGTCTAATGACTCCACTAATTCCAATGTCCCAAAGCATCGCATATCATCAAATATCATGAGTTGTGTATGATCCAGTTGAAACCATGCACGATGGTGTTTCTGTGGCGTTGAGAGTAAGGACGTGACAATGAATTTACCTGTCATTCTCAAGTGGGCAAGCAGCCAGAGTCGCGGATTGAGTTGAAATATCAAAAATTTTCCACGACGTGTTACTGCTTCAATGGTGCTGCCTGTCAAACGCTGTGCGAAAATTTCTGGAGAAAGCGGGGTAATCGCATTATTTCTAAAAACCTGGACAGAGGTAATTTTCTGAGAAACAACCAATTTTTGTAAACCACGAACAACAGTTTCAACTTCTGGTAATTCAGGCATGAGATTTTAAAGAAGGTGATTCTCTAATCCATTGGCGAACAACATGGGTCGTTTTCAAAGGGAAGGCACGAGCGGTAGTGATGGTTTCAAAACGGTCGAAATCTTCTTCTGCGGGGGCAGTCGGAATTTGAATTTCTTCTTCTGCTTCTTCTAAATAATTTGGTAGAGATAAATCAAACTGGGGCATGGGGGAGCGGAGAAAGCGAATAGCAGGACGCATGATCCAGGCGGTGATCAGCATGATTGCGCTGCCGAATACTAATCGTATTAGCTCAATTGTGATTGTTTCCATATTCTAGACATGCTTGTTGGTCAAAAAACATAGACTGTTGAAAACCCGATGTGCTAATAATCAACTCGTATACTCAGTTTAAAATATCTGCAGTCATGAATCAACGTAAATGTGCAGATAACTTATATTTCCAGTCCAATTGTCGACTTAATGGAAGTTTGTGATTGAGGGTTCATTGCCCCGATTTCCCTGGAAAGCATTTCTCCGATCAATCCTGTCAATACAATTTGGACACCAATCATGATCAGTGTTAAGCCCAAAACCAGGCTTGGTATGTTGTTGCGCATGCGTTCAATACCAGTGAGCCCTAAAAAACAATAATATCCGTCAATGGTGAATCCAATCAAAAATGCGATCAGTCCGATTGGTCCGAGGAACTGCAAAGGGCGCTTGCGGAAATATGTCACAAACAATACTGTCATGAGGTCGAAGAACGATTCGAGGTATTTGGAATAGCCGTAGCGTGAAACGCCATGCAGACGTTTGTGGTTAGAAACTTCGACTTCATTAATCCGGTATCCAAGGCTTGCAACAAGAATCGGGATGTAGCGGTGCAGAGAAGAATAGATATAAAGCCTTTTTGCAACGTCTTGAGTCATGACTCGCAAAGGACAATTGAGGTCATGGAGAGGAGATTTGACCAAAGAACGAATGCATTTATTAAACAGTTTGGAAAGGAGAAAGGTCCCTTTGGAGCTCTTGCCGGTTTTTTTCCAGCCAATTGCCAAGTCTGATCCGCGATGGACTTCTTCGATCAATTGGAGTAAGTCAGCAGGGTCGTCTTGAAGGTCTCCGTCCATCGTGGCAACTAAGCTTCCAGATGCTAGTTTGAATCCTGCCATATAGGCTTCTGATTTGCCAAAATTTTTATTCAGGCAAATCATTTTAAAGCGGGAGTCGTGTTGATGAATCTTTTGTAGACAGGCTGCGCTATCGTCAGTGCTGCCATCATCGACAAACAGCACTTCATACTGGAGCGAGGCAGGGTCTAAACTTTCTTTAATTGTGCTGACCAGTGGTTTGAGATTGCGTGCCTCATTGTATACCGGAATAACAATAGAAAGTTGTGTGGTCATTTTTTAGGCTACAGCGTTTTGAGTTGATGATTCGGGTATGAACTGATAACTAAAATCACGACGCCGGGCCGAAAAACCGGCTTCTTCAAGGTATCGAACCGCTTCTTCTTCGGAGGATAATCCATAAGACTTGAGTACATTTTCTTCGATAACCACCGAACTGATATCATTGGCTCCGACGCGAAGCGCCATTTTGCCTAAATCTTTTCCCAAGACCATGACACTGGTCTCTAGATTATCAATGTTGTCCAAATAGATACGTGAAAATGCCAGGATTTTTAAGAATTGCTCCGGGCGCATTTTTTGTGCTTGAAAGCGTTTGGTCTGTTGTTGATATAACCAGGGAGTGAATGAATAAAATCCTTCTGTCTTGTCTTGAATTTGGCGAATGGTTTCCAAATGCATGACAATTTCTTCTATGGTTTCACCACCGCCAACGACCATTGTCGCAGAACCGGGTAACCCCTGTTGATGGCATTCTTCCATGATGGCACGCCACTCTTCTACTTTGCATTTTTGCGGGCTGAGCTGTTGACGCATGCGCTCTGCCAGTAGCTCTGCACCAGCACCTGGTACGGAGTCGAGTCCTGCGTTTTTTAAGACTTTCAGCACTTCTCCCACAGAACAATTGTTGATTTGACTCAAGTTCAGTAGTTCCACGGGGGAAAATCCCCGAATATGGACACCATACTTTTGCTTCACGCCAGAAAGAATGTCTGTGTAATAATCCAGAGCAAGTGTCGGGTGCACACCTCCTTGAAAAAAGATTTGGTCGGCATCACAATTCAGTGCCTCTTCGACTTTCTGAAAAACTTCTTCTTTACTCAAAACATAAGCAAATTGACTCTCTTGCTTTTCCTGAAAACTGCAAAACTTGCAATCAATGGCACAAACATTGGTGTAATTAACCACGCGGAACATGGTATAAGACGTGTACTGTGATCCATGCTTTTGACAGCGGATTTGCCAACCTGCTTTACAAATTTCAAACCAATCGAGTGCCTTTAAAAGACGAACCCCTTCCGCATAAGAAAGTCGTTCTCCATCTAATACTCTTTGTAAAGAAGTATCCATACGATTCAATAGTTTGAATGGGTTTAAGAAACTTTGGCTTCAGAGTGTTTTTTCATATTTTTTAAATATATATTCAGCACACTGATAGCTGCCGGGGTGATTCCGCTGATTCGGCTAGCCTGCCCTAAATTGACGGGGCGATACTCTTGTAACTTCTGAATGACTTCACGGGACAACCCGGGAATGTGCTCATAGTGAAGGTGTTCTGGTAACTGAATACGTTCCAGCTGATCAAATGGTTTCAATTCCTGCTGCTGACGGACGATGTACCCCTCGTATTTGGTATGGATTTCCACTTGCTCCTGGATAATTCGGGGGTAGTCGGTCCAATTGATTTTCTCTTTCATGAATTGAAAACCCTGTATGTTATTTATACCTAATTGGGGTCGTTTAAGCAAAGTTAGAGCATCAATCCCTGTTTTTAATTTAGCTTCTCCATAGGCTTCCAGTTCTTCATTAACAGCCGCAGTCGGAGTAATTTTCAAGTTTTTTAAATCCGTGGTCAATTGGAAAATTTGTTTCTGTTTTTTCTGGACATGCTCATAATACTCTTTTGCCAGTAAACCAACCTGGTATCCTTTTTCACTCAAACGCTGATCGGCATTATCTTCTCGAAGCAAAAGACGATATTCGGAACGTGATGTAAACATTCGGTATGGCTCATTGGTCCCTTTGGAGATGAGGTCGTCAATGAGAACTCCTATGTAGGCTTCGTTGCGCTTTAGTATGAATGGAGCTTCTTGTTTTACTTTCAAGGCAGCATTGATACCCGCAATGATTCCTTGGGCCGAAGCTTCTTCATAACCGGATGTTCCATTGATTTGTCCTGCCATAAACAAACTTTCCACATCTTTGGATTCTAGATTTGGCTTCAGCTGGTTGGGCAGAACAAAATCATACTCAATAGCATAACCGGGCTGGATGATTTCGACTTCCTCCAGTCCTGGGATGGTTTGTAAAAATGCCAATTGGACATCAGCGGGTAAACTGGTAGACAAACCATTGGGATAGATTTTTAAACTTTCCAATCCGGTGGGCTCTAAAAAAATCTGATGCCGATCTTTATCCGCAAATTTAACAATTTTATCTTCAATGGAAGGACAGTAACGTGCTCCCACTCCGGTGATAGCACCGCTGTACATTGCCGAACGGTGTAAATTCTGTTGAATCACCTGATGGGTTTTTTCGTTAGTATAGGTGACGTGACAAGGAACTTGCCGGAGCAGTATTTCTGAATCCCAGAAAGAAAATTTTGGAAGAGGCTGATCTCCCCATTGTGTCTCGGTTTTTTCCCAATCAATGGTTTGACTGTTCAAACGGGCAGGGGTTCCTGTTTTTAAACGGCCCATTCGCAAATGCTGCTGGGCCAGTGAGAGGGTGATTCCTTTTGAGGGCGGTTCTCCAACTCGGCCAGCTTCAATCCGCTCTGTTCCTCGATGAATCAGTCCATTCAAAAACGTACCTGTGGTAATAACAATAGTTTTTGAATAAAACTCCACTCCATCAGCTGCACGAACTCCAACGGCTTTTGCACCATTAAACAGCAGCTGTTCTACAGTGGAGGCATGAACGGTCAAGTTTTGCTGATTCTCTACAACGCGGCGCATGTACTTGTGGTATTCGTACATGTCCGACTGGCAGCGAGAACCACGAGCTGCTGCGCCTTTTGAACGATTCAGGATACGAAACTGAATGCCAGTGGCATCTGCGGCCTTTCCCATTTCTCCGCCAAGCGCGTCTATTTCTTTCACCAAATGACCTTTGGCCAGCCCTCCAATCGCAGGGTTGCAGGACATCTGTGCAATAGTATCGGCTGACATCGTTAACATCAATGTTTTCACTCCCAGACGAGCCGCTGCTAACGCAGCTTCGCAGCCGGCATGTCCTGCTCCAATAATGATAACATCATATTTTGTCGCATATGCTATTGCTGGTTTGGTCACGTTAGATTCTCTTCTAGATTTTGTTTAGCTTGTGGGAGGATCAGGGAAGATTCAGGATCTGCTTACTGTGGTTTGCCCACAGCATAAACAAACTGTTTAAATTCATCTGCCAGGGCCTGTTCTTTTGCTTCAACCTTATTGGCCGCATGGTTGGTTTGTGCACTATTGGGATTGAGCCAAAAGCGGGTACTCACTTCAGAATTGGTTAAATCAATTTTACGATCCCGCAGAAAGATGCGGAGTGTTTTGATAAGGCTTTTGCTTTTAAAGGTAGCAGGGTAGTTTGTTTGCAGGTTATGCGCTATTTTTCTTAAGTCTGGATGTTCAAATTCATCCAGATACCAGTTGGTTAAATTATCCCGATAAAGAATAGAAAGCTGGCCAAAGCGCTGCAAATGCAGCAAAAAGAAAATTTCATAGTATTCTCTGGGTTTTTCAACACAGTCCATATAGTGATAGGTCCTGTAAACAAAGAATTCGGAAATCTGATTTGCTATACGAACTACGTTATCTGGGCGGATGTAAGCGTATTTTTCATCAATCAGTTCTGCCTTGTAGGTTGCGCTTGAATCAAATTCAATTACAGATTTTTGCTCTTTTAGCGACCCCTGATTGACATATCCATAATATGAATTGAGAATACAGTCTGCCATTACATAGCTAAAACTGGGAGATGATGTCAAATCTACTTCATCTGGCAGATCATCTAGAACGCCAAAGGTATCAAATCGTTTCCCCTGCTTACTTTCTGTCTGCAGAGAACGGATAATCCATTGTTTGTTTTTATAAGCGGCTTGTAAACGTAATCTTGGTACTTTCAGGTGATGCAGAATACTTTTACGCACCATATTGGGAGGTGGTTCAAAGTTTTTCTGATAATAGTGGTACCAAATTTCAAACTCCTTCTGGTTGCTTTCATCAGGAAGCCCTGCTTCTGCTTGTATTTCCAAAACCCTGTCTAAACAGGACTTGAACAGGTCTTTCAACTCGTTTTCAAATTCAATAACTGCTTTTGTTTCTCCAATATTTACGTGTTGGAGAAACAGTCTTTGAGGCGAACCGTCTGGAAATGCCCTGTGTAAGAAATCTAAAAGAAACTTTTCTCGATAAGTGTCAAATTTTCTTGTGTCGCCCGCCTTGGTAAAGACTTCGGAAACTTTGATATGTAAACCAAAGCAGAGGTCAATGATTTTAGAAATCCGTTTTCTTTCTTCAACGCTCAAATAGGACAATTCCCCAAAAGCAATTTTCAAAACCTTATATTTCAACCACCATGGATCTTTCACGAGCAATGGCAGAGATTCTTCCATTTCCAGCAACTCCCAGGGCTCCAGCCCATATTCTTTCGGAGCATCTGCTCCTGGTTTTTCTTCGGGCTTTTTAACAAATGCATCCAGACGGTGCGGGTCTTTAATCATTTCAATGATCATGATCAAATATTTCTGATCATGGAGCATCTCAATGCGAAAGAGATTCAACAGGGCTTTGGCCAGGTTTCCAGAGGCGGCTTTGAAAGACTCCCAGTAAATCATGCCTCCATGTCCCAGGATATATTGCATGGGCAGAGCAGGGGTTCCTCCAAGATCGGTCAGATAGTGAATATATTTGTCATAAATATCGATTGCACCAAAACGGATATAATCCATGGTACGCTCATAAAATGCCTGAGAGTTATTGATGTCTTTCGGGAGGACAAAGTGAGACGGGACCATTGGAGTGAATTGAATGCCGGGCATGAGGACTTCATAGGTTAAGACAAATTCATAGGCAGAGCCAGACGCTTCTTTCGATTCTAAAGTGGTTCCATGGTATCCTCTGCGGAAAGAGGGGTTGTCTGCCAGGAACATATATATCTCAGCCTTGGGGAATTTTGTCTGAATATAATCCTGAATCGTATTAACTCTCTGCTTGAAAAGTGCTTCACGGTCCTTGAAAGTGGCTGCTTGTTTTCGCTGATTCGCCCGTTTGATCAGAGCCATCATTTCGTGTATCAGGGTTTGCCGTAATTGCACCCCTTTGGGAGTCATCAAGTCTTTTTTGTAGTCTCCCTGATTTGCGAGCAGGTATCGATACAACGATGGATAGGCTTTATGAACCTGGGCTCGCGCCGTTTTTTGCAGTTCTCCCCGTATGTTCGGATCTTTTAATTTATCCGGGGAAATTTTCTTTTTGACGCGAATTCGCTGGATCCAGAACGATATTTCTGACTTAAGGGCTTGAATCAGTTGCTCATCATCCCATTCGCTGAGATCAAACCGAAACGGTTCCATTTCGTATTGAACCTGCAAATCTAAATCAGAGACAAAGGGCTTGTGGCCTACGGTGCCAATAGAACCGAGCGAAGATATACTGACAATAGGGCAGAACCCCTGGACATCGGCCGCACTTGGCCTGACGTTGAATTCAGCCTGGATGTATTCATAGAATTGTTCACGGAATAATTCCGGGAGCTCATCAATCCCCTGCACGCCGTGCGGAGCATTTTCTAAATATAAATTTGCAGTTGCTTCGTATTCGTGGTCTCTTGTGATTCCATAAATATGCTCAACTTCAATTCCTGTAAATTTGACTTCAGCAAACTTGGGGTCATTGACATGCATGAAAAAAAGAATCTCATAGAGCGCTTTTTTCATGTCTTCTGTGAAGGACTCAAAGGCCAGCTTCATTCGCTCATTATTGAACTCATTGAAGAAAGTAATGCCGTCTTCCAGCCCTTTTTTAAGAAATTCTAACCGTTGGCCTTGTAAAGTGATTCCTTTGTCAAACAGAGAAGGCATCCCGCGGCTTCCTTGAATTTCGGATCCTTCTTCTGGGGAGGTTTCTTTTTTAACCTTGGAATCAACAGGAAGTGCGGATTTTAGTTTCTTTTTTTGTTTTGCAAATAGAGGCATAACTGCAGGAAATCGTTAAATAATTCTTCAATGATTTTTTTAATTGAACCTTTCTGGTTCAATTAAAACATAGCAAGTGATGAGGAATGAAATAATTTAACTAAACTTTACAGGATTTTTTGGGGTAAGCAACACATTTGACTTCATTCATATCCGGATGTCTTTAGAAATCAAGCAACGGAGCTTACTTCGCAAAATTCCGAAAAATGGTATATTATTTTGTTCTTCATACCTAAGACAGTATCAATAATTTGTTCAGATCTGTCAATTTTTTATTAACTTTATTTTTATTAGCTTTATTTGGTAAAAATGCAAGCTTCATCCATTGTCGCGCAAGATTTTTAAGTTTATAGCAAGCGGCCTGATATATCTAGCCATAGGTCGATATTTGTAAAAAGGATTATTTTTCGGCATGTATTTTGCTCTATGAATAGCTTGAATCCGACTTTTGTTAAACAATGCTGGCTAACCCTTAAATTGCAAGACTAAGCTTATGCAGTTTCTATCTTCTTTCTATAAAACAATTTTGTATTGTACGATCACTTTGGCC
Organism: SAR324 cluster bacterium; assembly: GCA_015231885.1. Taxonomy (GTDB): domain Bacteria; phylum SAR324; class SAR324; order SAR324; family NAC60-12. Next base: position 51,299 of record JADGAT010000025.1, read on the forward strand.
TTTTTGTTGATTGTTTCCGGCAAGCCTTTAATTGCTGAGGAGCGCTCAAAGAACGACAACCAGTATCTTGCCGTCAATACTCATGCTTTGAACATGAGAGTTGGGCCTGGAACAAAGTACTCTAGGGTTAAGGTGCTGCGTCGTGGAACATATCTTGGTTTAACACATACCACCAGGAGAGGCTGGGTGTTGGTTCAGGATTCAGATGGTACGACGGGTTGGGTATTCAAAAAATATACACGCAAAGCTGGGAAAAATAAATTTCAAATCACATGGGATCAAGCATCACAAGGAATAGATGCTTCAGAACTAGAAAGTGCAATAGAGCGATTTATTGATGACTCGAAGCGGAGAGGCATCATGTATAATCAAGATAAGTTGTCTCTCATTATTAAGGACTTGTACACGGGAAAATTGGTTGCTTCGATTAATCCAAAAGCAGAAGTAAAAGCAGCCAGTTTGATCAAAGTTCCAATTCTTCAAGCGTACATGATCCAGCGGTACCGGAAAAAAATACGGCATACCAAAAGGAACCAAAGGGATCTTATCCGAATGATCCGGTATAGTAACAACCGGAGTACCAACCGGATTCTTAAACTATTGGGAGGCCCTTGGAGAGTAAGAAAAATTTTGCAAAGTACGGGCTTGTATCAACATTTGAAATTGGTTGAATACATTCCTAGAAGTGGTCGAACCTATCTCAATAAGATTTCAGCAGAAGATCTGGATCGTTTGTTCATTCGTTTATGGGACCGTCAAATTTTAGGGCATCGTTTTAGCCGGGCCTTGAACGAAAAAGCATCCAGGCAAATGCTATACCTGCTTGGATTGTCAAGTCGCCGTGGGGTAAAAGACCGCTTGAAAGATGGAACTTGTTTTGCCAATGATCGTTCTGCCAAAATATGGAATAAAACCGGCTTTGTGCGTGGACTGAATGGTGATGTGGGAATCATTGAAATTAAAACACCAAAAGGCCGTCGTCCTTATACCATTATCAGTATTATCGATCGCCCCAACTATCGATCGATCCGAGGTAATGGCAACTGGTGGGCAAAACGCCAAAGCCGGTTGCATCGTAAAATTTCTGAAATGTCTTATGCATATTTTAAAAGGAAGTATGGCGCTCGCACCAAGTGTGGTCGAAAACGGCTGATGAATTACATCAGCGACAAAAAATTGGTGTCTTCTGCGAAAAGTAGTTGATTCACTGATAAAAAAGAAGATTTTCCTGCCAGCTGAGAAGTGATTTTCCTGCAAAACTGGTAATGATTAATTGAAAAGGTGATTTTCCTGGAGACTCCAGGATCGCAGTCTTGGAGAGTTTGGGAAAGACGATCAGGTACTTTTCTGCCCAACGATCAGGCATTTTAATATACTTTTGTAAGAATCGAATTTCCTGGTGCTCTTCATCTAATTTCGTTATTTGTGTCGGTTGAAGCAAATCTCCATCGTCATCTTTTAAATAAACTTTCCAATGAGCTGCCGGCGTATCCAGTTTCAATGAATCATTACTGCCTCCATATAAAAAAACAATAAATTCAAATTGATTTTGGAACTGCTGTATTTGCTGCTTCTCTAAATTTTTTGCCTGCTCTGGTGTGAGGAAGTAGGTAGTTGCGATTTCTCGGGAAAAGTGTTGACGATAACGAATGTCCTTAAAAATAGCGTCTACAATCAAAATGGTCTTATAGTCCTGGTACAGAGATGCATTTTGATGGATTCGCTCAAAAAGTGGTCTAATGGCGTCATCCTCAAAGTGGAGGTTCGTATAAAGAGGATGCCATTGGAAGGTTTTTCTTGTGGTGCAGCTGGGCAGAAGGAACCCGATGAGAATCATCAGTATGACAGCTGCCTGGTATTTAATTTTATTTTTCATGAATCATCAAAAAGCTTAACTCTTTTTTAGGCAGTTGGGGCATAAACGAGGTGCGACCCACAGGTTCAATTCTGTCATCAACTGTTGACGTGAAGTCCACAAAATAGGAGCTTCACACTGTTGACACTTGACATGAGAATCGGGGCGATTATGTAGAAAATCATGACACCTCTGGCAATAATGATTGGGAAGCTTTCCTGTTATTAATGTACCATTCTGAAAAAAACTGGCAGCAAATTGATCCTCTTTGCCCCACTCCCAAGTCTGCTCGCATCCTTCCTGTTGACATAGCAATTTCTTGTTGTCTAATAGATCGTAATGTTCCTGACAGCCTTTGCACCGCAGTTGATGGTGGGGCCGTTTTTTGTTTTGAACAATATCTTCGAGTTGGGCTTCAATAGAATATCCTATTGAGTTCGTGCAAGAGTTTTTGCTGCATGGCGTAGAAGCGGGCTTCAACCGTTTCATTAAGGAAAAACAGGAATTGCAATAACGCTGCGGCAAAGAAATTGAAGGCTCGACGGCTTTTTTATGCTCATATTCAAGTTGGGCATAAGGCAGCCATGACCAGGTGTTATCACATCCATCGACCTGACAGACTTGTTCGATTGGGGATAGTTGCTTGAGTCGCGAATTACAGACGGAACACATCCGTTTGGGTACTTTTTTACCATGAACATGTATCTCCAACTGTGTCATGCGATCCAACTGCCATGTCCGATCACAGGTGTGAACTCGGCATGGCTGCTGAACAGGAGATAATTTTTGCAAAGTGCGGTAGCATGAATCACACAGCCGAGACTCCGGGCGTGTCTCCAATTGCGCTCCCCCCTGTTTTAATTGAGAGGAAGCAAACCATTTCCAGGTATTGTGACATCCCTTCATTCGACAAGTGATATCCTTGTCCTCTGTAGTTTTAAGCAGTTTTTGGCACTCTTCACAAAAGAAGCTTTGTTTGTGAAGGGGGCGATGTTTTTTTTCTGCGATTAATTGCTGATAAACAGGGATAGTGACTGCTCCATCACAGGATTTGGTGGAGCATGGAATAGTTTGTGGTGCCAGGTTTTTGAGTATTTGGTGACACTCCGGGCACATTCGTTTTGGAGCATGGTAATTATTATGTTTCCAGTTATCAACAATTTCTTTTGCGCCCAGTGTCCAAGTATTATGGCAGCCAGGTACTTTGCAGCTAATATTTTGTTCAACGACAGAATCAAATAATGACATACACGGTCCTTTCAATACGATAAAGATTGTGTATTTATCGTATTGTTAACTGAGTGCACCAATGTTCAATCATCCAATATGCATAAGTTTCACCAAGCAACAGTATCAGTATACCTAGACCTATTAAATCCTGCCATTCGTAAAATACCATTGGCTGATCAAAAAATAAGTTGGTTTCCTGGAAAGATGGAAAAAATAAATTAATTTGGTAACCAATAAATAAAATATTGCAGGAAATCAAGATGGATACTCCCAAAACCATGCCCACCTCTAGAAGAAATGGCAAGCGAATTGATAAGGCTGATGCCCCAGTCGAATAAAGCAGTTCTATTTCGTCTGTTTGTTGTTGGAAGGAGGTGTGGATAAAATAAAAAAGGGTGCTCATGACGAGCAGGCTCCCTAACAATTCCAGAATGGTGTACAATTGCCGGGTACCCTGGGATAAATGAAGGATTGTTTCTAATGCTTGCTGTGGGTAGATAATATCTGTAATTCCTTCTTGATGTCTAATTTTTTTTACGATGCTTTCCGCATCGGTATAATATTCTGAACGAATTTCCAGATCTATTGTAACGGGTAAGATTGTTTTATCAATGTGGTCAAGTACTTCCTGATTTTCATTTAATTGCTTTTTCAATAGTGCCAGTGCCTGTTCAGAGGGTACTTCATTGATGTTTTTGAGACGGTAATCCTGTTCCAAAGTTACATACAGTTCCTGGTATGCATTTTCTGAAATATTGTCTGATAGAAATAGAGAAATACCAGAATGTCTTTCCAACCAAATATTTGCTGCATGCTGTATGTTTAAACATATCAGACCCAGGACCATACATAATGTGAGAATACTGGAAAGGCTTCCTATTCCAATTAATCTCAAGCGAAAACGAAACCTGAGCACTTTCAGAAATTTGATTTTCCCATTCATGGAATAACAAATGAAAATGGTTTATATAATTAATGATGCTGTGGGAGAAATAAGATTTTATATTGTAAATTCTTAAAAAACCACATAAATTAATATGGTTTATGTGATGGCGAGCGTAGCTCAGCTGGTAGAGCGCTGGATTGTGATTCCAGTGGCCGAGGGTTCAAGTCCCTTCGCTCGCCCCACAGCACCATCAATGTTTTCAATACATTGCTCTGATTTTCTTCCATTTTACTCAGCATTTACGCAACATCCCCCAGTCGTTCAGTTCATTTTTCTTTTCTTGGATAACTCCAGCCATACTTCATCAATATCAAAGCCAGCTTGAGTCAAGCGTTCTTCCATAGAAACCGTCGTGTCGGGACTCCATC
>JADGAT010000026.1:0-27189 GCA_015231885.1 SAR324 cluster bacterium
AATTATAAATTTGCTATTGCATAATGTCAATCTAACTTTGATAAATTTCCTACACGACTGCTTCCCAATTCCTTGATCAACAAGCATCAAGAGACAAACGGTTAATAAACAAAAACAGGATCCTCGGCAGGTCGGGTTCTCCAGCGTCGATGCATCCAAAAATATTGATCGGGATACTGACGAACAAACCCCTCAATGACATCACTGATCGCTTGTGTGATGTTGATCTGATCCTGTTTTTTATCACTTGTTTTTTCACAGTTCACTCGCTCAAAGTGGATTTCAACCCCATTTCCCACAAATGGACAATAGGCAACAACGATAGGGCTTTTTCTTGCTAAATGGAAGCCTGCTGCACTCCGAGTGACCGCTGCCAGTTTCCCAAAGAAATTCACAAACGTATCCGTCTTCCGATCATTCTGGTCAACCAGCATAGCTAATACATTCTGCTTTTTGAGGGTGCGCATGAATTCAAATCGTGCAGAGCTCCCTCTTTCAATAGGGTGAGCCCCAAAACTGGCTCTTGTTTTATTATGCATCGCATTCACCAAGGGGTTGCTCTGCTCACCCACATAGATATACATTTCATACCCCTTTTCAGCCAAGCTCGGCACAATCATTTCCCAGTGTCCGAAATGACCGCTGACTAAAATCACACCGTTGTCTTCCGAAAGAGCCTCATCCAGCACAGACAAACCATGAAATGAAACATATTCTTCTGTCCTGTTTTGCCATCGATCCATCCGCATCATTTCAACAGAAACCCGGGCTGACCATTGATAATTAGCTCGAATCAGCTTTTCTCGTTCATCCTCTTGCAAATCAGGATAAGCAATGCGAAAGTTGGTATCAACAACATGGCGCTGGACACGAAAAACATAGTAAAGCAAAACAAAGATAAGGAATTGAATCCGAGCCACTGCGGCATCAGAAACAGAAAGAGATAATTTTTTCAGGTTGTGTACAACAAAATATTCAAAACGGTGTTTAAAACAAACTTTCTCTGAGGGCTCTGGCATGACTATACTTCTCTGCTCATTTTGATTCCTTTTTGCTCTATCAACTCCCTTGCTTTCTGCTGCAGTATACTAACAAAACCGACTGCTTCATCATCATTCAATGCAATAAAATCTTTTTCTGGGAGGCCTTCTATGACAGAAGCCAGCGCATCCACAAGTACGGCCTGATATTGCGGTGCTTCTTTATAGTGCGTTGGGATCGCAATTTCTTTAAATTGCTGTGCTTTCTCATTCACTTTAAATTCTTTCAAAACAGAAGGCACCCCAAACTTATTAAGCCCTCTAGCCAAGCTGCCTTTTACAAACAGTCGAAAATAAGCCGTTTGTTTGTCCGGTAGGGTTCCCATCTTTTTTCCAGCCCCCATCTGTGTTATTCCAACTACCAAAATGACATCTTCTTTTATTTTGAGATACAGTACTTCTTCAGAAAACGACTCAACATTCACACCAGAGGTATATTTTTTTTGAATTCGTTGTGAAGTATCTCCATATGCATCAAGAACTATTCTAACCATTTCACCAAATTTTAGAAAATTTTTATTAATTTCCGGCAAATTGGGTTCATTTTCCAAATTGAAAATATTGATGATGTATCCCTGCTCTAACGGCGCAACACCCGCAAGGTCATCAGAATTATTAAAGGAGAGGTCCTGTTTTTGACCTTGCACCGGATTCAAGCAATCTCTTTTTGGCAAAGGGAAGCACGGTTCAATTAATGTTCCAGTATGCCTTACCTCAATGGAGGGGGGGGGAGGTGGTGGTGGCTCCGGAGGCCCGGAAGATGCTTCTGATGCAGCAGAACGTTCCGTCGTGACGACTTTTTGAGCTTTTTTATTATCGACCCGCTTGGAAGCAATCGAAAAAACCTTGGTTGCTTTTTTCAACCCTACCAGCATACTCGAAAACTTGCTGGCTTTTTTACCGGCACCGCCGCCTGTCGCTTCTAATTCTTTCACTTTTTTGGCAGTCTGGGCAACCATATTTTGTTTATCCCAGGTAATGTCTCCACTGGAGGACAAGGCCTGTGGAGCCAGCGGCATATTCTGCGATAACAACTCGTCATTTTTATAAAACGTATATATTTTTAATAACAACGCATATAGATCATCTTCCGTTAAGGCATTTAAACTATTGATTTCCGCTTCAATAACCTCTGCATTTTCTAAATTTTCACGCTGTACCAGTTGTTCCAGGACTGGACGATCCAGCGATAACTTTTTAAACTTTGCATAGACTGCTGCTTTTCCTGCTTGATAAAAGGTATCCGCTCCTTCTCGGTCTTTCTTCCTCAGATCATGGACAAGCCAATGAATCAAATACTGTCTTTTAGCATGTTGAAATAAGAAAATATTAGGATGGATTTGGGTTTGTCGACTGACTTTGGTCAATTCTTCCACGAGAATAGGATAATCATCGCTCCCCAACTCCCCAAATAAATCAGCTGCCGAATGCCTCATCATCAGAATCAAACCTTCATAATAAAGCTTCGAATCCAAGGCTTTTTGCGATCCAGCGGGCACATCAATCTCGAGTTCATCCATCAATGCTAAGCAACTTTTGCTAAGATCATTCACAAACTCTTGCAGCAATGACGTCACTGTTTCTGAGGGAGAAAGAGGTTCCGGAAGATTATTTTTCTCAGCAAATATAGCGGGAAACTGTTCTTTCAGTTGAGTTTGATTCTCTAAATACTGTTTTAAAAACTCGCTGTTGCTGCTAATTGTCCGGACCGTGTCTTGTGTTTTTATCAATTTGGAAACTAAGGTACGAAAAGCAATTTCTTTCTCATCAGGTGTTTTACCGCCTGCAAAAAACCGAACCATTTCCAAAAAAGCCACTGTGTCAAACATATAGTTGTAACTTTGTTGAAACCAAATTGATGGGTCAGGATAAACCAGGTGAACCGGATGAGTTTCTTGTTGCAACTGTTGGTAAAAGTTATCCACTTCCTCAAACAGCTCAGACATATTTTTTAAGCTGACACGATCAAACAATTTTGGCCTATTCGGTTCTTCCACGACATCTTTAACCTGATTCAACAATTCTTCACGCACTTTGCTATCCAAATACGAAGTAGTGACTCCCTCTGCTTGATCCAGCGCATTTATCTGCTTTTCCATGAACTGACTCAGCAAAGCATTAAATGTTAATTCCTCTTTAGACATAATCTATTTTTTCAAGTTGTTGAATGGCTATTATAAAACTATTTACCATATCTCATGATCACAGTTACACAACGTACCTACCCCTCCCGTCATTGACAAGGGATTTTAGCACATACAAGAAAAGGAAAAAAGAAGGAAAAGAATAAAGGAAGGAATAAAGTGGAACCGCAAATTAACCGCATAATTGCGGTTCACTATCAATTATCGAGAAGACTTTTTTAACGTGACGATCCCACCATTTCTACCAGGAATCGCACCTTTTACCAGAATTACGTTTTGATCCGGAAGGATTTTTGCTACTTTCAACCCCAATACCGTTACGGTTGCATTGCCATACTGCCCGGGCATTTTCTTTCCCTTAAAGACCCTTGCAGGAGTAGCACATTGACCAATACTTCCAGTACGACGATGGCCCCGATGGCCATGTGATGCAGGCTGACCTCCAAAATTATGGCGTTTCATTGTGCCAGCAAATCCTTTTCCTTTGGACGTTCCGGTCACCGCAATTTTATCGCCTTCTTCAAAGATACTGGTATTGAACACCTGACCTACCTCGACTTGAGTAATATCATCTGCACTGAACTCTCTCAAAACGGTCATGGGTTTCTGGTCTTTAAAGTGACCTGTCAGAGGTTTATTGATTTTGCGAGGATTTCGATCTTCAAATCCAACTTGTATACTGTTGTAACCGTCTTGCTCCTCTGTCTTTTTTTGAATCACAGTAACTGGGCCAACTTGTACAACTGTCACGGGCACAGCCGTTCCATCTTCTTCGAAGATTTGTGTCATTCCAATTTTGCGGCCTAACATCCCATTTAACATAATAACCTTTCTGTAAATTTCAGTACTGATGAAGTTGATCAATCTATCCTTTTAGACTTTTATGTAAAATATTTCAAGTCAATTTTTTAATCGCTTCAATCAAGTTCAAACTCATTTCTCCAATCACTCTTTTCTGACCATTCAGGCTGTTCCGTTTTATACAGAACATTATTTTCTAAAACCAACAGATCCATCTCCGTCCTCATGAAACAGCGATAAGCATCCTCAGGAGTACAAACGATTGGTTCTCCACGCACATTGAATGAGGTGTTTACTACAACGGGGCAATTCGTCAATTTATAAAAAGCAGAAATGAGTTCATAATAACGGGGGTTGGTCTCCTTGTGCACCGTTTGGATTCTTGCGGAATAATCAACATGAGTAATGGCAGGAATAGTAGAACGAGGAACATTGAGCTTTTCAATTCCCCATAAATTGTGCTGCTCTTCCGTCATGGCAATTCGATGTTTCTTCGCAACCGGAGCAACCAGCAGCATGTAAGGACTCGCACTGTTTAGCTCAAAATAATCACCGACATGCTCATTAAGAATGGACGGAGCAAACGGACGGAACGATTCTCGATATTTGATTTTCAGGTTCATCACCGATTGCATTTTAGAACTTCTGGGATCTCCTAAAATACTGCGTCCTCCTAAAGCCCGAGGACCAAATTCCATACGCCCTTGCATCCACCCAACCACCTTTTCTGCTTTCAATTCTTCCGCAACCTTTTGATACAGAAGGTCATCTTCCATCTCATGGTAAGGAATCTTTGCTTTTTCCAAAAATTGACGAATCGAATCGTTCGAGAAACGGGGCCCCAAATAAGAACCTTGCATGTGATCAGAACCATTTGCGGTTCTCGGTTGGTTTTGAAATTGGTACCAAGTTGCCAATGCGGCCCCAGCAGCGCCCCCGGCATCTCCCGCTGCTGGCTGAATCCAGAGTTTTTCAAGTGGTGTTTCTCTCAAAATACGCCCATTGGCAACACAATTCAGAGCCACCCCGCCAGCCAGGCATAAATTGGGAATTTTATATTCTTCGTATAAACTTCTGACCAATCGCAGCATCACTTCTTCGGTAACCTCCTGAACAGAACGGGCCAAATCCATTTCTTTTTGGCTCAAATCCGTTTCAGGTTGCCGTGGTGCTCCTCCAAATAATTTATTGAAGGCCGAACTGGTCATTTTTAAGCCAGCACAATAGTCGAAGTACTTCATGTTTAGGGCAAACGATCCGTCTTCTTTAAGATCTATCAGATGATCAAGGATCAATTGAACATACTTTGGCTCTCCATAAGGAGCCAACCCCATCACTTTGTATTCTCCCGAATTGACTTTGAACCCAGTATAATAAGTAAACGCAGAATACAGTAAACCCAATGAATGAGGAAACTTGATTTCTTTGACAAGCTCCATTTGATTACCACGACCAATCGCAATAGAAGCCGTTGTCCATTCTCCTACCCCATCCATGGTCAGTACCAGCGCTTCTTCAAAGGGAGATGGAAAAAAAGCAGAGGCCGCATGCGATTGATGATGTTCTGCGAATAGCAATTTTTGCTTATTATTTTTCCATTCAGGGTCAATCTGTATCAAATGCTTTTCAATCAATCGCCGTTGGAACAATTTTTCTTTAACCCATAGCGGCATGGACTTAAAAAAAGAGAAGATACCTTGTGGAGCATAACTCAAATATGTCTCTAACAATCGCTCAAACTTGACAAAAGGTTTCTCATAAAAGGTTACATATTCCACATCTCTTAACTGGATTGCGGCTTCTTGCAGGCAGTAACGGATTGATTGTTCCGGAAAACTGGCATCATGTTTTTTGCGGGTGAATCGCTCTTCCTGTGCAGCTGCTATGATTTTCCCTTCATGCAGAAGACACGCGGCACTGTCATGATAAAGAGCTGAGATACCAAGAATCATAAGACCGTCCTGTTAAAAATTATATGGAAAATCACCAGAGAGAGGTAATAAAATCAAAGGAAGAGGCAACGGAATCGAAGAAATCGACTTTCTCTAAATTACTAGAGAAAGTCGATAGAAAATGGGGGCTTACTTGAGAGAGTTAATATATGCGGCAATATTATTCGCAATATCATCTGTAGCAACAGTCATAGCCATTGGGCGCATTTGGGCTCCATAAATATCTTTTGGATTCGCCCCTCGAATACCTGCTTTGAAATTCTTGATTTGTCTGACAATGTACCAATCGTGCTGGCCTTTTAGCTTGGGCGCATTCAATGCCTTATTCCCTGCTGCATCCGCACCATGGCACGCAATACAAACAGCAAAAGAAGCTTTGCCTGCGGCTGCATCCCCCGTAACTGTGTCTGCGGCTGCTTTTGCAGGCAAACTAGCAGCATAAGCCGCTACATCAGCGACGGCCTGGTCATTAATCAAAGTCATCGCCATTGGGCGCATTTGAGCACCATAGACATCTTTTGCGTCAGCACCCCGAATGCCTTCTTTAAAGTTTTTTAATTGCCTTTCCAAATACCATTCTTCCTGCCCTGCAATCGCAGGCGCATTTAACGCTTTATTTCCAGCACCATCTGTCCCATGACAAGCGATACAAGTTGCAAAAAGGGCTTTACCTTTTGCAGCATCCCCTGCGGCACTCGCAGTCATAGTCATGCCCAAGCCTAGTGCCAAAGCGATTCCTGTCGTAACCAATTTTTTCATTTCCTACTCCATACATTCAATTGATTTAAATTCAGAATTAGTTAAAAATAATAAGTGACTTTTAGGCAAATCATCTGTTTAAACTCTGGATATAAGCAGTCACATTGCTGATCATATCATCTGTTGCTAAAGTCAAAGCCATGGGACGCATTTGAGCCCCATAAACATCTTTTGGGTTTACGCCGCGAACTCCTGCTTTGAAATTCTTGACTTGCCGCTGTATATACCAGTCATGCTGGCCTGCCAATTTAGGTGCATTCAAAGCCTGATTTCCCTCGCCATTCGCACCATGGCACGCAACACAAATTGCAAAAGAAGCTTTGCCTGCGGCAGCATCTCCTTGAACCGTTGCCATTGGTGCAGGAGGTTTCAAAGAAGCAACATAGGCCGCCACATTGGCGATGGACTCATCATCCTTCATAGTTCTGGACATTGGCAGCATTTGGGCTCCATTGACATCCCGATGATCGGTTCCTCGAATCCCTCCTTTGAAATTTTTTAACTGTCTTTCGATATACCATGCTTCCTGTCCCCCAATAACAGGTGCATTATATGTATGATTTCCTTCGCCATTCGCCCCGTGGCATGCTTGACAATATTGAAACAAGGCTTTGCCTTTAGCAGCATCTCCTGCGGCACTCGCAGTCATGGCTATTCCTAAACACAACCCGAAAGTTACTACTATAGCAATCAATTTACGCATTTTCTACTCCATAAACTAAATTGATTATTCAACTGATATAATACTTCGTGAAACGTACAACTGGAAGCATTCGATCATCTACTCAATTGAAATTGAAACATCACCATTGTGAAGTCCTGTTATACTTCAATTTCAGAAAAGGTTAATATACAGAAGTGGGGCAAATTAGCAATCAATTTACCAAGATATCGCAGGCGTTTGGTTATTTTCTTCGTAAGAGAATCGTTGGCAAGTGGAGTTGATCGGATTTATAGTCACCTGTTAACAAATACATCATCAAATTAATATAAAATCGCAGTCGCATTTCATCATCAGGAGCATTGTAGGTTTTGGAAGTAGGAGATTGTCGAAATCTTTTCCAGGAAAATCGAGAACTTTGATTCAGCACCATAATAATACGTCCATCATTTTTTAAGACATAGATAGAAGAATGACCCTGCTCGAGCAGAATACGTTTTTCTAAAAGATAAAAACTATGAGACAAGACATGAGTGCTGTTGAGTTCCTCCCATCGAACCTCCGAATAAATCGACATACCCCATTTTTTCCAATCATGTGGAAAAACATGGCTACAGTAATCCAGGTACAATGTTCCGCCTGTATTAAAAAAGTCGCGAAAATGCAGCTTATCTTCCAAAGACAATGGCGGAGGCGCATCACACATCTCTAGATGTAAGAAAGGGTATTGGCGAAAAGCAGAAATATCATAGGCAATCCACTGTTGTTCAGGATGCACAAACATACTCGTTCGACCTTCAATCGATTTTTGAATCGAACGGACCGAAACAACAGAGGGTACAGGATTGGCAAAAGAGATGGTACGCCACTCAATACGATCGAGTTTTACCATTTGTTGAAAAGTGAGGGGCTTTTGCGCCTCCTGCTCTTGCCCGTATACTGGAACAGTCAATAAAACAATATAAATCAAAGACCATTTCCACATCATTTCTTTGCAAGACAATTCAGCAAATGTTGAGCAATTTCAAGCTTTCCAAGCATCCTCCGGACAGACTGATCCTGCTCAACCAGCCATGCGACTTGTTCTCCTTGAGGTCCCTTTTCTTCTCCACGATTTGCAACCACTATGGGGTATCCTTCCTGTAAGCGCGCTTGTGCTATTTCCATCAATTTTTCATGGCTGATGTTCTCTTCATATTTGAAAGCCGCCATAAATAATTCGGGAAATTTACGACGAACCCGCTTGATTACTTTTTCTGTAGGAATCAGTTTCCATGTTTGAGGTTCTCCACTCGGAATTTTTCCAGAATACACATTTTCAGGACGATAATCAGCAACAGCAGCCGTAAAAATACCAATTCCCACAGAATGAGTATTTAAGATAGATTCAATGGTAGCAACATAGTCATCGTATGTTCGAATCACAGTAGTGTTCAAATATTCAGGAGCATCTTGGCTTCCTCTTCCTAACAAAAGGTGAACTTTAGCTCCCCGAAAATATGCTTCTTTTGCAATGTTGATTGCCAGAGCTCCAGTAAAATGGTTGGTAATACAGCGGATATGATCGAGATAGACGGGTGTTGCTCCTCCTGTAACCAGAATTTCTTTTCCTTGTAAATCAAATCCCGATACACTTCGAATGGTATCAGCAACTATTTTCTCATTGGAAGCAAGATTGTTTTTTCCATTTTCCTGTCGAGGAGGGATGATGTGGACTCCCATTGTATGTAATTTTTTTAAGGAATCATTTAAAATACTATTGTGCATTGAGCCATGCATGGCAGGTGCAATAAGAACAACAGCCTGTTTTCGTTCCATTTTCCCCAATCCCGATGCCAAGGTGGACGTAATCACGTTATCAGCAGTCCCCAAAGCTATTGCATTGATCGTATTATAAGTAGCAGGAGCAATCAAATAAACATCGAATGGTGCCGTATCGCTTAAATGCTCAGCTTCTGCAGAAAATCCAGTAATGACCGAGTTGAGGGAGCACCATTGCAGTGTTTGCTCCGCGACATACCGTCTCCCACCCTCTGAAATAAAAACAACAACGTCTGCACCTTCACGGCGCAATTCACGGATTAAATCAGGAGTGCGGTAAGCAGCAATGCTTCCTGTTATCAAGAGTGCGATCCTTCGGTTTTTTAAACGTGTCCCCATTTCAGCCACATCATGATCTTTCAACTCAGATAGTGGAGGAGGAGAAAAGTCCCAATCCATATTATACTCCTTTTATAATTCCATGAAGACCGTACATAAGAAAATCAACTACAGCACGGCATTTTTTCATCTATTATTTTGATATTATTGCTATTATGGAGAATATCCTTACAAATGTCAGCATAAATTCTAATCAGTTTTTTGAATTTTTTTTCCTTAAAAGTTGAACAATACTTGGAAATTGTCATGGAACTTGCTAAGAATTAATATAATTTAATGAAAGGTTTAGGAATGCTCAAACAATAACTTAGCAAATCTACTTGTCTTTTCATCGATCTTCTGCGTTGCTTTACCAGTTACATAGCAAGCTATGCGCCCGATAAAACGCCTTGAACCTCGATGAAAATCCTGCGTAACTTTCACATGTTATTATTTTCGCCTTCCTTAACATAAAAACAGACTGTAAGAACAGCGATATGAAACGACTGTGTCTATTTAGTGTCTTTATAGTACTAGCATTACCTCTGTGGGGGCAAACAGTTCCTGACAATCTGGTTTTGTACGAAACCCCAGGCTCTACAATCATTCTTGTTAATAAATCAAAATGTTCGCTCAATGTTTTCCAAAAACAAAATTACTGGAAAAAAGTCAGGCAATATGAGTGCACTACAGGGAAAAGCAAAGGAGATAAACAGAGTGAAGGAGATCTTAAGACCCCAAATGGGTTGTATTTTTTAACAAATAATTGGACAGACAAAGAGCTGATTCGGCGTTATGGAACATCAGCCAAGATCTATGGGGCTGGAGCATTTGAGCTCAATTACCCCAACCATTTGGATCAAGTGCTTTATAAAAAAAACGGATACGGCATCTGGTTACATGGAACTGATAAAGAGTTACCATCAGCCACGCGGGGATGTATTTCAACTACCAATACAGACCTGCAGAAAATAGCTCAATATATTTCACTTAGAAAAACGCCACTTATTATAGAAGAAGAGATCACCTATACACAAAAAGAAGAAATCCAACAAATACGCCTAGAATTATTAGATTTTATTGAACGCTGGAGGGTTTCGTGGGAAAGTGAAAATACCAACCATTATTTATCGTTTTATTCAAAAATTTTCCGAACTCATAAATTCAATTACCAAAAATGGAAAAAATTCAAACGTTTCATTAATGAACAAAATCAAGATAGGAAAATTGCGATCAACGAAATATCAATATTAAAAGCAAAAGACATTTTTCATGTTGAATTTATCCAAGATTACACGTCAACGCAAACAACAGATATCGGAAGAAAAACATTATATATTGTCAAAGAAGATCAAGGTTACCGAATTATTAGCGAAACTTGGGATCAATTGAAAAAAGAGCCATCCAGCAGCTCTTCCCATTACGTTTATAAGCAAAGTGGGCAAAAGATGCTGTAAAAGAGTTCACAACCATATTTGATTATGACACCACCTGTGTGCCAATACCTTTATCTGTAAACAGCTCTGAAATGACTGAATGAGGATCAGTTCCATTAATAATATGGGCAGTCGGAACCCCAAAAGAAACACTGTTTAATACAGCTTCTGCCTTAGGTATCATTCCTCCCTGAATCACTCCTTCTTCTAACAATTTCCGTAACTCCCCAACTGTCAATTCAGGTTGAAGTGTTTCATCAACCATTATCCCATCCACATCTGTCATAAAAATGATCTTGTGAGCATTGAGAGCAACAGCGATACAGGATGCCACCGTATCCGCATTCAAGTTGTAAGTAGTTCCATCCACCCCGAGCCCAATAGGAGAAATAACGGGTAAGAACCCTTTATCCAGCAAAACATGGAGCAATTCCGGGTTGGTTTTTTGAATTCCCCCAACATATCCTAAATCCACCCCGCTCGTATGAATTTTTTTATAAGCTTCAATTAAGTGTCCATCTTTTCCACTAACACCAACGGCTTTTCCACTGAAAGTATTCAAGTGAGCAATAATTTCTTTGTTCAACATCCCAGACAAAACCATTTCGGCAACACGCATATTTTCGGCACTAGTGACTCTCAAGCCATCAATGAACGAAACTTCCTGCCCTAGCTGCTTCATTGCTCGACTCACTTCAGGTCCTCCTCCATGAACAACCACAGGGCGCAATCCTAAGGACTGGAGCAATACAATATCCTGAGCGAAATGGATCTTCAGTTCTTCCTCAACCATGGCTGCTCCGCCATATTTGATAACAATGATCTTATCTTTAAACTTTTGGATATAAGAGAGCGCCTCAATTAAAAGATTTTTTTTATCTTTATTAGAAATTTTATGCATGCTGTCCATTTGTACTCTTATTTCTTTCACCCCTTGATGAAGAGTTATAGTTTTTTGAAGAACCATGGGTTCTTGACGGGTGGTTTTGCACAATACGGAATCGTAACCGACATGTATCAAAAGAGAGCTCATCCCCATCTCTCAAAAAACGCTGTTCGACACGGCGTCGATTCACAAACGAGCCTTCCTGAGTACTTAAACTTTGGAGCTTGTATTGGTTACCAACCCTAATAATCTTTGCATGCCTCGGAGCGATTTCGCCATTATCCAATATGATATTGTTAGTTTTTGAGCGCCCAATGAAAGTAATGTTTTTGACTAAATGATATTCTTGTCGTTTTCGCTCATCAATCAATACACCAATTTTTTTACGAATAGGGCCCAATGGTTTATCACTATAAATCAGAATTTTATTTTTCTCAGCATCATCAATCTCTGGAGTAGAAGAAATAGTTTTGTGTAAATAGATCAATGTCAATTCTCCAATATCCAATATATCTCCAGAACGCAGTAGTGTGCGACGTACACGTCTTCGGTTGATCAATAAGGCATTTTTATAATTTTTATCTTCCAGAAAATAACTTCCTTGTTCTTGTGTTAAAGTTACCTTCCCCAAATTAGCAGATAATCTTAAATTTCCCTTTGTCTTCACAGTAGAAAGAAAATCCAAGAAATAAGATTTTTGATCAAGAGGGATGAACTGAAAATCTTCTCCAAGAGTCATAATTTGAAATCCTGTCTGGTCTTTCAAAACAGCAGTTTCTTTTGCCTTTTTTTGGAACAGATACCATCCGGCAAAGAACACTCCTCCAGAAAAAATGAAGCTGACAAGCAGATTCGGAGGTGACATAGGCCATATTGGCCTTTGTTCAACACGATGATTCACTTGTTGAACTCCTTTATCGGAGACCAACTTAATTTCCACATCATGAGAGACATCTCCGAGTATATTCAGCTGATATTCGAGTACATATTCTTGTTGGATTTTTTTCATAATCCCTTGAAGCCTTGCAGGCAAAACATTCAACGAACTCAATGGGTATGCTTTTCCTCCTGTTGCCGTTGCCAAAGCAAACAGCCAATGATCAAATGAAGGCTTCCCTACTACAATGGGGATCAAAGTAATCTGGTAATCCATTAACAATGCTGCCAGCTTCTCTTTAGCTGTCTGATCTTCAAGAGTATCCTCTGCTGCAGATGCAATGAAAATAATCCATTGCCGCTTTCCAGGCTCATGTGCAGACTGCACATATTTCAATAAAAACTCATCGGAAAGAGCCCTCGATCCTGCGTTAGACGGCGGATTCAGTGCTTTCTCAAGATCTTGGATATTATTGATAGAGGCGTTTGGCCTATTGGAGTCATTGAAGGCAACGAAAATTTTATCGGATGTTTTCTTTTGGAGAATTAACGGAGCAAAACCATTCTTTATCTTATCACGCATCGAGCTTTCAGCAATGTCCTCCAACCCTATGAGAAGTGATAACTTTTGGTTTACACGTTGGTATTGGTATGTGAATTCAGAGAAAAGATGAGGTTGCCCATCTACTTGAAAAGAGATATTGTCGGTTGTCAAATTTTCGGCATGATTGCCTTCAGCATCAACGATACTAAGAAAAATATAGCGATTACCACCAATATAGGCTAAATGGGAATCTGTTCCAGTAATTTGTATTTGCCAATCATTGGCTTTTGCCGTATCTGCCCAGAAATATAAGTAGATGATACAGCAAATGGGCAACAGTAAAACATACGGGTAATAGTTCACTCGAAAAACAGTCATTATACGAATCATGGCACCTCACAAAATTGAAGCAGTGCTGTACCAAGCTTAATAATATCACCGTTCTTCATATTCTGCTGATCAACAAACCTATAATTAACAAACACTTGCCCTCCAGGAGCGGCACTAACAACCTGATAACTTCTACTGTTTTTGACTATTTGAGCATGAGTTTCACATACTTCAGTATATCCTTTTAAGATCACATCGTTATCTGCTGAATAACCGATTGAAAAAATATCTTTGTCCACAAGGTACATTTCTCCTTGATTATCCCCAGTTAGTACTCGTATGCATGCTGTTGCAGTATAAGTTTTAATGACTATCATCGACAACGGGAATATTCCACCAATCAAGATCAGTCCAATCAAACCTGGGTATCCAATTGGAATATTCTGGCAAATTTCAAACAAAAGACCACCAACGACCCCACCCAACATTAAACTAAGTATTCTCGTTTTTTCTCTTTTTGAGGCAGGAGTGAGAAAGTGAGTGAAGACACCAAGCCAAAATCCTAACAATATCCAGCTAATCCATCTCACCAAGAAAAAAGAAATTGAAAAAGAAAACGCTAAGAGAGTTTGCCCCATCACAAAGCTTAAAAATCCACTTAACAATCCAATCCAGGCTCCATTCCCAATCCTGTTTTTTAAAATGATATGATTTTTCGATAAAATTGCTTCTCGAGAATGAAGAAACATTCCAATTCCCAGTCCAGCAATCATTCCCTGATAAGTAAATTGATCAAATAACGGGAATGCTCCAACCATATTCTGGATAGATAAAAAGCATTGGAGAAATACCCAACTGATAACCCCACCCAAAGCTCCTATTATTCCCGTTTGCACTAAGCGTAATAATTTCATGATATTACAACCGTAGATATTTTCACACGATCCGACACAAGCACGAACAGTGTAAGCCTAGAAAAATGTAGCAAGATCCCTTAGCAGCAGATGCCCCAGAAGGCCAAGCTTACTTACAAATAGCAATTCAAAATAAATAAGACTTACTTTGTACGCTTGCGCACTATTACAAAACGATTGTATTAAGGTAGAATTGATTAAGGCAGGAAATCAAACCCAGGCAAGAAAAATTTCTAGCAAAAACGACTAGAAATAATGAAGTAAATTTTAAACCCCTAATTTTTTTAGAATTTTTTACAGAAATTCATAACTTCGTCTTCTCATTCGAATAAATTGTATATGCTGTCTATTGATGTCCATCTATGAATAAATAATAGATATTTTTTATGTTGTTATGAGAAAAAAATTTCAATAATTCTTCAAAATAGTTTGTAAAAGTATACTGTGTCAATGTTTGGCTATTTTGGTTGATAAGTTATTTTCTTATATAGCCTTGGGTCTTGTCGTTTATCCTTAACCAAAGTAATCGTTTAAATATGTTTTCTACATTCAGTATTGCTTAAACCATGAAGATACTCAAGTAAAAGTATCATCTAAGATCTTGCCCTAATTTTTTAGCCCTCCGGCGGATAAATGTGGGAATATCAAGATCTGTAACAAAATCATGCCGTTGGTGATTCGCCCACACCCAATCAGGGTATCTCGGTGCTTCCTGAATTTCACCAGATCCTGCCCTGATTTTAAAATCGGGGTCTACAGACTGACTTGAATAGCTCGTGGTTTCCTCTAACTTTGATGATACTTCGGCCATCAATTGACTTTCTGCTATTTCTTCAGCGAGTGTATTTTCTACACGGTTTGATGCAGGTGTTTGATCAACAGCGCTCGTCATTTCCAATTTGGACGAGTGCTCTTCTATCACTTCTGAAGGCTGTTGTGCAGATTCTGTTTCTACTGGGGTTTGCAGAACATCATGCTCAACATTACGTTCCAAAACAATATCTTCATTGTGTAATTCTGCTACCCCTTCCTTAACGACTCCTTCTTCAAAAGTAGACGCGTCACTGGTAACTGACATCTGGTTTGCTGGACTCACAGCAGCACGATCACCACTCGTCAAAGAAACATTTGGGGACACAGCAGGCGTCACCTTGGGGTTGTCCTGTTCGTTCACAACACGATTCAATTCAGAAAAAGTGCTAGGAGTGGTTGCTGAATTAACTGCCGCATTGGCTGCCGAAAATGTAGAGTTTGGTTTTTGTGTCTGGGTGTTTGATGTTTCTTCTCGGCGTGGGGTCAATTTTTCTTGGTTCAGCGTATCAGAAGAAATATTTATAGAATTTTCTTTTCCAAAACCCGTTGCAATCACTGTGATCTGGATCTCATCCTTTCGTTCGGGCTTAATAGAAGCCCCCCAAATAATGGTCGCGTCTTCATGTGCCTGTTCCTGAATGAATACGGCCGCTTCATTCACTTCATGCATGGACAGTGAACCGTCGCCAACCATATTAACAAGAATCCCTTGAGCACCTTCGACTTTACAATCGCTCAGCAACGGACTATGGATGGCCTTCTTGGCTGCATTGATTGCACGTTTTTCTCCACTGGCGACACCAGCTCCCATCACGGCTTTACCACCATCTTCCATCACCGTTCTTACATCTGCAAAATCAAGATTGATAATTCCTTCTTGTGTGATTAAATCAGAAATTCCTTGAATTGCCTGCCGCAATACATCATCAGCAAGAAAAAATGCTTCTGTCATGGAAGTTTGCTTGTCAACGAGCTCCAGCAAATTATCATTTGGGATCACAATGAGCGTATCAACATGCTTTTTTAATTCTTCAATCCCGATTTCTGCATTCCTTCGACGCTGTTTTCCTTCAAATTTAAAAGGCAGGGTTACCACACCAACGGTCAAAGCCTCTATCTCTTTGGCAATTTGTGCAACAACCGGGGCACCTCCTGTGCCCGTACCTCCTCCCATCCCTGCGGTAATGAAAACCATATCTGCGCCAGATACAGACTCTTTAATTAAATCTAAATTTTCCTGAGCGGCTTCTCGGCCAACTTCAGGTTTTGCACCAGCACCCAAACCTCTTGTACAGCCACCACCTAATTGTAATTTATAGGTAGCTGCTGAATTTCTCAAGTCTTGCAAATCGGTATTTGCTGCAATGAATTCCACGGCTTGTGTATCCATTACTGAAATCATACGATTGATCGCGTTTCCTCCGCCACCACCGACTCCAACTACTTTAATAACTGGATTATCATTTTGCGTTTGTTTGATATCAGAAAATCCTAACATAAGTTACCTTTGTGAATTGGACTAAAAAAATTCATGCAACCAACCTTTCATACGCCGAGAAACTTTGTGAAACACATTAGTTTCATCTCCAGAAAACTGAAGTCTGCTTTGATTATTATTAATACCATATCGCACAAGTCCTACACTGGTTGCGTATTTTGGAGAATAAATCAATTCCTGAATACCAGAAATATTTTCAGGGAACCCTACCCGTACCGGGATATTTAGAACATCGCATGCAAGCTCATCAGAACCAGGCATAATGCACGTTCCACCAGTAATGACGACACCCGAAGCAATAACATTACGATATTGAGATTTCTCGATCTCTGATCCAATGAATTCAAAAATTTCGCGAAACCGATCTTCAATGATTTCAGCAAGTACCTGCTTTCGTATATTCCTGGTTTGCCGCCCTCCTACACCCGTTACTTGGATCATATCTTCCGGCTCCACCATAGAAACCATGGCAACACCATGGTTGTGCTTAATTTCTTCGGCCTCCGCTAAAGGAGTGCTCAAACCAATGGCGACATCTTTGGTCAAATGATCCCCGCCAAGTGCTAAAACAGCAGTATGGACAATACTCCCTTCAGAATATATCGTGATATCAGTAGTCCCACCACCAATATCCACTAGCACCACTCCGACTTCTTGCTCATCCGGGCTTAAAACGGCCTGACTGGAAGCCAGAGGTTCCAGAACGATATCGTCCACCTCCATACCGGCGCGATTGCAGCATTTTATAATGTTTTGGGCAGATGTAACAGAGCCTGTTACGATGTGAACATTTACTTCGAGGCGAGTTCCTGACATTCCAAGAGGATTTTGCACTCCATCCTGGTCATCAACAATAAATTCCTGCGGCAAAATGTGCAGCACTTCTCGATCATTAGCGACCAGCACCTGAGCAGCATCAATAACCCGACGAATATCTTCTTCGGAAACCACTCGGTTGCGATAAACCGTCACCATGCCATGGCTATTGGTTCCTTGAATGTGATGACCAGCAATCCCTGCAGATACAGAAGTGATCTGCTGCCCACACATCAACTCACACTCTTCAACCGCTTTTTTAATAGATTGAACTGTTTTTTCAATATTAACAACAACACCTTTGCGCAAGCCTTCAGATTTTGATGTGCCTACTCCTACAATGTTGAGAAGGTCACGGCTATTTGCTTCTGCTGCAATAGCACAAATCTTTGTTGTTCCAATATCTAATCCAACAATAATATCGCTATTTTTAGTTCGCGATGGCATCCATGCTCCTACCAATGCATCAATAAATCAAACATCCCTTTTAGATAACATTTTTAGGCCACCTCTTAGATTTACTATATATCTGGTATAACCTGGTTGGCACCTTAATCACTTTTTCTTATTTTGTCAACGATGTTATTCACTTATATTTGATTTAACTTATATTTTTTCACAATATTTGATCAAATCAGGACAAACAAAGTTTTATTCATCGATGAAATGAGCATCGTTCTCCTGCTAAAGTTTGAGTGGTTCCTGTAGCACAGGGGACAGCACTTTCATCGGCTCTACCGCAATGATACATGCCATCTGGGAGAGGCTGGCGGAGCACTAAATACGGGGAGGAACGAGGATCAATTATCCTTATTTTTCCATTGATAATAGAAAAACTTGTTTTTTTCCAACTCAATGCAATCCGACAAATCCTCTGGACTTCATCATCGTCCCCTCCAGGATAAAGGTAGCGGGTCGGATATTCTGTACACGCATTCAGGCATACGCTCAAAAAAAACAGCCATGAGATGCGTTGGCTCCATTTGACAGCTATTGAAATATTTTTCCTATTTGTTTCAAATTGAGAGAGGTACATACCACAATCACCCGTTCACCATTTCTAACTTGCGTATCTCCTGCAGCAATGTGCCATTCATTGTCACGCAACACGGCACCTATAATAATACCATCATTATCCAATAAAGAGCGCAATTTATGTAAAGGTTTGCGAGTAATTGCAGAATCATGCCCCGCTACAATTTCAATAACTTCAGCATCCACTCCATGCAGATGTGCAACCGCAAGTAATTCATTACGACGGATAAATTTCAAAATGGCATTGGCAGCAGAAATTTTTGCGTTGAGCGCAATGTCCAAACCAATGGTAGATGCTAAAACCAGGTAATCCTCTTTATTTACCAAAGCAATTGTTTTTCCTCGGCTACCCAACGGATCACGATTTTGCCGATTGATCAAATGTTTCGCTAATAAACAGCTGATAATATTTGTTTCATTGTCTCCTGTCGTTGCAATAAAAGTATCTATGTCCAAAACCCCAGCAAGGGCCAAGACATTGGCATCGGTGCCATCTCCATATAACACGTTGGTACTTTTCAAATCAGAAGCTAACTCTTCAGCCCGCTTTGTATCGCTTTCAATCAGCTTGATCTGAACCGTCTTTTCCAGTAGTTCAGCAACCCGGCGGCCAATCATACCGCCACCTAAAATCATGACATTTTGGACGGTATGCTCCTGAATTCCTACTAATTTCATCAATTTTGGCATTTCTTCACTGGATGCCAGGATAAAAATCTGATCAAAGGGTAAGATTTCAACATTTCCCCCGGGAATAAAAGTCGTTATCCCTCGTCCAATTGCAACAATACGAAACAAGAATTCATTATAAATTTGGCTGATTTCAATTAGCTGCTTGTGTAGCAGTGGTGAGTCATCCTGAACTCGAATGCCCATCACCTTCATCTGGCCATCCCCAATATCAATCACATCGTTAGCAGCAGCCCTCTGTATCAATTGAACCATTTCTTGGGCAACTAATTCTTCTGGATGGACCATTAAATCGATATTTAAATCATTTATATCTAACAGGTTTCCATCTGCTCCAATATCAAGAGAACGTGTTCTTACAATTTTTAGTCTCACGCCAAGACGATTTGCAATTAGCCCGGCTATTGTGTTCACCGCATCGTCATCCGTGCATGCGATCATTAAATCTATTTTTTCTGGCTGAGCTTGCTTCCAAGATGAAAAATTCATGACATTGCCTAAAATAACCTTGGCATCCAAACTTTCATTTGCATAGCGCACCAAGCTTTCACTAGCTTCTATAATAGTCACCAAATATCCTTCATGAGTAAGGCGTTTGGCTAAATGATAGCCAATTCCACCAATACCCAAAATCAGAACATTCTCAACTTTCATAATTTTAATTTTTGGAGATTTCAGTTTTTATGGAGCAGACAGCAATGTTATCACATTCTTCCTAAACCAAGGCATATTGCACAAAACGCGTGTTGAAACGTTGGAGGTTTTTGGAAGATATGTCCACTTCGTACCAATTTCCTGCTAAGGACACACTGCTCTTCCCATAAAATACTTCGGGATCATGTTGATGTTCCAGACATTGGATAATGGCATTTGCAATCCATCGTTCCAGCTTCAGCACGACCGTTTTTTTTCGCAAACGCCCTTGATCATCTCGATTCAGAATACTTGGAATAGTATTTGTTGTAATGAACTGGTTGAGATAAGGAGAGTTTAAATTTTCTCGCCCTTCTGCAGAAATATAGGTATGCGTGCAATAAAAGAAAATATTAGCAGGTCGAGATTTTTCATTTTCTGCTAAGAGTTTGACACTGGCAGCAATTGTTCCACCTGTACGTACCATATCATCTAAAATAAAAACATCACGGCCCTGGAGTAATTCGACATCATCAGAAATATTAAGCTCGACATTTCTCTGTCCATGGCGAGTTTTCTCCACATTTACCAAAACTGAGTTTTTTAAACCCGTGAAGTCACGGACACGACTAACAAACTCAACGGCACCACTATCCGGAGCCACAAAGCCCACATTTGAACCACCACCCTCCACCCTTGCCAATCCTGAGCGTAAAATGTAGTTTGCAACAATATGCGCAATATCTAAATTGATAAAGCATGGCTTTTCTGTTTGCTTTTGCTGAAATACTTCCTTGTAGATATCTGCAATCACTTTAGGTTTGTGATTATGTACACTCAAAACCCGATCTACTCCGGATTGATGTAGAAGTCGTGCATACAATTTTGCAGACCAAGGCTGTCCTATAAATTTTTTCCGTGATTCAAAACTTGTAATCTGAGGGTGATCTTTGGTTCGCGGTCCTCTGTCTTGTGCAGAATAAAACAAATCGGGTTCAATCAGCGTCACAACATCCGCTCCATTTTCTTTGGCAGCAGAGGCGACCAAACAATTGCGCATTGCCAGTTCATTCCGAGAATGATGAGGAGAAGTAGTGGAAATAATATAAACCGATTTTCCTTCAAGCGAATGTCCAATCATATCTTCTGTTTGGTTGTCTAACAAAAACCGAGGACAGAACTCACTATTGGCAAAACTTTTTAATGAAACAATATCTTGAATATCCATTGTTTGCTGCTTGCCATATGCCACTCCAATCGCAAAAGAAGCATCACTGACATTTGAAACAATAATACTGTCTGTCATACACACCCGTCATAACTAAATTATTGTGGATCATGTGGAGTATTCACTCGTCTACCCTCTATACGAATCGCCTCATCAGCAATCCATTGAATCGCAAGCGGTAAAATCCGATGTTCTTCTTGTAAAATTCGTGATGCAAGGCGTTCTGGAGTATCATCAGACAGTACAGGAACGCTGGCCTGAATGATAATAGGGCCCGTGTCGACACCTTCATCGACAAAAAAGACGGAACACCCGGTAACTTTCACGCCATGTTCAAATGCCTGCCGTTGAGCATTCAATCCAGGAAAAGCAGGAAGTAACGAAGGATGAATATTGATCAAACGAAACATCCAATGGGACACAAAATCAGCAGAGAGTAACCTCATGAATCCAGCAAGTACAACCAATTGAACTCCATAAGATTCTAAAATATTTGTCAATTCTGTATCAAATGCCTCACGAGAGGAAAAGCTCTTATGAGAAATATATTTAACTTCAATACCATGAATTTCTGCACGCTGAATCGCATAGGCATCTTTGACATTGGATATCACAACTTTAATTTCTACAGATAACTCACCAGCCTCTTTTTGATCAATAATTGATTGTAAGTTGGTTCCGCTCCCGGAAACCAGGACACCAATAGGTAATCGAGAAGTCATGAACTCTCCACGATTGCAGCATGGTGGGATGCAATAACCTGTTGCTTCATTTCCATCTTATACAGCATGAGCTGCGCTCTCAGGTCAGTATAGCGCAAAGCCAGTATTTGTACCGCTAAGATTGCCGCATTTGCAGCACCATTAGTTGCCATTGTCGCAACAGGAACTCCCGGAGGCATCTGAGAAATTGCAAGAAGAGAATCCAACCCCTGCAAAGAGGAAACAACAGGAACTCCAATAACAGGTTTCGTTGTTTCAGCAGCGATTACCCCGGGAAGATGAGCCGCCATACCAGCCATGGCGATAAAAACTTCTCCACCACCTGCTTCCAACTCTTTTACAAAATGGCGTGTTCTTTCTGGAGTACGATGAGCTGAAGCGATGCATAACTCATAGCCAACACCAAATCGTTCAAGAAGCACCATCGCTTTTTTTGCAACTTCTAAATCGCTTTTGCTTCCGATCACAATCCCGACACTCTTTTCGGGTCGATTGTCCCGAACATGCAGGAGTCCTTTTGCACCAATATCATTTCGATAGGTAACTCCCTGCCAATAGATCTGGTCAACTGCCTGATAAGCATTCACTAAGGCGGTTTCCAAATTTTTCCCAAGAGCTGTTACTCCCAACACACGACCACCATTTGTGCGATAAACAGAACCATCCAATTTTGTTCCTGCATGAAACACGCAACACTTTGCTTCACTTGCTTCTACATCACTAGATGAACTGGCATCAATCCCAGAAATGATTTTTCCTTTTTGATACTCTTGAGGATATCCTTCAGAGGCCAGAACAATACAAACGGCGGAATCTTTATGGAATTCGATTTTTTGTTCGGTTAAAGTGCCTTCAGCAACAGCCAAGGACAGCGTGAACAAATCACTTTTCAATCGCATCATCAAAGGCTGACATTCAGGATCTCCAAACCGACAATTGAACTCAACCACTTTAATGTTGCCCTCATGAACCATTAATCCCACATAAAGCACACCCTTGTACGGTTTTCCCTCTTTTGCCATTCCTGTAATAGTTGGCCTCACTACTTCTTCAATGATCTTGTTTTCAATAGCAGGAGTTACCACAGGCGCAGGAGAGTAGGCCCCCATTCCACCCGTATTCAGGCCAGTATCCAACTCTCCGATTCGTTTATGGTCCTGGCATGATGGGAAAGAGACAAAATCCTTACCATCTGTCAGAACAAAATAAGAAGCCTCCTCTCCTATTAAGAATTCCTCAATGACAATCGTTTTTCCTGCTTCTCCAAATGCTTCACCCGACAACATGCGATTTATGGTATTTTGTGCATCTTCTAAATTTTCACAAATAACCGCACCTTTTCCTGCAGCCAGTCCATCTGCTTTAATAACATACGGAGCAGGCAGGGATTTTAAATATTCCAGTGCGAGTGCTTGGTCAGAAAATGTTTGGTAAGCCGCAGAAGGAATATGGTGACGGTGCATAAAATCTTTGGAAAAAGCTTTACTGCCTTCTAGCGCAGCAGCGGCTGCTGTTGGACCGACTGCTCTGCAGCCTGCAGCTTCTATTTGATCCACCAACCCATCTACTAAATAGACCTCTTGCCCTACAAAAGTTAGATCAATGGCCTCCTGTTTAATAAATGATAAAATTTCTTCATGCGAGTTTAATGATGGTACCAGTTCTGCGTGTCGACGCATACCATCATTACCAGGAGCGACCATTACTTTTGTGACCCGAGGGCTTTGCCGCATCTTCCAAGCAATTGAATGCTCCCTGCCCCCACTACCAATTATTAAAACTTTCATTCCTTCACAACATTTGGATTAGAAAAAAATTTATTCAGACACGATTATATATCGTGAACCTTGTTTGGTTTGAATCAAAAATAAAACACCGCCTGCTACATTCGCAGCTTTCATTGCGGCTTCAAAATCATCAACACTGTTAATGATTTTTCTATCGACTTCTGTAATCAAAACACCTGATCGCAATCCGGCATCTGCCGCAGGCGAATCAGGATCGATTCTGGTAATCAAGGCACCTGCTCCCTTTTCATAACCATATTTTTCAGAGGTTTCTGCAGTCACATTTTCTACTGTAATACCAAAATAGGTTTCTGCTTCGGGCAGTTTCTGAGCCATCATAGGATCTTTGGGACGCTCTCCGAGCAATACTTTGATTTTCTTAATTTTTCCTTTACGGATCAACTCTATGTCTACCGTCGTATTTGCTCTGGCAGCAGCAATTTCATTACGAAACTGGTTACTGCTGCGAATCGGATTACCATTCAAACGAACAACAACATCTCCTTTCTGAAATCCGGCTGCTTCAGCAGGAGTGTTGGACATGATACCAGTAATCAGAGAACCATTTGTACTTTCCAATCCAAAAGCCTTTGCCAAACGGCTATCAATATCTTGAATACTCACCCCCAGCCATCCACGAGAGACACTACCTTTTTCTATCAGGTCTTCCATGATTCTACGGGCCATATTGATTGGTACCGAAAATCCGATTCCCTGATATCCGCCGCTTCGAGTAAAAATTGCCGTATTGACCCCTATAATTTCCCCTCTTAGATTAATCAATGGGCCGCCACTATTGCCCGGATTGATAGCGGCATCCGTTTGGATAAAATTTTCGTAATCTGTAATTCCTATGTTAGAACGCCCTGTAGCACTGATAATGCCGAAAGTAACAGTTTGTGTCAGTCCAAAAGGGTTACCAATTGCCACCACGGATTCACCCACTTCCATATCATCCGAATCCCCCATGGGTATCACAGGTAAATTCGTAGCATCTATTTTCACCACGGCAATATCCGACTGGGGATCGGTCCCAATCAGTCTGGCTTCTAGCTCCCTTCCATCATTTAACTTCGCAAGCACTTTATCAGCTTCCCCAACAACATGATGATTCGTCAAAATATGGCCGTTTTTATCAATAATTGTGCCGGATCCCATTCCTTCCTGTTTAAATCCTTTATTGTCCTGATGTGGATTTTCAGGAGCGCGCGGACGCGGAACACCAGGAAAAAACCTCTCAAAAAACTCGTCATTGAATAAATCATATGGGTTGTTCAAAGTGCCTTGACCATGAATGACTTTTTCCACTCGAATATGCACAACTGCATCCTGGACTTTTTTTACAATCGCAGCACGAGCTTTAGAGGCTTTGATCAAATTATCAAACGCCGTGTCCTCACCGAAAGCAACATTTCCAGTAAACCAGAAAAACAAAATACAAAATACAACTACCCATTTTCTGTTAAGCATTACATTTCTCAAAATTATTGTTCCGACTTCCATCCCACTTTATTGTTAATGCCTGATTTGCAGATATTCAAGACATCGGACATATTAAAATCACTCAATGGAAAGCTCATTTCATCGCAGAATGATAAGTTTTCTAAACATAAATGTCCAGATCAAAAACCCTGAAAGCCCTCTATGCCTCGACATCCAATAATCAGGGATGGCCATCTAATAATAATAATTAATATCAAATACTTAAAAAAATATATTATCTTTTATCACAGCATACCCATAGGCCATTTTCACCACACCAGGACCATCGTTAAACTTGACTTTAACAATGAAAACCAGCATCATTTTTCGTTTATATACCACCTTTTTTTAAGCTCAATTGATTATCATTGAAACGCCATGTTTCTAGTATATTCCTAACCCCTGCTCTCTTGTATAGATTTCATGCTAAAAAACCGAATCGATTCGAGTTTGACATTTGATGATATCCTTCTGGTTCCGGCTTACTCAGAAGTTTTACCTGCTCAGTGCGCTGTCAAAACACGTTTTACCCGCAACTTAGAGTTGAACATACCTTTAATCAGTGCGGCAATGGATACCGTCACAGAATACCAAACGGCTATTGCTATGGCACAAGAAGGAGGCATTGGAATTGTTCACAAAAACATGACCGTCGCTGAACAAGCACTACATGTGAAGCGAGTGAAACGCTTTGAAAGCGGTATGATTACAAATCCAATCACGGTTACCCCAGAGCAACCCGTACAAAATGCGATGGAATTGATGCAAAAACATCATATTTCGGGAGTGCCCGTTGTACAGGGAAAAGAATTAGTAGGAATTTTAACCAATAGAGATTTGCGCTTTGAAACAAACTTTGAACAGCGGGTGGCCGAAGTCATGACAAAAGGACGAGACAAATTGGTTACAGTTTCTCCAGGAATTGACTCAGAAGAAGCAAAAAAGCTATTGCACCATCATCGGATTGAAAAATTATTAGTTGTTTCTGGTGATTATGAATTAAAAGGGCTGATCACTATCAAAGATATTGAAAAATCAAACCAATACCCACATGCAAACAAGGACGATGCAGGACGTCTAAGGGCTGGAGCCGCAGTGGGGGTATCTCATGATTTACTGGAAAGAGTGCAGGCCTTGATTAAGGCAGAAGTAGACGCAGTCGTTGTTGATACAGCTCACGGGCACTCCAAAGGAGTTTTGGAAAGTATCCGTCAGTTGCGATCCACATTTTCAAATTTAGAGATCGTTGGAGGAAATATTGCCACTGCAGCAGCCGCAGAAGACTTAATCAAGGCAGGAGTCGATGGAGTGAAGGTTGGAATTGGCCCTGGCTCCATTTGTACAACCCGGGTTGTTGCGGGAATAGGGGTTCCTCAAATTACAGCAATTGATCAAGTAGCGGCCATTACCGACAAGCACGATGTTCCCTTGATTGCCGATGGGGGTATCAAATTTTCAGGTGATATTGTTAAGGCAATTGCATGTGGTGCCCATTCTGTTATGCTGGGCAGCGCCCTTGCTGGGACCTCCGAGTCACCAGGTTCGGTCATTCTTTACCAGGGACGACGCTATAAAATGTACCGTGGAATGGGATCTCTTGGGGCCATGAAAGACGGCAGCAAAGATCGTTATTTTCAAGATAATGTAGAAGAGCTCAAACTGGTACCAGAAGGAATAGAAGGTCGGGTTCCATATAAAGGGCCTATAGCTGAAACATTACATCAATTTATTGGAGGATTGCGTGCAGGGATGGGATATACAGGCTGTCAAACCATTGAGGAACTGCGCACCAAACCAAGATTTTTACAACTCACCAATGCGGGTTTGAAAGAAAGTCATGTACACGATGTTTTTATTACGGAAGAAGCACCTAACTATCCAGCAGTCACCAACAATTAATCTCCCTTAGAATTCTTTAATCACTTTCCCATGCACCTAAACCATTGGATCAAGTTTGCTGCTATCATTTTTGTGGTTAGCATTATTATCGGCTGTTCTCACCA
>JADGAT010000026.1:27288-54629 GCA_015231885.1 SAR324 cluster bacterium
CCCCATGCACCTAAACCATTGGATCAAGTTTGCTGCTATCATTTTTGTGGTTAGCATTATTATCGGCTGTTCTCACCATTTCAGAGACGGCAAAAACTTAGAAGAAAAGCAGCGCTTAGAAGAAGCATCCATTGAGTACCGGTTGGCATTTGTAGAGAGTCCAGATAAAGAAGAGATTTCGGAAGCATTACAACGGGTCAATGAACAGGTAGCAGAAGAAAACTTTGAACGTTACCAGGAATACCTCCAAAAAAAAGAATTCAAAAAGGCCTATCGCCGATTAGAAGCTGCCACTATTCAACATCCTAACCATAAAAAATTAAAATCTGAACAGAAACATTGGATCAAAATATTGATTGCAGGGAAAATACAATTTTTATTTGATCGGCTGCAAACCAACATTCGTTTAGCTGATGAGATGCAGCTTCAAATCAATATCAATACACCAGCAGGCAAAATATTGACGGTAGATATTTCTAATGAAACCGGCATTTTCTTTGCGGAAGACGTTGTTTATAAACTGCCCTTAAACAAATTACCTTTTTATTCCATCAATTCAATCGGATTAAAATTAAAGCGCTTCACACCAGATAAAAGGCCAAAACAGGAATTCAAACAATTCATCAATTTTCGAGGGCTCATTCCTGGTCAGTCCTTTGGATCCCTGCAAATCAATCCAATCAATCCTGTTCGTACGGTCTTATCACATCGGCCACAACTAATTGGGACTTCATCAAAAACGACCCCATGGTTTCCCCCTCGCCTCATCCGCTACAATTTAAGCCTGGAAAACTCAAAAATTAAGGCGATTACTCCCAATAGAATGGAATTTATGCCCAGCATCCTGTATCTGAACAATGCACAACAACGCGCCTTTGTTGATTTTGGAGCATATCAGTTGACACTAGACAAACAAACTCGCATATGGGGTATCGAAAAAACCCCTTATTTGAGAAAATCTGACGATTATTTCTATCAGTTTTCTCAAAACCTTGCATTATATCCCTATTTCTTCTATCGAGATGGAGTGTATCGATATACCAAACACTAAAAACCCCCTTTTATCATCACGTACCTAACAAACACTCTTCGTTAGAAACAAGTAAGCAAATTGACATGCCACTATGAAAAATCAATTAATACTGATTATTTTGTTGCTGCTCGGATCAATACCAGCAATCGCTACTCCTGGCATACAGAAACAATCCATCGTATTGGGGAGTCATCAACCGCTAACCGGTCCCGCTGCTTCATTTGCCGATATTAGCAAAAGTGCAGAAGCATATTTTCAATACATCAACGACCAAGGAGGGGTTCATGGCCGTTTTCTGAATTATCAATATGAAGATGATGGATTTCAACCTGCACGGACAAAAGAAGTAGTACGCCGTCTAATTTTGCAGAATAACGCGTTATTGATTTTTAACGGACTTGGAACCGCAACCCATGCGGCAGTAGCCCCATGGCTACAATCTTTGAAAATTCCTGATTTTTTTATTGGCTCCAGTGATGGGCAATGGACAGAACCGGTCAAAAAAACCATCTTTGGATATCATCCTACGCCCAGGATCGAAGGAGTGGTTTTAGGTAAATATTTGTTACAGTCTGGTGCAGAAAGCCCGATCGTAGTGTGGTATCACAACAGGCCTCCAATGAGACAAGCAACCAAACACCTCGCCAGCTTATTGCACCAAAACAACATTGCTCTCCAGCAAATTGCCCATCCATCCACAGAGATTGATTGGCTACCCACTATAGAACAAATTAAATCATTGAATGCTAAAACAATAGTCCTTTTTACATCGCAGCGACCTGCCACCTTCTTTCTACAAGAAGCACATAAACACAAACTTCCAAGTCGAATATTTTTGGGGCATGACCTGGCAGATAGCCACTTTATGCAAAAGGTTGGCAAAGAAGCCATGGAAGGTATTTTTGTCTTAACCTCCTATCCATTGGCTTCTCAGACAGAACATCCTGGAATTCAGCGACATCGCACCATATTAAAGGAATATGCACCAGAATTGGAAATGAATCGATGGACTATTTATGGCCAGGCAGCTGCTGAATTGATGGTGGAAATATTACACCGCAGTGGAAGAGACATCACACGGATCAGTGTTATCGAAACAGCAGAACAACTGAATAACTGGCAAGGGAATTTGCTGCCTCCTGTCACTATGACTCCTCAAAACCACCAAGCAATTACTCAATTAAGAATTTCTCAAGTACAATCTGGCAAATTTGAAATTATTTCCGACTGGATTGATTCTCAATGACAAAAATTATTCCCTTTCCTCTGGATTCGTCTAAAAAACAACAAATCCGGGCATGCATTGAAAACGGGGAAAGCATCGCATTTCCCACTGAGACATTTTATGCTTTGGGAGGTAATGCCTTTTCTGAATCGCTGGTAGAACGGATTTTTGAAATTAAAAAACGCCCTCGCCACAAACCCCTTTTACTCTTAATTGAACCATATTTACTCCCAAAGCTTAGTGCTCCTCTTTCTGCTCAAATAAAAAATCTCATGGAGCAGTTTTGGCCAGGGCCCCTTACCCTCATTTTAAAAGCACATCCAGACATTCCACATTTTTTACTAGGCCCTCAAAATACTATCGCAGTACGCCATTCCAACTCTTCCATTGTCCAGCAACTCCTTTCCATCGGAAAATGTCCTTTTATTGGCACCAGTGCCAATTTAAGCCAGGCACCCGAAGCCACAACACCTTCTGGTGTTCTTTCTCAATTAAATGACATGCTGGATCTTTTGATTGATGGAGGACAAACACCAGGGAAAAATGTTTCAACCATTGTCGATACCAATACTTCACCTTTTCAAATCATTAGAACAGGTGCTATTCCAGAGGAACAACTGAAACCTTATTTATAATGATGCTACCCTTGGCTGAGAAGCAGTTTTTCTGCCTCTATCAGGTCCTCCGGGCGGTCTACCCCCACTCCGTCTTTTTGAGCCTGTACACAAAAAATCGAGTATCCATTGTCAAGAATCCTTAATTGTTCCAATTGTTCCGTTAATTCCAATTCTGTTCTCTCCCACTGATTGAACTGCAATAAAAATTCTCGTTGATAGAGGTACACTCCAATATGCCTCCAACGTGTCATATGCTGTTCTTTTTCAAAAGGTATTGGCGATCGAGAAAAATACAAGGCTTCTTTGCGTGCATTAATAATGAGCTTCACCACATTGGGATCATTGAATGTCTCATTATCTTCAATAGGATACATGAGAGTGGACACTTTTGCCGACTCCTGCTGCTTCGTCTGCTGGATTAAATTTTCTAAGTCCCCTGGATCAACCAGGGGTTCATCTCCCTGGACATTGAGAACCCATTCACACTCTACAGAAGAGATTGCCTCAACAATCCGATCCGTTCCTGTTTGATGATCGGATCTAGTCATTATTACATTTCCACCAAACATTTTGACCGCCTCAAAAATCCGCTGATCATCTGTTGCAATCAAGACTCGATCAATCGCATCAACTTGAGTAACACGTTCATATACTTGCTGAATCATTGGTTTTCCAGCAAGATCTGCCAGTGGCTTCCCAGGAAAACGAGAGGATTGATATCTTGCAGGAATCACTGCTATCACCGAAATCATGTCTTTTGTTGCCATTAAATCTTGCGCTATGGGTTATTTACATTAAGATGTATTTAAGAATACTCAAACAATAACTTGGTAAATCTACTTGTCTTTTCAACGATCTTTTGCGTTGTTTTACCAGTTACATCGATTTGATCCCCCCTCATTCCATAAATACAAAATGGGACACACAAAACGTCACTTTTTTCTTTTTTTATGTGGCTGGATTATTTTTAGTATATTCCCCTTTGCTCATGCCAATCAAGACAACACCAAACTGAAACATACCAAAACAAAACTATCTTTGAATCTTTCCGAAGCAGAACGAGTTTTGTTGAAGGGAAAATTTATTGAACTGCCCAGTTCCCCATTGGGTGCTGAAAATTTTCAAGGAATTCCTGTCAATGATGCTCATCCAGAATTGTTTATGTACCAAAACAAATTCATTCTACTCAACTTTTGGGCAACGTGGTGCATGCCTTGTTTAAAAGAGTTGCCCGATATGGAGAGACTTCATCAAAAGTTAGGGAAAAAGGGTCTAATAGTTTTGGCCATCGCCATGGGAGAGAGCAAACAAACAGTTAAAAAATTTCTGAAACGTCATCCGTTGACGTTTCCGATTATTGCAGATCCTGACATGGAAATTAGTCAATTATACGGAGTCAACAACCTTCCAATTACTTTTTTGATTGATCAAGACCAAACTATTATTGGGAGGGCACTTGGACCCAGAAAATGGGACAATCCTGATTTAGTAGAGTTCTTTCGTAAAAAAATAAAATAACCTTGAGTTTCAAAGGAAGTGGAGGCGTATTAAACTTTTGACGAGATCCACTCATCTCTCAGCTTTTTGGAGCGAGTGAGCAGCTTCACTAAAACCTCCCGATCCTCCTTACAAATTGCTTTTCTCATTTCATCCAATATTTGGGAAAAATCTTGGAGGCCATTTAAAAGATTAGCCTGATTTTCTAGAAAAATATCTGCCCACATTTCAGGGCTGGATGCAGCAATACGAGAAAAATCCTTCAAACCCGCACCAAAAAAACTCAATATTTCTGGTGAATCACCTTCCCCAATTGCTTCCACTGTTGCATAAGCCAATAAATGAGGAAGATGGCTTACTTTTCCAAAAATAAGATCGTGCCGATCTGCTGTCATTTCATGAACATTGCTCCCAACAGCACTCCACAATTGCCGAACCTTCTCTAATGCTTGTGCATTGGTGTTGGCGGTTGGTGTAAGAATAACATTTTTTCCCTTAAATAATCCGATTCTCGCACTTGACGGCCCAAAAGTTTCTGCTCCCGCAATTGGATGCCCTCCCACAAAGTATATGTTGGGATACTGCTCCCTCATCAATTGGACAACAGGGGCCTTAACACTGCCAACATCGGTTACAATCATATCAGCATGCAACCAGGGATGTAATGTTTCCATAACAGAGACCATTGCCCTGACAGGAACAGCCAAAACAACCAATGTCGACTGAGAAAGATGATCATTCCATTCTGTAAATGCTTGATCAACAACGCCTAATTCCTCCGCAGTTTGACAATGAGCCTCACTGGCATCGTAGCCGACAACACGATTGACCAACTTCCGTTGTTGAGCATCCAGTGAGAAAGATCCACCGATCAGCCCTAGCCCAATTACCGCTATGGTATCAAACATTACACCGCCTGCTCAAAAGTGAATCAGACATTTTTGGATTGCTGCTGTTTAAGGAGAGGAGTTTGTACACTCATTATGAGTAGAAGCGGACTAGCAACATAGATTGACGAATAGGTGCCTACAAGTATGCCCATCAAAATACCAAAAGAAAAATCATGAATAATATCACCGCCTAAAAAGAATAACGCCAAGACGACAAATAAAGTTGTCCCTGAAGTCAACAGAGTGCGGGTCAAGGTCTCATTGATGCTTAAATTAATAATGTCCCCCAATGTTTTTTTGCGAAAACGTGCCATATTTTCCCGAATACGATCAAAAACAACAATAGTATCATTCAATGAGTATCCCACCACCGTTAGCAGCGCCGCAATCACTGGAAGAGAAAATTCCATATTAAACATAGAAAAAAAGCCGACAACGATACAGATATCATGCGCCAATGTTAAAATAGCACTAATGCCAAACTTCCAATGAAAACGCAATGAAATGTAAACCAAAATTAATCCTAAAGAGATTAAAATCGCATACAGTGCGCTTTTTTTCAATTCGTCTCCAACTTGAGGACCAACGCTCTCAATACTGCGCACTTCAAGTTTAGGATAATTTTTAGCAAGGAGTTTTTTGAGGTTTTCTGTCAGTTCCGCCCCACTGCCTAATGAATTAGTTAATGGTAATACCAATTTTACTTCATTGCCATCACCAATTGTCTGTAAACTAACAGATCCCATGCCAGGACGATCAAATTGCCCTCGCAGCTCATCCAGATCAACAACCTTTTCAAACAGAATTCTTACTTGAAAACCGCCTTTAAAGTCGATTCCATAGTTCAACCCTTGATGATACACGATTGAAAACAATCCTAACACAATCAAAACTCCAGAAATTATTGCTGCAATTTTTCTTTTCCCCAAAAAGTCTATATGTGTGTCTTCTTTGAGAAGTCTCATTTATCCTCTTTTCAAATACTAATACTTTTCAATTGTTTGCGGTTCAAATACACCACTTCAAATAAAAAACGAGTCACTACGATTGCAGTAAACATACTGGCCAGGATTCCTATAGACAGAGTAACAGCAAACCCTTTGATCGGTCCTCGACCAAACTGCAGTAGTGCTAATGCACCAAACAAGGTCGTAATGTTGGCATCAACAATAGTGAGGAACGCTTTACTGAACCCCTCTTTAATAGCGGCACGAGGATGCTCCGAACGCTTGAGTTCTTCTCGAATTCGCTCAAATATCAAAACATTTGCATCAACTGCCATTCCAAGGGTCAAAACCATTCCCGCCATTCCAGGAAGCGTTAAAGTCGCATCAAAGCCTGCCAGCACTCCTATGACCAATACCACATTAAACAAAAGAGCCACATTGGCAAATACTCCCGATACTTGGTAATAAACTATCATAAAAATAAGTACCACTACCCCGCCAATAACCAGCGACATTAACCCCTGTTTTACAGAATCTTCTCCAAGGCTTGCCCCAACTGTACGTTCTTCCCGAATTTTTATTGGAGCGGGTAATGCTCCTGAACGTAATACTAACGCTAAATTACTTGCTTCCTCTAAGGTAAAT
The DNA here is from genome assembly GCA_015231885.1 of SAR324 cluster bacterium. Taxonomy (GTDB): domain Bacteria; phylum SAR324; class SAR324; order SAR324; family NAC60-12. The sequence continues at coordinate 34,143 of JADGAT010000026.1, forward strand.
GAGCCAGAAATTGATGCTTCTCCTCCTGTGATTGCTTCACGAATTACCGGAGCCGACTGTACTTTCCCATCCAATACAATGGCTAAACGACGGCCTCGATTTTTCTGAGTTATCTTCGCAAAGTGATCTGCACCAATTGAATCAAAGGATAGTGAAACATAAGGCTGATTATCATTCTGATCAAATCGAACTTGTGCATCTCGGATAAACTCCCCTGTCAACACTGGTTTTTTTCCTAAAACATAAGGAGTTCGTTTTATCACTTTTTTTGTAACAGCATCCACTTCTTCTTCATACTTCACAATAGAAGTTTGGGAGTTATAATTATTTTCTGTAGCATAGTCTTCAACAAGGTAAAATTGTAAGACAGCGGTAATACCAATCAAATCAATGGCTCTTTCTCGATCTGTCAATCCTGGCAGCTGAATAAGAATGCTGTTTTCTCCACGCTTTTGTATCGTAGGTTCTGTTACGCCAAATTGATCAATACGATTTCGTATCACCTCCACTGCTTGTTCAATGGAATTCTTCTTTATTCGCTCCACTTCTGCCGCTTCCAGTGTCAGAATAATTTGATTATCAGTTTTTTCTTGATCAAACTGCACCAGGAATCTCTCATAAGGGTCCGCATCCAAATCTATTTTTTCACCTGCTGCAAAGTCTATCGCTAATTTTGTCGTGCTGGTAATTTCCACACTCAGATAATCCACTTGATTGTCAATAAAAAGATCTTCCAGTTCCTGAGCAGTCCTTTGCAGAACAGCAGTCACAGCATCTTCAACAATGACTTCAATATCTAAATACATGCCTCCCTGAAGGTCCAGACCCAAGTTGACTTTATTGCTCACCTCCTGAGGATTCCCTCCGGACTTGTATGCCTGATAAGTGGGGAAATTATAATATAGACAAACCGCTAAAACTACTAAGATCAACAACCCTTTGATTCGTACATCCATACTATTTTTTTTGATAAGAGTTTAAATTAGTCAATTTGAAGCTCTAATTACTATGACTGCTCGAATCAATAATCCGAGCAATTTGCGGCCGATCCAACTGAATCTTAACTTTATCCGCAATTTCTATAGTAATAACGGAATCACCCAATTTGTAAACAGTCCCATGAATTCCACCATTAGTGACAATTTGATCACCCTTTTTCAGTTCGTTTAACATATTCTGATGAGCCTTCTGCTTCTTTTGCTGAGGGCGAATGAGTAAAAAATAAAAAACAACAAAAATAATTATAAATGGAACCATGCTAAAAAAAGGACTTTCCGTCATGGAAGAGCCTCCCTCTTGTGCCATTGCATCTGAAATAAATTGAAACATTTTTTGTCTTTTGAATAATTAAGTTAATGGATAGATCTATCCTCTCATGAACAGTATTTGCCTATCCACAAGAAAAAATGGAAAGTTCCAAGACAAAGTGGGCTAACGATTGGAGGATAGAAAGAGGAATGTTGATCACACAATACAAATATTTACTATTTTGCAAAACTGAAATTATTACCATTATTTTAAGAAAAAATCTACTGCTGAAAATGAGATTTCTGAATCTAGATTGGAAATCTTAATGAAATGTGATAGAAATTCAAATTATACAATTTGTCAACAATTCAAGTCGCTTCATCAAAGTTTACTATGCTTTTACAATGTCCTGGTTGTGAATCTACTTATCGAATAGAGCCGACAGCCCTTCCTACTGGTCTAACACACATCAAGTGCAAAAAATGTCAAACGCCCATTAGCTTATCTGCGTCATCCACACAACAAACTGCTTCGTCAAAAAATACTCAAGAAGCAAAAATTTCTATTCAATGTAACAATTGTGGGACAAAATACCGAGTCAAACAATCGCGATTGTCTGACAAAGTATCTAAAGTTAAATGCACAAAGTGTCATTCCATTTTTAAAATTCAAGGATCTGCCAACAAAAGCAGTCTTCCAACAAGTCATTCTATTTCAACACACCCCTCAAATACCCCATCATCCGTTTTATCAGAAGCAGAACAAGCATATTTTCAAGCCGTTGAAATCAATCAAGGAAAAGCAGAGGTTCTTCCAGAAATACCTCTCGATGAATTTGAAAAAAATGAATTATTTTTGTCCCCAGATGCACCACTCCCAAAACAAGGAAATACACAGGACAATCAAAAATTAAAAAAAATTGATCCTGAGCTGATGGAACTTTCTGAGCTACCAAGCTTATCTCCCACCCCACCATCCACTCCTGATGATGAAAAAACGGAGACACCATCAATCTCTGATGCAGCCGAAGCAACGGAACTTCGCCAATCCACAAATTCTTTTCCATCTCAGCAGAGTACGTTGCCAATTGTCGAAGAAACTTCATTAGAAAACAACACCAACTGGGGAAAACTTACCATGATCTTAGTCATTTTTATGGTGACTTTTCTAGGAATTGCAGGAACGGGAGCATATGTTGCCCTAAAAGAACCCTCACTACTCAATCAAATCATGAACACCCCCAAACAACCTGTTAAATTTATGGGTAAATTGGTGAGTAGGCGCATAAAGAATTTTCCCAGCCGTCAGACACTCGTTGTTATTGAAGGAAACTTACAAAACCTCATATCAACATCAGACCAAGTCAGCTGGATTCGCCTCAAAGGATTAGCATTTGATGAAAATCGCCAAATTGTGGAAACTTCAATGGTCTATGCAGGCAATATATTAACTAAAAAAGAATTATCAGGTCAGAGTCTGGACAAAATTAAAAAATTTTATAAATACAACAGTGGCAGAAATAATTCCAATTTTGAACTAAAAGAAAATCAGGAAGTGCCATTCCAAATAGTGTTTTTTGATTCTGCAAATGTGTTAAAGAATGTTACTGTCACCCCAGTTAGTTATGTACGAAAAAACGAAACTGTTTATGTGAGATCCGCAGAAGAATGATGCACTTCTTATAATTCCAGCTCTGTTTTTTCAAATACTGATATCTCTTTCTGTGGATTACAATTTATTGAAAGTGAAGGAGCCTCCAATGGCTCTGTTCCACGTTTGAATTTTTCATAATAAATATTTTTATCAGAGTCACATGGTCCTGCACGGCGTCCAGATTGATGGAGTTTCACGGTTATCACTCCTTGTGGCTGCGCAAAACGTTGTGTTGGTAAATTCCTTGTCACTGCTTTCATAAAATCTACCCAGATGGGAGCTGCAGCCCTTGCACCAGTTTCTCTTCTCCCCATGGGAGCAGGTTGATCAAACCCCACATAAACTCCTGTGAGCAATTGAGGAATGTAACCAATATACCATGCATCCACACTATTATTGGTAGTTCCAGTTTTTCCTGCAGAAGATCGTTCAATTCTCTTTGCAATTTGCCCAGTCCCTCTCTTGACAACATCCCGCATTACTTCCGTGACAAGAAATGAGGTTTCCTCGGAAATTACACGCTTTTTCACAGGAGTGTACTCTTCCAGAACATTGCCATCTCGATCTTCAATTCTAGTGATATAGATGGGCTGTATCAAAAATCCTTGATTAGCAAATACGCTAAACGCTATTACCATTTCTTCTAAAGTTGCTGAAAAGCTCCCCAGGGCAATGGTCAAATTGTTTTCCATCTCTGCAGAGATACCCAGTTTCTGAGCATATTCAATAATACGTTTTGGCCCTAGGTCTTCAACCAGACCAATAGTCGGCAAATTGAGACTTTTTACAAGTGCCGTTCGTAGAGATACGCTGCCAAGGAGCTTATTTCCATAATTTTTGGGAGTCCATGCTTCTTCTTCAACATTTTCAGAATTTACCTCATAATATCGTGGACTGTCTACCAATACACTCGCCAGTGTATATCCGGCATCCAAAGCAGCTGAATAAACAACGGGCTTGAATGCAGAACCAGGTTGGCGCTTTGCCTGGATAGCTCGATTGAATTCACTCTGTTCATACTGATAACCACCTGACATTGCCAACACATGCCCTGTATGAGGATCTACTGATAAAGCCGCACCATTTACTAAGGGATCCTGATGCAGAGTCAGTCGAAATCCATTTGATGAGGGATCCCAATCCACTAACTTGACCTGCACGATATCCCCCACTTTTAAAATTTGCGATGGCTGTTTGATGAATATCGTGCTCCTGTTTTGACCGGACTTAGGAATTTTCCATTTGCGCAGATGCGTCCATTCCAACCAGCCTTTTTCTTCTCCCAAACTAATCGTAGTGAATGGTTTACCCACCTTCCTCACCACCCCCTGAACAACATTTCCCAAAATTAACTGATTCTTGTGAGTGATTCGATGGATATCACGTTGTGATAGTTCCCCCAGGGTATCTAATTTTAATTTTTCTTTGCCTCTTCGGTATCCCTGACGTCTGCTCACTTCCAGGATTCCTCTTTGTAATGCTTCATGAGCATAAAGTTGGTATTCCAAATCCATGGCTAGATGTACTTGTAATCCGCCTTTGTATAGCATCTCCGACCCAAATTTATTGATCAAATATTTACGCACATGCTCTACATAATAAGCCGTTGCTCCAGATGCACCATCATAGATTTTACTGAGGTGAACGGGTTCCTGACTGGAGAAATCTCTCTCTTCCTTTGTGATGAATCCTTCTTCAAACATCCGACGTAATACCAAGTTTCTTCGCTCCTTTGCCAGCGATGGATTCACAAGCGGAGAATAAAGCGAAGGTGCCGGCAACAGCCCCACAAGCAGTGCCCCTTCCGACAAGCTCAATTCTTCAGTGTGCTTACCAAAATAACCTTGCGCTGATGCTTCCACTCCTTCTGCATTGCCTAAAAATACTTTATTTAAATACAGCGTCAGAATTTCATCTTTTGTAAATTGCCTTTCAATCCTTAATGCCAGTAATATTTCTTTGAGTTTTCGAATTAGCTTCTTTTCTTTCGTTAACAGAAACAAGCGAGCCGTTTGCTGAGTCAAAGTGCTGGCACCTTCAACAAAACGTTTGGCTTTTACATTAACCCAAAACGCTTTGAGCATCCGGATTGGATCAATTCCGAAATGGTAAAAATATCGACTGTCTTCACTTGCGATCAGTGCCTGAATCATGTGAGGGGGAAAGTTTTCAAAAGGCACAACAATACGTCGATGAATGAACATTTCTTCAATTTGATTCCCATGACGATCGTAAACTATGGTGGGGAGTGCATAATTCGGCTGATGCAATTCATTAAGATCTTGTGGCAGCTCTTTGTTCAATTGGAATAAAAAATATCCACCATAACTACCAGCAGCTATTCCAACAACAATGACTATAATCACTAACCATTTTATAAACTTTATTACCAATTTCAATGCTGCTTTCATGTTTAGTAAACTTCTTTCAAATAAACTAACAACGGTTGCTTTCCTTCATTTGCAAATGATCCATTTTTTGTTGAATCAACTCTTTTATTTTTTCTTGCTTTTCTTTCGAAAGGACATCCAATTCGAGTTGCTCACAATATGTTTCGAAGTTTTCAGGAATTTCAGCATGTAGATTTTTCAACATTTCCTTTAAAATGGAAGCTTCTTTATAGTTTAGTACGCCAATTGCGGTATCTCGAAATGAATTTTCTCTCAGTGCACCATCAAAAACTTCTGTGGAGGTGTAGGATAAGTCAACAACTTTGCACTGACAATTATCCTGATGGGGCAATGGGGGAGGCATTTTTAAGCGGAAACTTTCACCAAATCGTAGACCATCATATTGGAGACATTCTAAAGGAGTCTCCACACTTAAAAAAGTTTGTACTTCAAAACCGTTGATTGCTGTAAGTGTCCGCTCAGGAAGTCGATGTCGCTTAAAGACATTCTTTTTTCTGATATTGCTTATCCAATAAATCAGGGCAATTGCCACAACCACTAGTAAAACCTTGGCCATGTTTTTCAGGTAGAAACAGTAGGAGGGAACTTTATTTTATGAACAATTTTTATTTGGAAGTATCTATTCAAATTAAAGAAATCAAGTATCTTCAATCTACAAGTGTTGCTAAAAAACGCAAGTTCAGGCATTGTTATAGTGAGACTTCATAATCTTTGTTAAGATTATTTTTCATTTCTTCAAAGTTTAAGAGATCTATGAAAAAATACCAGTACCATTTTTTATGCGTTCTCCTGATCCTTTTTATGTTTTCAAACGTTTCCTTTGCACAAAAAGCAAAACCTGAGGCAAAAGATAAAGCTGGAACAAAAACAAATCCACAGGAAGAAATACCTTCCTGCCGAGATCTAATCCCACCTGAAACACCCGAAGATGTGAAGATGCTGCGTCAATGCATTCATAAAAGAAAAAGACTCATAGCAAAAAAGCATAAAAAAGAGATCATCCAGCGTATGGTAGAACGTGATAAACAATTGCGGGAAAGTAAACTCGCATCCTATTGTATATACGATCCTCCAAAAAATTATTGCAACCAAATCCCAAAGCCACAACCAGCAAAATAATCAACCCCAAGGCAGCGCAGTGACTCACTGCCTCATGTTATAATGGAATGCACTACTCCATGGAATTGGTCCGAAGAGGCAATAAAGCAAATTCTACACGGCGATTTGATTGGCGTCCTTCTGGAGTTTTATTATCAGCAATGGGTTGATAAGGACCAAAACCAGAGGCAGAAATACGATTTGGTTCAATTTTTATTTCGTCTACCAGGTATCTCACAACATTTGCGGCACGTGCCGCAGAAAGCTCCCAGTTTGTAGGGAACTTCTTTTTCAAGGTTCCCCCAATTCGTCGAGCATCCGTATGCCCCTCTACTTGAATATGTCTATCATGTATTTTTTTTAATACAGCACCTATTTTTTTAAGCACCTTAAAGCCTGATGCCTTGATATAGGATTTTCCTGAGTCAAACAATAGTGTTTCATCCAGCCTTACGGCAACACGGTTGGAAAGTTCCATCACTTTAACTTTAGCAGACTCTAGCTGATCTCTTAGACTCATCACCATATCCTGTCTTGCCTGGTGATCCTCCTGAAATCGTTCTTGCAGTTCTTCTGACTCATTTTGATAACTCTCCAGCTGCCTTCTTAATTCCTCTTCCTGTTTTCTTTTTTTTTCAGTTTCATCTAACAACTGTCTTTCTTGCTGTTCAAATTTTGTAATTTTTAATTCATAATCTCCGATCATCTCTCCCAGCTTTCTGTTCTGGGCAGAAAGCATTTCTTGTTGTGCCATAGCTCTTTTTTTCTCGCTAGTGAGTGATTGCTGTAATTCTTGAATATTTTTCTTTTGTTCATTGACTATTGCTTGCTGGCGTTTGGTCAGGATTTGATATTTCTTGGCTTCATCTACCCTTGCCATATACTCTTCTTCCGTATACTGGCAACCCGCATTCATGATAAGGAGTAGCACAAGTAATATCAAATAGATCACAGGATTAAAATTACAGTTTCTCATAAAGCATTCCTTTCGGTAAATGAAAATAGCACCCGGCAATTCGGTACTGATCATAATCACTTCCCCATAGTCTTATTTAACATCAGGGTCATTTGTAAAAACACTTTCAAATCTTTCAAAAAACTTTTCAACATCAGCATCAGGCAGTTGATTAATCCCTGCAGCGGCTTTTCTCCCTCCTCCTGTAGCAAATTCACGGCACAACACATCAGCACCTGTAGGATTGTTTAAAGGAGAACGAACACTCACCAAGTAGCTACCATCTCCATTAGCGACCAACAAAGCATGAGCCGACTCCGGCTGATCGCGAGCAATCGAGTTGCTGAAAACACCCGCAACCCTCAAACTCCAAGGCTCTGCAGGAAAACAATAAACCGAACCTGCTGTACTGTCTATTATTGGAGAGTACGATTTTACATTCTCCATATCTTGCGCATAACCCGTTTTTAAATCTAAAAAGGTTTTTGAGTCCTCACAAAATCCCCATGGGACGGGGTATGCACTGATTGATCCATACAAAATGGTGGGAGGACAATGCAAATCTTCTATTTTAGGCCCATAGCTATTATAGTTGATCAACTCCCCCAGTTCACACAATTGTTCGATTTGGACACTTGATAACGATAGAGAGGATGCCAGCTCATGTGCTGCTTTGTGAAGGTTGTCTCCAAAAGCAGCCACAATTGCCCACTCACGGTACTTACCATTCAAAAAGCGATCCACTATCACACTTGTACAAACATCTGGTGCCGTATCAATGTGCGATTGCAATCCGGAATGAATAGGAACCTCTCCTGGAAAATGATGATCAAAATACTGAATTGCATTCTTCTGCTTGAGTAGCTCGAGCAAACTGCGTTTATTTGCATCCATTGAAATATCGAGAACCGTAATTGTACTGTTGCTCACTTCTATCAACTTCTGCAACAACTTGATATCACGTTTTACTCCCGTAACTAGCATACTTTCAAGGGGGTCGGCCATTCGAAGCTGATGTAAGGCACAAATCCCATCGGCATCTCCATTGAATACATCGTAGTGCACAGTAAATTCCAAAAAATTATGCAGATATCAAAATAATCTGAATACACACCGAAACAATAAATAATACAAATCCAGTAATGACTAAATAAATTGGATCAAATGGTTTTTTTGCCTGCTTCTCTTTTTCCATAGCATCTCCTAGAATAATTGCACATTACCTGTATTCCATAAGCAAGGGAAATGCCAAAAATACAAATTGTTTAAGGAGAAAAACGCTGGTTATTTTTTAATTGGTTGCGTAAAAAGTGATCCACTAAAACTAAATTAGTCATTGCTTCTACAATTGGTACTGCACGCGGCAGAACACAAGGATCATGACGTCCTTTTGCTCTCAACTGGATAGTTTTCCCAGCTCTTGTGATTGTAGCCTGTTCAAAATTTATGGTTGCGGTGGGTTTGAACGCAACTCGAAAAAAAATATCTTCTCCATTGGAAATGCCTCCTTGGATTCCTCCAGAGTTATTGGTACCTGTCCGCACCTTGCCATCCTTTAAAACAAATGGATCATTATGAGTTGAACCTTTCATGTAAACAGAGCCAAACCCCAAACCAAATTCCACACCCCTCGTTGCAGGCAACGACATCATCGCTTTTGACAAATCAGCAGTCAATTTATCAAAAACAGGCTCTCCCAAACCAAGTGGAGGATTTCGCACGACTGCTCCAATAATCCCGCCAACACTGTCCCCAGCTTTTCGAATTTCGTCGATACGTTCGATCATTAGAGGAGCTGCTGTTGCATCAGGGCATCTGACCACATTACTCTCAATCTGTTCATATGTCATCATGTCTCTGTCTATTTTTGCTTTAATATCATGGATTTGTTCCACATAAGCCAAAGTCTGCATCCCGCAATGCTGAGTTAAAATTTTTTTGGCAATTGCCCCTGCAGCCACACGGCCGATTGTTTCACGAGCACTAGCACGTCCTCCTCCCCTCCAATCCCGCAGACCATATTTCACTTCATAGGTATAGTCGGCATGACTGGGACGATACAAATCCTTCATTTCATCATAAGCAGAGGAGCGAGCATCTTTATTTTTTACCATGATGGATATTGCTGTTCCCGTTGTCACTCCATCAAACACTCCTGAAAGCAAGACTGCCAAATCGCTTTCTTTCCGTTGAGTGGTAATGCGGCTTTGCCCGGGTCTCCTCCGATCCAGTTCAAATTGAATCTCTTCCTCTGTAATGGGTAGACCAGCAGGACATCCATCTATTACCACCCCAACTCCCCCACCATGGGATTCTCCCCACGTAGTAATTCGAAAACTTTGTCCAAATGCGTCTCCCATCCATACCACCTAATGTGTAAGGTCGAAATTTTTTTTGTTTTATGTACTCAATACTCTCATTTTAACACCAAGCAATTGATATAATCAATCGAAACCAAAGTCCAGGAAAATACTAAAGATAACAGGATAGCGAACATATGGAGACAACCGAAACAGTCAGATTAGCTTGTAAACCAAGCACTATTTAGTTTAATATATGTCAAAAAATCAAAGCATAACAATCGCTGATACCAATTTATTTTCAATCTATTGTTCAAACCACTTTAAAGTTTATGTTACTCTGCCTTCGAATCACCAATCTTGCAACAATCCAGCATATTGAACTTGAGTTGGAAAAAGGCTTTTCGATTTTAACAGGAGAAACAGGAGCTGGTAAATCGATCATTATTGATGCAATCCACTTGATCTCTGGAAAAAAAGCAGACTATTCTCTTATTCGGTCTGGCGAACCCCAAGCGTCGGTAGAAGCTGTTTTTGATATCTCTTCTTTAGATCATATACAGCAATTATTGCAAGAAGCAAATATTCCCTTTGACACAAACGATTCTCCTTGCGAATTAATCATTCGTCGCATCATCCAAGCAAACAATCGGCAAAAAATATTTCTCAACGATACGTCCATCACTCGCAATAAATTAGAGGAAATTGGAAAATCATTGGTCAATATTCATGGACAACATGACAATCAAGCACTATTGCAACTTTCTTCTCATATCCATTTTTTAGATGGATTTGGTCAGCTAACCGACTTATGCCGAGAAGTCAAAGTACTCTACCACACGTATCAACAAACCAGGAAGGAGTATGAAAAATTCAAGCAACAATCTGCAGAAAGTTTTCAACTCATTGAAAAACTTTCATTTGAGCAGAAAGAAATTGAAGATTTGCAGCTTCAGCCTGGTGAAGAAAGCACGCTAAGACAAGAAGCAAATGTTCTGAACCATGCAGAAAAATTGTCATTTGTTTTCGCAAAAACCCTAGATGAGTTGAATGAAAAAGAAGGATCGTTGATTGAACGCCTTGGGGCACTCCAACAAATACTAGCTGAAGTAGAACAAGTGGATCCCCATTGCACCCAATTTCTGAACACTCTGGAGTCTTGCTTATACCAGCTTGAAGACCTCCATCGTGATGTCAGCAGCTATGCAAACAAATTTCAAGAAAACCCTGAGCGGCTTGAATGGATCAACCAGCGGTTGAGCCAAATTCAGTCCATCCATCGAAAATACAATGCTGCAACTCCCAAAATTTTAAAATACTTGGCTCAAATCACAAAAGAGTTGGAACAATTACAAAATCCAGCAGAAAATGAAGAGAAATTGTTAGAGAGGGTCAATATCGCAAAACAAGCACTGCACCAAAAGTCAAAGCAACTTTCAAAGCAACGTCACCACGCCGCCAAAAAGCTCAATCAACAAGTTGTTAGCGAGCTGCAACAGCTTGGTATGGAAAAAGCGGCATTCGAAACACAACTTTCTATGAAAGAGCCTAAAGACAACGAGGAATCCTTCCACTACTCCCCTTTAGGAATTGACCATGTCGAGTTTCTATTATCTGTCAATCCAGGACAAGAGCTCCGTAGTTTAGTAAAAGTAGCTTCTGGAGGTGAGTTATCCAGAATCATGCTAGCACTCAAAACCATACTCACAGCTGTTGATCCTGTCCGCACAATGATCTTTGACGAAATCGATAATGGTATCAGTGGTCGTGTCGCTGAAACAGTAGGGTATAAATTGTGCACTCTTGGTCAAGATCAGCAAACTTTGTGTGTGACACATCTTCCACAGATAGTGGCATTTTCTGATCACCACTTTGCAATTACCAAATCCATTCAGGAAAATGCGACTTACACGTCTATTCACTCTCTCCATCATGAAGAAAAGGTACAAGAGATAGCCCGCTTAATGGGAGGATCAGAAATTACATCGAAAACCATTAACCTTGCATCTGAAATGTTAGAACGCGCAACACAAAAAACAAATTCATGAAACTTGCTCTTCTTTATGTCATTCTTTGCTTATTATGGCTATCTTTAGGAAAAACTATCTTTGACAACTCTCCAATGGCTGCTGAAGCCATTCCATATCACTGGGATCAAATACCCATAACCTACCTCAATAAAAAAGTGATTGACGGAGACACATTTTATGTTGACCTGAATCAGAATGAACGTTTTGAAAAAAACGGAGAGCGAATAAGACTCTTGTATGTAGATACACCAGAAATTTCGGACTCACCCAAAGGGAAAAATCTTAAATTTGGACTGCCTGCTAAACAATTTCTAGAACGAATACTCCAATCTCATCATGCCAATCTATGGATCAATCCACATGATCGCTTTGACCGATATGGTCGCTTTCTCGCCGTTTTAGAAGTACGGAAGCATAATATTAACCTAGAATTGATTCAACGCGGATACAGTTATTTCGACACACGTTTTTCATTCCCTTCGCATTATCAAATTTATACAAATATAGAAAGCAACGCTTTTACTAATAAACGGGGTATTTGGGGTACGAATGCTTCTCGTCGGAATTATTTAAGACGTCTGAAAAAAGAAGGAAAAACCGTCTATTCCTTAAAAAATGAGCTCTTTATTCCTCAGGTCCTGACAGCACAAACTTTGAAACTAAAAAAATATCGAAATCGGTTCATTATGGTTCAGGGCAAAATTATTAGAAAAAACCTTCCTCACAAAAATTTAGAACTATTATTCCTCCAAAACTTATATTCTCCAAAAGGAGTACAGGTTGCTTTTTTCAAAAATCGTCAAAAACTGTTGAAACTCCATCATTTAAAACCAGGTGACGACATCTATCTAGAAGGATTTGTTTCATCCTATCGCAACCATTTAGAAATAATACTACACCGGGGGCATCTTCTCTAAGCCTTTACTGCCAACCATTTCACACAAGTGTTACACGTGCCGTCAACAACCTTACCATCTCAAAAACTGAAAATAGCTTCTCATGGCAAACGTCTATTTGCCTTAATCTTAGATTTTGCGTTTGCCCTGTTACTCGTAAACACAGCAAATCACCTCCGATATGACGAGCACTGGGACTTAACAACCTCCCCTTCGCAAACGTGGACCAGCCTGGTTCCTGTCTACCTGTCCATTTTAATTTTACTCATTTTAAAAGATCTCACCAATGGGTGCAGTCCCGGCAAGTTCATTTTTGGCCTTACAACCCGTCAATTAGAAGACCTATCACAAAGTCCGCCCGCATGGAAAAATGTGCTAAGAAATGTATCACTGTGTATTTTCCCAATAGAGAGTGTTGTATTATTAATGAACAGCCACGGACTTCGGCTGGGCGACCAATTGTTTCAGACCGTTGTCATTGAAAATCCTAAAGCACGCCGATTTTTGATTCGTGTCATGGCAGCCAATACCATTTTTTTTGGTTATTTTTTTAGTGCACTTTTGATACAACCCTTAGTATTAAACAAAACCGCTGCCTATCAGACGGCTGTCTCTGCGATTCAAAATTCTCCAGAAGTTGCAAAAAAACTTGGTGCTATTCAAGAGTTTGAATCACCCGAAATGGACATGAATATCCAGGAACAAGAAGGACATGTCATCATGCGTATGACCGTGATTGGCAAAGACCAGTCCTTCCCCATCACTGTATCCATGAAATTGTCCACTATGCCTGAGCGATCCTGGCAATTGGAAAATTTAACCATAGGGGGAGAAGAAAGTAGCAATTAGTGGCACTGAGTCTGCATTTCTTCTTGCGAATCCTGCGTCAAAACTACTCAATGTGGAGATTAAACATGCGTGCTTTTGCTTTAATGATCATTATTGCTTTGTTTGGGATGTCTACAGCCCATGCTCAATTACAAAAACAAAAAAAATGGAAAGTTGGACTGAACCGCTTTTCCAGTGGGGTTAACTACAAATACGAAGCGAACTTTAAAGAAAATGTAAGCGATACGGCTTACACCAAAATAAGCAAAACCTCTGCCGGTAATATTGCCAATACAGAGTTCATGCTTGAGTACATTTTCTTTGGTTTGATGGGATTGGAAGTGAACTTCAATTTAACTCCCGGAGTCCGTAATTTCTCTTTCAATACAACAAATGAGAAAATTGGAGATATTGTGGAAGAAGTGAAAAGCGGAGCGCTGTACGGAGTGAATTTTTATTTCAGTGATCATACCTCCCCTGGTTTTAAATTTTTTGCAGGAATATTAACAGGCTCTTTTCTGGTCACTCACACATTTTCTAATGGAGGAGACCGACCAGCAACTCTGACTACTGATCAAGAAGCACTGCTGGCCGACAATTTTAAAGCAGCACAAACCTCCACTATTACCGTACCTGTACAAATCCTAAAAGGAGGAATGGACTGGATTCGGGAAGCTGTTGGTTTTCGTTTTCAAGTTAGCGCCATTCAAGCTTCTGAGACAAAGACATCCAGTGGACTCGGTAAAACCAGTCTTGCCCAAAAACAAACTGAAACTGTCAGCTTGAGTGGAGGAGCCACACTCGGTATTTTTGGTCATTTTTAACGGGTCCAATCGAAATTCTTATGGAGCACTCTCTATGGAAGCAAAAAAAATTTACTGTTTTTGCATGATTGTGCTGGTATATTTTTGTTACAATTCCGCATTTGCAGAACATCAAACCATTTCGATTCAAACGGACTTGGCGGGAGCATCTGCCCCCTACCGTCGATTAGGATTTGAACTGGAACTTTGGCTTTACCCCTGGCTTGCTGTGGGAGCAGGACGAGAAATTGACACAGGAAGAAGTTCAAAAAACTTTGAAGTTGATGTTGATACCAACCAGGCACTCACCCTCAGATTAATGGTTTCGGGCTTTTTCATAAAAGTTAACAGCCTGGAAAGCCAGTACAGCATTGAAAAGAAAGACTCTTCCACACCTTTTGGAACTGAATCTGAGTCCACACATAAGGCATCTTTAACCGGAACACGTACTAGTATTGGGTATTGGTACGAAATGGGTGATTTGTTTTTTGTCACAATTGGTTTATTCCAGGAGTCTCTCAGTACAGAAAAATTTACCTTCAATGATGGGACTACCAAAGAAATTGGAGGTAGCCTTTCCGGGCCTCTCCTCACCCTAGGGATTGCATTTTAGTCTGTTCCTTTCCGCCCTTTTTCTCTAAAATGTGATAAACATTGTATTTCAAAGGCAAGTCTTATACAAAATTGCACCTCACAATTTCATTACTTTTTCAATCGTATTTAGTTTCATGAGCCTTAATCAAATTTTAGATTACGTTGCAGACGACCTTTCTGAGATAGAAAGTGCTATTTTACATCATATACAAACAGACATTCCTATATTGACAAATGTTGCAGAGCATATTTTAGCGGCCGGCGGAAAAAGGTTGCGGCCTGCTCTAGTCCTTTTAGGAGCAAAGCTATTTGGCTATGACGGCAAGGAAACCATCCGTGCGGCACAAATTATAGAATATCTTCACACTGCAACCCTTTTACATGATGATGTCGTTGATAACGCTGATATGCGTCGTTCCCAAAAAACAGCCTGTCGGATCTGGGGAAACGAAGCCAGCGTGCTGGTGGGAGACTATCTGTTTTCCATGGTTTTTTACATGCTTACGGAACTAAAAAATCTGGAAGTGCTGAAAACCATGTCAGACACCACCACTTTAATGGCCAAAGGAGAACTCTTACAATTGACACATTCCCACGAATCGATGGATGAAGACAAGTACTTGGAAATCATTTTCAATAAAACAGCCTGCTTGTTTGCCTCCGCTCTGAAAATAGGAGCGATTATCGCAAACGCTCCTGACGAATCACAGCAGAAACTGTATGATTATGGTATGGCAATTGGATTAGCTTTCCAAGTCGTTGACGATGCACTCGATTATATGGAAGAAGAATCTAAAACAGGAAAATCCATTGGTATTGACCTGCAAGAGCGTAAAATTACTTTACCCCTCATTCATTTATTGAATTCAGCATCTCCAGAGGACAAAGCACGTGTCAACAGTATTTTAGCAGCAGAAATTATAACTGATGAGCATGTACATGAAGTAATACAAATGATGAAGTTTTATGACTCAACCATGTATGCCGTTAGAGTTGCACAGAAATATACCAATGATGCTCAAATTTACCTAAAAGCTTTGCCGGCATCACCCATTAAACAAATGCTCAATGATATTGCAAATTTCATTGTAATAAGGCATTTCTGAGCATGCCCGGTGGGGTCTTTCTGAGATTTAAACATCATCAGTAATTGTTTTATGATTTTTGATCTATTTTAGTTAGAGTTGATTATGTTTCGAGATTTCGGATTACATAGTTTTCGAAATAAACTGATTCTTTCTTTCACCAGTCTCACTATCTTAACAGTAGGAGTCATTGTTCTCTTAGTCAATACCCGACTCCAACAGGCCAGCGAAGATAAAATTGAAGAAGACACTCGAATCACATTGAATGTCCTGAAACAATTTCGCCAAACCCAATTACAAAATTCATCAGATGCCACGGCAGCCCTCATTCGCAATAACCCCCAATTGCGTGCCTCACTTGCAGAATTCAACGAAGAAGAACTCTTTGAAGAGGGTTTGAATCAAGAAGAGCAATACCAAGTCTTAGAAGATATTGTCAGTGACATTCAACTTTTTCAAGAAAGTCAAATTTTCATCATCACCGATGGACAGGGAGTTGTTCTTTATCAAAAAGCAAGCCGTGCTTTAATCAAAAAAGATATCAGCCAATGGCCTGTTATTCAAACTGCTTTGAACGGTGACGAATTATTTTCATGGTGGGGAAAAGGCTCTCCCTTATATATGGATGTTCCACAAGCTAACCAGAGACAGCATACTCCCTTGTACGAAGTATTTTTTAAGCCTGTTACTTTTGGAGACAATGTTGTTGGACTTTTAATCATTGGCTTTGATACTTCGAATCAGCCTTCCCTCATTAAAACCATTACACTTTCTGATATTGCTTTTTTCCAAAATCGGCATCTATATAGCAGCTCTGCACCTCCCCACCTCAATTCAGCCTTAGAGAATTTAGCATCGGACATTCAAGCCAAAGAACCTCGCCTCATTTATCCTTTTGAATATGCAGGAGAAGATTTTTTAGCACTAGCCCATCCTGTATTGAATGGGCTACAAGACATTGTTGGCACAATTGTCATTTTTCGTTCCAAAACTCATGAACTGAGCTTCTTTGAAGACCTATCCAATCGTTTAAACGGAATTGGAGCTTTAGCTGTATTTGGCGGACTTATTTTTGCTCTGATCATCGGCCGAGGGGTCAGCCATTCTGTAAATATTTTATCAAAAGGGGCAGAAGAAATCGCCAATGGCAACCTTGACATTGTTTTGCCCATTACTTCACAAGATGAATTAGGAGAGTTAACAAAAACATTCAATAAAATGACAACAGGACTTAAGGAAAAAGAGCATATCACTAAAACTTTTAAAAAATATGTAGCTTCGTCCGTTGTAGATGAAGTATTAAAAAATAAGATAGAACTCGGAGGAGAAAAAAAAGAGATCACTATCTATTTCACAGACCTTGCTAACTTTACGGCACTCAGTGAAAAATTGACTCCGGAAGACTTGATTTCATTCCTGAATCAATATCTTTCTGAAATGACACAAATTATTGAAGATAATTCTGGAATAGTAGACAAATACATTGGAGATGCCATTATGGCATTTTGGGGAGCCCCATTGGATGTCCCTGACCATCCCCACAAAGCTTGTACAGTGGCTTTGCAGCACAAGGCCTGGCATAAAGGATTCTCTCAAAAGTGGCAAGATCACCCTCTAATCTCTACAATAACAACACGATTTGGCATTCATACCGGAGAAGTAATTGTAGGTAATGTTGGGTCAGAACGCCGGTGGGATTATACAATTATTGGAGATTCCGTTAATTTAGCATCCCGCTTGGAATCACTCAACAAATACTACGGAACCACCATTCTGATAACAGAAGCAACTCACCATGCACTGGCAGAAGACCTTTTAACCCGAGAAATAGACTTAGTACAAGTCAAAGGAAAAGATAAAGCAATACGTATATATGAATTAATGGCCTTTACCCAGGAAGCATCCTCTTCGCAAAAAATGCTGTCTGAACTGTTCAGCCAAGGCCGTAAGGAATATCTGAATCGAAATTTTAAAAATGCGCTACAGCTGTTCCATCTTTGTCAAGAAAAAGCAGCATCGGATCAGCCAACTCAAATCATGATCAAACGATGCCAAGAACTATTGGAGATACCACCTGATGATGCGTGGCAAGGCATACAAGTCATGATTCAGAAATAAGCAACAATTTTTCTAGCTGTTCAACTACTCTGAAAAGAGAAAATTTTTCTTTCACATGACATCTGGCATTTTTTCCCATCTGCTTACGAAGCGGCCTGTCCTGCAACAAGTTGATCACCTCATTGGCACACGCCGTTATTTCGCCATCAGGCACTAGCACTCCCGTATCTTCTGTAATAATCTCTTTTGCCGCACCTATATCAAAAGCAACTGGCGGCACTTCCAGGCTCATTGCTTCTAATAAAACATAACCAAATCCTTCCCAGCGTGAAGGAAACAGGAGGATATCCATTTTCTGCATATACTGACGGACATTTTCTGTAAATCCTGTGAATCGTGAACAGTCCAATATACCTAGTTCTGTTGCAATCTTTTCCAGATTTTCCTGTTCTTCTCCCTGACCGACAATCCATAATTGAGTTGCTGGCAGCTTTTTATTAACTTGAGCAAAAACATATAAGGCGCGGTCGATCCCCTTTTCATAGGATAGTCGCCCGACAACGCCTATAATGCTGGAGTCTTGTTTGTCATAGTCCGATTTCCACAATTGAAGATCCAAACCATTGTAAATCACTTGGACAGGCAACCTGGACAGTTCATGAGAAAACACAGATTCCATCGCAAGTAAAGTTGCTTTCGAATTAACAATCACGCAGTTCACCACATACTTTAGGTACCACCGGTTGATGACATGCGCCTGGAGAGGTTGAGGGATTCCTCTTCGGAAAATTATTCGAGGAATTGATGCAAATTTTGCAATAAGTCCAATAAACTTTAATTCATGAGAAGCGTTTAATATAACCGCATCAAATGAATTACTCTGGAAACAGCGAAACAGCGTTAATACTTTTAGCGGGTTGAATAATGAAAAAGCACAAGCTTTGATAGAAAGGCAAGGCAACCCGAGTTGTGCAGCTTGCACCGCTAAATGGCTGCCAGGATATACGATGAGGTGAGCGTGATGCCCAGATTGTTGAAGTGCTTGTGCCGTCGTTAATGTCCACTTTTCTCCACCTCCCCAATTTTTTGAAAAGTTTGCGAGAACCCATCGGGACATTTATTAAGCAGCTAACTTAGCTTTTACCTCCTCCACAATGGAATCAAATGCTACAGATTCTTCCACTGCGAGATAAGCCAAAGCTTTACGATCTAAATCTATTTCTGCTAATTTCAATCCATGAATGAAATTACTATAGCTCAAACCATGTGCACGAACAGCAGCATTAATGCGTACAATCCACAACTTACGAAATTCTCGCTTCCGATTTCTGCGGTCACGATAACTATACTGACGAGCACGATCCACCGCATTTTTTACGGTCCTTAACAAACGACTGCGTGCTCCACGGTAGCCTTTAGCTGCTTTGAAGTAAGCATTTTTCTTTTTACGAGCATGAAGTGCTCTTTTGATACGAGCCATGATGTTTCCTGATATGTTTAATTAACCATTGGGTAATAAAGCTTTAACTGCCTGGCAATCAGAATTGGCAACCAGAGTTTTACTCCTCAGTATTCGTTTAACTTTAGCTGTCTGCTTTCTCATTCCATGACGCAAATATGCTCTTTTTCGTTTAATCTTTCCACTACTTTTTATTTTAAAACGCTTCGCGGCACCGCGATTTGTTTTCATTTTTATCTTTGCCATAACATTATCATGATTTAGTTTTTATTTGGAGCTAAAATTAAGGTAATACTTCGACCCTCATCTTTAGGCGGTTGTTCGACCGACCCATGTTCACCCACCAACTCTTGAAATTTATACAACAAAGCACGGCCTAAATCCCGGTGAGTCATTTCACGCCCCCGAAACATAACCGTTACCTTTACTTTATTGCCTTCTTCTAAAAATCGAAGTGCATTGTTTAATTTGAAATGCAGGTCATGGTCTTCCGTTTTTGGCCTTAACTTGATTTCTTTAACATGCACTATTTTCTGGTGTTTTTTTGCTTCATGCTGTCGTTTGCTTTGTTGATATTTATACTTTCCATAATCCATTAAACGACATACAGGAGGCACTCCATTTGGAGATACTTCAATCAGATCCAACCCTTCGTTCTCTGCAGTATTCAGAGCTTCTTCAATATCTAAGATGCCAATTTGCTGTCCTTCAGCATCGATAACTCGCACCTGTGGAGCCTGTATTGCCCTATTGACACGAGTTTTTTCTTCAAGCTTCGACTGACGTTTTCTTGGGTTTGCGATAGTAATATCTCCTCATTTTAGATTAATCAAACCAAACAGTGGTAGGCGCGGGCGGGATTGAACCGCCGACCCCTACCGTGTCGGGGTAGTGCTCTCCCACTGAGCTACGCGCCTGGAGAGTGGAATAAAGGTTCCGGCACTGACCGACTCTCCCACCAAGTCACCCTGGCAGTACCATAGGCGCAAAAGGGCTTAACTTCTGTGTTCGAGATGGGAACAGGTGTGACCCCTCTGCCATAAGCACCGGAACTTTAAATCATCCAATG
>JADGAT010000027.1 GCA_015231885.1 SAR324 cluster bacterium
GTTATTATTTTCGCCTTACTAGCATAAATGGCATGTGCTGCATTGTGAAGCAAGTTGAAAAACACTTGCTGGATTTCAATGGAGATTCTCGCTCATTGTGTGTGCATGAAAGCGATTGCTTCTTGTTCTGTTTGAAAAGTAGGAATGATTTTACTGAATTTAGCTTGGAATGGAATTCCTAAAATATCGTTACTGAATTGGCAAATTGCGACTCCTTTGGGCAATTTGGTCTTTTTACTGAGCGTGATAAGGGCCCCCCAGCCGGCAGAGTCAATGTGAGTTACATGTTTTAAGTTGATGACTAATGCGGCAGGGGTAACTTTATTCAGTATTGCACTAATTTCTGAAGGAAGCTCGTAAACTTTATCAAGGATGAGGTCATTTCTCAGCTCAACAATGCAAATATTATTTTCAATACGGTGTGATAGAATCATAAAATTTAAGATATTGTATTTTTTGAACTCGTGCCACGCATTGATTCAATGCTCATTGCCATCATCCATGAAAGGCCATCATAGAAAATTTCTCTAAAAAAAGCAGGTTCTTTCTATTACTCTATTTTTTCAATTGGTCAATGTTCTAAAAAGTGGGATTGTGAAATAGACGGCATGATGCTATTTTAGTTGCGCAACAGTTCAATTGCTGCGCAGAGTGGGCACCGTCCCAGTGCAAAAAAAGATATTGACCATAAAGAAACGAATGCAGGGATTGATAAAATGGAAGCGGAGAAGCAAATCTACATTTTTAAAGAAAATCAGCAGGATCATGAACATTTTCGGCTGCAATTGATTGAATCGGCATTGGATGAATCAACCATTGCCAATCTGCGGGAAGTGGACATTCAAAAAGGCTGGAACTGTTTGGAAATTGGGGCAGGGGCAGGCTCTATTGCCAGTTGGCTTGGAGGTTCTGTTGGCGAAAACGGTTCGGTAGTTTCCATTGATAAAAATATCAAGTACCTGGGACATTTGAAGTCTCCCGTACACCAAGTCCATGAACAGGACTTGATGCAATTTGAACTCCAGCAGCACTTTGATTTTATTCATGCACGGTATGTTTTGATTCACAATACCGACCATGACGGATTGTTGCGGCGTATATATGCAATGTTGAAACCTGGAGGCTTTATTGTGCTGGAAGAACCGGATTTTACTTCAGCAAAAACAATCACCAACATAGGACGCCAACATCAGGAAAGGGTCAATCGCGCCATTTGCAAAATGTTCCATGGGTTTGAGCTGGACCCTGAATTTGGCGCCAAATTACCGTCCTGTATTCAGCAAACAGGCTTTGATATAAGGAAGGTCCATGCTATCGAACACTTGTGCCATGGGGGTGCTCCTGTTGCCAAAGTGATGGCAGAATCCGCCATTGCGCTGGAAGAAAAGTACCTGGCTACAGGAGAGGCCGATGCGTTGGATATTGAAGGGTTTATCCAAAATGCAAACAATCCGGAGTTTTGGGCCAACTATTACACAACCGTTTCGGTGATTGCCGTCAAACCTTATGGTTCATGGTAGATCACGCAGCAGACTATATATCTGCTGATAAAGTTTTTTATGGGCATTGGCCATCAAGGGGTTGTTCAAACAGCCAAATACAGCATCCAGGTGATCGAACCTCTGTCCTGTTACACTTTCTGCTGGTTCGTAATACCATTTTCCTTTTTCGATGGGACGGTCGTTAAAAATGCCGATACCTCCGATGGCGTGGTTTCCTGCTGTGAAGGGATACCGCTGGGAAATTGAGCTGACTGCACCATCATTGGCCCTCCATTTATGAATGGTCAACTCCCCAGACCCCCAGCCTGGTAAGGGAGGGAATTCAAAATCGACAATCAATCCCTGGAATGCCGAAGAAAGGGTGAGAAAGGGATTGATAAAAATATCCGGATAGCAGTTGGGAGTGATCAGGGCTTGATTGGATTTTTCTGTGACAATGGATAAGTAATAAGTATTGGGATGAGTTGCTATCTGTTGATTGGCCTTATACCCCCCCTGCAGAGTCAGGTCAAATGCCAGGTTGTCTTCATTTTTGGCAAACTGCGACTGTTCCAAGGCCAAAATGCTATTTTCAAAGTTCCTTTCTTTGATTCCAATCCAATGGTCCAAGTGGAATGGATAAATTTTGTCGGTTGTCTGATTGCCTGCCATTGCAAAAATTTGAATGACATTTCCAATGAACACCCCTACGGGGTGTGCGATCAAGCCCGTTTCTTTATCACATCCGAGCATGTAAGGAAGAGTGGAACCATTTAAAACACCTGAGATGGAAACAACGGCTTCCACCCAGTTGGCGTTCGAACCCCACCCCCAATAATCTTGGGCCAATAGCTG
Organism: SAR324 cluster bacterium; assembly: GCA_015231885.1. GTDB lineage: Bacteria > SAR324 > SAR324 > SAR324 > NAC60-12. Next base: position 2,337 of record JADGAT010000027.1, read on the forward strand.
CTGAAGTTCAAGGGCCGTATGACCTCCTGCGCTGTGTCCAAGCAAAATGACGGGGTTGTCCTCGGACCATGTTTCCACGAAGGCGTGTCCTCTGTAATCACGGGAAAACTGTGCGTGGTCTTCTTGTCGACTATGGGCTTTTCCATAATCGGTTTTGGCTCCTTTGATTTGAGCCGCTACTTCGCAGGCGCGGTCATGAAAAGAGCTGACAGGGCCGCAATTGGCTTCATGAAATTGGAATTCGGAAGATGTTTGTGCCAAGGCATGACCCCAATAAGGTAAGCCTCCCATCTGAGAGTTCCCCCAACCCAGCAACCCATGAATGAAAATGATGTTTTTTGATTTCATAATGAAGTGTGGTGCTTTGTCTCTCTGATTATGTAGTAGGTGCTATTCGTTTTCTTCTTCCTCTGTTTCTTCAGTGGGATTGAATGATTCTATGGCCTCTTCTTCTGTTGGGTAATTGTTCATGATTCTGTCCAAACCCATGGCCTCAAAGAGGACTTTGACGGTGTCATCAAAGCCGCACATAACAAACCCTATGTCCTTCTTTTTGGCCTCTTGGAGAAGGCTTATGAAGACCCCTATGCCAGATGAATCAATGTATGGCATTTTTTCGCAATTGAGGACAATGCCTTTCTGATCAGGCTCATTCATTAAGGAGGAGATGTAGGATTTGAATTCTAACGTTTCTCTGCTATCAATCTCTCCCTTGACGCTGATGATACAGATATTATTTTCGATGCGGTGTGAGAGTTCCATGAGTTTTTTTGTATGAATGGTTATTTGAAAATTGAAAGAACTTATTTGTGACTACCATAGATGAGGAAAATAAGAAAGTCACTCCCACAATTCCATGACATCTTCCAAATTTGCCCGTTTTCTAGGCTTGGGAGGTTCTTTGGCAGTGCCAAGATAGAGAAATCCGATAATCTCTTCCTGGTCCCCAAACCCCAGGGCTTGTTTAACATCAGGATCATAAGCAGGCCATTCTGTGAGCCATTGACCCACATAGCCCAGGGAGTGGGCAGCCGTCAGAATATTTTGGCATACGGCTCCACCGGATAGACGCTGCTCCGATAATGGAATTTTACATTCTGTTTGCAGGAAGGAGGCAACCACCAGTAAAACAGGTGCTCGCTGGGGGCGAATCTGCTCTTTCTCGAGTTCCGTTGGGTTGGTGTCTGGATTATTTTTTTGATGAATTTCAACAAACAGCTTTCCCAATTTTTGTTGTCCGGATTTGTGCAGTACCTTAATTCGCCATGGAGCCAGCTTTCCGTGATCGGGTACTCGTATTCCTGCTTTGAGGATCAACTGGAGTTCTTCTGATGTGGGGCCTGGTTCGCTCATATTGGCTGCAACGGCAGAGCGCCGATTCAGTAACAGCTTTAAAGTTGGGTTGATCATTTGGTCTTTTTGGAAAAATTTTTCAGAAAAATTGAGAAGAAGACTCGATTTTCTCATAAAACAAAGTAAAAAACACGTAAAACAATGAATGGGCAGGTAAAATTCTGCTGTGTAAAATAACACTTTTTTTAAAATAGGGCGCATCGTGCATCCAGTTACTACCGACCTTCCTGACGATACAATCAGTCTGTGGCGTCGTTTCTTTGGCGTTTTTCGTTACAGCCGGCGTGCAATTGAACTAGTGTGGACGACGAACCAACACCTGACCCTATGTTTGATCCTCCTCACGCTGGCTGCAGGAATTTTTCCTGCCGGTGTGGCCTATGTCGGACAATTGATCGTTGATGGAGTGGTTGCCTCCATTGGAAAAACAGAGTCGATTTCCTGGTTCAATCCGCAATCGGTCTGGTTTTTTGTGGTGTTGGAGGCCGTTTTGGTGATGGGATTGACCGGAACACAGCGGGGAATTTCTCTCGTTCAATCCCTGTTTCGGGCACAATTGGGGCATCGCGTCAACACAATGATTCTGGAAAAAGCCGTGACCCTCCAATTGAAAAATTTTGAAGATTCCGAATTTTATGACAAGCTCACACGTGCTCGCAGAGAAGCCTCAACTCGCCCATTGAGTTTGGTTAACAGAACATTTGGCTTGATCCAAAACCTCATTTCGCTCGCCAGTTACACGACCTTGCTGTTTCAGTTTTCCCCGTTTGCGGTTCTCATTTTAGTGGTTGGCGGATTGCCTGCTTTTCTGGCAGAAACTAAATTTTCTGGCGATGCTTTTCGTCTGTTCCGCTGGAAATCTCCAGAAACCCGCATGCAGATGTACCTGGAAAGTGTACTGGCCAGAGAGGATAGTGTCAAAGAAGTCAAACTCTTTCAGATTGGCCCCCTCCTTCTGCAGAGGTATCGAGATATTTTCAGTAAATTGTACACCGAAGATCGAAACCTGACGATTCGGAGAGATGTTTGGGGTTATGTGCTGGGCTTGATTGGGGTTTTTGCCTTGTATACTGCCTATGCCTGGATCATTTATGTGACAATTCTTGGGGAGATCACCCTGGGTCAAATGACCATGTACCTGCTCTTGTTCAAACAGGGGCAATCTGCGGTGTCTGCGATCTTGACGGCGGTGGGTGGTATGTATGAAGACAATCTGTACTTGTCCAACTTGTATGAATATCTGGAACAGGATGTTCTGGAAGAGGATGGAACTGCCGTAGTTGGTTCTCAACCAGGAACTGGGATTTGCTTTGAGAATGTCTCTTTTGCTTATCCAGGGACGGACACTCCGGCACTGAATGACATTTCTTTCACGCTTCGACCTGGGGAAAGTCTGGCGCTTGTGGGTGAAAATGGTTCTGGCAAGACCACGCTGGTCAAACTGCTTTCACGTCTTTATGATCCTTCTTCTGGTCGAGTGATGCTGGATGGGTTAGACCTTCAGGAGTGGAAAGCCGATACGCTGCGCCGACGCATTGGCATCATCTTTCAGGATTTCAAACGCTACCAGTTTCCTGTTGGTGAGAATGTTGGGGTGGGCGATGTGGATCACTTTCTCGATGAAAACCGCTGGAAGGATTCTGCCGTCAAAGGATTGGCAGCACCCTTCATTGAAACGTTGCCCAATGGTTTTTATACACAGCTGGGACGGTGGTTCAAAGGCGGAAGAGAACTATCGGGAGGTCAATGGCAAAAAATCGCTCTCTCCCGTGCATTCATGCGGGAACAAGCAGATATACTAGTGCTTGATGAGCCAACAGCCTCAATGGATGCAGGAGCTGAAGCACAAATATTTGAGCATTTCCGCAGCTTGACACAGGATAAGATTGCCATTCTCATTTCTCACCGCTTTTCCACGGTGCGAATGGCCAATCGAATTCTGGTGATGCAGAATGGGCAAATTATTGAGCAAGGCAGCCATGAAGAATTAATGGAACTGGGTGGTCAGTATGCACGGCTGTTTCTCATTCAGGCTGAGGGGTATCGGTAGTAACTTAACGGTCATTCAAATTTGTTAGTATATTGACATTGTAACCCGTATATGAATATGCTACACTCATCAACCAGTATTTATGTTATACATTTGAAAATGTATATTGAGGAAATGCGTGACAACACAATCTTTTGACAGCAAAGATCGATTATGATTTCCACTCCAGGAGAAAAAATGAAATTATACAAAGATACTGATTCTGTGACAACTAATGCATCTCACCAATCCAAAATTGCCACAGACCCTACAGCAAAGGTCGAAAAAAAAGATGCGACTCCTCCAACCACTTTTTGCGTGTGCGGCCATTCAATAAAATACCCTAATTGTGATGGACATGCTTGCTGGGGATGGGATTAAACCGTCTGGATTTATTTGATGCGATCCACTTTGTATTGTGCCATCATTTGAGCCATTTTATTTCTCAATAATTCTATTTTTTGGGCATTATGCTTAGAGGGAACGGCGTGCCGAAGGATAAATTCGTTCTTTTGCAGATACTCTTTGGCGACATCCCGTGGTGTGATCTGTTTGACGCATAAAGACAGAATACAGGCAATCAAATCCTTCAGTATATTGAAGTTCAGCTGGGATGCATATTGCTGGGACTGAATTCCCTTTACTATCTTGCCATACTGCTCCATTGCTGTTTTGTAACACTTGGCGATATCTTCATGATAGTCTTTTGCCTGAACACCGAATTCCGTCCTGAAAGGCAGACTGGGGCCTACCATATTTTGCTCATACTCAATCAATGATGCTTTGTGAATACCAAATTTCATTTCCCCTTCTGCATAGGCCACGAGTGCTTCTAAATATCCTGTCAATTTATTCACTTTTTCTTTTTTTCTTCCAACCTGTGCATCCGTTAGCCGATCCAGGAAACTTTTTTTAGGTGGTTCCTTGGTGCTCTCCGCATTGTCTGTTGGAGTCTTCTCTTTTTTACTTTCTTTGGCTTGTTCTTCTGTATCTCCTGTGGCTGTCATGCACTCCACCATCCGCAGGAACTCGTTGAGTGTGCTTCGGCACAAGGGAAACCATTTGAGGTCATTGATGATTTTCAAGACATATTCATAGACCTGTCCTTTTTGTGCTTTGGTCAATGATTTGAAACCATTTTTTTCATGTCGTTTGAGTTCAGCGTAGGTCCACTGTTTTTCATCTTTTTGTTTTTGCTCCATTTTTTTAGAGGCGGCCCTTGCGGCTTTATCTCTGATATCACCCGCGCTGTATTGCACCTTGTTTTTCTTGTCATCGTCTTTTGCTTCTTCCAGGTATTTTTTCAGTTTTGTGTAAAAGAAGCGAATTTGATGATCAATCACCACTTTGCTATGATCCAGGGTTATTTTGAAAGCAGTTGCTCGAATTTCCATATCTTTGGTGGGCTTTTCTTTTCTCCCCTCCCGAAGCACTTTTTGATGCTGGTCAATGGATGATGACTTGGAATAGATCTCCTGCAGGTATTCTGCTCGTTGTTTCAAGTTGAGCAAATATTGCTGCTGGGCGTGCACCAGAACTTCAATGGTTGTTTCAGAGGGTTCGTGCTGCGTGGCAATGTAGGCATGGACCAAGGCTCTGCGGTAGTGCTCCATTTGGCAGGTAGCTTGCTTGCCAAACTCCAGAAATGCACGAACACACATAGCCCGTGCCTTTCCATTTCTTTTATTTTTCTCTAACCGGCGGGCATTGCTAATGAAATCTTGCCTGATTTCTCCTGGAATAGCGCGTTTTCCAATATAGCTGTATAAGTCTTCACACTGGGAAATTTTTATTTTGGTTTTGGTAAAGATAGAGATGAATGTTTGCTTGGAAGAGTCTTCTTTATTGAAGATTTGAAGGATTCTATTGATTTCACCACGCCAGTGTGCGTGTTTTAGCCAGGGGATGCAAGATGCTTTGTCTACCCGAACTCGAGTATTTACAAATCCTTCCTTAGCACTACTGTTGACATCTCTTCCATAGTAATAGTTCAGTGCGGAGGCTTGAACATCCTTTCCTCTAAGCATTGGTTGTCATTGTTGATATTAAAAAATTTCTTGATGAGTAGTATTCAACTGGTAATGTATTTTTCCAACTCCCGAATCGTGAATTCCTGATGCGTAATGATTTGCTTGATGACATCACCCAGTGTAACGATACCAATCAGCGTTGTTCCATTGGCCAGGACAGGCAAATGCCGGACATGCTTTTCCGTCATCAAAGCCATGCACTCTTCAATGGTAGAATTGGGAGTGACATAGCATACTTCACGAGTCATCAGTTCGCTCACGAGCGTTTCTTTTGACGATTTCCCTTGGAGAATAACTTTACGGGCATAATCACGTTCTGAGAATATACCGACCAGCTTCTCTTTTTGGGTTACCAGCAACGCGCCGATATTCTTTTCTGCCATAAACTCCAGCGCTTGGTACGCTGTGGCATCTGGCTCAATGGACCAGATACAGCTGCTCTTGGTTCGTAAAAGATTTTCTACTGTTTCCATAATGTTTTCTCCATTTATGTGAGTTTAAATGTTGCTGCTCCACCACAAGGGGCCGAGTCGCAGAGAATTAAATTCAAATTCCGTTTTAATGTTCTGATGGATTGTATGCTTCCCGAATCAAATCAACAATTCTTGTATTGTCAATCAAGCTGCGATCAAATATCGGCACGGATCGTTTTTCAAACCAGATTTCTTCACCAGAATTACTCAATACCCATCCGTAATAACATCCATTGTTTTGTAATTCAATTTCTTCGTATGTCAAATTTCTCAAGAAAATTTCTTCGAGACGCAGGAGTTTGACTGTATTGATAATCCAGATGTTTCGGTCAATCGACCTCATTCCTTCCTGGTTGATTGACCAGGAAATGGAAATATGATCATTGACTGGATTCAGATGAACACACACATGAACGCCCTGCCGGAAACACTCGTCTGCCGCTTTAGAATAGTTAGATTCAAGCAGTATAATTTTTTGTTTTTTGGGTGTTTCGACTTGATAGGCTTCTTTTATTTGTCCAGGTATTTTATATAATTCAGATTCTGCATTAAAATGAGCATCAAATAATACAAACATGATGTGCTGTACCGCTTTTGGCGATTTAAAATTCTGGATGAGCACATCCTGAAACAAGGCTTTCAGGTGAAACGAGGTGACAATGAAATCCTCTGAAGGAATAGCTTCTCTCCATCCTTCAAATTGTACAATCATTTGATTCAATTTCCTCAACGATGGCGTATAGACTTTCAGGGCGTGAAAGACTTTGTCAAATGCGCAATGCCCTATTTCATCTTCAGCCCTGCTGTAATAAAAATGCCCGCTTTCGAAATTAAAATTAAAGGTCCCTTCATCATGAAGCCCTTCGATTTCATACTCCCTGAGTTTTGAATATTCAATTTTTGCTGTGCTGATACCAGGGTATTTAATATCCCCAAATTTTCTCAATAACCAAAGTGAGGCCACGCTATCCAGACTCAATGGAAATTTTACAATAATTTTTTTAATGTCAGTCATCAGACACGCTGGAGGCTAGATAATAAAGCACTTTTATCAATTGATAAATGGTAAATTGTACCCATTATGCAACCAGATGATGAAAAATACAAGAAACATCCAGCACAAGCAAGAATCTGGGATCTTTTTATGGATTGAATTCCAATCCTACCATTGTGATGTCATCATTGAATGTATCACAATGGGAATACACCTTCCCGAATTCGCAGATAGACTCTAGTAATTTGTCGATGGGCAAATGGCGGTTTTTTTTCAGAAATTCAGCAAGTTGGTTGGTCCCCCACATCTTATCGTTTTCATCTTTGAGCTCAATGATACCATCGGTGTGAAGTACCAGTTTATCGCCAGGAAAGAGCTGAAATGTTTGTTCATCATAACAGGCTAGTTCATTGGGCAGCATCCCCACAACACTCCCTTTTCCTTTGAAATAAAAAATTTCGTTGGTTGCCGGGCGAACCAACAAACCTGGAGGATGGGCGGCTGTAGTATAAGTCAGTGTGTGTTGTTTTGCATCGTAAATACCATAGAAAATAGTAGCGTATTTACTTCGTGGCAGTCGTCCCTCCAAGTGTTTATTTGTTCGCTCCATGGTTTTTTGTGGGGACAGGCTGCGTTGAGCCGCATCGGCAAAAATGGCAGAAACCATAAAAGAAATCAGGGCCGCAGAGACACCATGTCCTGTCACGTCGGCTACCATCACACCAAATTTGTCATCCTTTAATTCAAAAATATCATAAAAGTCTCCTCCAATTTGCTGCATGGGGATGTATTGGCAGGCTGCGTGAGCTTTAGGGATGTGATCCAGTTTATCGGGAAGGAGAGTTTTCTGTGTTTCCCTTGCCTGATCCAGCTCAAACAGCATTTGATTTTGCTGATTTTTGATGGTCTGGTAAGATTTTTGGAGCACTTTTTCTGTAATTTTCCTCATTTTCACTTCGTGAGAAAGCGCATCATTTGTTTTTTGCAGCTCACTGGTACGCTCGTCGACGAGCTCTTCGAGATGTCCTTTGTAGTTCCGTAGTTCCAATTCGGCTGTCTTCCGATCCGTGATATTTAAGGAATACTCGATCATTTGAATGACATTTCCGTGTTCATCAAAAATGGGGTAGCCATGCACTTCGGCATGGATGGGGCTTCCATGCTGGTCACGGTGTATGTGCTCGACCACATAAGGCTTTTTTGTTTTTTTAACTTGTTTTAAGGGGCAGGGGTGTTTTTCATCATCATCACAGGGAGTGTCCCTTCCGTGGGTCAGTGCGTGGCAGGTCGATGCTGTGGATACTCCAACGCTTCGGGCTGCTTGATTGGCAATGATGATGGAGTAATTGCTGGCATCAAGGACATAAAATGGATGCGGGAGAGATTCAAGGATGATTTGAAAATACTGGTGCTCAAACTCCTCCAGCGCATTTTTCTCCTTTGCCAATTTTCCTCCTGGATAGGGTACCTTGAAAGATTTATTGCGATGGGAGACACGATGGCACGCCTTGTTAGAAATTTCAAACTATAACCATCGATATCTCCAGCCTTTCCATGAAAATATCTCGTAATTTCATATGAGAAATAGTATATTTTTGAAATATACAATGATTATGAGAGGAAAGCATGATATTTGATAGTACCGGGTTCGATTGGGATGATGGTAACTCGGATAAAAACTGGGATAAACATCAAGTTACTAAAACAGAGTGTGAAGGAATATTTTTTAATCAACCGCTTCTCACTCAAAAAGACATCGGACATTCTCAAGTTGAGAAACGTTTCTATGCATTGGGGATCACAAATTCTCAAAGAGAACTGTTCATTGCTTTCGTCCTAAGAAAAAGAAAAGTCCGTGTGATTTCTGCACGAAATATGAGTAGAAAAGAAAGGAGTATTTATGCAAAAGCCAATTCCGAAGTTTAAAAATGAAAATGAAGAGAGAGAGTTTTGGGCAGCTCATGATTCAGTAGACTATGTCGATTGGAGTAAAGCAGAGCGAGGAGTGTTTCCAAAACTGAAGCCCTCTACCAAATCTATTTCTTTAAGGCTCCCAGAATCAATGCTCAATGAAGTTCGAGTTCTGGCAAATAAAAATGATATTCCTTATCAATCTTTAATAAAACTATTCATTAAAGAAGGAATTGATAGAGGACTGAACATCTAGTAAAATATGCTGAGTGCTAAGCCATCTGCTCCACGACCATCTCACGGACGGCCTCTTCCATCATCATCAGTTCGGCCATCTCCTGATCAGGTTCCAACAGCTCGACGATCATCTCGCGAACAGCGATTTCCATGACCAGCATCATTTCCTGAATCATGATTTCTACTTGGTCCATTGTTGTTGTCATTTCTTGCTCTACCATAAGGTTCCTCATTATTGTTGGTTTCATTACTCTTGTTTGAGCCTTTGTTGTCGGGCCCATCCCTTCACCGCAGCTTGATTGTCAGCTTCCACAGGACGTCTCACTGGTATCACTTCCAGTACTGGGAGAATAAACATTATCAGGGGTGTTGCCGGCAATATCAGCACTGTCAATATCGAAGGAGGATATATCGGCATACCACACGCCTCCTCCCTGGGTTCCGGCGGTATTATTTGTAACAGAAGAACAGCCTCTCAGTTTGAGATTTCCGTTTCCCTGGACATAAACTCCTCCACCATAAGCTGCTGAATTATTGGTGATGCTGGTCGTGTCTTCAAGATGCACATTGCCGTTTCCTTTTCTCCAAATGGCACCGCCATAGTTATCGGCTTTGTTATTTTGAAAAGTGCCGCGATAAACTTGCAAACCTCCATTACCCAGAACACGAATGGCTCCTCCATTGCTGTGGTCTCCGCTTCCTGCATCGGCACCGTTCTTTCTGAAAATGGAATCATATACCTTCAAAGCCCCGTTGTTGTCGACATGGGCCAGCCCTCTCCCGTTTTCTACAATTATCCATTTGAGTGTGCTGCTCTTGATCATGTTAATATAACCCCCTTCGTACTTGTTCGGTGCCGGGTTGTTGACAAAAGAGGAAAATGTAATAGGTGCGGCACTGGTTCCCCATATTTTTGGGTTTTTTTCAATGGTCAGATTGTAATTTCCTAGAAAGAGGACTTCAACGCCGGGTTCAATTTCAAAATTTTCTGTTGCGGCAACACTGGCTCCAATGCAGTAAGGCGAATTGGCAGGCACCCAGATGGTATTGGTTGTCATATCGGAGGTAATCATCGTGTTGCACGGGCCTTTTCCAATGGTTACGGAAGGAATGATGTCATCCCCGCTGCCATCTTCTGGAATTCGATTCAAGCCGCTGCTGTAAAACAGACGGTCGGTGGAATACCACCAGAATTTTTCTTTTCCATATTCCTGGTAATACTCACTCAAAGAAGGGATCACTTCAATGGCTTGTTGGGCTGGAACTGTATTCAAATCGGCCAGAATCTGCCCTGATTGATTGAAAACGCGGACAGCAATATTCAGACGTGCCCGTGCCTGTTGATTGAACCGTGAGATGCTTGGCTGCACATTCACGACCAAGGCTTCGGTTCCTGGGGGCTGGCCATTACTGCAGCGATTGTCGGGATCATTGGCCCAGAGTCTTACTTTGGGAATCAGTGCGGGACTGCCGTCTTTGTTGTAAGGGTTCGGGACCGAAGCGGTGCCTAACGATTCGTAACAAATGGAATTGCCCCAAACATCAGTGAGCAATTCTTCATCTCCATAAGAGCCGTTCCAGTCCGTTTCTGCATCACTGTTTTGCAGCACTCCCTGCAGGGTTGTGGGAAATGTCCGGATGTCCCAGTAATAATTCAAAAGCGATTGTTTCAGCTGCCTCATTCGCTGAAGGGTTTGTTGACGCTCCTGTGCTTGTAATAGTTGGGAGGAACGGGTTGTACTTTTTTGAGGAGTATCTCTGCCCTCAGCGGAAGTATAAGGGATGCTGATAAAAATGATAAACAACAGCACGAGCAGGAGGATTTCCTGTGTCATGAATTTCCATTTTGAGTGCCACATGGTGTTCCTTGGTTAGATAGTGCGGAGAATGGGTTTTGTCGGAGTCTATGTCCTCTCTGCTACAAGTTGTGTACCAGGCGCACCTGAGGTGGCGTATTATATTTGGTGTATTGAACTATTGTTAACGGAAGCTTGTACTCTAAAGTTAAGGAGTATTAATTTTATTAAAATTAGTAAAATCAATTACTTCAGTCATCTAATCTTGTTGAGTATTGAGATGGCTTCGATGGATGGCCGCCCTCTGCGCTCGCAATCATGACATTGGTTACTGTCAAAAGTGTGGAAGGTTGTGAAAGAGAATACTAACGTCGCAAGAAAAGGTCTTGCGGCAAAAGGGTCCTCTAGGCGGCGAGACAGCAAAATTCTTTATTTTTTTATTGTATCTTATGCAACATGCGCTAAACTAAAAAAAGGGGGGAAAGCTGAAGGATTGCACAGTTTTTGAAAATAAAACCAAATCTTACTTTATTTTCAAAAAAACTCATATCAGACTAGCTCTACAGGAAGTACAAAATGAAGGTAACACACCGCATGATCGGCAAAGTTTGTACTGTGTCGGTTGTTGGAGAAATTCTGGATCAGGATGTTCCCGAACTCCAGTCTTATGTGATGACGCTGCTCGATAATCAAGCTCCCAACGCATTTGTGATGAACCTGGAAGAAACCAGTCATGTGGATTCTGCTGGAATAGGATTCATTTTGATGCTTTATCGAACATTCGCTAGAATACAGATCAAATTTGTACTTTGCCAGCTGGGTGAGCAGGTTTCTACAATATTTGACATGACTCAGCTCAGTCGGGTTACCACCATTTACGCTACAGAGGAAGAAGCCCTGGTTTCTATTTGAGAAACACAAACCTTGCTGCTTGGGAATGCTCAGGCAATAATTTAAGGAATTCTCAAACAATAACTTAGCAAATCTACTTGTTTTTTCAACGATCTTTTGCATTGCTTACCAGTGACATAGCAAGCTATGCATCCGATAAAATGCCTTGAACCTAGATGAAAATCTGCGTAACTTTTACATGTTATTATTTTCGCCTTCCTTAATTTCTCCTTACGGTATATTCACGTAAAGCTTCCACAATGGTTTCGGAACGCTTCTGATTTTGCTGATCAGCAAGAGAATCCAGTCGGGCGAGTAAGTCTCCAGGAATGCGGATGTTGACCCATGCATCTGGAACAGCAGCTTTTTTGACTGGTTTTGGAAGAGATGGCTCAGGATTTGACTGGTTGCCGGTGTTGGAAACCATTGCCTGCTTTTCAGTAGCATAAATTGAAATGTTAATGCCAAGCACATTATTTTTGAATTTATTTTCCAGCTTTTCCGATAATTCACAAAGAGAAAATCGTACAGCTTTTTTTTGAACGGCTTTGGAAAGCAGTAAAATTTCCCTGACCCCCAATGGGTCGTGGTAATATATTTTCTGCAAATTCAAAACGAGGCTTTCGGGCTTTTCACTGGCCAATAATGCTGTGATGTAAGGAGACAGTTCTCTCACCGTGTTTTGAGTCACCTCCCCTTCCATGGTGACCAAGCAAATTTTGTTTTTTGTGCGATGTGTGATCATAAATACCTAATACTGCCCAAAATAGTTAACAGTAACTAATAGACCATGTTTTATTAAATCACAAGCTATGATTGATGAGATTAAGAAAAAACAGGACATCGGGCACACTTCTAATTTTGTATAACGGGTTTGCTGGTTGGGGAGGAATCCAGGGAGATGGATTCTCTCCTTTGAAGAGTCTTGAAAAAATCACGTAAATTTACCAGGTTTTCAAGATGGAAAGAGGGGGTTTCTTGTAGAAATGAAAGAATATGCTGATATTTCAAATAATGTGCTGAAGCTCCTGGGTTCTTTTATTATAATCGGCAGGAATGAAGAAGAGTTCTGCACCAGTGCATTGTGCCCATGTGTTGGCAATTTGGAAACCTGAGTCGGCGTCTCCATAATCAACAGGCACAATGATTTTATCTTTCATGAAAGTCGGCATGTGCTGTTCGTAAACATAAACCGGACAGTTGCAATAATGCAGGATGGAAACCGTGTTGCTTTCCTGAAAGGCATGGCCGATCAGCGTGTGAAAATGAGATGCCATGATAATCAGATGGGGTTTGATGACTGTTGCGGTGGTTAATATTTCCTGATGGGGAATGCCTGTGCGCAAGAAGGTGTGATAATCAGAAGTTATGTTGGATTGCTGCAAGAAAAATTCAAAACGTCCATGGGCCTGATCATTGTATTCCTCATGACGTTCAACATGGATAAAATAAAGAACGGCCTCGTTTTGTTGGGCCAGGGCATCGGCCGTTGTAATGATTTTTTTGCTGACATCGCTGTAATCAATTGGAACCAGGATTTTCTTTTGCATATTTTTCTCTCAAGACACTCCATCTATTCATTACCTTGCTCTATTTCCATTGTAATGTTTTATTGGGATGTGTCTACTCGTAGATTTACGTGTTTTGTGTCACTCCTTTTCATTCAAGGGAATGTCACCCATAAGAAAGCCCGTAAATTTACGAGTAATTGAGGGAACGTGATCAGATGATCACTTGGTTTTGAGAGCATCCCGGATGGCAGCACCAATTTGATCCATTTCAATGGGTTTGAGCAATAAATGCTTCACTCCCAGACTGATTGCTTTTTCTTGACTCATGATGTGGCTGAACCCCGTCATCAAAATGATCGGGAGATTGGGACGTGCTTCTAACAAGGCTTGAGCCATCTGTTCTCCAGTCATGTTTGGCATTGTTTGATCAGAAATCACCAAATCGAAGGAATCCGGGGCGTTAAAGAATGCTTCCAGCGCGTCTTTTCCCCTGTAGAAGCAAGTGACTTTATATCCCATACCAGACAAGATGGTTTTCATCATGTCAACAACAGGTTCTTCATCATCAACCAGTAAAATGCGTTCATTTCCTGTCCATGTAGAAAGTGCTTTTGGTTTGTGTTCTTTGACGACCTCCGGGATGGTCGGAAAAAACAGTTCAAACTTGGTTCCCTGTCCGATTTGACTTTCTACCCGAATAGCACCTTGATGGTTGTGGACGATGCCATGAACAACGGATAGACCCAGTCCGGTTCCTTCATCCTGGGGTTTGGTAGTGAAAAATGGTTCAAAAATATGTTCCTGAACTTTTTGGGACATTCCGACTCCAGTATCGCTGATGGAAAGCTTTAAGTATTTCCCTCCTGTCAATTCTTTTTCTTCAGAGGAAATTGCTGCTGCTTCCTGTTGTCCCAGTATGATTTCATCCAGTTGAACCTTCAACACTCCTCCTGTTTCTCGCATCGCGTATTCCGCATTGGTACAGAGGTTCATGAACACTTGATGGATCTGGGTCAAACTGCCCGAGATGTTGGAGCAGGTCGTCGGGATATTCTGTTGTATCTCCACTGTAGCTGGCATTGTGGAACGTATCATTTTGAGAACTTCTTTAATCACTGAGACGATATTGATCACACTTTGCTGGTGCTCGGTTTGACGGCTGAAGGTGAGGATTTGCCGCACTAAATTGGCGCCACGTCTGCAGTAACCAAAGGCGCGTTCCAGGTTTTCGGCTTCCTCCGTCATGGGGGGGATTTTCATCTTTGCCAGTTGAACCGAGGCAATAATGCCCTGAAGGATATTGTTAAAATCGTGGGCAATCCCGCCGGCTAATGTACCAATAGCTTCGAGCTTTTGGGCCTGGCGCAATTGTTGTTCCAATTGTTCCTGATTTTCTTCAGCTTTCTTTTTTTCGGTGATATCTCGTACAATTCCTAATATACGGCCATCCGGCAGTTTCTTGGAACTGATTTCAGCAATAACGACTTTCCTTTCCTTGTGTTTCAACTGACATTCGATGACGAGATGTTTTCCTTTCAATAATGGATCAAATGGCAGTGGCTCTTGATCGAGTTCCTTGCCCTGAATGATGTCCTCCGTGTGCATATTTAGAATCTCGCTGCGAGAATATCCAGTCATGTCGCAGCCTTTTTGATTGACATCCAAATGCTGTCCCTGCGAGTCAAAAATAAAAATACCGTCAGACGCATATTCCATGACATTGCGGTATTTCTCTTCAGATTGCTGCTGCGCTTTTACTTTTTCCTCTACCAACTCCTTCAGCAGATCTTTTTCTGCACGCAGCAGATCCTCCGCCTTTTTGATCCGGAGCATTGCTTTGATTTGTGCGGCCAGCTCCGCTTCGTCAATCGGTTGTGCCAGGAATGCATCAGCACCAATATCCAAACCCTTGATTCTACTGTTTGAATCAAGATGTACGGCAGTCATCATGATAATGGGGATATGCTGTGTTGCTGTATTGGATTTCAGATTTTCACACACTTCGTACCCATCCATTTCGGGCATGGCAATATCCAATAAGATGGTATCTGGCAGCTCCTCCTGAGCTTTTTTAATTCCTTCTTTGGGATTTTGGGAGGTGACGACAATAGAATCTTCAATCAACCCCTTCAGCATCATGGAAATCAGGGTCAGGTTGGATGCGGTGTCATCGATTACCAAGATTTTGATCATGGTTTTCTCCTGTGTTTTAAAAGTTATTCGGTTTCGATGGGTATCAGTTTATTGGAGAGAGCAACATGGATGAGGGATGCCAGGTCATGGACATTGAGTTTTTGCATTACATTCTGGCGGTGGAATTCCACAGTGCGCGGGCTGATGAATAGTGAGCTGGCGATTTCTTTGGTCGTTTGTCCATGAACAATCAGATTCAAAATTTCTTTCTCTCTGGCAGTCAATATTTTGATCAGCAGTTGTTGGTGTTCCTTGATCTTATTGGTCAGTTGCTGGCGTTCAGATCGGTCATGGAGCACAATCACTTTGCCCATGATCGTGTCTTGATCGCCTTTCAGATAAGTGGCATGGATTTCAATAGGAATGCTTTTTTCGGATTTGTTAATCAACATCAGATGATCATGGCTGAGTAGCGAGTTGTCTTCGGCTTCTTCAAAAATTTGCTGAATGAACGACAAGGTATCCAAGGACTGTTTTTCTTCCTGTAGGAGCAGGATGGTGTCATAGGATTTTCCCATGACCTCTTCTGCGGTCCATCCTGTCAGACGTTCGGCGGTATCATTGATGAATGTGATATTGTCGGTGGCATCGGTGGTGATGATTCCATCCCAAAGGCTTTTCAAAATAGAGTTGAGCCAAAACTCCCGGTTTTTTAATTGTTTTTCAAATTGATGCTTATAAAGTGCCATTTCAATGGTCGTTTGTAACTCTTTGGGTTGAAATGGTTTGAGCAGGTAGCCATGAGGCAAGGTGGCTTTGGCTCTCTCTATGGTGGTGGAATCATTATAGGAAGTCAGGAATACGACGGGAATGTCATATTGACGCACCCATTTTGCTGCTTCAATTCCATCAATATTGCCTTTTAATTCAATATCCATCAATACTAGGTCTGGATGAGTGGCTGCACAAACCTCAATGGCTTTTTTTCCGGAAGTGACAATTTCCTCGATGTGGTATCCCAGTTGTTTCAATTTCGAAGCAATCTCCATCCCGATGATGGCTTCGTCTTCGACAACAAGTATTTTTTTAGTTGGCTGCATGGATATTCCGTTTTTTATGTTAGAAATGCTCAAGCAATAACTTACCAGATCTATTTGTCTTTTCAACGATCATCTGCGTTGCTTTACCAGTTACATACAAGCTATGTGCCCGATAAAAGGCTTTGAATCTCGATGAAAATTCTGTGTAACTTTCGCATGTTATTATTTTCGCCTTCCTTATTGATTTTCCTGTTTAGAAAGAGGAAAGGTGATACGAAACGTGGTCCCATTGTTTCTGTCCAGCTCCACAGTCCCATCGAGCTGCATGGAGAGCCCTTTGATTAAACGCAATCCCAATGAATCGGCGGTTTCAAAATCGATTGTGTCAGGAACTCCTTTTCCATTATCATGGACTGCCAGCTTGCCTTTGCCCTGTTCATTTCTCAGGCTGATTTTGATTTGTCCCATCTTTCCGGGAGGGAATGCATATTTTAAGGCATTAGTGAACAGTTCATTGATAATCAATCCACATGGGATGGCATCATCGATGGTGAGCCAGACTTCTTCTACATCAACTTGTAGATCAATGTCTTGCCGTCCTATCGAATACGAGGAAAGCAAGTGTTCTGAAAGCATCTGAATGAATTCTTTTGCATTCAGGTTGGTCAAATCATCAGATTGATACAGTTTTTCATGAATCAGTGACATGGCATAGACTCGGTCCTGTGCTTGCCGGAACAGATATAAGATATTCTCCTCCTTGATGCTATCTGCCTGCAGTCCAAGAAAGCTGGAAACAATGGCTAAATTATTTTTGACACGGTGATGAATTTCTTTGAGCAGGATCTCTTTTTCTTTTAGAGCAATTTTGACTTTTTTGATGTGGTCTTGTGTGGTCAGTACAGATTGAATTCGGGCTTGGAGGACCACTTCATCAAAAGGCTTATTGATATAGTCTGCGGCTCCTGCTTCAAAGCATTCTCTCAGGAGTTCTTTATCCGTGCTGCCCGTCAGCATGATGACAGGCACTGTATGAAAGATCGGGTGCTCTTTCAATTCTTTGAGCAGCGTGATCCCATTGATTTCCGGCATGTTGATATCCAATAAGAGCAGGTCAATGGGTTCTGATTCCAAATACTTGAAAAGAACGGTTGGATACAGCGTTGATGATGGTGCGTGACCAAAGGATTCTGTCAGGATGGTAAGCTGCTGGATGATCTGACTGTCATCATCCACAATGAGAATGTTGGCCATTGTGATCCTTGTTTGCTTTGAATAATTTTTTACAATCCAGGCTGAAAAGAGGACTGCTTCTGTAGAGTGTTTTAAATTTCGGATGATGCAATGCCTGCTGCCATTGTCTCATGTTCGTTCATGATAGCAAAATTTATCAGTAGGTGCAAAATATGTTGCAACTCTGTGAAGGATGTGATTTTTTGGGACTTTCAATAGAACAGTAAGTCTCACCTTTTCAAGAAGTACGCAAGTATACCATCAGATAGAAAGAGCATTTCATGGCTCAAATTCTTATTGTGGATGATGATCCTCATATCATTCAACAGCTCACCGTTCTAGCCCATTCTTTTGGATGCACACCCTTGTCTACGCTGTATCCGGATTATTTGTTTGAGATTTTGGAATCGGAACCCATTGATTTGATTCTCCTTGATGTTCACATGCCCGGGACGGATGGGGTCGAATTACTCAACCGGCTCAAGTCTCATCCCATCCATCAGAAAATTCCTGTTATTATGCTGACAGGAGACACCAATATCAAGTTATTGGCCAAGTGTTTTCAAGGGGGCGCAACGGACTTTATCAATAAACCGATCAAAGAAGTGGTTCTTCAATCCAGAGTGCTCTCTGCTTTAAAAATGCAGGAATATGTTAAAAAACTCGAGGAATTGACGCTTCAGCTGCAAGATGAACTGAAGCTTGCAGAGAAAGTGCAGCGAGCCACCATCCATTCTCAAATTGAGCTGCCGTTTTTAGAAACGGCCAAGTTGTACGTGCCTTATGGCCAAGTCTCTGGAGATATATATGACCTGTCTCTGACACGGAATCAGTCGTTGAATGTTTTCCTCGGAGATGCGACTGGACATGGCGTGTCGGCGGCGTTGATCACGATGATGGTGAAAATGGGATTGAACTCGATCAATTCAGAACTTTCCACGAACAAGGTGATCCATCAGCTCAATCAGCTGCTGAGCACCTGCATTCCGTTGAATATGTTTGTTGCCAGTATCTTTATGCGAATTACCGCAGATGGAAAAATGCGCTGCTCCAATGGCGGAATACCTCCTGTGATCATCGTTCCTAAGCATAAAGAGCCGGTGACTATTTTTGGTACAGGCATTATCCTTGGCGTGAAAAAGTCCGTACGGTATTCTGAAAGCATCTATCAGTTGGAGCCTGGAGACAAAGTATTTGTTTATACTGATGGCATTACTGAATGTCTGCAAGACGAAGAACCGTTTGGGATGCCTCGGCTGATTGAATTTTTGGGGGCCAATGCATCCCTGGACATGGATACGATGTTGAATGACCTGCTGAAGCATTTAACGCATTTTACAGGAGAGCAGGAATTTGAAGATGATATCACCATGCTTGGTTTTCAATACCATGCCGAATAATCCCCTATTTTCCATTCTGAATGAAATTGACTCTCATGGCTTGAGGGATTTCTGTGTGTGCATTGACTTGAATGGGTGAGGTACCATCATTTCGAATCATCACGGCATCATTGATTTCTGGGTGTTTGAGAGTGGCATAGCGGACACCATGCAGCATCATTTGCTCGGGGTTGATGACGATGTGATTTTGCCCTTCGTGACGTACAATAACTTGCACTGGGCGAGAGGATGCCATCCGAAATAAATAGGACTTTTGATTGCCCTGGTTGACAGAAAAGGTCACCGTTTTTCCAGGAGGAACGGTTTGTTCATGGTTCCATTGGACCATGTCTTTGGTGGGTTGATCAAAGGGGATTTCCGCAACAGAAAAACGCTGTGGGGAAGGCTGCTGAGGATTGGGTGAAAGGTGAGGCCAAAGGACCAGGAAGAGTACGACTCCTGCAAAAGCCGCAGCAGCGGGTAACATATGGGATTTCCTGAGAGACGGTAAGAATCGCAGCTTTTGCTTCCAATATCCTGATTTAAAAATGGAGTGGATTTTCAGCTCTTGCGGCTGAATGGCTTCTTGGATTTTGAGATTGAATTGAGGGCTCAGCGTTTCTGTGCTGAACGAATTACTCCAGGTGGAAAGCTCCATTTCCACTGCTGCCATATCTTCCATCTCCGTTTGACACTCTGGGCAGCATGTGGTGTGGTGGTAGACTTGCCACCTCTCCTCTTTATTCAAATCATCGTCTAAATGTCTGCTGATCAGCTCAGCGATCTGTTCGCAGGGTAAATCGTTGGTAATGGTCATGTTACATCATTCTTCTGAAAACAGAAAATCCGGTTACTCTTATAGGGTAAGTAACATCTAGTGTAAAATGGTTCATATTTTTCTTCAAGACAAACGCTGTTTTTTCATTTTTTCTTTTAAAACCGTCCTGGCTCGAAATAATTTACTTTTGACAGTACCTACCGGAATTTTCAACATGCCTGAAACTTCGTCATAGGAAAGTCCTTCCAAAGAAACCAGAATGAGCACGTCTTTGATATCCCCATCAAGATCATCAATTGCCTTTTTTAATGCAGAAAAGACCTGCTTCTTTGCCATCTCCTCCAGCGGGTCTTTTTCTAGGGAATGGTGTTCTTGCAAAATATCGTCCGAAACCATTTGGCTGCGTCGTTTTCCTGCTCGGTTGATATCATTGAGCACTTTGTTCCGAGCTATGCCCAGGAGCCAGGTGGAGAATTTGGCATTCCCCTCAAAGGTGTTCAGTTTTTCATAAGCGGCAATGAATGTATCTTGTGCCAAATCTTCTGCCCTGGCAGGATCGTTCATGTATTTTAAAATAAAGCGGTATACTTGGTTGCGATACTGGGTGATCAACTGGTCAAACAGAGACGTGTTGCCTTGTAAAATCTGCTCGATCAGTATTTGCTCGGGTGAGGGGGATTGGTAATTATTTGCGGATTGCAGCGAATCTGTCATTCTGGAAAATAAAAAACAGGCAATTTTTGATGTCTTGGCATTCTTTGAAAAATTTCCTGCTAAGATAGCTTCCCATTTGTGTTTTGTCCATCGTTTTTAGAAAAATCAGTAGGGACAGGATTATTTGTGCTCGTTATGAGAGTGAACTATATATGAATCCGGAGTTGAAAACGATGTCATTGCAGGACATAACGATCCTTTGATGCTGAGTATGTTTTGGGAATACAAGATTGCCCGGATAGGAATATATTTTTTTTGATGGCAAACGTTGCTATGAAGAATCGTTTGGAGTAAGAGCCACAGCACATTTGGCTTTAAGGGCATCACTCATATTCCAGGGTAAGAAATCCGGGTAATTGCTTTTTCCATCAGCAGCAGAAATGGACAAAGTCTGTCAACAATGATAAATAGGTAATGTCTGAAAAGTGATGAAAAATCACCCTGAATAATTTTTCCCATGTATCCTTTTGTGAAGCAAATCAAAGAAGAATTATCCCAATTGGCAGATGAATCCATTGCCTTAAATTCCCAGCGTTTTTTTAAGACAGGTCCTGGTGACTATGGAGAAGGAGACCTTTTTCTTGGTATTCGTGTGCCTGTATTGAGAAAATTGATTCCTCAATACAAAAACACTACTCTGGAACAAATCCTGGAATTGTTGAAATCTCCATACCATGAAGAACGGCTTTTTGCTCTGTTTCTGCTGGTGGGACAATTTTCTAAAGGCAGTGCTGAAGAGAGAAAACAACGGTACCATGCCTATCTGGGACACACGAAGTACATCAATAACTGGGATTTGGTGGACACGTCTGCAGAACACATTGTGGGAGCCTATCTGATGGCTCGTGACAGAAGCCCTCTCTATCAACTGGTCAGATCAAAAGATTTGTGGGAACGGCGAATAGCGGTACTGGCTACCTTTTACTTCATCAAACGAAATGAATATCAGGACACTTTACAGATTGCTGAGCTGCTTTTGAATGATTCGGAGGATTTGATTCATAAAGCAGTCGGATGGATGCTGCGGGAAATAGGAAAACGGAACCTGAAGGCAGAAGAATCGTTTTTGAGGCAACACTATCAGCAAATGCCCCGCACGATGCTGAGGTATGCTATCGAAAAATTTGAAGAGAAAAAGAGACAAAATTATCTCTATGGAAGGATTCCATTGGGTGAATGAACAATTGACCCAAATTGAAACATTGCACAAAAAAGACAAACATGGAGTGAATGATGGAAAGTATCCGAAAAAAGATTGATCGTGTTTTTTACAACTGGGGGGCACTGGTGATTCGCTTCAAGTGGCTATTTTTTATAGCCATTGTTGCCATGACGGGTTTTATGCTGGCTCAGTTTCCTAACTTAAAGATGGATACATCCAACGAAGGGTTTTTTAAAGAAAACGATCTAGCGCTCATCAATTATAATAAATTCAGAGACCAGTTTGGCCGTGATGAGATGATTGTGCTGATGATCCACTCAGACAATATTTTCAGTCAGGCATTCCTGAAAAAGCTCGCTGCGTTGCACGAAGAGATTGAAGAAACGGTTCCCAATGTCAATGATGTTTCCAGTTTGATCAATATACGGCAAACGGTAGGAGAAGATGACACACTGAATGTGGATGATTTTCTGGAAGAAATCCCAGAATCGGAAAAAAAACTTCAGGAAAAAAAAGAGTATGCCTTGCAGCATCCTTTGTATAAAAATTTGATCATTTCAGAAGATGGGCGGTACACAGTGATTCTTGTGGAAACCGATGCTTATTCTTCCCTGGATGCCGAGGGAAATCCTATTAAGATGGAGGATGCGAATTTTGGGGAACAAACGGAAAGAGAATTGCTCCCTCTGACAGATCAGGAAAACAGTGCCATCATTCATAAAATTGATCAGATAAAAGAAAAATACGATGCTTCTGATTTTAAAATTAGCTTCACCGGCACTCCGGTTGTGATTGATTATCTCAAAAGGGCGATGCAGGAAGATATGCGCAAGTTCACAGCACTGGCAGTCTTGGGCATTTTAATTTTTTTGTTTTTAACATTTCGCCGTATTCCAGGCATGGTTTTGCCGCTGCTTACTGTGATCTTGAGCCTGATTTTTACTCTGGGGATGATGAGTTTGACGGGAACCCGGATCAAAATACCGACCCAAATTCTGCCTTCTTTTCTGTTGGCTGTTGGAATTGGGGCAGCTGTCCACTTGATGGCTATTTTCTATAAAGATTACCATAAAGAAAAGGGAAACAAAAACCAGGCGATCAAAGATGCTTTGGAGCATTCGGGACTACCGATTTTTATGACCAGCATTACTACTGCGGCAGGATTGCTGTCGTTCAGTACTGCCGAAGTTGCTCCCATTGGTGATTTGGGAAAATTTTCTGCATTTGGTATCCTGGTATCTTTGTTCATGACGTTGACTTTAATCCCCTCGCTGTTAGCAATTATCCCAGCACAATCACAAAAGCACCATGAAACGGACGATAAGAAGACCGCTTCTGATCATATGCTGCTTGGCCTGGGTTACTTTGCTGCTGATCATGCGAAACTGGTGGTTGGAATCAGTATTGCGCTGATGATTGCTGCTTTCATTGGAATCAGCAGGCTCAATGTGGCGCACAATGTGTTGGCATGGTTCCCGGAAGACTCTGTTATTCGACAGCAAACTAACAGCATGGATCAACATCTCAAAGGTACCGTTTCTATTGAGCTGATGATTGATACAAAAAAAGAAAATGGATTGTATCTGCCAGATATGATGAATGCGCTGGATGAACTGGAGCATTATGCCAGCCAGTTGAAAAAGGACGGAGAACTGTTCATTGGCAAAGCATTGACCTTGTCGACCATGCTCAAAGAAATCCACCAGGCCTTGAATGGGAATTCTCCGGATTATTATAAAATTCCTCAAAATAAAGAGTTGATTGCTCAGGAATTTTTGCTTTTTGAAAACAGTGGCTCCGATGATTTGGAAAATAACGTAGACAGCCAATTTTCTGTTGCTCGTTTTACGGCTAAAACCCCATGGACGGATGCAGTGGCCTATAAACCCATTCTTGACAGCATCGAGGACAAAGCCAAAGAACTGTTTACAGGAAAAGCCGATGTGATGGTAACAGGAATGATCACCCTGTTTTCAAAAACGATTGATATTATGATCAGCACCACCATTACCAGTTACTTGATTGCTGGTATTGTGATCACATTCATGATGGTTTTGTTAATCGGCAGTTTGAAGATTGGTTTGATCAGTATGATTCCTAATTTGAGTCCCATTGTATTGACCTTGGGCATGATGGGGTTTTTCGGAATTCCATTGGATATGTTCACGTTGCTGATTGGCTCCATTGCTATTGGTATTGCGGTGGACGACACCATCCATTTTTTTCACAATTACCGAAAATATTATGCGGTAACCGGCAGCTCCAGGTTATCCATTGAACACACGCTCTCCACTGCGGGGCGGGCGATGCTGGTGACAACCATTGTCCTGACTCTCGGGTTTTGGATATTCATGCTGGCAGGAATGAACAACCTGTTTAATTTTGGTTTGTTGACAGGAATCACGTTGCTGCTTGCGTTTCTGGCAGATGTGCTGCTGGCACCAGCCTTACTGACGCTGGTCAATCCAGATAAAAATTAATGCCGCATCGGGGCCACAACAACAACTTATGAAGCGAGTCAATCAATGAAATGGATTATCTTAAGTACTGTCTTAGTATCAATACTAGTGCCTGCACTGTCTGCTCAAGAGCTATCAATCGGTTTTCCTGCCGAGCTTCCCCCCTGGACAATACAAAAGAAGGATGCTGGAATCACAGTAGAAATCGTGCGGAAGTCCCTGAAACACAAAGGCTATACCTTAAAAACCAGGTTTTTCTCGTTAAAACAATTGAATCAAAACATTCCCCATGGTATGGATGCGAATGCTCAGGTTGAATCTCCAGCCCTTGAAGGTTATTACTCGGACGAGGTATCTCAGTTTCAGACGTCTTTGATTTCATTAAAACCAAATCGGTTAACCATCGAAACCATCAATGATTTAAAAGACAAACATATTGTCGCTTTCCAGAATGCTTCCTTTTTGTTCAGTAATGCCTTTCAAAAGATGACTCAATCCAACTCGCATTATCGGGAAATTGCTAACCAGGAATATCAAGTTGTGGATCTTTACAATGGGAAGGCTGCTGTCATTCTAGTGGATAGACAGATTTTTTTATATTTCCGGGGAATTACGACATTGACCAACACATCAATGCCCGTTACTTTTCATGAAGTCGAGGGATTAACAGAGAAATCCCCGTTTTTTGTGGTATTCCGGGACGAAAAACTTCGCAATGAATTTAATGAAGGGTTGGAATATCTTAAAAAAAATGGAGAATATGATAATATTTTTTACAAGTACGTCAAATAACGAGAAAATATGAATTCTACTACTCCCTCAGACAACCAAAATTCTCACTTTCAACCGAATCGTCGTTTTTTAAAATTTCTTATCCCTGGCGTTTGTCTAGTTGTCACGCTGCTTTTGTTCAATATGGTCCACAAATGGGAAAACACCCGCTTTGAATTTGAGTTTGAGCGTCAAGCCAGAATTCAGGGAACTCGAATCAAAGACCGCTTTATTGAATATCAAATGGTAATTCGATTTGTTGCGAATTTTTTAGACAATACGGTTGGCGCCTCCCGTAAAGAATTTCAAGGATTTGTAAAAAATATTTTTGAAAGTTATCCCAGTATGCAGGCCATTTCCTGGAACCTGCGAATCAAGCATGGACAGCGTCAAATTTATGAAGAATTGACTCGCAAAGACGGCTTTCGAGGATTTCAATTCAAAGAACGAAATGCAGAGGGGCAACTGGTCAAAGCCAGTATCCGGCCAGAATATGTCATCGTTTATTATATTGAGCCCTTGAAAGGAAATACTGCTGCATTAGGGTTTGATATTGCCTCCAGCGAAGCACGCTTAAAAACCATAAAACGTGCGACAGACACGGGAAAAGTGATAATTACGGAGAAAATCACGTTGGTTCAGGAAAAACAAAAACAACCCGGAGCCTTGATACTGTTTCCTCTTTACAAGCGTGGAATTTCGCTGGAAACGGTGGAGGACCGCCGCAAGTACCTGGAAGGCTTTTCAGTGGGAGTCCTTCGTATAGGCCAGGTGCTTCAGGATACATTGAAAAAAGAAGCTCATGAAGCCATGAACTTTTTTCTTTATGATGAATCCGCTGAACCTGGTGAACAGTTCCTTTATCAGATTATTGCGGAAAACGAAACGCCACAGGCCTCTATTACCGACAAATCAAAAATAGAATCCGGGTTCCATTATGCTCTTTCTTTTGAGATAGGAGGTCGTCAATGGAAATTGCTGCTGACTCCATCGCCCTCCTATGTATCCTCCCAACAATCCTTAGAATCCTGGATCGTTCTGGCTGCAGGATTGCTGCTGAGCCTATTTATCGTCCTTTATTTAAATAACAGCTTCAACCATACCATGAAGCTGGAAAAAGAAATCTTTGAGCGTGAGCAGGCAGAAAAAGAACTACAACAGTATAAGGAACAATTGGAGTTTCAGGTCATGGAACGGACACGAGACCTGAAACAGGCTAAAGAAGAGGCCGAATTTTCAAACAAAGCGAAAAGTGAATTTCTTGCCAACATGAGCCATGAAATCCGCACTCCCATGAATTCTGTGATTGGTTTTAGTGAATTATTGTCATCCCTACTGACTGATAAAAAGCAGCGCAGTTACCTAGATTCTATTCAAACCGCCGGAAAAAGTCTGCTTAAGTTGATTAATGATATTTTGGATCTCTCTAAAATGGAGGCTGGTAAGCTGGATCTGCAGTTCGAATCGACTAACCTGTCTATGATTTTTGATGAAATCAAACAAATCTTTGGAGCCGCCATCGTAGAAAAAAAATTAGAATTTACCGTTGAGATTGAAGAAGGTATTCCATGTTCTCTTATCCTCGATGAGACAAGACTCCGTCAGGTATTGGTCAACCTGATGGGCAATGCTGTCAAGTTCACTGAAAAAGGAACTATTCATTTATCTGCAGAAAAAAAATATAAATCCAGTGATCACAGCAAAATCGACTTGGTCATCTCAGTAAAAGATACGGGTATCGGCATTCCAGAAGACCAAATGGAGTTGATTTTTAACTCATTTCAGCAGCAGGATGGGCAAAGTAATCGGCAATACGGAGGCACAGGGCTTGGGCTAACCATCTCCAAACGACTGATAGAAATGATGCATGGTCAAATTACAATAAAGAGTGCTGTGGGCCATGGAAGTGTTTTCCAAATCACTTTAGAGGATGTTGAAGTTTCTGTTCCCAATGCCCTGGAAAGAACAAAAAAAGAATCTCTGGACTTGAAACTAATTTCTTTTGAACCAGCCAAGGTTCTGGTCGTCGACGATATAGAATCCAATCGAGTGCTGATCAGGGAGTTGTTGACTCAAGTGGGGTTGAATGTGATCGAAGCGGATAATGGAGAACGAGCCATCCTCTTTGCGGAAGAACATCAACCGAATATTATTTTAATGGATATTCGAATGCCAATCATGGACGGGTATGAAGCCACCCAACACCTGAAGATGAATCCATCTACCGAAAATATTCCAGTTGTTGCCTTAACGGCATCAGTCAAAAAAGGAGAATTATCCCGTATAGAAGAAAAGAGTTTTGCAGGATACCTTGCTAAACCCGTTAACATACGAGAACTTTTTCATGAACTATCCCGCTATATTAACTCGACTGCAACTGCCAGTGAGTCTCCCGAAACAGTGCCGCAGGATCACACATGGGAGGGAACTTCCACAAATGAATTGAAAGATGTACCTCCCGAAATCATGGAACGCCTCAAAGGTGATTTGTATGGACAATGGAAACAGGTCAAAAATAGTGGTGTTTTTGATGAAATTGAAAAATACGGAGATCAATTATTGCAGTTGGGAATCGAATACTCAGTGCCTGAACTTCAAAAGTTTGGAGAAACCCTGAAGACTCAGGCTGATAATTTCGAAATCGAAGAAATGAATGCCACCTTGGATACTTATCCTGATTTGATTGACCACTTGCTCAAATAACTGCCATGTGGATGAAAAAAGAGATTGAACAAGGTATGGAATGTTTCGAGAAGTGATCAGGTACGAAAATTTCCCTTCAAAGTTCATTGAAGCTCGTCATGTCGATGTCTGGCTGCCTCCTGGTTACGAACAGAGCCCATCGAAGCGTTTTCCAGTCATTTATATGCACGATGGACAGAATTTATTTGATCCCCATTTGTCATTTATTGGAGTGGCCTGGGGTGTGGATCAAATGATGGTTAAATTGATCAATGAACAGAAAATTCGAGAAGCCATTGTGGTTGGTGTATGGAACACCGAAAATCGATTTGCTGAGTACATGCCGCAGAAAGTGGTGACTGGTACAAATATGAAACTCCATGTGGAGGACTCTCCTGTTTTGCTGTGTGATCAAATCATTTCAGACAACTACTTGAAGTTCCTTGTGGATGAGCTAAAACCATTCATGGATACCACCCATAAAACGCTGCTGGGGCCGCAGGACACATTCATCATGGGATCCAGCATGGGAGGATTGATCTCCGCCTACGCGGTATGTGAGTATCCGGCAATCTTTGGTGGAGCGGGTTGTCTTTCAACGCATTGGCCGGCTGGAAATGGAATGGTGATAGAATACTTGAGGAACCATTTGCCAGACCCTGGTACACACAGATTCTATTTTGACTATGGCACAGAAACACTGGATGCCGATTATGAACCTTACCAAAAAAAAATGGATGAGGTGGTGAGAAATGCCGGGTATATTGAAGGAAAAAGTTTTGTCACCAAAAAATTTGATGGGGCTGAACACTCTGAAAGAGCATGGAGCGAAAGAGTGGACCAACCCTTAATCTTTTTTTTGGAAAAATGATGGTTCTTGGCTGATGTGACGACGCCCAAAAACTAACTTCCTTGCTATATGCTGGCAAAGCATGGTTGAAAACATCGAATCAACCTGCCCACTCGCTCTCCAGTCTGGGTCATCAAGGATGCTCCATTTTCGATGGCTTCTGTTAAATTCATGGGAGTACTGACCAGGGAAAGTGTGGCATCAATTCCGCTCTCATACAGAATCGATAAATCCTGCTCTACAATAGAACCCCCAATGACCAGCACCGGTACTTTGTATTTTCGGGCTGCTTTCACAACACCAGAAATCGTTTTTCCTCCAACTGTCTGGGAATCCACACGACCTTCTCCCGTAACAATCAAATCGGAATTTTTGATACAATCGGCAAATCCAATCTGCTCCAGTACAATTTCAATGCCGCTTCTCATTTCGGCCTGCAGCAAAGCATACAACATCCCACCCAAGCCCCCAGCAGCCCCTCCTCCTGGATAATCAGCAACATCGACTCCTAAATCGCGTTTGATCACACCTGCTAAATTCTTCAGGCCGGCATCCAGTTCCTGAACCATTTCGGGAGTGGCTCCTTTTTGAGGACCAAACACAAAGGCTGCTCCCTGAGGTCCCAACCATGGATTATTGACATCACATGCTACTGTGAATTGAGTTTGCTGGACAAGAGGAGAAAGGTTTTGAGTGGAAATCCGGCGGATGTTGATGAGATCACCCCCTGTCATGTTATTGGTAAAGCGCTGTCCTTCCTTATTAAAAAAGTGAACCCCGAGCGCCTGGGCCATACCAGTGCCCCCATCTACCGTAGCGCTGCCTCCAATGCCAATGTAGATGTGCTCCGATCGGTTTTCCATCGCAGCGTGAATCAGTTCTCCGGTTCCATAAGTTGTGGTTTTCATGGGATTTCTCTGTGCTGCAGGAACCAATTCCAGTCCAGAAGCACTGGCCATTTCAATAACAGCAACATTTTTTTCGGACAGTATTCCATAGCATGCTTGTACCGTCGTGTCTAATGGGCCATGGACTTCCTGGTAGTGTATTTGCCCGTTTTGGTGGGTCAATGCTGTCACAAATCCTTCTCCTCCATCAGAAAGGAGGAGGGTTTCGACAAGACTGTCTGGGAAAATCCTCTGGAACCCTTTTGAAAAGAAGTTGGCAGCCTCCAAACTGCTCAACGATTCTTTGAATGAATCAAAGGCCAAAACAATTTTCATCGTATTCTTTCTAAATTTTGGTGTTTATCTTGATTTTTGTGTCTCATTCCAAATACTTTAGCATAAATGAATTGCATTTGAATAGTACTTACCAGGAAATAAATCATTCCAAATCCTATTTGAGGTAGAACAGTGAAAGCTCTTATTTTAACAAATGAGTTCCCTCCCAATGTATATGGGGGAGCAGGAGTCCATGTCGAATATTTGTGTGGTGAACTGGCAAAGCACATCCAGGTAGACGTCCGATGCTTTGGTGATCAGGATCTGACAGAAGCACATATGAAGGTGACAGGTCATAAAATTTCTAAAGATTTGATTGCGGCAGCACCTGATAAATTTAAATCTCCTTTACATACCATCATGCAGTGTGTTTCCTTCAATGCGCAACCAATTGATGCGGATGTTGTGCATTGTCATACATGGTATGCTCAGTTTGGAGGAATTCTTGCCAAAATGCTGTATGATATTCCCCTGGTGATCACAACTCATTCGTTGGAACCCATGCGACCATGGAAACGAGAACAACTGGGCAGAGGGTATGACTTTTCTTCCTGGATCGAAAAAACAGCTTTGGAAATGTCCGATGCGATCATTGCGGTTTCTAACGAGACACGTGATGATGTATTGACACACTTTGATGTGGACCCTGATAAGATCGTTATCATTCCCAATGGGATCGATATTGACGAATATCAGCCTGCAAAATCGTCTGATGCCCTTACCAAATATGGCATCCCAGAGGATTTAGAATATGTTTTGTTTGTGGGGAGAGTGACCCGCCAGAAAGGGATCATTCATCTGGTTCGCGCAATCAAAGACCTGGATCCTGATATTGGTGTTGTGCTTTGTGCAGGACAGCCAGATACTGAAGAGATTGGCCGTGAAATGAGAGAAGGTGTCGAAGCGGTTCAGAAAGAACGGGATCATGTTTACTGGATTCCTGAGATGGTACCAAAACGTGCCGCAATCGAACTTTACAGCCATGCGACTGTTTTTTGCTGTCCTTCTGTGTATGAACCCTTTGGAATTATCAATCTGGAAGCAATGGCGTGTGAAACCCCGGTAGTTGCCAGTGCCGTTGGTGGTATTAAGGAAGTGGTGGTCCATAACGAAACCGGACTTCTGGTACTCTTTGAACCAGATATTCATTCGTCGTCCGGGGTATTGAATCCCGAACAGTTTGCCCAGGATCTGGCACTTGCCGTCAACCGTGTCTTTCGAGACAAGGAGCTTGCCCAAAAGATGGCAAAAGCCGGACGCAAAAGAGTTGAGGAAGTCTATTCATGGAGTACTATTGCAGAAAGAGTAGTATATCTTTATCAAAATCTTATTGTAGGTTAATGTAATGGCAGTCAATATTAACACAGTGACAGTTGAAAATGTAACACCTGAGATTGATCAGGGAAAATATCCTGTCAAACGAGTGGTTGGTGATTTTTTTGAAGTAGAAGCGGATATATTCACCCATGGTCATGATATCATTCAAGCATTGGTATTATATCGTAAAAAAGGAGAACAAAAATGGTTGGAAGCACGGATGGAGCCTCTGGTAAATGATCGCTGGCGCGGGGCATTCCGCCTGGAAGAAAATGCCATGTATCAGTACACCGTTCTTGCATGGCGGGATGAGTTTCTTTCCTGGGCCCAAGATTTACGAAAAAAACATGATGCCGGAGTGGACATTGCCAGTGATTTACTGGAAGGAAAGATGATTGTGGAAGCCGTTCTCGCCAAAGCGGATGAACCGGACCAGCGGAGATTGACGGAAATTCTTAGCTTTTTTGATCAGCATTACAATCCGGAAACTGCTGTCGATCAGGCACTGAACCTGGTTAACACGATTGAGACCAAAGCGGCTAAAAGGCAATCGGTCAAAGATTTAATGGGAAATTTGAAATATCTTCTCACTCGAATGTCCACTGAAAAGGCGGCTATTGTGCCATCCGATGATCCTGTGGACGAGGTCGTATTGGGGGACGAACTCAGGGACCTTATGACCGAAATTGCGGACCGCTCTGATTGCGGAAAGTATGATAAAATTCTGGAAGTCTTTGTCGATCGCCCGGAAGCTCAGTTTGCGTCGTGGTATGAGATGTGGCCTCGATCTCAAGGCACTGTTGAAGGCCAGAGCGCTACTTTTGCTGATATGGAAAAACGGTTGGATGAAATTAAAGGATTGGGGTTTCATGTGGTTTATTTGACTCCCATTCATCCGATTGGAAAAACCAATCGAAAAGGACCAAACAACAGCTTGGAATGTCCTCCAGGCAGTCCCGGTTGTCCTTATGCCATTGGTAATGAAGATGGCGGGCATACAGCCATCGAGCCCGGATTAGGGACTATAGAAGACTTTAAAAAATTTGAGCAGGCATGTCGTGCCAGGGGAATGGAAGTTGCGTTGGATATTGCCCTGCAGGCCTCCCCTGACCATCCCTGGGTCAAGCAACACCCCAAATGGTTCAAAAAACGCCCTGATGGTTCCATCAAATATGCAGAAAATCCTCCAAAAAAATACGAAGATATCTATCCCATTGACTTCAATACAACCGATAAAAAAGCACTTTGGCAGGAAATGCTCAGTATGTTTCGCTTTTGGATTGAACACGGAGTCAAAATTTTCCGAATCGATAACCCGCACACCAAACCTTTTGAATTTTGGGAGTGGCTGATTGCAGAAATCCGCAAAAAGGATCCCGATGTGCTTTTTCTGGCAGAAGCCTTTACCCGGCCAAAGGTCATGAAAGCTCTGGCAAAAATGGGCTACACCCAAAGCTACAGTTATTTCACCTGGAGAAACTTTAAGGAGGAATTGACCGAATATTTCACAGAATTGACCCAAACGGAAGTTGCAGAGTACATGCGTGTCAATCTGTTTGTGAACACGCCTGATATTTTACCAGAGGTGCTGCAGCACGCACCTCCCGCTGCCTTCAAAATGAGGGCTGTGCTGGCAACGACACTGGGGTCAGTATGGGGCATGTATAATGGTTTTGAGCTGTGTGAAGGAACTCCAGTCCCTGGAAAGGAAGAGTACTTGAATTCTGAAAAGTACGATTACAAGGTTTGGGATTGGGAACGTCCTGGCAATATCAAAGAGTTTATTGGGCGATTGAATCATATTCGGAATGAAAACCCTGCATTGCAGCTCTACCGAAATTTACATTTTTATGCTGCTGACAATGACAATATTCTATTTTATGCAAAATATACTAAAAATTTAGGGAATATTATTATGGTTATTGTTAACCTGGATCCTTATCGTGCCCAGGAAACATTAGTGCATGTGCCTATCCATGAATTTGGCATTAAACCTGATGAGACTTACCAGGTTCATGATTTGCTGACCCACAAACGATATTATTGGCGTGGGGAAGAAAATTATGTCCGTTTGGATCCGGATGAAGATGTGGCTCATGTATTTCAGTTGATGCGATGGACCCATCGTGAGAATGATTTTGATTATTATGTGTGATCGAATAGGGGGTTTCTTCAGATGAAATACCATTTTGGTCCGCAATTACTGGAAGAGGGAGTCTGTTTTCGGGTTTGGGCTCCTGGTGCAGGAAAGGTGGGGGTGATTTTAGATCCCAATGATCAGTCTCAATACATTCCTATGAATCCTGCTGAAGACGGTTTCTATGAAATCCATGTGTCCCATGCAGGGGAGGGCACTCGGTATTTTTTTTCCCGGGATGAGGGCCCCCTCATTCCCGATCCCGCCTCTCATTTTCAGCCCGATGGAGTCCATGGTGCCAGCCAGATTGTTGACCTGAGTCATGCCTGGGACAACACATGGCATGGGTTGACTCCAGAGCAGTTGATAATCTATGAGCTGCATGTGGGCACTTATACTGCAGAGGGAACCTACCAGGGAATCTCTCAAAAACTCGATTTTTTAGCAGATTTGGGGATAACAGCTATTGAAATCATGCCGCTGGCTGCTTTTCCAGGAAAGTACAACTGGGGGTATGATGGCGTATTCCATTTCTCTCCATTTGCTGGATATGGCCATCCAAAAGAACTCCAATCATTGGTCGATCAATGTCACCAACGTGGCATGGCAGTCATTATTGATGTTGTGACGAACCATTTTGGCCCTGATGGAAATGCCATGTGGTCGATGGCTCCTGACTTTTTCAATCCTGACAGGCCTTCAGCCTGGTCAGATGGCTTGAGCTGGGAAGCGGAGCCTGTCTTGCGCTACTTTGATGAGGTTGCCCTGCATTGGATTCAACATTATGGGATGGATGGAATTCGCTTTGATGCGTTTCATGCCATACCGAAAGATGTGCGGCACCTCCATTTAAAACGAATGATTGATATTGTGGAAGAGCATACTTCTCCAGATCAGCATCTCGCTTATTTGCTGGAAACTCCTGATAACCAGGTTTCTCTGCTCCACAACAGCACTTCTCGTGTGACGGTTGTCCAGTTTAATTTTGATTTTAGCAGGGCAGCCCATGCTCTTTTGACTGGGGAGCGCCAGGCTTATTATCAGGATTACCACCCTCCAGCCCCAGAACTCAGCAAGTGCTTAGACCAGGGCTTTTCGTTTTTCGGACGATTCAGCAACTATCGAAACAGGGTGGTAGGAGAAACCAGTAAACCTGTGAGCTGGGATACCATTTATAATTTCACACAGAACCACGACTCTTGTGGGAATCGGTATCTGGGACAACGGCTTGATGCTTTAACAGATCGGGAACTGTTGATGGCAATGACGACCCTGATGATGCTCCACCCTGGGATTCCTTCGCTGTTCATGGGACAGGAGTGGAGTGCCTCAACACCATTTTATTTTTTTACAGATTTTTCGGAAGAGCTGGGGCAAAATGTTGAGACTGGAAGAAAAAAGCAGTTTTTTGAGCATGATTTTTCTGCTAGCACACAGCATGCACCCGGATGCCAGGACCCCTCAGCCTTTTATGATTCTGTTTTGCAATGGGATGAGCTTCAGCATGGACAGCATCAGCGGTTTTTACAGTTTTTTAAGAATTTGATCGTTGTTCGTCAAGAGGTGATTCCAGTCATGAGCCGTCAAATCTCTGATTTGCAGGTGGTTTCTTCTGATTCTGCTCAATACAGGATAAATATCAAATCAAGGCATGCAGGAGAAAAACCGTTTCTTTTGGCTGCAAATCTGGAAGATGAGATCATGATGCTGCCTGATCTTCCAAAAGATTTGATTTATACCAGTCGTGCATTCAACGGAAATCAAGTTCCAGGGAAGACTGTTGCTCTCTTCCGTCAATCTCAGTGATTGAAAATGGGCACCAAACTTTATTTGGATGACATACGCCCAGCCCCGGAAGGTTGGGTTTTGGCCAAAAGTTACCAGGAATTTGTAAACCATATCACCCACCATGGTTTGCCGGGCGTGATTTCCTTTGATCATGACCTGGCTTCTGAGCATTACCCCTGGAGCCCTCAAACCCAGCCTTTTTTTACCCAGGGATTTATTGATTACAGCCAGTATTCACATAAAACGGGTTACGACTGCGCAAAGTGGTTACTGGAATACTGTGCAGTTCATCAACTTGGCTTGCCAAAATGGTCAGTACATTCACAAAATGTTCTTGGTGCTATGAATATTGAACAAATTCTGAATCAGGGTACAAGTTGAGTATGAGCAGCAAACAAAAAAAGATTTCCAATGGAAAATATTCTCGTGGTAGATGATACTCCGGAAAATTTACACTTATTGGTTGAAATATTGAGCAACCAGGGCTATATGGTTCGTCCTGCACCCAATGGGAAATTGGCATTGTCTGGAGCTCAGGCTATTCCTCCCGATTTGATTTTATTGGACATCAAAATGCCGCAAATGGATGGATATGATGTTTGTGGGCAATTGAAGGCAAATGAAAAAGAGGTTATTTGCAAACGAATTAGATTGTTCTTAACTTCAAATGTTGTCATGATTATTGACTCTTCCTTCGTTAAAATGGACGCTCTGGATAAGGATCGAATTATCTGAGAACTCATACAATTGAAGTCAGCAGGAACTCCACAAAACTCTATTTTTTCACGATAATAAAGGAAATTGAATGGAAAAGGGATTGTACATCCAACTTTATAGTGTCCATGGTCTGCTACGCGGCAGCGGTCTGGAAATGGGCCGTAATGCCGACACGGGAGGCCAAATCAAATATGTCGTTGAATTGGCAAAAGCATTGGGTGAAATGCCTCAAGTCCGAAAAGTTGATTTGTTTACAAGACGTATCCGAGGCAAAGCCTATTCAAACGATTACAATCAACACATGGAATCCTTGTCCGAAAAGGTGCGAATTATCCGTATACAATGCGGAGGTACAAAATACATTCGAAAAGAATTATTATGGCCGCATTTGGATGAGTTTGTCGACAAGACTCTCAAATTCATCAAGAGAAGTGGGGATTTACCCGATATTGTTCATGGGCATTATGCTGATGCAGGATATGTTGCTATGGAAATCGCATCTTTTCTTGGTGTGGATTTTATCTTCACCGGGCATTCTCTGGGACGTCCAAAGCAAGAACGACTCCAGAACAGCGGGCTTTCCTTATCAGAGATCAATAGGCAATTCCGCATTGAACATCGTATTGATGTGGAAGAAGAAGTGATCAAGAATGCTCAGTTCATTGTCACCAGCACCCGCCAAGAAGTCGAAGATCAATATGGGATGTATCACTCGGGTAGTAAGGAATCTTTGTTTTCTGTCATCCCTCCAGGTATTGATACGGTGACTTTTTATCCTTTCTATGCAGACACTCCAGAAGTTTTAGATGCTGATAAAGTCCAGCAAGCAGAGTTTTATTTACAGAGAGAATTGAAACGCTTTTTGCTAAGTCCTGAAAAACCATTGATTCTGGGACTGGCTCGACCCGTAAAACGTAAAAATATTACCGGATTGATCACAGCATTTGGTATGGATAAAGAGCTGCAGGCCATTGCAAACTTGGCGATTTTTGCTGGAATCCGCAAAGATATTGATCAAATGGATGACAACGAACGGGAAGTCTTGACCGGTTTACTCCTGTTAATGGACAAATACGACCTGTATGGGCAATTAGCAATTCCCAAGCGTGCCGATTTCGACTATGAGGTTCCTGAGCTTTATCGTATTGCTGCACGGACACAGGGGGTATTTGTCAATCCCGCTTTTACTGAGCCGTTTGGCCTCACTTTGATCGAAGCGGCGGCCAGTGGACTGCCCATTGTTGCGACCGATGATGGGGGACCTCGCGACATTATACAAAATTGTCAAAATGGTGTCCTGGTCGATGCGAATGATCCACAGGCAATCAGCAAAGCATTGAAAAATGCGCTGGTCAATCCAGAACAATGGCGGGAGTATTCACAAAATGGTATCACCGGGGTCAAACAGCATTATTCATGGCAAGCGCATTGCCAGGCCTATTTGGATCAGTTGCAAGAACGGTCGCTCACAGAAGCGTCCCACCTCATGGCTAACAAGGATATTGCCATTGGGCGGCGATTTACTAAGTTAAATAAACTCCTGGTAACTGATATGGGGAACACACTTTTAGGAGACGATCAGGCGTTGATGGACCTCGCCGTTGTGCTCAGAAAACATCATGATACCATAGGATTTGGTGTTTCTACTGGAAAACCCCTGGAGATGGTCATCTCTGCTTTGGAAAAATATAAAATTCCCCATCCTGATGTGATTATTTCTTCTGTAGGCACAGAAATCTACTACGGAGAGGATCGCAGGCCCGACTCGGGTTGGGCAAGCCATTTGAGTGCACAATGGAAACCTGCAAAAATAAAATTATTGATGAAAAAACTAAACTGTGTTCGACCTCAGGATGCTGATGCCGAACGATCCTTTAAGCTCAGTTACTATTTAGATAAAAAGAATGTTGAAGCAAATCTACAAGCAATTCATCAAACTCTGAGCGATAATCAATTATCTTATAATTTAATTTATTCGCATGGTAAATATTTAGATATTGTCCCCCACCGAGCGTCCAAAGGAAAGGCTCTGCGCTATCTGAGCTATAAATGGAATATTCCTCTGGAAAACATTGTTTCTGCAGGAGACTCTGATAGTGATGAAGATATGTTGCGTGGTAACATGCTGGCCATTGTGGTAGGAAACCATCAACCGGAAATGGAAAAACTTCGAGGCCTGCGAAAAATTTATTTTGCGCGTAAACATCATGCTGCCGGTATTTTAGAAGGAATGAAACATTATAAATATTTAGATAGTTGATTTGATAAGGAAGGCGAAAATAATAACATGCGAAAGTTATGCAGAATTTTCATCGAGATTCAAGGCGTTTTATCGGGCGCATCACTTGCTATGTCACCGGTAAAGCAACGCAGAAGATCGTTGAAAAGACAAGTAGATTTGCTAAGTTATTGTTTGAGCATTCCTAAAACGTGTCGATCAGCACGTTCATGCCTTAACATTAGCTGGAATATGTAACATGTACGAACAAAACTCCCATTCAATTCTAAATGAAATACTTGATAAGCTGAAGCCCGAAATAAAAGAACAAGAACTCCATCACTTTTATACAAGGTTAGGAGCCAATTTTTATAGCTTGTTTTCCTTATTCCAATATCTGTATGGAAACCGAAAGGATTTTAAGCAGCAATTGCTCCATTTGGTTGAGGTGATGGCCAAGCAATACATCAAGCGTACAGAGGAACAAAAGCGAACAGATTTAGCCAGAGAAAAAGACTTTAATTGGTTTTTGAGTGAAAACCTTGTGGGAATGACCTTGTATGCTGATGGATTTGCAGACAATCTGGAGAATTTAAAAGAGAAAGTGCCGTATTTTCAAGAGTTGGGTGTTAATCTAGTGCACATCATGCCTATACTCGATTGTCCTGATGAGGCCAGCGATGGAGGTTATGCCGTCAGTGATTACCGAAAAATCAACGACCGTGTCGGAACCCTGAAAGAGCTGCAGGGAGTGATAGAAGAAATGAAAAAACGGGATATTCTCCTCGTTTTGGATGTGGTGGTCAATCACACGTCTGATCAGCATGCGTGGGCTGCTAAGGCCCGCCAAGGGAATAAAAAATATCAGGATTACTATTATACTTATGATGATCGTGAAATTCCGGATATGTTTGAAGAATCACTGCCGGAAATCTTCCCGGAAACGTCTCCTGGGAACTTCACCTGGGATGACAGCATGGGAAAATGGGTCATGACGGTGTTCAATAATTACCAATGGGACTTGAATTATAGTAATCCTGCGGTCTTTACTGAAATGCTGGATATTTTACTGTTTTGGTCAAATCAGGGAGCCGATATCCTCAGGCTGGATGCCGTTGCTTTTTTATGGAAAAAAATTGGAAGTACCAGCCAAAATGAGAGAGAAGCTCATATCCTCCTGCAGCTGTTCAAGGATTGCTGTCAAGTCACAGCACCAGGAGTGGTGTTTATTGCAGAAGCAATCGTTGCTCCGGTGGAAGTGGTCAAATACTTTGGCGAAGATGCGGTTAATGCCAAAGAATGTGAAATTGCCTATAATGCCACTTTTATGGCTCTGCTCTGGGATGCGGTTGCCACCAAAAACGCAAAATTGTTGAACCAGGGAGTAAAAAATTTGCCAAATAAAATGGAACGGGCGACTTGGCTGAATTATATTCGTTGTCATGATGATATTGGGTTGGGTTTTTCCGATATGGATATCGAGCTGGCCGGCTATCACGCCAAATCACACCGAGATTTCTTAATCAATTATTTTATCGGGAAACATGACGATTCCATCGCAAGGGGCTTGTTGTTCGGGCACAATGAAAAAACAAACGATGCTCGAATTTCAGGGACGCTTACCTCTCTCATTGGATTGGAAAGCATGCTGGAACAGAATAATAAAGAAATGATCAATAAGTCATTGAAACACATCCTTTTATTGCACAGCATGATATTTTCCTTTGGCGGGATACCTCTGCTATATTATGGTGATGAAGTCGGTACGCTGAATGATTATTCCTATATTGACAAACTGGGAAAAGCCAATGACAGCCGTTGGGCACATCGTCCCAAAATAGATTGGGAAAAAGCGGACAGACGTAATCAGCCTGGCACCATAGAGTATATTTTATTTTCTGCCTTAAAACGCATGATTGCTGTAAGAAAAGAGATTCCTGCTTTCGCCGATTTTAATAATAGAGAGTTACTCGAAATAAGTAATATTCACCTGTTTGCCTTCTTTAGGAATGACCGCAACAGCTATAACAGGGTTTTAGTGATTGGGAATTTTGATGCTCATTCACAAAAATTGGATTTATCGGATATTAGCTCTCATGGGTTTCGCATCAATCCGACTATGAGAGATCTGTATTCGGGAGAATTTCCTCTCATTAATAAGAATCATTTGGTATTACCGCCCTTTCATTTTTACTGGATTTCTAATTTTTAGAAGTTGACCACTTCACTAATCTGACAGCTCATAAGTACGAGGTCAAAATATTTTAACATTTTTATTTGACTGTCATTTTGTAAAGCATTGTTTTTATAAAATAAGTTTTAACTCCGAATTCGTATACGGAATGCGAAAAAATAGGTAGTCAGGCACTCAGGTGCTTTGCTATGGGGACACACAATAAGAAAAATTTACAGCTTTACCATCAAATGTTGTGACACAAGTGAATGGTCTGAATAAAATCATATTGATCCTGTTTTTCTGGAGTTTGCTGATTGTTCCTGTACTGGGCCAGACTCCGGTATCACCAGCAGCAACAAGCCCTTCTTCTATAACCAAATCATCCCAGACAGTACCTGCCGCAGGACAAACTGCACCCTCCAGCTCAGTAACGCCAGGTACGGATTCTTTTAACCATTCCCTGGAAACAGATCAATCATCCAATTCTACAATCCAAACCAAATCCCAGGCCCTTAAAAAAGGACAGGAAACGCTGCTAACTACTATTTCTGAAAGCAAACCCCAGGTAGAGTGGTCCTTAACGATTGGGAAAATTGTCTGGAGTATTATTTTTATTTTTATTTCCTATTACCTCATCAAATACACCACTCAGATCCTGGAAACAATTTCGGAGCGCTGGGAGAACACACGGCTGACCATTAAGCGATTGATTCCTTTTGTCCGAATTTTTCAATGGATTTTTGCGACGTATCTCGTGATTGTCGGTGTGCTATCTCCACCCATGGAAACACTGCTCGCTTTAACAGCTTCAGCAGGATTAGCCTTGGGATTTGCCTCTCAGGACATTCTCAAAAATATTTTTGGAGGCATTATGATTTTAATGGATCGTCCTTTTCAAACTGGAGATAAAATCCAAGTGAAGGATCATTATGGAGAGGTGGTGCAAATTGGTCTACGGACCGTTCGTATTGTCACACCAGATGATTCACTGGTATCCATTCCTAACAGTGATTTAGTCAATCAAGCCGTCTCAAATGCCAATAATGGGGCCTCCAATTGTCAAGTGGTGGCAGAATTCTATTTGCCTCTCCATATTGACCTGATCCGTGTGAAAAAGATTGCCCACCGGGCAGCCGTCGTATCACAGTATGTCTATTTGAACAAACCCATTGTCATTATCTTCAAGAATGAAATCCATCAGGGGAAATCTCTCATCAAGATGCGAGTGAAAGCCTATGTCTTGGACATACGGTTTGAATTTGCCTTTGCCAGTGAAATAACAGAAATTGTGTTGCAGGAATTGTTCAAGCGCGCATTGATATCCTCTCAAGAGTTGGATTCTTCACCATTACCTTCTCCTATTCCCGCTTAATTTTCTCGACTCTGCAAGTGAAGTCCAATGGAAATTCACCATCAACCTCAATTGATCCTTGACGCCCTATTCGAGTCTGCCCAAAGCTATTCAAATCAAATTTGTTCTCAATGGAGATCGCAGCATCAAGAACATTTGGATTATTTTGAAGATCAGCTCCAGCAAGCCTGCTCATCCATGGAATCTCAGCAAATGGACTCTTCTTTTTTATTGGAGGTTTGTCAAATGAGAGGAGCGTATTCCAATGAATTGATCAATTGGATCGAATCCCTGGACTATATAACCACAACCGATATGGTTGCTGAAAACGGCAAAAAGCAGATCAATCAAACAATTCAAGCCTTTCCCCGTACTGTCGATATCCCTTATGAAGAATCCTTTTGGTTACCGCATCCAGAGGATTCTATGCGTATTCAACAATGGAAACGCCTTCAAACGATCAAGCAGCGAATCAAAAAAACGGGACGATTGATCAGTAATTGGTTCAGAACAAAACCATTGATGCTCCAGCCCTTATCACACCGTTTTTCTTTTAAGTTGTTCTGTGGAGTTTATCTCACTGTGCCTCTGGAACAATTTCTTGCAAAAGAGCGCTCTGAATATTTGATGATGATCATTCAGCAGCTGGATCATCTCCATAAATTGACTCAACAACTCAATAGCCGTTTCTTATTTTTTGACCATTGGACTCCCGTATGGGAACAACAGCAATTCAATCTCATTGAAACAGCAATTCAAGAAAATTCTGCGTCCTGGGAAATCCTGACTTCACTCCGATCAGAACTTGATGGTTATGCAAAACAGCATGAATTACGCTTTCAGCAGTGGAAGCAGGACACGGCACAGGAATTTCTCCGTCAATGGAATTTTGCGGGGACCTTTATTTTGCCATCTCATCATTTTGGCATCAAACAGCTCAAGAACCTGAACGATTTGCAAAAAAAGCAGTGTAATGAAGAAAAAGCTAGTTGGCAA
Organism: SAR324 cluster bacterium; assembly: GCA_015231885.1. Taxonomy (GTDB): domain Bacteria; phylum SAR324; class SAR324; order SAR324; family NAC60-12. The sequence continues at coordinate 44,686 of JADGAT010000027.1, forward strand.
AACCACTTTAAGGGTGAAATCAAAGACTGGACACATGATTTATCCTTGAACCGTATTCAACTCACAGGGGGGATCGCCTATTATCAAGCAAAATTTCATATCGAGGATAAGATTCTTGTTCATTTGGATACCGCATTCCTGGAGGCTATTCAAACTCTGCAAAATTCTGTTGAACATTTTCAGCAGGCCGGCAGCGAAGCCGAACGTACCCTCAAACATAAGCTGCTCACAGAAACCCACACGTTATTAACAACCTTGCGTAACACAATCCTTCCCGACATCATTGATGCACTTACGGAAATCCAGTTCGATCAGGTTGCTTTGAAGTACCAGGAATACATTCAGCAGACCGTGAACCATTTGCCTGAAAAACATATTGTCTTTCAAAAACGAGATACGACCTCCATCCCCCCGCAATCAGAAATCCAGGAGATTCCCATCAAAGATCTGTTTGAAGAATACATTTTTCACAACCTGACCAAACAGCTTCAAACCTCTCAAATTGACTTACAGCAAGATCTACTGTCCATGATTTATGGCGTTGCTGAAATCGATCAAATTGTTGAATTTAACCTGGAGGCGGCACTCACACTTTTGGAAGAAGAAGATAACGTGACCCGGGAAGTTCAGCAAGCCGCTCAGGAAGGGCTGGAACGGGTGGTTGGGAAAATCCAGGATTATCAAGAACAACTCCGGAACATTCAAGCTCAAGCCAATCGTAACTTATTGAACACGACCTGGACTTTTACTACCTCTATTCAGGAACTGTTAAATTCTGAAAAACTCATTGCGCTCAAGCTAAAACTGGCCAGTGCAAAAGCAAAAGAACAAGTTGTTCAAGCACGCCAGCAAATTTGGGATTCTGCACGAAATCTACTGCCTCGTTTCTGGAAATGGCAGATCAAACAAATTTCAGAATGGAACCAGCGTTACCTGCAAATCCGTCAAATGACCGGTTTGGCTTCTATATCCGATGATGCACCAGAACGTCTCAATCAGTTCTTGCAGGAATCTCAGCAGCGTATTGATGCACTGCCCTTTATCTACCGTCGGCTCTTCTCGGTCACTCCGCTCGAAGATGATCGTTTTTTCCTGGGAAGAAATGAAGAAATGTCCATGCTGCGTAAAGAATTTGAAAATTGGCAGCAGGATAAATACACCGTCACCGCCATTATTGGAGAAAGGGGAAGCGGACATACCACGCTGCTTAATATGGCAGAAAAGCGCATTTTTAAAGATCATCGCCAGCATCGTATTGATTTCAATAAGAGTGTCATCCATCCCAAACAATTTTTCAACCATTTTCAGAATGTATTGCCAGACACGGTTCCTACGAATTTTAAAGAGTTGGAGGACACCTTGCTCAATTTATCTGAGCCTCAAATTTATCTTGTGGAAAATCTACAATACTTATTTTTTAAAACGGTGGATGGATTTGACTTATTGGAACAATTTTTATTGGTAATTTCTCACACTCATAAAAAAGTGTATTGGGTTGTGACCTGCAAGCAATACTCATGGAATTATTTGGAAAAAGCCATGGGTCTGCAAAAGTACTTTTCCCGTATCATTCCTTTGAAAGGTATCAAACAGGAAGATCTGGAAAATGCTCTGCTCAAACGACATCGTGCAACGGGATATCGACTTCTTTTTGAGATCCCAAAAAAAATAGTTGATAATCGGCAGTTCAAAAAACTGGAATCTGTAAAAGAGCAGCAGGCATTTGTCCAAAACCTTTTTTTTGAACAGTTGCAAAATTTTGCTTCTGGCAACATTGCCGTGGCCATCCTGTTCTGGTTGAGAAGCATCATCAAAATTGAGAACTATGATTTGATTTTGAATCCGGTTATTGATCTGGAAACTTTGTTCCTCCATCAATTGTCCACTGAAGAAGTGTTCACTCTCGGATGCATGGTTCAGCACGATCATTTGAATCCACAGCAGCACTCCATTATTTTCCGCCAGAACTTGCACCAAAGCACCTTATTCTTCAATCAGCTATCGTCTAAAGGATTCATTATTAAAACGCCAAGCGGTTATCAAATTCATCCTTTTCTTTATCGTCCGATCGTTCAGGCACTCAAACGGAAAAATATTTTGCATTGAAAAAGTGGCTGGATCAGGCATTTGTAGACAATGGTCCTGCACAAATTTGGAAATTAGGAAGGCGAAAATAATAACATGCTAAAGCAACGCAGAAGACTGCTGAAAAGACCAGTAGATTTGGTACGTTATTGTTTGAGCATTCCTTAAGATGCTGCTGGCGGGGCAAGATAGGAAATGGCTTTTTGTTCAGTGGAGTAGATAGGAATGAGCTTATCCAACCGGATGATTTCAGAGATAGTAACAATCCTCTTGTTCAATTGTGAAAGAGCAAATTTAATTCCTTTTTCTTTGAACATTTGAAAAAGCATAAGGAAGGTTCCAATGGCTGAAGAATCCAGATGTGTGGTATCTTTTAAATTGAGAACGATTGCTGTGCAACCTTCTTTTTTAGGCAATGCTGTGAGGTACATTCCCAATTCAAATACGTCTTTACCAACTATTGCACCTTCGACAGTCACAATACAAATTTGTTTTTGAAGAGAATGGGCGATTTTCATTATTTTGCGAATGGTCATGATGGATATATTAAAAATGTTAACAGTTAATATATATCATTTTCAATGCAAAATCCATACTAAATAAATAAAATTTAAATAAAATTTAAATAATTAGGAAGAAGGGGATGTCTTTCTCTCCAAGCTCATCTGCATGCCAAGCATTGTGTCTTCATCAAAAAGGAATCGAGCATCAAAATATATCCCTTCGAGCATCCAGGGCACCCAGTATTGGTCATCTTCCCACATTTGATCATACGGAATTTTTTCAATGGTTGACCAAATAGGGATGGCTTCGCTGGTTTCTTGAGGAGTGCCTTCATAATCGGAAGCAGTGAAAACGTAACCATGGATGGAATGACCATCAATGAATTGAAAGCGCAGTTCACCACATTGAGTCAGGTTGAACGGGGTGATGCACAATTCTTCCTGCACTTCTCGTACAGCACATTCGTACGGACTCTCCCCAGGTTCAAGGCGCCCACCCGGGCCATTGATTTTTCCTGCACCCAATCCTCGTTTTTTATGAATTAATAAGATGTTATTACCTTGAATAACAAACAGAAGGGTGGCATTTTCTTTAGGCTGCCAGGTATTCCAGTCAATATTTTCAATTTTCATTCTTGCTTCTAATAAAGATCTTGATATCATGCCCCGATTGATTGAAACTACTTGCAGCAAAGTACAATAAAATTTCAAATAAAAGAATGGAGCAACAAAATATGGGTTATTTATTGGGGTTGAAAGAGTACCTGAGCGATGGTTACAATTATTCTATCTTTCAGCAGGCTCTTGACTCAGCAGACATGTGGGCATTGCATCTCCATGGAAATCGTGTGGTACAGGCAAAAATTGTGGAGGATTTGACTTATGATGTCAAGTTAGCTCTTGATAATAAAAAAACAGAGGAACTTTCCAAAATTCAGATCAAATGTCTATATCCCGTCAATTTAATGGAGCCAATCAAGGCGATGCTGACGATGAATGAGCAAGTACAGGCGATGGAGATAGAACCTATTGTGAAGCCACAGGATCGCTATGTCATTAAAAACAAGTCGTTGTTTCCTTTGATGAAGCAGCAGCAAAATGTTGTTTTGACATTGCTCGAAGGAGAGGTGCTGCATGGAATTGTGATAGGGTTCAGCCGATATGATCTGATGTTTCTTGTACAGGGGATTCCCATTGTTATTTTACGACACAGCATATATGACCTTCAAGACAGCAATGGCCGGAGTTTCCGTAAATCATTCCAGCAGGAACACAGGGACTGGGAAAAAAGTGAGTTGTTTTGCGAGTAAATTGGTAAAATTATTGCATGCATTGGACGGGTATTCACCCTTTACTTTTATATCTTTATCATTTTAGGAGTCCAAATGTCTGATTTTTTTGAAAATTTAAATGAAGCTCGTCAATCTCGCAATGTTGGTAAGGTTTGTTTTCCTGTAATGCATGAGGGAAAACAGTACAATGCTCGTGGTTATTTAGCAGGAGAAATGCTGCTGGAAACAGATACTGGTTATTTATGGACAGATAATGCCACATGGACTGGATGTCTGCTGGGTAGCGATGATAAATCGGATTACCTTACTGACCAAAGTTTAACAAGCCGACCCAGTCTTGTTATTCCAGAATATAAAAGAAAAAGATTTGCCTTGCCGCAGAGTTCATCTGTTTTTGATACAATTTTCGGTTACATCAAGCCCAAGCATTTTGAGAGACCCACTCAGCAAGGAGCCTCCTAGTTGTGGATCCCCTGCACAATTCGGAACGACTATTTGAGGTTTTTTTCCTCTCATTCACTATCTGAATCAGAAAATTCCTGAAATCACGATGTCACTTGAGGTATCAAAAAATTATGGAGTTTTTGATCAGCGTTTGAATGAGAGGAAATACCACATCGCGTTTCCAAACCCCTATCAAACTCTTCAGTCGCTTGAACACGATTATCACGTTTTTGGTAAAATGGGTGATGATTTCAATTTCAAATGACTTGTCTTTTTCCTCGTCTACGGTGTTGTCTTCAAAGGCACATACTCCAGTATGCACAATTGAAGACGCCTTGTAGCCAAGAAAAAATACTTCCTCATCTTTGTCAACATTATTTCTGCACGAACCCTAAGATGCAGTATTTTCATCGAGATTCAAGGCGTTTTATCGGGCGCATGGCTTGGGATGTAATCGGTAACGCAACGCAGAAGATCGTAGAAAAAACCAGTAGATTTGGCAAGTTATTGATTTCGATTTTCATGATTTCGGTTCTTGTACTTTCTTTAAAATTATTTTGACTTCAGTACCATGATTCTTCTCGGCCTCTTTTTTTTCACGAGAAGACAACTCAATCTGCCCCCCATAGAGATTAATGAATTTTTTCACAAGCGGCATCCCAAAACCAGTTCCCACTTCTCCTGATGTTCCTGGACGATTTGTTGTTTTGTTCATTTCAAATAAATCATTGATTAATTTTTCAGACATTCCAATCCCATGGTCTTTAATCACGAAAGTGACCTCATTTTGGTCACAATGTGCCTGAGTTTTAATGCTGGAACCTGGAAACGAAAATTTAATCGCGTTGGTGAATATATTGTTGAGCACTGAATTTATCAATGAACTCTTATCGGCCAGCACATAAATTTTCGGATCAATGTCCATCACATGCCTGATATCTTTTTCATGAAATTTATTATGCATCATGTCCATTGAATGTTGAACCATGGACCGCAAGTGAAGAGGCTGCAGCTGCAACTTCTTTTTTCCCTCTTCCAGCGCTCTCATTTGGCGGACCAGATCTATGGTTTCTAGGCCCAGATCAGCTGCCTGCAGCATCAAATCTACTTGATTGATGAGCGTACTCGGATGTCGTTTACCCATCTCCAGAAAGGTTTTTATGACTCCCAAGGGGTTCGTTAAATCGTGACATAACACATGGAGTAATTCTTTTTGCTGATTACTTAAGTTTAAAATGGCTTCTTTGCTACGTTTTAATTCAAGGTGGTTATTCACTCTAGCCAGCATTTCTTCAGGATAAAAAGGTTTAGATATATAATCGACAGCCCCTAGTTTGAACCCTTGCACCACATCCACCAGTTCTATTTTTGCGGTCAGAAAGATGATCGGGATTTCCCTGGTTTCCAGAGACTCTTTAAGGAGTTTACAAACTTCATAGCCATCCATCTCAGGCATCATGATATCCAATAAAATCAAATCTGGAAGAATTTTGGACGCTATTTTAAGAGCCATTTTCCCGTTGGTTGCGGCCACTACTTCATAATGATTATTTAAACATCCAACAACAACATCAATATTTTCCGGAATATCGTCTACCACAAGTACCGTTTGCTCTATCATCAGTTTCATACCTTCAAAATGATATTTAGTTGTTTCACAAGTTGATTCAATTGCGCTGACGCTCCTTCAAAGTCATATTGGCTGACACATTGTCCTATTTTTTTCAACAACTCGCAAGCCTCTCCCCCTTTTAAATGATCCGATAACGTTTCTACGACATTGGCAGCTTTGGTATTGTACTTTTCAAGGAGTCCCTCTAACTCTTCCAATAGAGGTTTTACTATTGCAACGTCAATCGCTCCGTTTGTTAACGTTTCCGCTTCTTTTGGTTCTCCATTGAGTTTCTGAATCGTCGATAATACTTGATTTACATGTGTTTGAACCGAATGGATCAGCGGTTTCAAATCATTTTCCCGGTTTTGTCCGGATACTGTATTCTTAATTTGATCCTCCAACTCGCTGGCTGCGATATGAAGTTCCATGGCACCAATATTTCCAGAAACGCCTTTGATGGTATGGGTTAAGCGCACTGCCAGTTCAAAATCTTCTTTCTTGAGGGCTGAGTCGATTTCATGGACCGTATCGGATTGATTCTGAAGGAATTTGTTGAGCAGATTCCGATATAATTTGATATTTCCCCCAATTCGGGCCAATCCATTAGTGAGATCAAGTCCCGGAAGTTTCTCAGGAAGTATTTCCTCTTGATTTATTGATTCCTTTGTCATGGCTGTTGTCGACTCAGGAATCAATTTCTCTCCAGGTGCAATCCACTGGAGTAAGGCTGAATAAAGCTCTTGGGTATCAATGGGTTTGGCGACGTGGCCATTCATTCCCGCCTTCAAAGACTTTTCCCGATCACCAGCCATTGCATTGGCTGTCATGGCAATGATGGGCAGCTTTTGAAATTCAGAAATTTTGCGGATCTCCCGAGCCGCTCCATATCCATCCATGATCGGCATTTGAATATCCATCAAAACAACATCATATTTGGTGGACTTCACTTTTTCAACAGCCTCTTTCCCGTTATGCGCAATTTCTACATGAAGTTGTACGCTTTCCAAAATTTCTTGAGCGACTTGCTGATTGATTTCATTGTCTTCAACCAGAAGGATTCGAGCACCCTGAATTAATTTCAGAGAATCCAGATCAATCTGTTGTGAAACAGGACTGTGGTATGTTGATCGAGGTCCCTTGCCAAAAGCGTTCATCACGGCATCAAATAACATGGAAGAGGCAACAGGCTTAATCAGGATCCCATCCAATTCTAACCCTGTTGTCTGGTTGATAAAATCTTCTCTTCCAAAAGCTGTAACCAATATGATTTTCGGTTGTTTGGAGATACCTTCATGCTGTCTGATTTTTTCAGCCGTTTGGATGCCATCCATTTCCGGCATTTTCCAGTCTATCAGCACTAATTCATAGGGAGGATTGGACTTCTCCAGAGCTTCCAATGCTTTTTGGCCTGACTCAACGGCATTGGCTTGAAAGGTGAACCATTCAAGAGCGTGTGTCAAAATTTGTCTTGAGGTCTGATTGTCGTCTACGACTAACACAGGCATACCTTTCAAATCAGGCAAGGGAGTTAAGTCCGATTTCTGATGTTCTGATTGTCTGCCAAAGATTGCTGTGAAAATAAAGGAACTTCCTTTTCCTGGTTCGCTCTCCACCCATATTTCCCCATCCATCATTTCCACCAAATGTTTGCTGATGGCTAGTCCCAGGCCCGTTCCTCCATACTTCCGGGTCGTGGAAGTGTCTGCCTGGGAAAATGACCGAAAAAGCTTCTCTTTCTGCTCCTCTGTTAATCCGATTCCGGTGTCACGGACAGCAAATTGGAAGGTTACCTGGGGAACTTGCTGACTTTTTTCTTCTTTGAGCATCCGAATGGAAAGCACAATTTCGCCCTTTTCAGTAAATTTAATAGCATTATCGACCAGGTTAATCAGGACCTGACCGAGTCTCAAGGGATCCCCTCGCAAAAAAATGGGAACATCAGGAGGACACTGGACAATGTATTCCAATTCTTTTGCATCTATTTTTGTCTGGATCAGGGTTGACACATTCGCCACAACTTCTTCCAGATCGAAATCGATGTCTTCCATATCCAGCTTACCTGCTTCTATTTTGGAAAAATCCAAAATATCATTGATGAGTCCCAGCAAAGAGGTGGCTGCATGATAGGCTTTGTTAAGGTAATCCTGTTGTTTTGAAGTCAGTTCGGTTTGCAGACAAAGGTAAGTCATTCCCATGATCGCGTTCATGGGTGTTCGAATTTCATGACTCATATTGGCCAGAAACTCACTTTTTGACCTGTTTGCCCGCTCGGCAACTTGTTGAGCAAGATAAGCCTCTTGTGTTTGTCGACGAAGAGTATTATCGATTTGTAACCCCAGCATTCGGAGGGGTTTGCTATCGTCATCCAATTCAAAAACACGGCCAATAATATTGATCCAACAGTAAGAGCCATTTTCATGGCCAAGCCTGATTTCGATATCTATGTCTTGCAGCAAACCGCCACGAACGGAAGCCATCTCATCAACGGCAATCACGAAGTCATCCGGATGGATTCGCTGCAGCAATATTTTCCAACTCCACATTTGTTTTTCCGGAGAGAGCCCCAACATGAGGAGGCATGAGGAAGTTGAATGCCAGTCATCGTTCTGCAGGTCATAGTCCCAAAATCCAATATGGGTTACTTCAAGCGTCCAGCGCATCCTGGCCTCGTTTTCACGAAGGGTCTGTTCCGCAATTTTCTGTGCTTTGGCAGATTCAGACAATCGTTGACGCACTGATTCGATTTCAATGATAGATTCCTGATTTTCCCGGTTTGGCGGTCCTTCCACCAGAGCCTGCATCGAAACTGTCAGTCGTTTACTGCCCAATCGTCCAACAATTACGCTGATAAATATCATAACCAATATTGTCGAGAGGTTTTCTGACAGCGCGATGACAATTGACCTGTAATACGTTGTCCATGGGATATAAAGAATGACTGACCATGGAGTAACATCAGATTGAATCTGCCATTGTCTAGAGAACTTGTCATGATCCGGGGGTAGTTCCAAACCAGCTGGAGAAGAGGCAATTACGGCATTATGGCTATCGATCAGGGTCAGATACCATCCGGAAGGGAAAGCCATTTCATCCAGGTTATTCTGAACCTGGGAAAGCTGCAGGGTGGTGAGCAGCAAAAAGCGCACCTGGTCATCACGGATTACCGGCACCACCAGTGCTACCAGCAGTTCGTTGGCGATTGGCCCGTAAAAGATATCTCCGATGGCCGGCTGACCAGTTTTCAAAGCAGTTGGCGCAGCCGCTCTCCCCTTTGGAACTGGCAGTTTGGGCAGCGTGGTTCCAAACGGTACGCGAGTATTGAAAATCATTTGCGTTGATGCATCGGCCATGATCACATGGGCACCAAAGTGTGCCTCATATCCTTTCGCCTCCAGATAAAGCTCCCTCCAACGAGAAGGACTATCCACAATCGGCGATGTCGCAAGCATTTGCAGGGCCGCAGTCTTTGTTTGAACATACCGGTCGATCTTGACTACAGCATTGTATGCCTGATATGATGCCGTTTGGTCATAATGAGCTCTGAGATCATTGGTGTGTTGAATGGCCAAAAAACACGATAGTAGTATTAACGGCAGCATACACCACCACATCAACCGGATTAAATATACCGACAATGACATTCTTTTTTTCAGGGGCTGGGAAGAATTCACCGGCATGAGACTCATGATAACTTTATCCTGGCTGATGGCAAAATTTTTGGAGTTTCTTATTCCATTTCAGTAATTTGGTTTTCGAGTATCGGGAAATAGAGAATAAAGGCAGCTCCCAGACCCTCCTCACTTTCCACCTTAACGATTCCCTGGTGGGCCTGCATGATATTATATGTCACGTAGAGCCCCAATCCTGTTCCTTCTTTAGAGGGGCCAATATTGGTCCCTCCCAGGCCTTTGGTTGTAAAAAAAGGATCAAAAATAAAATCTTGGATTTCAGGTGAAATCCCGCCTCCGGTATCTTGTATTTTTAGCTGTAGAT
>JADGAT010000028.1:0-45545 GCA_015231885.1 SAR324 cluster bacterium
CTACAATGGCTCTTTGCCATTTTGAACAAACAAAACATCGAATTTTTACTCAAACAGCGATTTGGTTTTATTGAAAAAACTGTTTAAAAGCGGCTCAAAACACCCGAATATACCGTTGGTAATTACGGACTTCTTAAGTGAGTTTATAGAACAATCACTTGATGAGGCTTCATTGGAATTTTACACCTATGTAAATCGTAATTATGCAATCAACTGAAATATTTAATGTTTTTCCTTAATTTGACATCTATGCCGGAAAATGGGAACCTCTTCCCTATAGACAAACCAAACGATTTATGTCATGACTTGGCAAATAAAAAAGGTCAAAGATGCTTTGTCAGCCAAGCGTTTGCTCAACAAAATTTATAGGCCGTTGTATCAATTTTTGATTTTTGATTTGGAACAAGAGGCCATTGCTTCGTTGAAACATTTAAACACCAGGATGGATTACTGTGCAGATTAATCATGAAAAAGAAAACAATGCTCTTATCTTCAAACTGGTAGGAGACATGGTTTGGCAAACCGTACACGAGTCTGCCGGGTATATTATGAATGTAGTGGAAGAAGAAGATTATGAATCGATAATTATCAACTTCGAAGGAGTGAATTTTATCGATTCAACAGGAATTGGGCTGCTCATCGAATTGTATAAAGTCACACGCTCCAGGCACATGAAACTCGCTGTCTGGGGAATGAGCAGTGAAAGTTACGAAAATTTGGTTAAAGTGAAATTGGACCACATCTTTGTCAATCACAAAAGCAAAGAAGACGCACTCTCCTGCTAGTAATGAAGAAAAAAAACATCCTTACCGGACTGGCAATGATGGCATAATCATCATGATTCTTCTTCTTTTACTTTTTCAGCACGCTCTTTGATAACCTGCTCTTGAATGGAACTAGGAACTTGTGCATATTTTTCAAATTCCATGGAATAGGTCGCTGTTCCAGAAGTTTGAGAACGAAGTTCAGTTGCATAACCAAACATTTCGGCAAGAGGTACTCCGGCATTGACGACGGTCAGTTCGTCATTGATTTCAGAACCATAAATAATACCACGGCGAGAACTCAAATCCCCAATGACGGCCCCCTGATATGCAGAAGGCGTTTCCACTTCTACTTTCATGATGGGTTCCAGCAACACAGGGTTTGCTTTAGAAATAGCCTGTTTCATGGCATTGCGACAAGCAAGGCGATAGGCCAAATCACTGGAATCAACATCATGATACTTTCCATCGTTCAGCGTCACTTTAATACCAACCATCGGAAATGCGCCCAATGGACCTTTTTCCATGATATCCTGAAACCCTTTTTCACATGCAGGAATATGGACAGAAGGGATGGAGCCTCCAAAGATAGCATTCACAAATTCAAATTCTTCTTCATGATCATGAGGCAGAGGCTCTATCTGCCCAGTCACTCCTGCATACTGTCCTGAACCGCCTGTCTGCTTTTTATGGAGATAATCAAATCCGGCTGTTTGCATGATGGCCTCACGATAATTCACTTGGGGAGGACCCACATTCACATCAGCATCATATTCTCTGCGCATCCTCTCAATATACACATCCAGATGCAACTCCCCCATGCCAGAAATATGGGTCTCACCTGATTCTTTATCAACCTTAACTCGAAAAGTTGGATCTTCTCGCATGAAACGCCCTAAGGCTTTGCTCATTTTTGTCTGGGCATTGTTGTCTTTTGCGTACACAGCAAGGGAAATAACAGGAATGGGAACATGCATGGATTCACAAACAACTTTGATGCCCGGGCTGCAGAATGTATCACCAGATGCACAATCAACTCCAACCAGCGCAACAATATCTCCTGCTGACGCAAATTCGATGTTTTCCCGATCATTAGCATGCATACGAACAATACGACCAACACGCAGTTTTTTTCCTGTGCGGATATTGATCATTTGTTCACCTTTGCGTAATGTTCCCTGGTAAATCCTGACGTAGGTCAATTGCCCAAACTGCTCCTCTGTCAACTTGAATGCCATCGCCACAAATGGCAAATTGGGATTTGCCTGAAGTTCTATCGTCTCCTCTTCATTGTCCGGGTTTTTTGCCTCATGGTTGTGTGTTTCGAGAGGAGAAGGTAAATAACGATCTACTGCATCCAAAATTAACTGCACTCCTTTGTTTTTAAAGGCAGAACCTAAATAGACAGGACACAGTTCTAAAGTCTGCACTCCTTTTTTGACGGCGGCATGTATCTGATCTTCCGAAATTTCCTTCTCTTCTAAAAAATCTTCCATCAACTGATCATCAAACATAGAAACCGCTTCTATCATCTCCATGCGCTTTTCTTCTGCCTGATCTACCAAGTCGGCAGGAATTTCTTCTTCTCGGACCTTCTCTCCTTTTGTACCATCAAAATAAACAGCTTTCATGCTGATTAAATCGACAACTCCTTCATGGCCTTCTTCCAAACCAATGGGAATCTGCATCGCCACTGCATTCAAATCGAGATGCTCTCGAAGACCTGCAATGCCTCTTTCGGGATCAGCACCCGTGCGATCCAGTTTATTGATGAAAGCGATTCGAGGTACTTTGTAGCGCTTCATCTGACGATCCACTGTAATGGATTGGGACTGAATTCCAGCCACACCACATAAAATAAGGACCGCACCATCTAAAACTCTCAACGATCGCTCCACCTCTACGGTAAAATCGACATGGCCTGGAGTATCAATAATATTGATCGTTTTATCTTTCCAAAAAACAGTGGTCGCTGCAGAAGTAATGGTAATTCCTTTTTCCTTTTCCAGCTCCATGTGGTCCATTGTTGCACCAGCGCCTCCACCACGAACCTCTTCTATCTTATGGATTTTTCCTGCGTAGTACAAAACGCGCTCTGTTAACGTGGTTTTCCCACTGTCAATATGTGCAGAAATTCCGATATTTCTCATTGCCCCTATCTGCTTTTTAGCAGCTTCTGTCATTGGTGCAGAAGGAGGAGATACTGCTGGTGTGTTTGATGAAGAATTTGTGTTTAAGCCCTGATCCATATTTTCCTATTTGACTACAACAGTGTCGCTTTTTAAATAAATTTTAAATTAAAATTAAATAAATTAATCAACTAAATTTTATAAAATATTGGATTCCAACGTTTATTTCAAGCCAAAAATAGAATATTGGCATTAACGAACTGTTTTTCAGATTGTGTGCTGGACAAAAAAAATGCTTGTATTTCAAGAAGCATTCTCCTATTCTAACCTTACTTGATTTCTCGCATTTTCCATTGAAGATTTGCGTCGTATCCTGATACTTTCCACACATTCATAGAATTGGAAATGCCAAAAGGATTTTGATATTTTGAAAAAATAAACGATGCCTGCATTATGGCCACCAAACCGGGATTACTTGTATTATCGATTCTCTACTTTGGCTTACTGTTTGGTATTGCGTATTATGCGGATAAACGCAGGGAACTTGGAAAAAGCCTGATCAACAATCCAACGATCTATGCACTTTCTTTAGGAGTGTATTGTACGGCCTGGACATTTTACGGAAGTGTGGGCCGCGCTGCCAATTTAGGATTGACCTTCCTTCCCATATACTTAGGTCCGACATTGATGGTTCTCTTGTGGGGAACGGTTGTTCGGAAAATCATTCACATCTGTAAACTTTATTCCATCACTTCTGCAGCAGACTTTATTTCTTCACGCTATGGCAAAAGTCCCGGACTGGGAGGACTCGTAGCAATTATTGCAGTAGTGGGGATCTTACCTTATATTTCTCTACAACTCAAAGCAATTAGTTTCACTTTTGAAATTGTTCGTCCTGTTGAAGAGTTGTTCACATATTCAACAACCATTACCCATTTTACACAAGATGCGACATTTTACATAACAATTATTTTGATCCTCTTTGCCATTTTATTTGGAGTTCGGCGCTTGGATGTCTCAGAGCGTCATGAAGGATTGGTTGCTGTCATTGCATTTGAATCGATTGCAAAACTGGTTGCTTTTATTTCGGTGGGACTTTTTGTAGTTTACGGCATGTATGATGGTTTTGGTGATCTGTTTGGACAAGCCTCAAAAATTCAAAAATTGCAGTCTTTATGGAGCTTGGAGAAGGAAGGCGTCTATTCGGAATGGCTGTTTTTATTGTTATTGAGCATGTTGTCAATCTTGTTCCTTCCTCGCCAATTTCAGGTAGCCGTCATTGAGAATGTCAATGAAACTCATCTGAACCGAGCCATTTGGCTTTTTCCTCTCTACATGCTGCTGATTAATATTTTTGTACTCCCTATTGCCTTGGCAGGACGCCTCCATTTTCCAAATATGATGGTTGATGCGGATACGTTTGTACTGACTTTACCACTGGCAGCAGGCCAAAAACCCATCGCATGGCTTGTATTTATTGGAGGGTTGTCAGCAGCAACCAGTATGATTGTTGTTTCTAGCGTTGCCCTGAGTAATATGATCTGTAATTCTTTGGTAATGCCCATTTTAATCCGTCTGCCAATCGTCCGAATTTATGAAGAAGCGACGTTGAACACAACTCTGTTGAGGGTACGGCGGGGAAGTGTCGCAGTTGTGCTATTGATCAGCTATATCTATTTTCGCCTGGTCAGTGACCATGCTTCTTTGGTTTCAACAGGATTGGTTTCCTTTCTCGCAGTTGCCCAGTTTGCGCCATCACTTCTTGGCGGATTGTACTGGAAAAATGGGACAAAAGCAGGCGCCTGGACAGGGCTGCTGGTTGGTTTTGGAATATGGGGGTATACACAACTTTTCAGTCAGTTGATTCAAGCAGGCTTCTTCCCTCAGTCTATTTTGACAGAGGGCCTGTTTGGAATTCATTTACTTAGACCCATGCAGCTGTTTGGCCTGGACTCCATGAGCCCGATATCCCAAGCCACTTTTTGGAGCTTGTTGTTAAATACAATTTGTTACATTGCTGTTTCTCTGATGACTCGACAAGATGCCATTGAACGTAGCCAGGCCAACCTCTTTGTAGATGCCACACGCTATTCTGATACTCAACGAACCGGACTATGGAGAGGAACTGCAAATACTGAAGAGCTGCGTGGCCTATTGCAACGTTTTTTAGGAGAGGAACATACAAAACATGCTTTGAATGTTTATGCCGGACAGAATAACCTGAATCTGTCAAGTGGTCTTCCTGCAGACTCGAGCCTGGTGCAATACACAGAAAAATTATTATCTGGAGCTATCGGCTCGGTATCTGCCAGAATCATGGTAGCCTCTGTTGTCAAAGAAGAACCTTTGAAAATGGAAGAGGTTATGGATATTCTGGATGCAACACAACAGGCTATTTCTTATAGTCAGGAATTGGAAGAAAAATCTGAACAATTGCAGAAATTGACGAGGGAATTACAGGAGATGGACGCGTTGAAAGATGAATTCATCTCAGTCATTGCTCATGAATTACGCACTCCTTTGACCTCAATTCGAGCATTTTCAGAAATTCTATACGATAATCTGGAAATTAAAGTTTCTAAACGTGAACAATTCCTTTCTTTGATTATAAAAGAGAGTGAACGCTTGACTCGTTTCATTAATCAAGTATTAGATTTTGAGAAGCTGCAGTCTGGAAAAATACAATGGCACATGGAAGAACTCCAAATCAAGGATGTTATCGAAGATTCAATTAGTTCTATCAGCCAACTGGCAAGGGATAAACTGATCCAGCTTCACTTTGACCCAACAAATATTGATGCTGCTGTTTATGGAGATTATGATCAACTCATGCAGGTTATGATTAATTTATTGTCCAATGCCGTCAAGTTTTGCCCCAAACAAAGTGGAGAGATATGGGTACAAGTGAGAAAAATGCAGGATCACGTCGAAGTGAGAGTAAAGGACAATGGATTGGGCATTTCACCAGAAGAAGAAGAACTCGTGTTTGAAAAGTTCAGACAAGTCCAAAAAGCCACGCAAGATGGCAATCCGACAGGAACAGGATTGGGACTACCCATTTGCAAGAGAATTATTGAACACCATCAAGGACAGATAGGAATTGCTCCAGGAAGTGAAAATGGTGCTATTTTTTATTTCACTCTTTTACCTGCAGAGCATCGACACAAAAATAATGTCATAATGAAATTGCAGGCTAATCATTAAGGAAGGCGAAAATAATAACATGCGAAAGTTACGCAGGATTTTCATCGAGGTTCAAGGTGTTTTATCGGTCGTACAACTTGCTATGTCACCGGTAAAGCAATGAAGAAGATCATTGAAAAGACAAGTGGATTTGCTAAGTTATTGTTTGAGCATTCTTAAGGAGGTATCTTGAATTTATTGATTTCTGATTTATTGTAAACTATTTTACCCATGGGGGGGTATGGAGGACAAGAAAAAAGTATTAATTGTGGAAGATGATCCGGTTATTGTGATTTCACTGGAGTTCTTAATGGAGGAGAATGGATACGCCGTTTTCATTGCAAAAACAGGGGAAGAAGCATTGGAACTTGCTGAGAAGCATGAACCTGATTTGATTTTACTGGATGTGATGTTACCGCAACGCACGGGGTTTGAAGTATGCCAAATATTACGGGCACAAGATAAATTTGAAAAAACAAAAATTGTTTTACTAACTGCTAAAGGACGTGAAGTTGATATTAAAAAAGGGCTAACTTTGGGTGCTGATGCCTATATCACCAAGCCTTTTTCTACAAGAGATCTCGTCAAAACCGTTCATGATATACTAGCAGATGAATCATGAACCATAAAATGCGTTTTTTTCTGATTTGGTTTTTTTTTAACGCGATTCTGGTGGCCTCTATCCTTGCCATTGGAGTATTTATTTTTCAGCAAATTTCCGCAGAAGATCGCCTCCATTTGACAACAACCCTTTCTCCCTACCTTTACTACATCCTCGTTCCCCTTGCCAGTCTACTGGCACTGATAATCTTTGGCACAAAATGGCTATTGAACAGCTTTTGGATCGTTTTAGGCCAGATAGTCGAAGAGATGAAGCTCAATTTAGCAAGCAATCCTTCTCATCGCATCAACTTACCAGGACGCGGAACTTTGAGTCAGATCGCCGATTTATTCAATCAGCAGGCAAACCAGATGGAGGAACTGCAAATACGAGTTGATGAACAAATCACCAAAGCGAAAATGGATCTTGAACGTGAAAAGAATGTACTTTCTCTCTTAATTGAGGCGCTCAGTGAAGGCATTATTGTTTGTAATAAAGAAGGAATAATTTTGCTGTACAATCAAATGGCAAAAACGCTGCTCAATCCTCCCCCTAATCCAGAAAAAGTTTCAGCCCCCCCCCAAGAAAAAACGAATTTTGTTGGATTAGAACGATCCTTGATGACCATTATTGAAACTCCCCTGCTCACCTACACCATCAATGAACTCAAAGAGAGGCAGCAAATGGGAAGCGACAATCTGGAACAGCATTTTATTATCGAACATGGCGGAAGCCTGATTAACGTCGAAGCCATCGGAATCATTGATCAAACACAACAGTTAGGCGGATTCATCTTTATTTTTCAGGATGTTTCTCCAAAAGCTGACATTCCTCGTCCCTATGAACGACAACAGCAGAATCTCAAAGAAAAAATGAGATCCGATTTGGCAAATGTCCGTGCTTCGATTGAAGCTATTTTGGATTACCCTCACTTACCGGAGCAGAAACGGAAAAAATTTTTAGAAATTGTTCGGGATAATTCGATTAAGTTGACCAGCTTACTAGACCAGGACCCTGCTCAAACTGTTAAGGACATATCATCTATTTGGTCTTTGGGAGAAACATTTGTGAGAGAGTGGCTGAATTCTCTGGATTCCAAACTAAAAAGCCTGCTGTCTTGTAAATTTGATTTAGATTTAGGAGAAGAAAGCTGCTGGATCAATCTAAACCAGTATTTAATGACACAGACTCTGGTTTATTTACTGGGGCAATTACAACAAGCTCAAACCCCCAACTCTCTCCTTTGTCGATTGCACCAAGATGGTCATTTCGTAATGATTGATCTTGTTTGGGACGGCGCACCTCTTTTACCTGAGCATTTTCGCCAATGGATCACCCAGTCTATCAAGTGGGAAGAAATCAATAACCCGGTCACCATTTCAGGAATCCTCCATCAACACGATGCTGAGATTTGGCTGCAGGCAGGACATGAGTCAGAATCCCATTACATTCGATTGTTTTTTCCTAAATTAGAAGAAAATAAAAGCAAGTCCTCCAAGCAGCGATCCATATCCCTCGAACATCGTCCTGTATTTTACGATTTTGACCTTTTTGACAAAACTCCTCATCCTGAGCTCGACAATGCTTCGCTGTCCGATTTAACGTACACCGTTTTTGATACAGAAACAACAGGTCTGAATCCTTCCGGAGGAGATGAAATTATTTCTATTGCAGCCATTCGGATTGTGAACGGACGACTCCTGGAAGGAGAAACTTTTGAGCAGCTGATCGACCCTCTCCGTTCTATCCCTCAAGAGTCCATCAATATACATGGCATTCATCCTGAAATGCTGGAAGGCAAACCATTGATTGAGCAGGCCTTGCCTCATTTTCATAAATTTGCAGAAAATACTGTACTGGTCGGACACAATGCTGCTTTTGATATGCGTTTTTTTCAAATGAAAGAGAAAGTAGTGAATGTTTCATTCACCCATCCAGTCTTAGATACCCTTTTGCTCTCTGCAGTCGTACACCCTTATCAAGATCAACACTTTTTGGAAAAAATCGCAGAGCGTTTTAATTTAAAAGTAGAAGCCAGACACACCGCATTGGGAGATGCCCTGTTGACCGCAAAAATTTTTCTGAAGTTAATTCCTCTCTTGGCACAACAAAATATTCACACCCTTAAAGACACTCTGCTTGCTTCCAAAGAGACACAGTATGCGAAACTGAAGTACTAGTCCAGACGATCAAACCTCATAGGATTTGAGCCACTCGGCCAAATAGCCGCGTACCTCTTCTTGACAGACATCCTCAACCACATCAATTCCTGTCGCTTTCAGCAGTCGAACACCTTCTCCTGAAACGCTGGGATGGGGGTCACGAATACCGATCACAACTTGTTTGATTTGTTTTTGAATAATGGCAGAGGTGCAGGGAGGCGTTCTTCCAAAAAAAGAACACGGCTCTACAGTAGAATAAAGTATTGCTCCTTCAACAGGCTGGTTGTGCAGCTCCGCATCCAGGAATGCGCTGATTTCAGCATGAGGGCCTCCAGGAGGACGGGTGTTTCCTTCTCCAATAATATGGTTTTCCATAACGATCACACAACCAACATTAGGATTATCGCCCGTCAATCCTTTTACCTGCATTCCCAGTTCAATGGCTTTTTTCATGAATTGCTCATCATCATGTCTCATGTTTAATTCTTTTATCTGTTTCATACAGGACAGGATTGAGGGTGGCATCATTATACATTTTCATTTGACGATAAATCTTTAAATATTTACAACCACTGAGCAAATCATTCAGTAACATATGCAGACAATTCCCCAAATCCTCGCGTTGCTCTTCCAAAATATTCAACTTGCTCTGACAACGCTGACGATGATCCTCACTCGCATCTTCTCTCAGGGTTTCTTCTCTCATGTGATATATTTTGAGAGCGTTGATAGAAAGGCGATCAATCACACTGCCCGGAGTTTCACTATTCATTGGGGCATTTGATGCTGGTATGATTTTTTTAGATTGAAGATAAGAAATAATGCACTCATCCAACTTCTCAATCATGTCCTGGCGTTGTTGATTGAAACCATCAATCGCACGCTTTACCTTTGCAATGTCATGAGCAGACGCTGTCTTATCCCGCGCAAGGTCTTCCTGATGCCAGAGTTCAAAATTATAATGGTACAATAGCAAAGCTTGTGCTTCAAAACTCTGTCCCTCAGGATTTTCAAATGGCTGATTGTGCCAAAAAGCGACATGCTCCAATTGTGATTGAAGCAACTCATTCACATCAAACATAAATTTTTTTCAATTGAAAATGTTCAATCAAATCAAAAGTTGCTCCAGCAACTTTTTCTGGCTCCACCCCATTGATACAGTTCAAGTGATCGCATCGAGGATAACTGCAGTGAATTTTACAACCGGGATCGTATTCGACAGCACGATGCCTGGTTTGCCCAGGCGGGGTCCAATTGACTGCTTTTGGCTTTCCAAAAACAGCCACGGTTGGTATTCCTGCCGCAATAGCAAAATGACAAAGGCCATTATCATTGCCAAGGTGCAAATCTACTTTTTCAAAAATGGCTTTAGCCTGCCTCAAAGTAGGCACAGGATAGTCAGGTAATGCTTTGTGGCACATATGTTGACGTACTCGCTCGACAAAATGTTCTTCCCCAGGCCCATAAGTGAATAAAACCTTTGCCCCAAACTTTTCAATCAAACGATCTGCAATACCACTAAAATTTTGTGCTGGCCAAACCTTGTAAGGTTGTCTGGAAACTGGAGAGATCGAAACGACAAAATCATTCTTGCCCAGATTCATATGCTCAAACAAGGAATTGGCATATGCCCGATCAGAGTGATCCACAAAAAAATCCAATTCCAATGAATCCAAAGAAATTTTTAATGGTTCCAGCAAAAAAGATTTGTGCTCTGCAGCATATGTTTCTTTCCCTTTTAATGCAACATGCTGGGTATAGTAAAGACGTCGACCAGGAAAATCGAAACCAATTCGATACTCGGCACCACTGATCCAACTGATCAATGCACTACGAGGATTACCAAAAAAATCAATCACTAAATCAAAGTTACTTTGGCGTATTTGCCATAACAACAGGCAATACTCCCTCAATGAGGCCTTCTTTTGAGACACCAGAATCTCACTCAAGTAAGGATTGTACCGCAAAACCTGATTGGACGGTGGCTCTGTGAGAAAACTAATGTGGGCATCAGGATAAGTCTTTCTGATAGCACGAATGGAGGGAGTTGTCATCAATACATCCCCAATTCGTCGCAACTGAATCAACAAAATATTACGAAAAGGATATGTTTTAACTGACATCCGCCATGTCTTTCAGGCGCTCTTCCTTAGAGGCAATCTCTACTATCTTTGCACCAAATCGTTCATTAACCACAACGGTCTCTGCTTTTGCAATCAATCGATCGTTCACCCAAATCTGAATGGGTTCCGTAATGGGAGTGTCCAGTTCCAACACCGCACCTTGCCCAAGGGCCAAAATATCATCCACTTCCATAGTGCAGCCTCCTAATATCAAACGCGCTTTGAACTGCATATCAAGCAGCCTTTCCAGCTGTATTGCCTGTGTGCTCACTTTTTTAGGAATTTCTTTTTTTTCTGTTGTCATGAGTTTGATTAAATGAAAAGTTGCTTTGTTGAGATCCATGGCCCGATAACAGGGGTTCTATCATCCAGCAAAAGAGACCTGCCAATATAAACCATTGAAATTGTTCATTCCACAATCGACGTCGAGAGGATTGGAGTTCCTTCGCTTCAGTAGCCCCCTTGATATCCTGGAAATAGATCTTTTCCAAATCCAAATCACCAGTCAGCGATTGAACATAACTTCCTCCAGTGGCCAAAGCCAAATCTTGTAAAGCCGATTCATTGAGTTTGCTCAACACCAATTCTCCGTGTTGGTTCTTCAAAAACCCTCCATCCGGATTCGGAATAGGAGCTCCTTCTCGTTGGCCAATCCCAATAATGAATATTTTAACTCCTGCTTCTTTTGCAACATCAGCAATCTCTTCCATATGTTCTGAGTGATTTTCACCGTCTGTAATCAAGATCACAGCCCTAGCATCATGCGGTGTATCAGAAAATGCTTGAATGGAAGTCTGCAGAGCATGTTTGATGGCAGTGCCCTGCACTGGAATTAAATCCGTGTCCAACGCATCTAAAAATAACTCGATTGCCCCATAATCTAATGTCAAAGGACTTTGTAAAAAACTCGTTCCTGCAAATGCAACCAGGCCAACACGATCCCCTTCTATGAACAGCAGGAGATCAATGATTTCACGTTTTGCCCGAATGAGTCGATTGGGATTCACATCTTCTGCCAGCATGCTGCGTGATACATCCAATGCCACGATGATATCCACTCCACGGCGCTTCACTTCCTGCCATTGAAAACCCCACCTAGGTCTGGCCAGTGCTATGATAGCCAACACCAAACCAATCAACAACAAAAAAAACTTGAAACGCCTGTTTAAAATGCTGGGATACGAAATAAAATTATGCCATAACACCTGAGAAGCAAATTCTGTCAGTAATCGTTTTTTTTTACGCTGAGCATACAGATGTAGAGCCAGCATAAATGGAATAGCAGCTAAGGCTAATAAAAAATTAACATGAACAAAATTCATAGGCAAATAGAACTGGAAATAATACTCATCGTCTGATATCCTGGTGAATTAATTTTTATCATTGCCAACTAAAATAATCATTTCAAATCGTATCCAGCCCGAAGGAGATGCCATGTCCCCTAAAAAGAAGACAAAACTGCACCGCATGAGAAAGAGTAACGCTAACAAAGCCAATCTAAAGAAACGAGCAAACCAAATACATGCTGTTACCACATTATTGGATCAATTGGACAAAGAAGACAGTAAATAAAACACCCGACAGGATTTTCATGCGTTGGGGATCAAGGAGAACAAGGGGTGGATTTCATGATACTTATATTTTGTCAGAACCTCAGTTTGGCCTAATCTGACACAAATTGATATACTGAGACTCATCTAATTGAAATATTCCCTTATCTTCAGAAGAAATTTCTACTCGTATTTTTGAATCGAGTCCCAGCACAATAAAGGTTTCATCATATATTTGCAGGAAATAAAAAATAGTAAAATTTTCCTGCATATCTTCATAATAAAATCCAATCTTCAATAACTCTGCATCAATAAGATCCGTTAAAAGCTGTCGATCATCGCCATCATAGCCCGGTAGATACTCAAATGCGTCTGCATAGGGGAACGTATCAATTGCATATTCAAGCACCATTTCCTCCAATTCATTATCCAGGCATAAACTCTCCTGATCATTTGATGATGTCATATTGCCCTCCTAGGTGAAATGGATCTCCACTTCATGCACATTTTCACATACATGGCAGCTTATTTCAGTGTAAATATAAGCAAAAAAGTTTCAATATTATTTTTGTATCATCTCCCGACTATTGATATAATCGACATAGAGGGAGCGAACACCTTGAGGCAGCCATTCAATCCCCACACTCCCACTACGCAAATCTGAAGAAGCAATGACAGGCGTCTCAAAGGCAAGATAGCGGACCAGTTCATGTCCTTGGTAATAAGCAACTTGCTGCTTTTCATTCCAGACAATTCGATCAAACCAGTGAGTCAATGTGGGGGTGACGATAAAATCTTTCAGAGACACGTTATTTTCCGGTAAAAGGCCTGAACGTTGCACAACCCAAAGGGACGCCGATGTTATAATTCGCTTTGCTTCTTTCCACTGAGGAAAATCTTGATAGGCATCCCATCCTATGACAAGGTTCCATCTTGTATCAGGATGTTGTAAATCTAGTTGTTTCAAGGTATGATAGGTATATTGGACTTGATTACTCTTGATTTCCAGGTCAGACACCACAACCCTGTTCCAATCCTGGAAAGTTCGGGTGACCATCTCCAGACGCAATTCATTTGGCAGCAAGTCCTGGTTTTGCTTAAAGGGGGAGCGGCTTGTTGGGATTACAAAGATTTTCTCTACTTCCAGTTGGAGAAGCTGTTCAACAACAGCAACATGTCCGATATGGATGGGATTAAAGCTTCCTCCAAATATTGCATAAGTTCGTGACATCAGATAGATTAAGATGATGTGAATGCCATTTTGTTTTCATGAATCCAAATACAGCCATGATGGAATACTGTAAAGCCATAATTCAAAAACTACTTCGATACGTTTCGATAATACTAGAGCGTTTGACAATGCTAACCATTCCCATGGTATTGTGGTTCATGCTCTCCGGTCAATATCGAACAACCTACGATGGAAGGCCAAAAGCCTTGGATGGCGGAAATTTAAACATGTTTAAATTCAAACAGCCCAAAGTCGCCATATCCACACCAACCTGGGTCTATTGGGCTGCTGGAGTAGGATTAGTGGCTGTCGTGTTTGGGTTTGTTTTTCTGATCCAATTCAAAAAATACCAGGAAAAGGTACAGCGAAAAAGAGTTGCTGAAGAAAAAGCAAATTTACGTCTCGATGTCATCCTTTCAAAATTAAACATTATCCTGCCTGAACGAAAACTATTAGAAGCCTTAGCCGATGGAAGCGGTACCCCTGATGAGATCCTGCCCTTAGTCGAATCAGTAGAAGACTTTGAAAGCAAGGTCACAGAATTCAAAAAGACAAAACCCGATCCCAAAGTTTTAAAAAGTATCTATAATTTACGTCACAAACTTGGATTTGATGTCAATAACAAACGGGCCAACTTTATTTCAACCCAAATGCTTGCGGGCGGAATCAAGTTGGAATGTCAGGTTCCTCATCCTAAAAAACAGATTTTATTCGTTTCTACCGTTTTGACCGTCACAGAAAATGGGATTTTGCTCAAGCCTCCTACTGTTAAGAAAAAGCCTGTTAATTTGAAACGATATCCTCATTTAACTTGTCGAGTCCGAAGAGGAGACGAAGCGGACTACGAATTTCAGTTACCCATCCTTAACCAAATTTTCGGCAAACCAAATGCCATTGTGCTGGGACACACCAACAATATTAAAAAAATGTTCATTCGTGAATCAGAGCGGGTTCATGTGGATATTTTTACAACTTTTTATGCCATGACTGAAGAGAAACTAAGCGCATTGGGATCTGGTGTCAATATCACCAAATCCGATATTGCGTTGGAATCTGTCAACGGTCAGATTGTTGATATGAGTGTGGGTGGATTGAAAGCAGAGGTCGAGAAACTTCCCAAAAATTTTGAAGAAGGCGACCTGCTCATCTTTCACATTCAAGGAGCCAACCTGCGTGAAGACATGAAAGCTCGTGTCCTGAGAATCAATTCCACGAGTGCTGATACGCACGATATCCACATGCAGTTTTTCCGTACGAGAGAATTGGAGCGTTTGAAAATCAAAAAATTCATATACCGTATCCAGAAACAAACCCAGCAAACCACTACCCGAAGCGGACCTCCTTCAACAGAGGGAGAAACTGTAGACCCAAGAAAGAAAAACCAGCCTACACCAAAAGCCTCTGATGCCGTCAGCTCCAACGAAAGAAATGCGCTTCTCCAGTAAATCATGCATACTGGATTTCAGTAAAACGCCTCCGTAGTTCTGTCACCGCCTCTTTCACAGGTTTTCCCTGCAGCGCATCGGCAATCAAAGAAGCCAATTCTCCCATTTCTGGTTCTTTCATGCCAAAACGTGTCATTTCCTGAACACCAATTCGAAATCCTGAAGGATTACGTGCATCCTGATCACCAGGCAGCATGTTGTAATTGAGGATGATGTTATTGGAAGCCAAGTCTTTTGCCAAGTCTTTTGCGGCCCCATAAAAAGAAACATTAATTGCGATTTGATGGCTTTCGGTAAAACCAAAATCTTTTGCTTCCACACGGACACCTGAGTCTTCCAACCCTTGCCCCAAGGCCTTCGCATTTTTTACGGTTTGTGCCGCATATTCTTTCCCAAACTGTTTCATTTCCCGAACAGTCACCAGTAATCCAGGGATCGTATGTAAATGGTGGTTACTGGAAGACCCAGGCATGATTCCACGATCAATACTGGTCCACCATTTCAATTCATTTTCTTCCTGAAGCTGACCCAGAATCACCCCACGTTGAGGTCCAGGAAAAGTTTTGTGGGTACTGCCACTAATAAAGTGCGCCCCTTCTGCGAACGGACTTTGGAACTGTCCTCCTAAAATCAATCCCAGCACATGCGCGCCATCGTACAAGACAGGAATATTAAGAGCACGACACACTTCTGCAATCTCTTTGACAGGCTCAGGAAATAAAAATAAACTTTTTCCCAAAACCACCATCGTGGGAGAAGACTTTTCGATCAGATCCACACTCTTTGGTGCATCAATATGATAACCGTCTTCAGTGGTGGGCCAAAAATGAAGGGAAATTGAATTCTCCTTATTCAGAGCAAGTACCTGACCGCGTACTTGTATACGCCTTCCAAACACACCAATCGGATTATGGCTGATGTGCCCTCCGGCATCAATAGAATTAGCAATGACAGTGTCTCCTCCACGCAGCAAGGCGAGAGCGATTGCCGTGTTGGCAGCATTTCCGCTAATGGGACGGACGTCGGCATGAGTACAGTTTGCCAACTCTATTATTTCTTTTGTTGCCATCATCTCCACTTCATCAATATAGTCGGTCCCCTCATAATACCGGTTGATAGAATCCGATGTATTGGGATGTCCTTCTGCATAACGGCCCATAAAATCATTACATTCAATACTCCGTACAGCAGGAGACTGTGTGTTTTCACTGGCAATCAGGTTGATGGCTTCTTGACCTCGCCAAACATTCTGCTTCTCAACAATTTTTAAGACATCGGAAATTTCGACGCTCATATTGGTTCTCCATAATTAAAGTTTGCTGAAAAAATAATTCCATGTGTCATCCGGTTGAAGGACTTCCCCTCAAACTGTATGATCCGTTGTGATCAATATTCCGGTAAGTAATGCACCGTTGCACCAATGTTATCAATCGTAGCCTGTTCTGCTAATGGTTGCTGTTGATTGGGCTCGCCTTTCACGACAATAGAGGGCCTCAGTTGTTCTAACAGATGATTGGCATTGGTATCATCAAAAATAATCACCCAATCGATCCCTTCAATAGATGCCAAAAGCGAAGCACGATCCTTTTCATTGAGTAACGGAGGAGTTCCTTTTTGCAGTTCAATCGAATGATCACTATTGATGGCAACAACCCGAACTCCTCTAAATTTCTGCATCTGTTTCAAAAACTTCAAATGACCTGCTGAAATATTGTCAAAATAACCATTGGTAAAAATCAAAGGGAGCGTTTGATGTTCCAGGGAAGCGAGTAAATGATCCAGAGAGACTACTTTATCAGAACCATATCCCATCACCAGCTTTTGTAAGAGTTGCGACTTGGTAAAGGAGGTAACTCCCACATGCATGATTTCCATACCAGCCGCTATATTAGCCCATGAAGCCGCATGCTCAATAGGAGTTCCTGCAGACATCAAAAATGCCAGCATGCTCACTACCATATCTCCTGCTCCTACAACATCGAACACTTCCTGGGTTGCTGACTCGAAGCAGAAATAATGATCGGCATTCTGAAAAAGTAACAAACCATCTCGATCCAGGCTGACGGCAACGTACTTAAAGTTAAATTTTTCCTGGATGTAGGCAGCGGCTTTCAGAGCATCATTGATTGTTTCAACCGGTTGTTCCGCAGCCAACGCAATTTCTCGTCGATTTGGTTTGATCAGAGTAAAGCCGTGATAAACTTGATAATCCATTCCAATTCCAGGATCGACGATTGTGTCGATTTTATATTGCCCTGCCAAGGATCGAATTGCATCCAGAATTGATGGGGTCAACACCCCTTTTCCATAATCAGAAATTAAGATCAAATCCACATGTGGGATAGTCTTTTCCAAATACTCAGTAATGTTTGACTCGCACGGAAGCTTCCATCCTGCAGGAGGATCAAAATCCATACGCAATAGATGATGGTGTCCGGCAATCATGCGATGTTTGAGAATGGTGGTGAAATCTTCCTGTTCAAACACGCCGGCTGTATTAATACCTTCTTTTTCAAAAAGCTGCAGCACCGCACCAGCATTGGCGTCATTGCCCAGCATCCCACAGGCAAATACCTTTGCTCCAAGTGTGACTAAATTATTCATAGCATTGGCCGCACCTCCCAGACGGTTCTCTTCCCGTGACACACGAAGGACTGGAATGGGCGCTTCTGGAGAAATTCTATTCACACTTCCCCAAGTATACCGATCCAGCATCAAATCGCCAATGACCAAAATGGAAGGGGATTGTACTTGCTCCAAAGAATATTGGAGCTCTTGTTTGCTTATCACTATTCTTTATATTTATGATTTTTTATTCAAATATTTCTGAATGGTCTTTTCAAAAACGGATTGAGGAAGCGCACCCGACAGAACTTCTCCTGTCACTTTCTTTGTTTTAGAATTATAGGTTCCTATCATAAAACCAGGAGTTCCGCTAATACCAATGGCTGAGCCGTCACGAATGTCATCCTGTACTAATTTGCGATATTTTTCTTGGTCCAGGCACTGATTAAATTTCGTTAGATTTTTTACCTTAATCGTTTTAGCATAACCCTTCAAATCCGATGGGTGCTGTTTTCGTTGATTTTGATAAAGAATCTTGTGCATTTCTTCAAACTTCCCTTGCTCCCTGGCACACTCTGCAGCAATTGCGGCCTCATCTGCTTCTGTATGAAAGGAAAGGGGGAAATGGCGATAGGCAAAGGCCACTTTTTCTTTGTATTTATCCATTAAACTGTCAAGCGTGGGCTGAATTCTCCCACAAAAAGGACATTGATAATCTGAGAATTCAAGCACCATCACAGAGGCTTTGGGATTATTGCGAATCACAGCTGTCTCAGTAGATGTCGTTACTAAAAATTCAACAGGCGGCTCCAGATAATTGTACACCCATCCTTTTTCCATCGCCACTGAAAATTGTTGTGCCAAGTACAACCGATTGTTCAGCTCTACCAGGTATTGCTTAATCTGCCCCTTCAGCTGCTGCAGGGTGCCACGTTGTTGTAGATTGTTTTGCTTATAAAATGCTTCTACTTCTTTGTCGGTTACGGTTGTGGCGGGTTTCAGTTCAATTCCCTTATGCTTTTTTGCCAATTCTTTCAATACCGTTTGGGGCAATGTTGCTGCTAATTCTTCATAAAGGTCTTCAAGTAAATCATGGATCGTTTTATTCATGATATCATTCAGATGGATCGCCTTACCATCCACTGTTGCAATCACAGGATTGCTGGTATACCTTTCGACCTTAGCTTTTATTTCTTTTTCTTTATGTTGGTCTGCCATAACAATTGAAACCAGAAACCCTGTACAAAAAAGGAGGAGGCTCACTTGTAAGAATCGCATAATCATCTCATCATCCTTTGAATAGCTGTTTGCATAGTAAAATAAAATTCGGGATTGCTTAGCATCTCATTGCAAATCCGCTTCTGCCAGTAGACTTAGCTGCTCCTGTTTGATACAAGCTCCTGGGATATTTGATAACAAAATGATCAATCTATTGCCAGAGGAATTGCCCAATAATCGTGTGAGAATAAAGGTGAGGCTGGAAAATATAATATAAAAAACTGTAAATTTAGCAAGGTGGAAGTATAATTTCACCTTTTGAACAATACCGTAAAATATCAAAACCTCATCTATCTATGGGCACATTAAATCCATCTTTTTATTGGGTCTGGATCTTTATTTCTGGAGTAGGCGCAGGCTTAGCGAGCATGGTCTATTCTTTTCAATATTTAGGATTGGTGTCTTATTTTCCATTACTGCTGGTACTGGACTGCATTAACCAAAAAACACAATACACATGGAAACAAAAAATCATCTATACCATCCTGGCTTGTTGGGGTGTGGGCTCAATCGGAGCAGCTATTGCAAATCCCTGGATGATTCATAGCATTCATGTGTTTGGACACATGCCCTGGGCCATTTCGGTACTCATTACAGCCCTCGTCTATGGATTTGAAATCACCTTGGTTCTCTGGGTTTGTTTTGGTTTTCCCATGATGTTCATCAAACGGCTAGAGGGCTGGGATATCCCTTTTCGCTTTTGCTTCTTTCTTCTTGCAGACCCGTTGTATCCCAGGCTGTTTCAATGGTCTTTTGGGGGATTTACCTTCACCGAAACCCTATGGATTGCTCAAGTTGCTGATTTAGTAGGGGATTGGGGATTGGGATTTTACAGCATCGGTTTCCATTTTTTGCTTCTTTTGGTTTGGCGCCAAAAAATCATTCATTCATCATTCAACAAACCACTTGCGCTTGGTTTTGCAGGAACTTACGTTTTTTTGTTGATTGCAGGAATTGCTTATGGGGGATGGCGCACCACACAATTACAGGCTTCGCTAACAGAAGGAGAGCCTCTTAATATTGCGGCAATCCAACCAAATTTTTCTCTGCAGCAGTTAGCATCCAATCCTGATTTAGCCTATTCCAAGCGTGAAATGAATATCAGGGCCCTGCTTTATGATTCTCAGCAGGCTCTTGAAAAATTCGACCATGATTCCAGCATTCCCAAACTTCTCGTATGGCCCGAATCCGTCTACCCCTTTGCTTATTTAAGAGACCTTCCTGAGCGCAAAAGGATTCAGCAATTCATAAAAAGACACCAAACGGCTTTATTGTTTACCACCATCGATTGGAATGACGATCCGGCTGGTCATCAATTTTACGGAACCTCTCTTTTGATAGAAAACGATGGAACCATACAAGGACGTTATGACAAAATATTTTTGATTCCTTTCGGAGAGTACATACCAGGAGGTACTGTTTTTCCAGCATACCGTCAATGGTTGAAGAAGTTGATTCCTAACATTTCAGAATTCAAACGGGGAGAAGTCTATACGGTCTTCCAGCTTTCTGAATCCCTTTCCTTTTCGGGCACCATTTGTTTTGACGTGTTCTCCCCTGCCATCATTCGAAATATGGTACGCAACGGCGCAAAACTCGTGATCAATCTTAGTAATTTAGCCTGGTTCGGCAAAACCAATGCAACCCGGCAAATGGAGATGATGATTCGTTGGAAAGCCATTGAAAACAGGGTCCCATTCCTTTACCTGTCGAACAATGGAGAAACCATGTTCATCAATGCATTAGGAGAAAAATCAGGAGAACAACTGGAGTTGTTTGAACAAGGAAGTCTTTCAGAAACCGTTCTCCTGCAACAGCATTTTTCGATTTATCGTGAATACAAAGAATGGTTGCTAGCAGGAATTTTTCTGGCTTTGTTAATCACTACAATTTGTGCGCACCGGAAGGGTCGA
This sequence comes from SAR324 cluster bacterium, assembly GCA_015231885.1. Lineage (GTDB taxonomy): Bacteria > SAR324 > SAR324 > SAR324 > NAC60-12. The sequence continues at coordinate 20,945 of JADGAT010000028.1, forward strand.
ATTTTTTCCTAAGGTTGCGCCTGTCTCTTTAGGTATAGTAAAAGTAAACGTAGAGCCTTGATTCGGTCGGCTCTCCACCCAAATTTTCCCTTGATTTTTGTCGATCAATTCCTTACATAAAGTCAACCCAAGGCCTGTTCCTTTTTCTCGTTTAGTACCGAGTGTGGAAACACTTTTATCCATTCGAAAAATATCTTTCAAATTGTCTTCACAAATTCCAACCCCATCGTCTTTAACAGAAACTTCCACCATCGTATCGGCATCTTTGACAAAAATTCGAATGGTGCCATGAGGATGCGTGAACTTGATTGCATTGGACAGTAAATTACGCAGGATGGTGCTAGTGATATGATAATCAGCATAAATCATCGTTTGTTCAGAAATTTCATTGCACAAGGTGATGGATTTTTGCCTTGCATTGTCCGATAAAACTGCAACTACATCCTTTGCCAAGGCATCTAAATCATGAAAATCAGGATGACTCTCTATTCGACCCACCTGTATTTTTGACCAATCCAACAAGTTTTCGAAAAGGCGAAAAAGACGTTTCGTCGAACCATATATATTATCTGCCATCTTACGAATCGTGGGTGGATCATACTGGTCTATTTGCGTGGCTAATAGTTCTCCTGACATCAGCACGCTTGTAAAAGCATTCGATGTTTCGTGGGCAATGATGGAGAAAAACTTATCTTTGGTCGCATTCAACTCTTGCAATTTTTCTAAAGCTTCTTTCAATTGTAGAGTACGACGTTGTACGGTTTGGTCCAACTCCATGTTCAATTTAGCCAATTCTTCCACCAGTTCCAGATTGCGTGCTTCCAACGTATAAGATTCTAAAGCGCGTTTGATGGTAAGTTGCATGTCATCCTGATTAAAAGGTTTCAAGATGAATTTGTAAATATGGGCTTGGTTGATGGAGGCAATCATTACCTCAATATCAGTAAAACCCGTCAAAATTATACGCAGCGCACGTGGAAGCAGCGGAATTGTCTGTTCTAAAAAGTCAACACCCAACATTCCGGGCATTCGTTGGTCACTGATAATCAAATGAATATGGTTCGGATATTTATATTCTTTGATTCGTTGCAATGCCTCAAGGCCTCCTGTAGCAGTCAGCACTTCATAGTCCTGGCTCAACAAATCTGACAAGGTGATCAAGTTATGTTCTTCGTCATCCACCACTAAAATGGTGTGCTCTTTCAAATCGACACCCAGAGCAGAGTCCACTGTTTTTAATAAATTTTGGTCAAACATGCTTTCTTTCTACGTTATTCCAATACCGATTTGATGATTTTTTTCATTTTTCTATAGTGCAAGGCTCTTTTCATATTCAAGCTTTTCATGATGGCACTCCGGTTCTAGGCATGACAAACAAAATAACATATCATCTTTCAGTTTTTTTGTTTCACTGCTCATCCCTTAAGGAATGAGAATTAAATAACTTCCAACAACAAATCCTCCTTTGACAAAGGAGGCAAGGGTAGATTTTCAAAAAAAAGAAGTCATTTATTTCTGATCCCTGAGTGTCAAAAGGTAGATGAACCGGCTTTCTTCAAAAAATATTCAATAACTTGATGGCCATCAATGTAATGCCAACAATCAATACATAACGAATGATCTTCTCCCCACCTTTTACGGTCGCATAGCTTCCTATCCATCCTCCAGCGGCATTTCCTGCAGCCAGGCTCAGCCCCAAAGACCAGTTGACATTCCCTGTTGCAATAAAAACCGCAATAGCAGGCAGCGTATAAATAAAGACAATAAAGACCTTGTGCATATTCACATGCACCAAACTCAAATTGAGAACATGATACAACACAGCCATCAATAAAAATCCCACACCCACCTGAATGAACCCCCCATAAAAACCAATACCAAACATGGCCAGATAGCTCAGCCACACTCTGCGTTGGGTCAAAACGACGGTTTCTTTTTGTTGAAATTTGGGCAACAGCATAGAAATCACAATACCCACCATCACCACAGCTAAAACACGCTGGAACCAAACATCATTCATTTGGACTGCGGCCCAAGCTCCCAATGCTCCACCAGGCAGAGTAAAGACAGCAAGCCTAAAACTTTCTCTGAACTGGGAAACTTCCTGTTGGCGAAACCCCCAGATAGCAATTATATTTTGAATACAAATTGCTACACGGTTGGTACCATTCGCCAAGGCACTGTCCAGTCCCATAAAAATCAGAACAGGTAAAGAAAGAGCCGACCCCCCTCCAGCCATGACATTGGTAAACCCAGCCACTGTTCCAACCACAAAAAGCAGTAAAATGTATAAAAAATCCATTATATTTTCAAAAATTGATAATTTTCATTCATACTCGCATCCTTAATTGACAACACACCCCCTATTCAATGCAATAGTAGATTGCGTTCAAGCAAAAAAGTCTATATGAATAGCACACCCCAACAGGGGACTACCCTGCATCTGTAATAAGGAGGACTTTTTGGACCTAGATACCCTGCGGCTTTTTTTGCACCTGTCGCGCACCTTGCATTTCGGAAAAACAAGCCAGGACTGTTACCTGAGCCCATCGACTTTAAGCCGCATCATCAAACGGCTAGAAGAAAAGCTAGGCCACACTCTTTTTATTAGAAATAACCGACAAGTCACACTGACTTCCCAAGGCATACAGTTCAGAGAATATGCCATCGATGCTTTAGCCAGATGGGAAGCATTACAGACAGAACTCCATGAAGACGCAAAGGTCTTACAAGGAGAAATCAGTTTATACTGTTCTGTCACCGCTTGCTACAGCATTCTGCCGATGACTTTAAATAATTTACGGCAATTGTATCCGGATATTCATCTGAAACTGGAAATTGGCAATTCGGTCCATGCTCTGCATAAAATTAAAGACAATTCGGTGGATCTCATCATCGCCACACTTCCTGATTCTATTTCCAATGACTTGATTTCTCATATTCTGGCGATCACGCCTTTAGTATTTGTCGCCCCCTCCGCACCTTGCAACGTCAGTACACAAATCGGCAGCCAAACCATTGAGTGGTCTCAAGTGCCCATGATTTTACCTCAAACCGGCCTAGCCAGAAGTTATGTCAATAAATGGTTTCAAGAGCAAGACCTAACTCCCAAAATTTATAGTGAAGTCGTTGGGAATGAAGCCATCCTTGCATTAGTCAGCATGGGATGCGGGATTGGCATCGTACCACAACTCGTACTCGAAAAAAGCCCGTTGCAATCAGAAGTACGTATTTTACAAATTACACCCAAACTTCCAGAATTTAAAGTGGGCGTTTGCCTTCAGAAGAAGAAACTGCAATCGTCTCTGGTTCAGGCCTGCTGGAATTCAATTAAATTTTGATTCCACAAAAAGAAGGATTTGTTCGCTGATATGTGATAGACATTGACATTGTGCTGATGAATAAATAGGATTTTCTAATACAGCAAACTTTCTTCAAAACACTCCATCTCACATAAAAAAGAGACACCATGATGCCTGTACTTTACTTCATTGCTGGCGGCATTTTGATTTTCATCGTCATGCTTCTTCGTCAAAAAACCATAGAACAATCGTACCAGGAAGAAAGAAAAAAATTATTGGGAACTCCCCCTCAGAAGCAATCTGACGAATTAAAAATAAAGCAGGAACAGCAGAAGCAAGACTACGAACACCAGATCCAGATACTAAAAACAGAACATAAAGCACACATTGCAGAATTATTAGAACATATTGCAGAAATTGAAGATGCCGCACTCAAATGTGAAAGGAGTTTACTTTCTCCAGATAAGCTGAGCTTTCTAGAATCCGAACTGGATAAATTAAATACAGAAGTGGATCAGCTGATGCAATTAGTGACCACTTTCAGACAATGGCACGAAGGACTGGTTGAACTGAGAGCCAATAATCAATTGATGCATAAATTGAATGAAGAATTCAAATCGGTTGGCAGTCAAACCATCACTTTATCATTAAATGCCAGCATTGAAGCATCAAAATCAGGAGAAATGGGCAAAGGATTCAAGGTCGTTGCTGAAGAGATTTCTGAATTGGCAGAACAAACGCAGGAGCTGTGTAACAATTATGCCAAAGAACTTAGTAAAAATGATCTATTGACAACAACTGCTTTTCAAAACACTCAGGCAGGAAGTCGGATGGTTTTGAATACCGTTGAAGGATTGCTGTATACGGCCAAAGACCTCCAAAAAGAAGCAGGACGGATTAAAAAGACGGTAGAGGACAGCGATATTCAGGAATTGCTCAATTGTGTCCGCTCCTTACACAAATAATTTTTTATTCAGGATTTGATAGTGATTAGCGAATCTGCACAAAACTCCTTTGCTTCCATCTTCATCCGCAGCATTGAAAAAGCACTGGAGTCTAACAAAGACGGCTCACATTGGGATATCCACCCATTGTCATCTGCCGAAAAGATTATCGCACAAGATTTTATTTTAACAACCCTGTGCTCTTATCAGTTCCGTCTTTTCACTACTCTCCATTTTTCTTATAGTCTTTCTATTCTGGAGGATGCTGCTGAAGTCCTGAAGCTCCCCAAAGAAAAAATGACTAAAGAAAAATTTAATGATTGCATGAAAGAAAAAAGTCTGACGCTAAGTGATACCGTGAAAGAGTCGTTGGAAGGAACATTTCCACATTTAGGAATATCCGAACCCGAATTTTTAAAGCAACAATCACATCTATTTTTTGATAGCAATCATTACGAGTACACCCTGCACAACTCAGCCACTTCTAAGAAAAATATTTGTCTTTTTTTTGGGCTGTATGTATGCCCTTTTGAAGATCTGGATTTTGAAGTGGCAATTCATTGAGGAGATTCACTTTTTACGGAATGGTTAGTTTCTTCTGAAGAAACAGTGACCACTTCAGACGATTCAACTTCTTTGCGAATTTCTTCCTCCACCTCAACAGTTTGTTGATTTTCTTGCTCTAGTCGTTTCTGATTCGATTCTGTTTTCCCTTGGTCCAGTTTTTTTTGTTTTTCCCGTTCCATCAAAACCAGCTTTTTCAGTCGAAAAATTTCACTTTCCTGAGATTTGATTCGAATTCTAAGATAGGAATGATAAAAAAAGAAATACGAAGTTGTGAGAAAAACACCAATACCAAGCGTCGCAAAAAAAGAAATAAAAAAAGGGTGCTTGCCCGTTGTTAAATAAAAATTAAGCCACTTCAGGCTAAATTTAATCGTCACCATTTCCTGATTTTGATCAGCAAACAGAACCCCAAAACCAAGAAACGCACACGCAAACAGCAGCCAAAAATAACGCATAATCACACTTTATTGTAAAAGGTAACTCAAACGGATTCCTGTTGGATCAGGGAGGATCTCTTTTAAGGGCGCCAATCCTAACAAGGAGATGAGTGAAAAAGAGGTGGAATCAAATTCTATCGTTTGAATCGGCTCTTGCAAATTCAATTTCTTTCCAAGAGACCAAATCACCTGAGAAAAACTTCCCAGTTCATCAACCAGGCCCATTGCAGCGGCACGGTTGCCTACAACAACCCGACCATCAGCAACAGCCCGTACTTGATCTTCCAATAATTGTTCCCGGCCTTTTAGAATAGCCTGAATGAACTGCTCATGCGTATCATTCACCAGTTCCTGAAGAATGACACGCTGTGAATTTTCCAACCCATGAAACATAGACATCAAGTCCTTATTGGGGACACTGGTGATGGTAATCGCCTCCGCACCTATCTTTTTCCCCAATTCTTCCAGGTTGAACCATTGCAGCAAAACACCAATACTGCCTGTGATCGTCCCGGGATTCGCAAAAATACGGTCTGATGCACATGCGATATAATAAGCACCTGAAGCCGCGACGGCTCCCATCGACGTATAGACTGGTTTCATTTTTCTTAATTCATTCAGTGCATCATAAATTTCTTGAGATGCAGCAACCCCACCTCCAGGACTATCCAAACGAACAATAACACCCCTTACGCTGTGCGTCTGTTCCATCTTCCTGATCTGGGCTACAACAGGATCGGGATCAAGGATGATCCCCTTGATTTTGATTACCCCAACCACCCCCTCTTTCAAAAAAGAAATACGCTGCACCTGAGTTAGGTTCAGCAAAGCAGAAAAAACCAGCAGCAAAACAAAAAGGATCAACGTACTGGAAATAAATGGGTGTTTTTTTAACATACCTTCTATCAAATGGCGGAGAGAGAGGGATTCGAACCCCCGGATCGTTGATACGATCAATTGATTTCGAGTCAACCGCCTTCGACCTCTCGGCCATCTCTCCAAGTTAATATTTGCAAGGGTTATAGGGAATCTATATTTTATTTAAATACACCCTAGTGTCCATATAGGTGTCCATTGTTCTCAGATTCACTATCTTCTTCCTCTAACCAATTTACCTTTTTCAACTCATCTCGAGTCACTAAACTGTATCTTCTAAAAGCAGAATCCGTTTTGTGTCCTGATGCTGCCATAATGGTCATTGCCTGCAAATCTGAGGTTATTGCTTGCAACATGCCTCAGATCGTGGAACGTAAAATCCCCCAACGCGGCCTTCTTTACAGCCTGTGAGTAGCCATTCTTACACTCCTTTAATGGCTGACCATCTTTGTAAGAATACATATCCACCTGTGATTGGTCGAGGCATTTCTTTAAACATTTTGCTAATTTTGGATGGAGAGGTATTACCCTGCCTTCTTTATTTTTAGTCCTATTGCCTCCCAATCAGATAAACCCATCCTTCAAATCAAGCTCTTTCCAGGTAAGCCTCAGAATTTCTGATTTCCTCATTGGCAAATAGTATGCTGTCATCACAATGGGTTTTGGATAATCTAGGCAGCACTCATACAATTTCTGGAATTCCTGGCAGGAAAGAACTCTTTCTCTCACATTACTCTCCTCCAACATTGATACATGCTGAGAAAACATAGCAAGCTCCTATATAAATGTTGTGTTGATACTCATGTATATACAAGATGCTTGCTTAAAACTCGTCCTGTTTTTTTACAAAAATTCAATTTTCATGTTCAAAGTTCAGTTATAATATCAATCACTCAATCAGGGTTAATGTTATTTAATGCGCGAAATCCACTTATTCAAATAACGCATGTTCTCGTTAGTCAACCCCATGCGGCTGGACACTTTATTGTTTTCCGCCCCTATCACCCGCATGAACAGGATTTTCAATTCCCCGTTACCTTCCCACCTAAGGCTCAGTTCGTGATACAGTTTGTCCTTGGTAAACCAACCCTTCTGTTCCGGTTTGATTTCAAATGAGATCCCGCTCCGTGATATATCAGACACGGGAAAGGATATTTTTTGTTTGGGAAAATAAAGTTGCCACCCATGCACCAGTACTGCGTATCGTTGACGCAGCTGACAGTTGGCATGAGCCGATAAAAATTCTTTAGGAATTTGACAGATAATGGCAGACTGATTCTCGCTAATTCGTACATCAGGCCGAATCACCTTCAAGGCAATCAAGTACTGATGACGTATCTTGTTGTCGATGTCTGTATATTCCAACATCACTATTGAGTGCTCATTAATGTAAGGCTCGATCTTTTCCGGTTTCAGTAGCAGCACATGATTGTGCCTGATCACAAATCGTGACTGAAAAGGAATAGGAGGCTCCTGGAGGACAAACTTTACAGGATTTTTGGATGCGGACATTTCCTCCAAAGCCTCAATCACTTCCTCTGCTTCTTCTTCATCTAGTTCCTGCTCAATTTTGGCCAGGATTTTTTTTAAATAATCGTCTTTGTTTTTTTCCAAGGCTGTCGTTTGCTGAGAGATTTTCGTAAATATTGGTTCTCGAACTCATTTCCATGCAAAACTTCAGAAACATAATCACCGGATTGTGTCTTAGGCGCATGGTACAATCCCACCCCAATTGTTTTGTTTCGCCCATGGCATTCTCAAGCAGATTTTTTACTTCCTGAGAATGTAAACTCTTTCTCAAGAAATCTTTGATAGTTTTATGAAAATTTATTTCGACAAGGCTTTCCTTTGGCAAGAGACTGGATGAAATCGAGCCGCCGCTTTTTGTTTGCAGATTGCTTTCTAATTTTTTGAAAACCTGATTCATCTCAATATGGCATGCCATGCTAAAACTCACTTTTTCAGCCAACTGCTCTCCATTAAAGGGTTTCCTGACAAAATCATCTGCACCGAGTCTCAAGGATTTAATTGCAACGGGCTTGATCATATTTTCGCCCACTTGGGCAAAAAAAATGGCTCTTTGATATTTCCCGTGATTTTTGGATTTTTTCGTTTTTTTTGGGGATGAGCACATTTTGGTCCACCCGAGATTCTCATCAGAGAAGGTTATTTGAACACCTCAATTGTTTTGCAGAGACTACCGATTAACTATGAACGCCATGAAAATGTCTGAGGATTGACTTTTTCTTGTATAGACAAATACCATCTAACTTTGCTATAGAATGTTTAGTTTTTTTAGTCAAATGTTTTAATCTGAGCAAGTGGTGAGCTATGAAACTTCTATCCACTATTTTCTTGATTTTCTTCACACTGGGAACAGTATATGGACAAAGCGATGATGGAAGAAGCTTAAGAAAAGTTTATGAAGAGCGTCGTATTGCCTTGGTCATTGGTAACACAAACTATGAAACATCTCCTTTGCGCAATCCCATCCATGATGCTGAGAGCATTGCTCGGGTTTTACGAGAGCGTCGATTTGATGTGACATTGCTGACAGACGTCAACCAGCGAGGCATGGTCAGAGCAATTCAAAAATTTGGTAAGAATCTCAAAGGAGGGGGAATCGGTTTATTCTATTACGCGGGACATGGCATGCAGATCAAAGGACGGAACTATTTGATCCCTTTGGAGACCAATATTGAGACAGAAGGAGATATTGAATTTGAATCGGTTGATGTAGGACGGGTTTTGAATCAAATGGAAAGTGCAGAGAATCGGTTGAATATTGTAATCTTGGATGCTTGTCGAGACAATCCCTTTGCACGCAGTTTTCGTTCTTCCTCGAAAGGATTAGCTCAAATGGATTCTCCTTCGGGCACACTGATCGCTTATGCGACTGCTCCTGGCAAAACAGCAGCTGATGGAGATGGAAAAAATGGGATTTATACAGAAAATTTATTGCAACAGATGCAAGTTCCCGGATTGGAGATTGCGCAAATGTTCAAAAAAGTAAGAGCAGGAGTGAATAAAGCGACGAGTAACCTACAAACTCCCTGGGAAGCCTCTTCGATCACAGGAGATTTTTATTTTACTCCTGCTCAGGTGGCGTCGGTAGCACCAACTCAAACAACAATGTCCCCTCCAGCAACAATGCCTTTATCAATCAACGTGGAACAAGAGGCGTGGGATCAAGTAAAGGATTCCGATGATCCAGAGGTTGTTAGAATGTTTTTACAACGGTATCCGAATAGCAAATTGGCTTTTCCTGCTCGATTAAAATTGGAACAATTATTAAAGTTGCCTGAGAATAGTACTCCGACTGCCGGTAAGCCCACAAAAATCGAAGAGATCCGACATAATGAATTATTAAGATCAGTGGCCCAGGCGATTCACTTACACTCTGCACAGAATTCTGATGCAGGCCACTTGGTAAGAAAATATGTAGATGTTTATGGAGTCGATCGCTTGCAAAATGAGTTGAGTTTAGCTGCTGAAGAACAGTACAAGCTGGGTGTCATTTATCGAGAAGGCTTGGGAATTGACCAAAATAATCAACAAGCCATTTATTGGTATACAAAAGCTGCTGAGCAAGATCATGCTGCCGCTCAGACCCGTTTGGGATATATGTTTCGCAAAGGATATGGAATATTCAAAGATAATTCCCAGGCAGTATATTGGTACAAAAGGGCTGCTGGCCAGGGAGATGCCCAGGGCCAATTCAACTTAGGTGGTATGTATTTGAAAGGCTATGGGGTTTCCAAAGATAAAACCCAGGCTATTTTTTACTATAGGAAAGCAGCTCAGCAAGGTCATAAAATAGCACAACGGATGCTCAATCGTCTTAAATAAAAATTGAAGGAGGACTTTATGGAACTGTTGAAAAGATTATTCATTTTTGGCATCATCGTTATCTTTGCTGTTACTTGCAGTTCCGATGATGAAGATATTGTTGTTGATTGTGAAGATGAAACCGCAGAATGTTCCACAGAAGCTGCTGAAAGTGGAGGGATGGGTATTGGCAGCATTGCCGCTGTTGCTGGCGGGGTTGTAGTGGTTGGTGCTGCTGCCGGATCTGGAAGCAGCGGAGGAGGTGGAGGCTCCTCCTCTAGCTCCAGTGATGGTGGAACAACAACTACGATAACAACAACAGAGAAATTCTCACTTGTTGTCAGTAAATCGGGTTCTGGAAGTATTAACAGCACCCCCTCTGGAATCAGTTGTGGCTCCGAGTGTTCACAAGATTTTAATAAAGGCACTTCGATCATTCTAACCGCAAATCCAAGTGGTAGTTATGATTTTAATGGATGGGCTGGAGATTGTAGTGGAACTGGAAGTTGCTCTGTCACAATGAATTCCAACAAATCGGTTTCTGCTGTTTTTGCGATACCAACAGAGGCTCCAACCAACACATTCACACTAACTGTAGGGAAATCAGGTCGAGGTATAATTACCAGTACTCCATCAGGAATACAATGTGGTGTCGATTGTTCAGAGTCTTACGAGGAAGGGACTTCTGTTCTTCTAACTGTAAACTCTGCTAGTGATTCACGCTTTGCAGGCTGGGCGGGTAATTGCAGTGGGATTGGTACTTGTACTGTCACAATGAATTCTAACAAATCGGTTTCTGCGGTGTTTCAGGTCACGACAACTACGACTACCACCTTGCCTGCAAATTCACCGCCTGCAAACTCACCGTCTACAACTACCACCACCTTGCCTGTAAATTCACTGCCTACAAATAATGCGCCACCTACGTCGGGAAGATCCTTTTAATCAGGCTTGTGCTTAATAAAAATTTTGTCTCTTGGTGGGGTCTATCTATGTTTCGAGATAGTCCATCTTGGAAATTCCAAGATGGACTAAAAAATTAGCAGGAGGCTGTATCAATTATAATGTGGTGTGAACATGCCACTGGATCAGGAATCGGAAATTTCTATCTTCAGGCAGGCAGAAGCCTCCCGCAGGGCCTGTTCGACAAATGCTGGAGATGCTCCACGGGCAAAAATAAAACCCAGATACTGATCTCCATTGGGCAGCGGTTCTACCACCTGCCCATTTGGTATGGACATGACAACATTTTCAATACCAGATACCCGCTGAGCTCGCTCCATCCCTTCTACAGTTTTCAAAGTCCCTTGTTTTGATATCGGAATCATCATAACTCCAGCCGCTTGTGTGGAGTGCAGCAGAGAAGATATCTCCTCATCCAGGGCATGGCGTAAAATCAGCTCTTCCAGAGAAAATTGCCTGCCAAACTCAAAGATCCGCGAACACAGTCCCCCAATGGAGCGAACCGCAATTTCAACAGGCCACACTCCCTTGTCATTGCATCTCAGTTCGGCATGAACGGGACCGTCTTGCAAGCCAATGGTCGTTACCGTTTGCTGAACAGTACGAAAAATATCTTGTTGCAGATCGGGGGATAGTCGGGAAGGGGTCACGTAAATAGTTTCAGCAAACAATGGGCCCTCCAGGGGATCCGGTTTGTCAAAAAGTGCCAGCAATTGTAGTTTTCCGTCTACGAGTAACCCTTCCAAAGCCACTTCCACTCCGGGAATGTAATCTTCTACTAAAATATGCCGGGCGAAATCACTGTTTTTTTTGATGATATCCTGCTGGGACAATAGCGTTCGAATTTGGCAAAACGCATCAATGAATTCTTCGGCGGTGTTGGCACGGATCACACCACGGCTTCCTGAAAGAAAAGTAGGCTTGAGCACACAAGGCAACGGAACTTGTTCTGTCAACGATTGAGGGTCTGTTGTGATAGAAAATAACTGAATATCAGGAGAAAGAACCTGGGAGTCTTTTAATTTTTGGCGCATCAAATACTTATTGCGAGTGGCTGATACGGCGTCAATGGGATTGTGCTTCAGCAACAGTGCTTGATTTGCCATTGCCGCGAGAAACACGGAATCATCATCAACACCAACGACTGCTTTGAAAGGTCGTTTTTTGGCAAATTGCACAATCTGTTGAATTGCTTGTGCCTGGTTTTGGAAGTTCAGTGTTAATGTTTTTTGTGATACTAAAGGAGAAAGGGCCTGATATTGGTCAGTGCCTACAATCACTTCCAGCTGTAGCTTCGTTGCCGCCTTCATGAAGGCGGCTGCCCGGTATGTGCTTGTTGGAATCAACAGTAAAACTCGGTCCATTCGTTACCTTTTCTAAATTTGCGAAAGTTCAAGTCTCATGCTAACATGAAATTTTACCGATGACAAAGATGGATTCAATCAAAAATAAATGAAGAAAATGGTGCATCATGACTCAAAAAGTAATTAAATCAGAAGAAGAATGGAAAAAGGAGCTCTCTCCCGATGCGTTCAGGGTCTGCCGAAAGAAGGGCACAGAGCCTCCATTCAGTGGAGAGTATAACACCAATAAAGAAGAGGGAATTTATTACTGCACATGCTGCGGCAATGAATTGTTTGCCTCGGACACAAAATTCGATTCGGGGACAGGATGGCCCAGCTTTTGGTCTCCTGTTGCAGAAAAAAATATCAGCACAGCAGCAGATCGCAGTTTGTTTATGGCGAGAGTCGAAGTCTTATGCCGTCGATGTGATGCGCATTTGGGACATGTGTTTGACGATGGGCCGGCACCTACGCACCAAAGGTATTGTATGAACTCGGTAGCATTGGATTTTGTGAAAAAAAGTGACTGACTCTTGTGGCCAAATTAGAGGAATATCAACAAATTGAAATTGCTATTGAACTGGATAAAAGAAGGAGCATCGAGTCGATTGCCAAGCAATTTGGCGTTTCCGTTCACGCTATCCGAAAGATTGCCATCAATGCAGGGCTCATTTCTCCTAAGAAAAAAAAATCCAGACTCTCGTTAACTGTGGAAGAAGAAGACCGAGCCATCGCTTTGGTGTTGGAAGGAGAAGAGTTCACTGCTATTGCATTTGATTTTGATATTTCTGCTGCATCGCTTCGCCAATTATGCAAACGGCGGAATATCCCCATCCCACGATCTAAGTATCAGCTCACAAAAACAGAATGTTCCGAAATCCGAGAATTACTGACCGCGAACGAGCCCATTGAAGAAATTGCGAGAGCATATAATATTGCCATTGCCTCCATAGATGCTTTGCGAGAGGGATACCGCGATCTCAATGCGGAGGCTCTTGGTTTTCTTTATGAAACCTTGTTGAACCATCCCAATGGCACCATACCATTCATCAAAAAACTGGCAAAAAAAGAAGGGTTTGAAATGGAAGAAAGTACAATTCTTTCTTACCAGGACCGGCTCAAAAAGCTACAGTTGATCTAATAAATTTGAAAGTGTCCTGCGACCTGTCATAGAGTCATATTAAAAATGACTTCAGTAAATTCCAGTTTTTTCTTTGTTTTCAGGGGGCTTCCGTATGATCAATCAAAAAAGAGCATATACCGATGCTTTTATTAATGCAATCTCGCCCTGTTTTCATAGCAATTCTGATTTTTCTATATTTGCCGATGGCATTTACTGGGAAACGCTCAGAGATATTGGGGATCCTTTTGAAACTATCTTAAAAGAAACACTGAACCAATATTGCAAGGCTGCCCGTTTTTTCGGGGATGATTTAAAGGTCTTGTTTAGTAAAGCCATTCCGTCTTTTCCCAGTTTTCTTTTTGCCATTGCTGCCAAATTGAAAGAACAGCGGGAATATCAATCTCAAGTAGAGATTCTGCAAATTGTGGGAATTGCCTATCTCTCTCTTAACCATTTCCCTAAACATGCAGCAATTGAGTTGTTGATTCAGACCATTGATCCGGATGCAACTCCCAAGCAGTTGACCGACGCCTTGATCATTTCAGATGAGGACACACCATATATTCCACAAATCATTTTTCAGGATTTGTGCCGCATTGGCGAAAATTTTGAACTCCACAAAACAAGTAATAAACAAAAATTGATCGAGTACCGTTATCTGGTATTGGGAACTTTTCAGATTTTTTTGAAGTATTACTTTGATTTATTGGTGTGTGCGCAAAGTGACGACATTGCAGAGCACATTGACCAAATCTTTTCAGAATTGTTCGCATCCCTGCAAAACGTTGAACAAACCTTATGGGCCTCCGTTCCAAATTTCCAAATCGTGCAAGTACAAATCAACCACATTATTGAACAAAACAAACGGCCTTACTTTTTTAAGACACGCTTGGAATTGTTAAAGGCATACAACCCTTTGATTCGAGAACGGGATAAAGCAAACGATCAGCTTTTGCAGCAACAGCTGCATGAGTGGCAGGCATTATCCACCAGAAAACAGGTATTTTTTTTACAAGCGGTCGATGTGTGTAGAAGCAAAAAGAATGTCATTTTTCTGTTGAAACAACTTTATACGTTGAACAGGAAAAAATTTTTTGAACTGGAAAAGCATGTTGAAGAATACCATTTTCGAAACAAATATAAAAATTTGTATGTGTTGATTCATAGTTTGTCTGCTGCTTCCAAGAAAAAGAAATCCAGACCGATAAGAGAAATTCCTGAAGAAAATCTCAATGTCTATCCAGATATTCGGAGCTGGGGGCCCCATTTAGAAAATTTTTATCAGCAAGTTACCATGTCTGGTGCCCTTTCTGAAAAGGAACTTCCAGTGTTCTTCCAGGGTTTTGCCGAATCAGCGCTCCAGATGCTTCGGGAAAAAGAAATCACAACAGAAACTTCTGAAAAATTCAAACAAACCGTCAATGGATTGATGGAAGACTGTGTCCAGCGCAGTAGTTTGAATAAACAGGAAGTCAAAATTTTTCAGAACCAGATTGACCGCGAAATGCAGGATGTTGAAAAAGTTGATCTCAAACAACGTAAGGGGAAAATCGACAGCATTGGATTGGTTTTGGTGCAGGCACAAAAAAAACAGGAAGAGTACGAACAATTGTTTCGAAATGCGTTGCCAGTTCAATTGATTGTAAATTATGAGGGAGACCGCATCACATTCACCATAGAAGATATCATTCTTTTACCCTTGCCCAATCGGCAAAAAGAGAAGCTTCTGGAAACTTATGTGCCTTCCTTGATTCCAGAGGCAATGATGATGGCCATTTACAATCTCTGTCTGACAACTCCTGATGGGCCTGAGGTCACCGCAAGCGTGTATGATATTGGTAAATATGCCCATCTGCAAATTAACAAGTTGATTCAACTTCTGGAGCCTGCCCAGGGATTTCATCATTTTCTGGAAAAACCTATTATTCGGGTTGTGCATAACCAAGAAATGTTCAAAATGACACTTCGTGAGTTTTTTTCGCTCCCTCTGTCATCGCAAGAGCAAGATCCTGATGAAGATCACTTTGCACAACATATAAAATATTTGAAGCTTCGGGCAGTTAATAATCATTTCCCTGTCTATGCCTATGAAATCATTGTAAATAACCTCGACAAACTAGCCCGAGTCAAATACACTCAGTATTTCAATATTTTTCAGGGGAATCAGTTCGAGTATTCTAAAATGGAGGCGGTGGTCGGATTGCTGAAAAATGGGGGATTGGAAAGATTGCGATTACCTGAATCAGAAAAATAGTCACCGAGGTGGCTCGAGTGACAAAAAGATATAGTACAATTATTCCATTTGTAATGGACACAGCTGCATATTATATGCAGTTCATATCAATCATAATGCACACTTTGTGCATCTGAAGAACGGTTTTACCAACTTCATCAAATTGTTCAGATAAAATGGATTGTTATGGCAACAGAAGAATTCATAGAGCTACAGACCCCCATTGAGGTCCACAATGACGAATCTGTCAATGTACGCTTATTACAACAAGGATTTGATGCGTTCAAACAGGCAACCCTCAAATTACAGGCTTATTATCGGGGGCTTGAAGAAAAAGTTGACGAGTTGAATCACGAACTTGCACAAAAAAATCGAGAACTGGAAACCAACTTACAGGAAAAAGAGAGAGTTAAAAACTATCTTTCCAATATTTTTGAAAGTTCAGCAATTGGATTTATTGTGACAGACCTTGATGGTCTCATCACGTCAGTCAATCAAATAGGGCTTCAGCTGATCGGAAAACCTTTGGAAAAACTACAGGGTGCTCGTTTGAATGAAGTGTTCCGAAATCAGATTTTACCATGGGACTTGACAGTAGAGGATCTCAAGGTTTATGAAAATTCGAAAGAATTGGAATTCGATTTCAAGCATCCCGATGGCATGAAACTGCGCCTGCTGGTTTCGATTTCTTTGATGTATAGCGAATTCGGCGATATATTAGGATTGATCATCAATGTACAGGACATCTCTGAATTAAAAAAACTAGAAGCACAGCTACAACGAAAAAATCGATTTACTGTGATGGGAGAGATGGGGGCAACGCTTGCCCATGAAATTCGAAATCCCTTGGGCAGTATTGAACTTTTTTCTTCTTTACTTAAAAAAGAACTGGCTCCAGAATCGTCTCAGCAAAAGCTGATTGGCCACATATCTTCTGCGATTCACAGCATGAATCATATCATTACGAATATTCTGGAGTATACCAAACCCCATCCCACGGTCACTGGTAAAACCATTGAGGTTCATGATTTTTTACGCAATATTTTAGGGTTGTCTCAGCACTTGATTGACAATAGCCATGTCAGCATGGAAGTGGTATTCAATGCTTCGGTCACTCACATTCGAGGAGATAAAGAATTGCTGAACCAGTTATTCCATAACCTGTTGACAAATGCGGTGCAGGCCGTATTGGAAAAAGGAATGGTTCGTGTCAAAACTCGAAATATTCGTACCAGTAATGAAAAAATCATAAATCGATTCAAAGAATTTTTAGATGCTAAAGAGAGTTTACACTTGATTGAAATCTCTATTCAAGATACTGGAATAGGGATGTCTCCTGAAGTGAAGAAAAAAATTTTTGATCCCTTTTTTACGACCAGAGAAAGAGGTACTGGTTTAGGTTTGGCCATTGTACACAATATCATCGAGGCACACGGAGCCGTGATTGATGTGGAAAGTGTGCCTGATCAGGGAACCCAAGTGACTTTGTTATTTCCTGTACTGGAAAATTTAGTCTCAACTTGATATGTATAAATAGGAATCTGTCCTGTCAGAAAAAAGTGAAAAAATAAAATTAGTCGCCGCTGAAACATGGAATGTTTCAGAATACAAAATAAACGAGTAAAAAAAGGAAAAATATGCATCCTATACTGATTGTTGATGATGAAGTAGAAATGCGCATTGCAATGTCAGAAACTCTGAAACATTGCGGATATACAGTAGAGCTTTCTCATAATGCGCTTGATGCAATGAAAAAGTTCAAAGAAAATGACTACTCGTTGATCATTACCGATATGACAATGCCAAAGCGCAGTGGGCTGGAATTGCTAAAGGACATCAAAGCTTTGGATCCTTTGAAGCCTATCATCATGGTAACAGCTTATGGGACCATTGAAACGGCGGTTGAAGCAATGAAACATGGAGCCTTTGACTACATCGTCAAGCCTTTCAATTTTGAAACTTTTACGTTTGTTGTTGAACGTGCGCTTGCCTTTAAGGAAGCCGCAGCGCCACTGGCACCAAAAGCCGCAGATGCGGCAGGCACTTCTGAATTGTCCGAATCAGGCAGAGAAATTGTGACACAAAATGCAGAGATGGCCAAATTGCTTGAAGTTTGCCGCAATGTCGCAAAGAGCAAAGCGACTCTGCTGATTCAAAGCGAAAGCGGTACAGGAAAAGAGTTATTAGCACGTTATATTCATCAGCATTCGGATCGCAACAACAGGCCGTTTGTAGCCATCAACTGTGCCGCATTACCAGATACTTTGCTGGAAAGTGAACTATTTGGCTATAAAAAAGGGGCATTTACGGGAGCCACCCAGGATCATCGAGGTAAATTTGAGCAAGCTCATGGAGGAACATTGCTTCTGGATGAAATCAGTGAGATGGCCATGCATCTACAAGCCAAATTGTTGAGGGTTCTCCAGGAGCATGAAATTGACAAAGTGGGAGGAAAAGAGCCTATTATGGTCGATGTTAGGATTATTGCAACAACCAATCGCAATATGCTGCAGCAAATCGAAAGTGGTAAATTTCGTGAAGATCTCTACTTCCGCTTGAATGTCATTCCTCTGACCTTGCCCCCCTTACGGGATCGTAAAAATGACATACCCAAGTTGGTGGAGCACTTTGTTGAAAAGCATGCTAAGTTGAATCAGCGTGCTCAGCCGGAAATCAGCCAGGAAACACTCGGTGTGTTGATGCAATACAACTGGAGAGGAAATGTGCGCGAGCTAGAAAATGTTGTTGAACGCGCCCTGTTGTTATCTGATGGAGTAGTAATCCATCCGCATAATTTGTTGATGCACTCTTCGACCACTGAAATGCGGGGGATTAATGAATCCAACAGCATGGCCACTCCTGCTTCTATAGAGGCCGATCAGTCGTCTTCGATGGGCATTGAGGTGGGGATGTCTATGAGAGAGGCCGAAAAGAAACTCATTTTTGAGACTCTGAAAGAAACAAAAGGCAACCGGACACATGCTGCAAAAATTCTTGGTATCAGTATCCGCACTCTGCGGAATAAATTGAATGAATATCGCATGGAAGGCGACACATTTGAATTTGAGGCCGAAAACTAAATCTGATCAATGAATTGAAGAAGGATTATTCCATGAAATTAGACCCGAATTCTGACGTTTCACAATTTGTTACCTTTACCCTGGATAAAGAAATCTTTGGCGTTTTAATTCATGCTGTGGAAGAAATCATCACACTTCCTGATAAAGTAACACCTGTTCCCAAAGCGCCTTCCTATTTTTCAGGCATGATCAATCTCCGTGGAGAGGTCATATCAGTTATTGATTTAAAAAAACGGCTTAGCCTTCCATCAAGCGATCATTCAGATTCCACCCGCATTATGATTGTTTCTATTGCTGATGCAAAAGTCGGCATGATTGTGGATTCGGTTTCTCGTGTTTTGCCAATTGCTGCCAATCATGTCCTTCCTCCCCCTGCAATTATGCATCAATCCAATGCTTCTTACATTTTTGGTTCGGTGCAACAAGCCGATTCTGTTTTATTGCTGTTGGACACGGATCAATTGATTCGTGTCAATGAATTAGCGATATATAGTCAGATTGTGGACAATGAAAATTTACCGGCCACCAGAGAATTACAGGCTTCTGCTGCAGTGAAAGAACGTATTTTGATTGGCTTTAAATTAGGATTTCAAAACTACGCTTTGGATATCAAATATATAGAAGAGATCATTGAGCTGCCAAAAATTACACCAGTGCCGGAAATGTCCCATTTGATAGAAGGAATTTTTCACCAGCGAAATCAAGCGCTTCCTATTTTGTATCTTGGAAATCAGTTTCGGTTGCCTCCTTCTGAGATTACTGAAGAAACGACGGTTTTGATCATTAATGACAGCGGATTAGTGATGGGCTATATTGTCGATCAGATTACGGAGGTTTTTCGCGCATATGACAATGAAATTATTCCTCCTCCTCCCAATGTCAGCGGAAGGAGTGCGGAGCAGCTGGAAGGAATTTTAAAAGTAAAACAAAACGATACGACCGAAGTGGTGATGGCGTTGAATGTAGAAAAAATTTTAAGTGACGAGGAGCATGAATACCTTATTCAGTTGAATGAAGGCTTGAATGATGGACAGGATGATCCAGCAGACCACCAATCCTCTTCAGAAGTTATTTCTATTTTGAAATTTCATGTTGGCGAAGAAATTTTTGCTATCCGTGTGCCGGATATTGACGAAATCACCATCATGCAAAAGATGGTGCCTGTGCCGAAAGCACCGCCTTTTGTGAATGGAGTGATTAATTTACGTGGAGATGTCATCACTATCATCGATTTAGCTAAGGTTTTTGGAAATACGGCACAATCGGCGGCAGAAACAACACGGATTGTGATTGTTAGCATGGAGGAGCAAAAAGCTGGATTTCAAGTAGACCGCGTGATAGGTATCGAGCATGTGCCGCTGTCTTTATTTGAAAAACCATCCGGCTTGATTAGAGGACAGTATAATTTGTTTGTAGAAGGTATCGGTCGTACACCAGACAAAGATGAGGTGATTATTTTAATGGATATTGGAGAAATATTGATTCAGTCTGAAACGTATGACGGAGAATGGGGGAATCACTTGTTAGGCGAGCCGGAGGACCGTATTTCAGAAAATGTCTCTTCATTTTAGTACCCCCGTCTCATCTAAATACAGATGTTTGCACAAATCCCTTGCCAGTTTGATATAATTTGTTGTTAACTATATAACTCAAGAGTCACAAGTTCTCATGAGGGCTTGGTTACATCTCGGGCCAGTTTCTTTTGCAAACGCTTGATCTCTGGTTATCATTTCGTGCTTGACATGGAATCCAGCCGCTACAAATCAAGGGGTGCGATCCTTCAACCGGATGACAAATCACTCTTGACAAAGTCTTGTTTGATAAAACGGCTTTTAACTCCGGATTCGCATATGAAAACAGTAAACATTAGTTATAGAGAAGTATGATCAAGGTTTTGGTTGTTGATGATTCGGCATTGATGAGAAGAGAAATATCTAAAATGCTGGAGTCGGATAATTCCATTCAGGTGGTTGGGACTGCTCGCGACGGTTCCGAAGTAGTGAGCAAGGTAAAAGAACTGTCTCCTGATGTGATTACTTTAGATGTTGAAATGCCAAAAATGGATGGGCTTGAAACATTAAAACAAGTCATGGAGCAAGCGCCGTGTCCCGTGGTCATGGTCAGTTCGTTGACAGGAGAAGGGGCGGATACCACAATCCAGGCACTAGAAAATGGAGCAATTGATTTTGTGCACAAACCGTCTGGTAGTATTTCACTGGACATTGACAAGCAAAAAGAACAACTGATTAGCAAAATCAAAACAGCATCTCAAACAACGTCTGGCCGTTTGAGACGTCGGACCATTTCTCCAAGAATTAAAAAAACAGAGACTGTTGTGCCGCCGAGGCGGGTGATGCCTGGAAAGATGGACCCTGCGCATATTGTTGGAATTGGCATCTCGACAGGTGGCCCTCGTGCATTGATGGAAATGCTTCCCAATATTGCCGGAGATTTGAATATCAGCATCCTGATTGTTCAGCACATGCCGGAAAAATTCACGGCATCCTTAGCAAAACGCTTGGATAAGGTGTGTCCCATGCAAGTCAAAGAAGCAGAAGATGGAGAAATTGTAGAGCGTGGATGCATCTATATCGCTCCAGGGGGAAAGCACATGGAATTGACAGCTAAAAACCCTAGAATTCGCTTTATTCAAATAGTGGAGGGCTCTGAGTCGGATATCAACTGCCCTTCTGTTGATAGGTTGTTTGCTTCATTGAATCATGCTCTGGCAAAAAATTGGCTGGGTGTGATTCTAACAGGAATGGGGGGTGATGGTGCAGAGCAGTTGCTTCAATTGAAGCAAAAAGGGGGACATACCATTGCAGAAGCAGAAGAAACATGTACTGTTTTTGGTATGCCAAAAAGGGCTATTGAAAAAGGTGCTGCTGAATTTGTTTTACCTCTCGAGGCAATTCCAGAAAAAATACATAATTTGTATCATCAAAAACTATTTTAATTAATTTGGATAACCCATATTCAAACCACTATTGTATTAGTACCCTAAGGAATTCTTTTTATGTTCAAGCTCACTGATGCCGAGTTTCAACAATTTTGTGATCTAATCCTTGAGCAGTCCGGGATTTCATTTGAAGCAAAAAAACGATATTTTGTTGAAAAACGTATTGAAAAATGTTTCAAAGAAACATCATTTATGTCCGTAAAGGATTATTTCCGCGCGTTAAAATATGGGGGAAGCAAGGAAGAATTGATGCAATTGCTGGAGGCATTGACTACAAATGAAACTTATTTTTACCGGCATATTTCACAGATAGAATCATTTGCAGAAGAAGCCGTCCCTTTGATTCTTGAGCAAAAGCGCAAACAAAATAAGTTTCATTTGAATATCTGGAGCGCTGCCAGCTCTTCTGGAGCAGAAATCTATACCATCGGAATTTTATTAAAGGAAACCATTCCTGATATTAACAAATGGAAAATCAATTTACTGGGCACAGACATTGACCGCAAAATTCTAAAGATTGCAGAGGCCGCCATTTATGATAAACGTGCTGTCAAAGATGTTCCTGTCGCTATATTAAAAAAATATTTTACACTTTTGAGTGATGGGCGATATCAATTGAACTCCAGTATTACTTCAATGGTCAAGTTTGCACATGTCAATTTGGTGGACCGTACGGTGATGAAACAGTATAAGGAACAAGATTGTATTTTTTGTCGTAATGTTCTTATTTATTTTAGTGATGAAGCAAAGAGGCAGGTTGTTCACAGCCTTTATCAATCTCTCAATAAAGATGGGTTTATATTTTTAGGGCATGCCGAATCTGTAGGACGAATTACCTCTGCATTCAGACTGAAAAAATTTAAAAAATCATTATCATATCAGAAATAAATTCTAATGAACTTTCAAAGTGTTTTGGAGAACTGTAATCACAGCTTTAAACATATAAGGAAAAAGTAATGGCAAAACGGGTGTTGGTGGTCGATGATTCAGCAATTGTGAGGAATATTCACTCTTTTATGCTCAAATCCGATGGTTTTGACGTAGAAGAGGCAAGCAATGGCTACGAAGCAATGGAAAAATTGCTCGAATCTACGTTTGATTTGATAGTCACTGATATTAATATGCCAAAAATGGATGGATATGCTTTGTGTGAGGCGGTTCGCAAAGAAAATGAGTATGCAAATACTCCGGTGATTATCATTTCTACTGAATCGGAAGCAGATGACAAATTGAAGGGTTTTAAAGCAGGAGCCAATCTATATATTGTCAAGCCTGTCAAATCAGAGGAATTGATTCAGCATGCCAATATGCTGGTTGGTGGGAATCAATAGAGAAAAATAGCTGCCAAGGTTTTTTTTCAAAAATGGATGAAAGAGAGTGCCGTAATGGATGAAGAATTACAGGAAATGATAGCAGGCTTCGTGGAGGACTGTCGTGAAGGCTTTGAATCCATGGAAGAAGACTTAATGGCGATGGAAGAGGACCCGGAGAGTAAGGACACCATGAATAACCTTTTCCGAGTCATGCATACACTCAAAGGAACTGCTGGATTCATGGGATTGAATGAGATTCAATCGTTTGCTCATAAAATGGAATCGGTGTTTGATCTCGTCCGCCAGGAAAAATTAATACTATCTCCCAAATTACTCGATTTTCTCTTACCTGGTATTGATAAGCTCAAAGCAATGGTTTTTGGGCAAATTGGAGAATGCGAAATCCCCGATGCGACGGATGATATCAGTACATTGGAAAAGATAATAGAGACTTGCTCTGATGCCATATTAACGGGAGAAACTGCAAGCCCCCCTGCTGAAGTGACCAGTACTCCTGTCGAAACAGAACCTGTTGAAGCTGCCCCTGATGCAATACCGGATGATGGTATTGATTTTGATGCAATTATGGCAGAACATGGTGGAAATGTTCCGGTTCCCGATGAGGTTGTTGAACCGGATACTTCTGTTGATTCAGCTTTCCAACACGCTCTTGAACAAGTGGACATTGAAATTCCTGCTTCTCCTACAGAGTTTCCAGAAGGGACATCTTCCGAGCTTTTGCAGCAATTTGTTATAGAAGCAGAAGAGCACCTTATGACGATTGAAGAAAGCTTACTGGTGTTGGAAGGAGACCACGCCGATAAAGAAACAATCAATACTTTTTTTCGTGCCATTCACTCTATCAAAGGAACGGCAGGATATGTCAATCTAAAGCAACTTGAAATGCTCTCTCATCGCATTGAAACGATTTTTGACCTTATTCGCAAAGAGGAGATGGCCTATAGCAAAGAAATCGGAGATGTTGTATTCAAAGGCATTGACCTGTTGCGAACCATGATATTTTTCATCAAGAATGAAGATTTTTCACAGCAAGTTGATATCACCAGCCAAATTAGAAACTTGGTAGCAATCGCATCCCTGAAAAGAGCGGAAACCTTTTCTTCAGATACGCCCTCTATGGAAGCTCCCTCCGAAGCCTCTCTAGTCTTAACAGTGGATGCGGATCAACTGAATACTTATTTAACAGGGGCCCAACAGCAACTAGAAGTATTAGATATTTACCAGGTAGAATTAAAAAAAGGCCCATTGGATGAGCATGATCTGATCACTCTCCATCGTTCTTTGAAGACTCTTCATGCAGGGGCAAAATACTGTAACCTGGTTGCCTTGGAAACCGCCATCAACGAATATGAAGAACTGTTGCTCAAAGTATTGGGAGGAGAAATTGAGCAGACAAAATCGATCATTGAAGACACGCTTCATCCTTCACATAAGAAGGTGATTGATGCGATCAACCAGCTGAAATCAGCTGATTTGTCGACCCTACCTCAGCCAACAGAAGCTCCGCCTAAGAAAGCTGAAGTAGAAAAACCGAAAGAAGCTCCGCCTAAGAAAGCTGAAGTAGAAAAACCGAAAGAAGCTCCGCCTAAGAAAGCTGAAGTAGAAAAACCGA